>CADAWC010000001.1 GCA_902791475.1 Fibrobacter succinogenes
AAGTGGCAGATCGTGTTACGCGACGTGACGCGTGGCTAGTATCCTAGGGCAGGGCCCGCATATGAAGAACCACCGGCTACGCCGGTGGGTTCCTTTTTTTTTGCCCTGTCATCCCGGCCTTGTGCCGGGATCACCGTCTCGTTTTTTTACTAGACCGTTTTATATTGTGAAAAATGATTGATTTTTTGATAAAATTTTCATAAAATGCTAAATTTTGATAAAAAATTAGATTTTATATTGTAAAAACTATTGACTTTTCTGAAAACTGATGGTATATTTGAACTATGAAACGGCTCGCCGCTTTTTACCGAGCGTGATATGATGAAGCCGTTTTGTGAGGAGGAACAATGAAAGATGTGCTAGAATACACTAGCTATCGGCAGTACATTGCGGACTATTACGCCGATAAAAAAGCCAAGTCCGCGTTTACCTGGCAAATGTTCGCCGAGAAGGCGGGCTTTTCTTCGCCGGTCTACCTTAAATACGTGAGCGAAGGTCGCTTCAACTTGAGCGAAGAGGCTGCGCTTCGCGTTACTTCTGCGATGTCCCTTGTAGAATACGAGCGGGATTATTTCTGTGAAATGGTCCGCTTTGACCACGCTAAGACTGATGAAGAAAAAAAGATTTTCTTCAACAAGATGCTTGCAATTGCTGATGCGCATAAGGTAAAAATCATAGAGGCTGATTCTTACCGCTTTTTCGAAGACTGGAAAAATCCGGTGCTCCGCGAGCTGGCGCCTTCGATGCCGGGCGCAAAGCCTCTTGCTCTTGCAAAAGCTTGCCGCCCAGATATCACCGCCGCCGAAGTGACGGAGTCGCTAAGCTTTTTGGTTAAGGCGAATTTATTGCAAAAGGGCAAAGACGGAAATTACGTGCAAACCGAAAAATCCGTGACGACGGGTCCCCTGCAGGCGACACCGGTAGCGGTTCGTTCGCTCCATCGGCAAATGGGCGAATTCGCGCTCGAAGCTATCGAAGGCGTATCTCAGGATGAACGCCATTTTTCGGGCCTTACACTTGGCATCACGCGCAAAGCCTACGAAAAAATCGTTCAGGAAATTGCCGAGTGCCGCAAACGCATCGTTGCAATCGCAAGAGAAGATGATACAACGGAAGAAGTGTATCGCTTGAATGTGCAGTTCTTTCCGATGACGAATAAACATTTAAATAAAAAAGGTTAGGAGGATATCATGAATTTCAACAAAATTACTTTGGCTGCGCTGATGGCGCTCCTTTTGGCGGCTTGCTCTGATAATGATGTTGCTGGTGGTACTGAAGAAGAAACGTGCGTGTACTCCTTGGCTGGTCAGGGAGGCAATGTTTATCCCCAATTGCTGAAAATGCGTTCGGATGAAAGTGGAATGGCTGGTGATTCTCAAAATGTTAAAGGTTCTTCGTTTGCTAAAAACGGAACGCCTGTAGTCGTTTATGAATTGGATTCCTTGACTCTTGTGGCTACGGGGCGCACTTTTGTGGATACGGTTTACAACGATGATGGACAATTTACGTTTGGGGAACTTTCGCTGAGTAGTCCGTACGTTTTGATTGAAATCAAGGATTCCTGCACGGCCTATGAAGGCTGGAGACGAGGGCTGTGGAGCTCTTCTGCTTATCCTATGTCGTACGAAGTCCCGTGCAATTATGATTCGCTCGGCGCTTATGGTGCTGCGTTGCCGTCCAGTTGCGGAATTACAGATACTACAAAGTATCCGGTTCCTTTGGGAGCTGTTGTCGACTTGCGAAAGTATAAAGAGATTAGCGTTAATTCGTTAACTTATATGAAGATTTCTATTGTGAAGAAATACGTTGATGAAGGGATGGACTTTGCCGCGGCTAGCAAAAAAGCGGAATCGGAAATTCTGGAAGGTTATGGAATCTATGAGGATTTTGGAGATTTCGAAAGTCCAAAGAGCGTGAATGGGGAATTGTCCTATGTATTGCGTATGATTTTCCGCACAATGCGCAGGGGTTCTCCTTTTGAAGTTGGACTTAGTGAAGATATGGATTTCTTTTATGGCGTATCGCCTGCCGCTGTTGCCGCCTTGGGATCATCCGCGGAAAAACTCTATTTGAATACGCTTAAGTCGCTGGAATATGAGATTGCCTATTTTGCCCATGAGAAGGGTTACGGGCAATGTACGGAATCTCGTGAAAATGAAACGCATAGTGTTATGGATCGTAGTGAAGACGCTTCGTTTGGGTTGTTCGTGTCGTCGGCTTCGATTGTCTGTCGTTCGAATAAATGGGTGCAGGGGTGGAAAAAGGTTGATTTCGAAAGAGGAACAATGGTCGATGATCGTGACGGTAAAACGTACAAGACTGTCACGTATAACTGGGACGGTGTTACGCAGACGTGGATGGCTCAAAATCTTAACTATGTAGATACAACGTCTACGGGTGTTGATAGCGCGCTGAAAAGCAACTTGCTTGGGGCGACTAAGTGCGATAAAATCGATCCCTCTTGTGAAATATATGGTCGTTATTATATGTGGCATGCGGCTATGAATCTTGGGTTGTCTGACCTTAACCTGACTTCTGCCTTGCTGCGTGATGTTGAGTATGATGACGAAAGCGGTGAAGAAACGGATATTTGGGATACCGTGGCTGTGGAGAGTTCCTGCTTGTCCGCTGATAGAAGCGATAGTGCAGAGTTTGAATACTGCCGTTTTAAATATGAAAGGTGCAGAGTAGACAATTCTGCGTTTACTAGACAATCGGAGCGCGTGGCTCATCAAGGTGTATGCCCGGATGGATGGCGTATCCCCAATAAAGAAGATTGGGAAATTTTGGCTGAAAATGTATCCAAGCAGGGAGCCATCCTTGGTGACGCGGGTGGAAGCGGCTTTGGGCATATGGATTTAACGGTTATGGATTTTGTAGATGGCGAAATTCCTGAATTAAGGATGAATTATAAAAAGGTTGCTCCGGGATTTGCGTCTGTTCCTGATGTAAATGACGCTCGTCAATTTGCTTATGTCTTCTACGTTTCAGGTAAATTCTCTACTGGCTCATCGTCTGAGTATTATTACGGGAATATAGGATTTGATGATCTTTATAGGGATGTTTACGTCCGCTGCATCAAAAACTAAACCGTTTAAAACGCAATAAAATTATTTGTTAGGAGGAAAGGGAAGGCGGGGCTTGCCCCGCCTTTTTTTTTTGCCCTGTCATCCCGCACTTGTTGCGGGATCGCCATCTCGTTTTGCCCTGTCATCCCGCACTTGTTGCGGGATCACCATCTCGTTTTATAAAAAATGAATTATTTTATCAGTAACATAGATTTATTTGAAATTTTTAAAATTTTACAAAATCGTTAAATTTTAACAAAAACAACATTTTTTTATCATTAAACTATTGACTTTTTAAATTTTGTTGGCCAATATTTCAAATTGGAAACAACACGGGTCTTCGGGTCAAGAGGTTGTTTTGTTTGGAGGAAACTGTGAAGGATGTACTAGAGTACACGGACTATCACCAGTACATTGCGGATTACTACGCCGAGAAAAAGGCGAAATCCGCGTTTACTTGGCAGGAGTTCACGCGTGCGGCGGGGTTCTCTTCGCTAGTTCATCTGAAGTATGCAAGCGAAGGCAAGCTCAACTTGAGTGATGCGGCTGCGCTGCGCGTGGCGCAAGCCATGCATCTTGCTGGTTACGAGCAGGATTATTTTTGCGAAATGGTCAAGTTCGACCATGCCAAAACGGACGAAGAGAAAAAGTCCATATTCAACAAAATGCTTGCAATCGCCGATATCCACAAGGTGCGGATTCTTGGAGGCAATTCCTTCCGTTATTTCGATAGCTGGAAAAATCCGGTGCTTCGTGAACTTGCGCCGGCCATGCCGGGCGCAAAACCGCTTGCACTTGCTAAAGCTTGCCGCCCAGATATCTCCGCCGCCGAAGTCAGCGAATCGCTGAGCTTTTTAATCAAAGCGAACTTGCTGCAAAAAGACGAAAACGGCAATTATGTCCAAACTGAAAAATCTGTAACGACCGGCCCGATGGATGTGACGCCTTTGGCAGTCCGCGGGATGCATCGCAAGATGGGCGAGTTTGCGCTTGACGCTATTGAAGGCGTGCCGCAAGATGAACGCCATTTCTCGGGGCTTACGCTTGGCATTACGCGCAAGGCATATGAAGATATTGTTCAAGAAATCGCAGAGTTCCGCAAGAGGATTATTGCGATTGCGACAAGGGAAGACGATACGGACGAGGTTTACCGTCTGAATGTGCAATTTTTCCCGATGACGAAAAAGAGCGTGGATAACAAGGGTTAGGAGGAAACATGAATTACTCTAAATTCAGCGGGCTGGTTGCCTGCAAAATGGCTATGCTGCTGGCCTTTATAAAAGAAAGGAGGAAAAGGGGGAGGCGGACTTCGGTCTGTCTCCTTTTTGAATAGTCACCCCGGATTTATTTCAGGATCGGCATACGCACTCGCTTTTGTATCGTCATTCCCGGCGCCTGTCCTCGCGCCTGTCCTCGCTTGACGGGGATGACTGGGAACCTCCTTGCACATTTCTTCTTGTCATTCCCGCCTCCGAGCGGGAATCTCCTTGAAGAAATATTGTATCTTTACTCTATCTAGCGCATTATGTGTGAAAAGGAATTGTTATGAAACCTGGTAAGACTGAACTCCGTTTGAATGCTGATATCGAAAAGCGCGGTGCACTTTTTGCGGTGCTCTTGGATCCGGATACATCGGACGAGGCCGCCTTTGTCAAGGCTGGCTCGATGGCGGCTGAAAACGGTGCGGACTTGCTTTTGGTCGGCGGTTCTTACCTCGGCAATTTCACGCTCCCGAAGCAGGTCGCAGCCCTCAAGGCTGCTGTCGACTTGCCGGTGATTCTTTTCCCGGGTGGCGCTTCTCAGGTGGTTCCAGGCTTTGATGCCATGCTTTTCATGACGCTCGTGAGTGGTCGCAATCCGAACTACCTCATTGACGAACAGGTGCGCGGTGGCGCCCTCGTGCGTGCGCTCAACATGGAAGCAATCCCGACGGCCTACCAGCTCATCAATAGCGGTAAGCGCACAACAGTCGAATATATCAGCGGCACGATGCCTGTGCCTGCAAACAAGCCTAAGCTCAGTATGGTGAATTCCATCGCCGCAGAACTCATGGGCATGCGTTATGTTTACCTCGAAGCGGGTAGCGGTGCAGAAGAACCTGTGCCGGTCGAACACATCGCCTACACCCGCAAGGCGACCGAAATGACGATTATCACCGGTGGTGGCATCAAGGACCCGCAGACTGCAGCCGTCCGCGTTGCCGCCGGCGCCCAGATCATTGTTACCGGCACCCTCTGGGAAAAAGTCAACGATCCTGCACTTCTCAAAGAATTCGCCGCCGCAATACATGTAAAGGGGTAGCTCCTTATAGAAAAACCCTAATTCATAATTTTTAATTATGAATCTTATTGAAAGAAAGTATTAGTCAAAAGGGCTAATTCCATCTAAATTTGGAGCCGTAAAAAAGAGCTCTTGAAAAATTCAAAAAAAACAATCTTAAGGAGATTGAACATATGAAGTTCAAGTTCGTTGCCGTATTGGCTCTTTTTGTAACCGCAATTGCATTTACTGCATGCGAAAAAGTTGAAAACTGCCATTACGATGAATCCGCCAAGACGCTCAAATGCCAAGGCCAGACCTATTCCACTGTCGAAACGGGTGGCCGCGTGTGGATGGCTGAAAACGCCAACCTTCTGAATTTTGATTCCAGTTACTGCTACGGCAATAACCTCGACAACTGCAAAAAGTATGGCCGCCTCTACGATTGGAAATCCGCCAATGACGCATGCCCCACAGGCTGGGAACTCCCGAAACAGGCTGACTTTGAAAAGGCTGACCTCAAGGCGCTCAACATCGGCAAGGATGGCTTCCGCTATTACGATGGCAAGTTTGCCGACGAAAACGTGAGTGCAAGCTTCTGGACTGCTGATGCATTCGACGAATCCCGCGCTGTGATGGTCCGCGTGCAGGACAAAGTAACGTACGAACATTACAACAAGACCATCGCTGCCTCCGTCCGCTGCGTGAAAGTAAAATAGCGCTAAAATTTGTCATGCCTGCCCCGAGCAGGCACCTCCCTAATCAATCCTCTTAGCTGAATCATAACAAGAAGGCCCTGCGGCATCCCGCCGCAAGGCCTTTTTTGCGTGTATTTCGCTTAAAATCGCACGATATTCGCGATTTAGCTCGCCTTTTTTATCTATAAATACATATATTCAAAATGTGAATGCCGTGCTGGTCGTACGGCATCGTTTAGAGGTTTACGATGCAAAAAATTGTGATTGTCACTCATGTGCTGAGGGCGCTCGGTTTTATCTTGGTGCTGCTTTCGCTTTTTGGCCACGAGATTATTTTGGACGTTTTCCCCGGTCTCGAGGGCAAGTCTATCAACCCGATTTTCTATTCGGGCATTGTCGTGTATTTGGTCGGTGCCGTCATTTACTTTTTCATCAACAAAAAGGAAAAGGCGGACCGTCGCCGTCGTGAAATCGAGGAATCCTACAAGGCGGCAGGCCTCGGCGATTCTAACGAAGGCGATGATTCTAGCAGTGCTGAAAACAGTGCTGCAACCGAAGAAAATTCTAACAAGTGATTGCGTGTATGAGTGATTTGATGATTGAAATTGAGCACCTGCACAAGACGTATCGCAGTGGCTTTACGATGAAGCCGAAGCTTGCGCTCAAGGATGTGAGCTTCAATGTCGAAGCAGGCAAGGTGTATGGATTTATTGGACCTAACGGGGCGGGCAAGTCCACCACGATCAAGGTTCTGACGGGACTTTTGAATTTTGATTCGGGCAAGGTGCTTGTAAATGGCATCAGCCCGCGCGATGTGAAGAGTCGCCAGTACATTGGTTATTCTCCGGAACAGCCGTATTTTTACGATTATCTCTCGGGTCGTGAACTTTTGCGTTTTTACGGAAAGCTCGTGGGCCTCAAGGGTGCGGAACTCGAATCCCGCATTGGCTGGGCGCTTGAACTTTTGCATGCGAACAAGGACTGGATCGACCGCCGCTTGCGTTCGTATTCCAAGGGCATGATGCAGCGTGTGGGGATTGCGCAGGCGATTCTTGGCAAGCCGAAACTTTTGATTCTCGACGAACCGATGAGTGGCCTGGACCCGATGGGTCGCCGCGACGTGCGCGAGGCTATCCAGCAGCTCAATCGCGATGGCGTGACGATTTTCTATTCGAGCCATTTATTGAGCGACGTGGAAAGCATCAGCCACCGCGTGGCGATGATTGTCGATGGCAAGATCGTGCGCGAAGGGACCGTCGATGAAATCACGGAATCCTGCGGTGTGGAATATCATGTGCGGACGCGCCAAGCGATTTTGGAAGCGGACTTGCCTCGCGGTGTTTCTGCAACGGGTCACCCGCAAGAATACATCTGCGCCGACGATGTCGCCCGCGACCGTTTGCTCGGCTTCTGCCTCTCGAACGGGATTGCCGTAGAAAAGATGGACCACAAGCGTCCGAGTCTCGAAGATATTTTGACGGAGGAAATTGCCCGTGCAGACGCTTAAGCATATCGGCATTATTGCTCTCAATACATTCCGCGAATCCATTCGCGATAAGATTCTTTATAACATTGGCTTTTTGGCGATTGCACTTACGCTTTTTAGCATTGTGCTTGGCGAGTGGTCGGTGTTTGACCGCGCCTACGTCATCAAGTCCACGACGCTTTCGGTGATGAGCCTTTCGGGCCTTTTGATTTCCATCTTCGTGGGCATTAGCCTTGTGCAAAAGGAAATCCAGCGCCGTACGGTTCTTACGCTTTTGTCAAAGCCCATTAGCCGTGCCGCGTTTATCGTGGGCAAGTACTTTGGGCTTTTGGCGGTTGTCGCGGTGCATCTCGTGCTCCTCACGGGAATCTACTATGCAATTCTGTGGGTTACAAATTCTAGCCCGACGGTGAGCCTCCTGACGGCAATCTACCTCATTTTCTGCGAGATGGCGGTCGTGATTGCGGTCGCACTCCTGTTCAGCAGCTTCAGTAGCACGGTGCTCTCGGCTCTCTTTACGCTTGGTGTTTACTTTGCGGGTCACTTGAGCGACCAGCTCTTGGAACAGGTCAAGTTCGCAAGCCGCATGGGCGAACTGCAGGGAACGTCTTCAGCCATTCTTGAAAAGGCTGCTGTCGTGATTCACGCCGTATTCCCTGGACTTTATCGCTTTAACGTGACGAACTATGTGGTGCATGGTGTGGCACTCCCGGACATGTATGTGTTCTGGAACAGTGTGTATGCACTCGGTTATATCGGTGTGTTTTTGGCCATCGCTAGTTGGTGGTTTAGTCGGAGGGATTTCTTATGAGAAATCAGTACATGGCAAAGGTTCTTGTGCACAACAAGGTTGTGTCCGAGGATCAGGTCAAGGCCCACTGGGGCGAAATCTCCGACTCGATGGATATCGGTCAGGTTCTTGTTCGTGCGGGAATCTTGAAACAGTCCATGTACGATAAGGTTCTTGCGTTTGTGAAGAACCTCGAAGCGAAGAACGCAAAGCCTGCTGAAAAGCCCTCAGCTTCTGCGCGCACAGCTTCATCTGCGCCTGCTACAGCCTCGGCGCATTCCGCATCAACGCCTGCACAGCCCTCGTCCCCGGCGCATTCTGCGCCCTCTGTGCAGCCTGCTCCTGCCGCTCCCGCTGTTTCTGCCGCGCCTGCTCCCAAGCCGGCGGAAGAACCTGCCATAAAGATTGAAGGCAACAGCAGCCTTTACGGTGAAGCCTCTTCTTCGACGGTCGTCATCGAGAAGGTCGAAGGCCTCGAAACTACGAGCATGGCGAGCGTACAGGTTCCGGTCGAAAGCGAAACGCCCGCCGAAGAAACTGCGACCGAAGAACTTCCGTCGCAGTTCGCCGTTGCTACCGGCGAAGGCGAAGCTGTCGAAGCTCCTGATGTTTTGCACCCGATTACACCGCTTGCAAAAATCATCGCTTACGCGCGCAAGTTTAACGTCACGGATGTTTACCTTTATGCCGACTGCCAGATTACCATGCGCCAGTCCGGCACGCTCTTTATCGCATCCGAAAAGGTGCTCGAAAAAACGCATTTGATGGACCGCCTGTCCGAAGCCACCGAAGGCTTTGCGGATGGCTACAAGATTGTGGTCGGTCGCAATTTCAGTAAGACTTTTGCACTCCCCGGTGTGGGTCGCGCCCGCATTTCCGTGACGTGGAACGATGTCACGCCGAGCATTTCCATCCGCATCATTCCGATGGAATCGGCAGCACTCGAGAATCTTTACTTGCCCGAATTCAGCATGCAGTTTGCGACGCTCAATAGCGGGCTTGTGCTCATTGCGGGCCCGTCGTCGAGCGGCCGCTCCACGACGATGACCGCCTTTGCCGAATGCATCGCCGCGAATCGTCAGGTGTTCATCCAGACGGTCGAAAAGCCGATTGAACGCTTGCTCCAGAATCCGAACGGCTCCATCGCCCAGCGCGAAGTAGGCTTGCATGTGCGCTCCGGTGCCGCAGGCATCGAACTTGCCATCCGCACCGGCGCCGACGTGATTCTCTTTGACCATCTCGAAACGATGGAAGAGCTTTCCCTGCTCATGCAGGCTTCGAACGCGGGTGCTCTCGTGTTTGCTGTCGCGAGCGGCAATAACATCAACGCGCTTCTTTCGCGCCTCCTCATGTCCGTGCCGAGCGAGAATCGCAGCGCCTTTGCGTGCTCGCTTGCCGATCAGCTCAAGGGCGTCATCGTGCAGCACTTGATTCCTGCAGTGCAAAACCAGGGTCTTGTGCTGGCGACAGAAGCGATGAAGGTCACGTCGACGATTGCGGGCATGATCCGCAAGTGCGATGTGTCGCAGATCCTCTCTGCGATTAGCAATCAGAAAGACCAAGGCATTACGCTCGACGATTCTTTGCAGATGTGCGTAGAATCCGGTTACATCGAAGGCAATGAAGCCTGGAAACGTGCAAACGACAGCCGCCGTTTTGCGTCTTACCGCAAGGTTTAGCGAGGTTCATCATGGCATCAGAAATTGAATCTCTTTTGGAATACGCCTTGAACATCGGGGCGAGCGAATTGATTGTGACTGAAGGCGCTCCTTCGGCGGTGCGCTTTGCAGGCCGTGTGTGTGCGGTCCCCGAATCTTCATCACTCCCGTTTGGTTCTCTGCTTGAATTTTTAGGTGCGCTCGATGGCGAGTCAGGAACGTTTGTCGGGGGCCCTTGGGTGAACACCAAGTGGCGCGTAAAGTACTTCCGCGAAGCGCATGGCAATGCGGCGATTTTCCGCCCGCTCATGGCTGAATGCCCGGAATTTACGTCGCTTGGTGCGCCTGCATCGCTCGATAACCTGCTCGGTCTCAGTTCTGGTCTCGTGATTTTTGCAGGGCCTGCCTGCTCCGGAAAAACGATAACGGCAACATCGTACGTTTCAGCCTTGTGCAGTTCTGGCATTTTGCGGTTCTGCGATTTGGATGAAGGCCATGAAGTACCCGTGAAGACCGGCGAAAGCTTAAAGCTTGTGAATACGGTCGGCTCGACCTCCGAAAAACTGGAACAGGGCCTTCGCAGCGGAACAGATCTTTTCTGGCTTGGCGATTTTGACGGCTCGTCGTTGATTTCCATTTTACGTGCCGCAGAATCGGGCGCCTTGGTGGTCATGAATGTGACGGCAGGTAACGCCGTTGGCGTTGTCGATGCTCTTCTCTCAGCGGCAACTCCCGAAAATCGAGACCTAGTCCGTACGATGCTTGCGGCAGCTCTCAAGGCTGTTGTCGTGCAAAGACTTTTGCCCGCAGCAACAGAAGGCGGTGGAGCCGTTTCTGCTTGGGAAATCCTTTTTAACACGCAAAACGTGGCTGCTTACATTCGCAGCGGCGAACAGTTTAAACTTCCGTCCGTGATGGCGTCCTCCGCTTCCGAAGGCATGCTTTTGATGGATGATTGCTTGGCAGAACTTGTTCGCTCTAACTATGTGACAGCCGCAGAGGCAGGTCGGTATGTTTCCAACCCCGCTCGGCTGGCTTAAAAAAACGCTCCTTTTGACGGCGGCGATCGCCTCTGTTTACGTGGCGCCTGTAGAGGCGGCACATTCCGCAGATGAAACGCTTTTGAGCGCTATGCAGCTTGTCCCTGATTCGCTACAGGCCAAGAAGACCAAGTCTGTGCTTTATCTCGGTGGTGGCGAGCGTTCGCCGTGGTTCCATTTGGGCGCCTTGTACGCTTTGGAAGAATACAAGATTCCTGTGGATTCCATTGTCGCCACTTCGTGGGGCGCCTGGATGGGTGCGCTTTGGTCGCTAGGCGTCTCGATTGATGATATCCAGCGTTTGATGATGGATCCCTCGATTGTTGAATTTGTCGGTATCAATACCATTCATGAAAAAACAGAACACAATGGTTTTGGTATTCCGCTTTCGACGGATGGAATCCCGTCAATTCGTCAGCGTTTCTCGTTCTATGCTGATTCGGCGGGCAATGTCTATCGCAGCATGCATGCGCTTGTCCCTGATACCGCCTCTATTGAACGTTCGCTTTCGCGCCTTCGCTTTGAAGAATCGCTTTACCGCCAACGTGGTACTTACCGTATTCCCTTTACGCTCCTGACTTGCGATAGCATTATTGAAAATCCGACATACGCCGATATCGTCGCTTCGCTCCCGATTGCAGGTAACGAAAAGTCTGGAGAACTTTGTCCGTATCTGGCGTTCCCGCAGGCTAAAAATCCACAAGAAGCATCCTTGATCGTCGTTTCGGATCCGCTCCGTTATGAACTTGATGGAAATGCCGAAATGCGCACGCTCAAGAAAAATGTCTTGGCAAAATTGCTCGACCAAGGAATTTTTGTAAGGTCTCATTCTATTCGAGATACGTCTCGCAAGTCCATGATTCAGGCGGGATTCTCGGCTGTGGAGCACAGCTTGCGCGATATTATCCCGATGGTGGATGGCCGCAGGGAATATACCGAAAAGCAGAAATCTGAAGCGTGGTTTGCTTTTAATCCTGTTTTTGATAGCCTTTCGGCGGAGCTTCATTCGTCGGTACTTTCGTACTGGAATCCTAAAGATACAGGCTTTGATGCTCCAAGAAATTTTGCTTATGCCATTGCATCTAAAGTCCCGTACGATACGGTCTCTTTCAATATGCAGCCCGATGGCGGGCTTGTAATTGATGTGGGGGTGCATCCGACGTTGGATGTGGCTGCGGGTGGTTTTGGTTCTAACGTGAATGGCGCAAATGCCTATGGCGAATTGACGCTCAATTATGTGAACCAAATGGAAATCTCTTTCAAGCTCGCAGGCTTTTATGGCACCTCGTCTTACGGCTTTTGCCCTCGACTTGATGTCTCGAATTTGATAAGCCATCGCTGGAATTTCAGCTTTGGTTATGACTTGATGAAACTCCGCTTTTTGAAATCTTTTGAAAACGATTACATTCCTAGCGAAAACCGCTTTGAATACGAAAAGCGCAATGACCTGTTCTTGTCGGCAAGGTATGCGATTGACGATATGCAGTCTGTCGAGGTCAAGTTCCTGTTTGGCAACCGTGAATTTGAACTGGCTCCAAGTGCTATCCCAGAAGTTGATTTCTTTGATGAGGAATATGTCAATACGAGTAGCAATTATGAAACGGATCCCATGATGCAAACGGTTCGCTATTCTTTTGTGAATGGCGATGAAAAACCTTGGTTTGCATCAAATGGTGTTGCAGCAAACGCGTCTGTGGGTCTGAATTTGATTGGCTACGGTTTGCACCAGAGAGGTCCGATTTACGGCATTTATACTCTCGATGGTAAATTCTCCTACACTCCGACGCCGAATTCCTCGGTGACGATTGGTGGTGCGTTGGGTTTTGACGCTTACCGCGATGGACATTTCAGGTTCCCGAAGAACTTTGACAATACGGCTATGGAAGACCGTTATCGCTTACATGCTGCGGCAACGCCTTGGTCCGAGGATTGGCTTGATCCAGAGCTTGCAACACATGGCTATGCGATGCTGCGCTTGAATGGCGGTGTACACCGCTATGGCTTGGGAGCGTGGATCTCGTTTGCGTATATCCACGATTTCGAGGATAAGGCGACAGCAAAGCTGAATTCAAACAAGTTTGTCTTTGAACCAGCGCTTCGCTATAAATATCGTTCTTTCTCGATTTATGCTGGGTTAAATCGCATAGTCGATACGGAAACCTTTAGCGATATTAAACGCTTTAAGGAATATCGATACTTTATCCGTATCGGCGATTACAATCTTTTTTAGACGAAAGAACGTCCGCTAAAGCGGACTATAGACGAGAGACTAGAGAGGTGTTTAGGTAATAGGGATTAGGGGTTTGGTTTTAATTATTCGCGGCTTCGCCGCCAAACTAAATACTTCCTACTGCCTACTAACCACTAACCACCAACCACTGCGGCTCCGCCGCTACTTTTTCTCGCCGCGATTCTTGGCGGCGATATCTTTGTACTTGTTGTGATCGGCGAGGTTCGTACTAAAGAAATGCGTGTGCGAACCATCGTCTTTTGCAACAAAGTAAAGCGCTTCGGTCTTGTCCGGGAAGAGCGTGGCTTCAATAGCCTTGCGTCCCGGGTTTGAAATCGGTCCCGGCATAAGTCCCGGGAATTTGCGGGTGTTGTAAGGGCTGTCGCTATTCAACTGGCTCTTGTAGATCGGGCCGGTCAAGTTTTTGAAAATGAACCGCACCGTCGGGTCTGCCCCAAGCGGCATGCCAATTTTGAGTCTGTTGTGGAATACACCTGCGATGAGCGGACGTTCGTCGGGAATGCCGGTTTCTTCTTCGACCACGCTTGCAAGAGTCAGCACGCGGTGCCAGTTGCCAAGAGTTTCCCACTTGGAACCTTTACGCTGCTTCATTTCGTCGCGAACCTTGAAATTGGCGGCGACCATCTGTCGCAGTATGGATTCCTCATCGGAATTGATGGCGAACGGGTACGTGTCCGGCAGCAGATAGCCTTCGAGGGAGTTCCCTTCGATGCCGAGCGAGCGGGCGAACTTCGGGTCCTGGACTAGTTTGTTCCAACGGGCCGTGTCGAGGTTCGGGAAGCTTTTTTGGAGGTAGGCGGGGATTTCCCAGGAGGCTCGACCTTCGGGGATGGTCACCTTGCGGACTGCATTTTTGCCGCTTTCGAACAGTTCGGCGAGTTCATCGAGCGTCTGATGGGCGGGAACCTCGTACCACCCAGCCTTGAGGGCCGGTTTGTTCAATTTACACCATAAATTGAACGCCAGGTCGTCTGTCCAGACTCCTTTTTCGTGTAAAATTTGTAAAACTTTTGTCGGGGAACTGCCCTTTGGAATCTCCAAAATGACGGTATTTTCGTTGAGTGAAACGGCGCTTAACCGTTGATTTACGTGGAAATACGCAAAAACAGCAGTTAGAACGAGGATAATGGCGGTAATTGAAAAAATCTTCTTCATTGCGTAAAAATTTAAAAGAAAATGCAACGGATTGGCAAAATAAAAGGTATATTCGTATTGCATTGTTGAATATTTCCCTTGTTTTGAGGATTCGCTATGAAAATGATGAAAAAAATTATGTTTGTCGCCTTCGCTTTGTTGGTTGCCTCTTCCTTTGCAGCCAAGAAGGTTAAGTCCAAGCTGGGCGATGTGGAACTCACCAAAGAAAAAGATGGTGGCTCCGTTGTTTGCACGGCTAGCTTCAATGACGAAATGACCGTGTTGAAAGAAGGTGATACCGAAGTCCTCGTGAAGGGCGCCTGCGGTCAGGGCTGGGTTCCGAAGTCCAAGGTTGAATACGTTGCCCAGAAGGCTGGCGACAAGTCCATGAAGTTGGAAGACGTGGACATTGTGGGCTGGCTCGATAACCCGAGTGCCGTGTTCGTGTTGGAAAACGACGACATCGACTTCGACGGTGTGAACATCGACCGTGACTTCAAGGAATACTTGCAGCACACGATGGACCGTGAAACGATCGAAATGAGCAACGGCGAAAACTAATTGCTCGACATTCGTGAATGTTTAACCCGTGGCTTAACGCTGCGGGCTTTTTTATGCCCTGACTAAAAAACTGAGCGCTAAGATTAAAGCTCCGCCAATTGCTTATTTCCTACAATTTTCGCATGTATTTAAATATTTGCATAAATCGTCCCAAAGTCTCTTAAAAATGCTATCTTTGCGCCCATGAGTTATTTGAAGGGCTTAAAGGACGGTTCCCCGATTGGGCTTGGCTACTTTGCCGTCTCGTTTTCTTTTGGTATTGCTGGTTCGAAGATATTTTCGTGGCCGCTTGTGACGCTTATATCCATGACGAACTTGACCTCGGCAGGCCAGTTTGCGGGTCTCCAGATCATGGCGGATGCCGCCGGCACATTTATCGAGATGGCGCTTGCGACGTTCTTTATCAATCTCCGCTATTCGCTGATGGCGATTTCCCTGTCGCAGAAGGTTTCTCCTGATTTTGGTACGGTAAAGCGCCTTTTGCTCGCGACGGGTATCACGGACGAAATTTTTGCTGTGGCCATGTCGCAGAAGCGCGTGACGCCGATATACTTCCTCGGGCTTTCGACGCTCCCTTACATTGGCTGGTCGCTCGGGACGATGGTTGGTGCCATTTGCGGTGAAATTCTCCCGGCGATGGTGACGAATGCCCTTGGCGTTGCGCTTTATGGCATGTTTGTTGCAATTGTCGTGCCGCAGATGAAGGTGCATGGCCCGACGGTTTTTGCGGTCGTTATTGCTGTGGCGCTTAGCTGCGCGTTCAAGTTTTTTCCGCCGCTGAGCGGCGTGTCTGTCGGTTTTGCAATTATCATTTGCGCACTCGTGGCATCCTTTATTGCGGCGTGGCTCTTCCCGATGGAAAATGTCAATGCAGATGACGAGGTGGCCAAATGAATATCGATATGCAGACTTACCTGATTTATTTGCTTGTGATGGCAGGCGTGACGTTGTTCTTGCGTGCTGTGCCGTTCATTTTGCTGCGCAAGAAGCTCAAGAGCGTTTTCTGGAGCTCGTTCCTCGCTTACGTGCCGTACACGGTGCTCAGTGCAATGACCGTGCCTGCGATCTTCTTTGCGACGGATAGTCGTTTGACGGGCGCCTGCGCACTCCTTGCTGCTGTGGTTGCTTCGCTCCTCGGTGGAGGCCTTGTGACCGTCGCTGCGGTCTCTTGCCTTACCGTGCTCGGCGTTGACGGGCTCATGCTCTTGTAGAATTTGGATTTGAAAGGCCAATTTTAAAATTTTGCCGTTTTTTACGTGAAAATGATGCTTGCTTGTGATTTTTTCACGTAAAATTAATGACAACGTAAATGGCCGTGCTTAAAAAAAGTCTGTTCGGGAGGCTTTTTCCTGTTTTTTGGGGTACAAAAAACCTGTTTGGGGCTAAAAAGATTTTTAAAAGAATGTAATCGTTGGAATAATAGAGAATGTGTTACATACAACATTGTGAAAATACGTGAAAAAAGTTGAATTTGATTAAAAATTCACGTAAAAACAGGGCTTTTGGAAAAATTTCGTTTTTCTGAATGTGAAAAGCATGTTTCTTCAGCCACTAAATTGTATATTCTTGCGTGTAATTTACCGTTTTCGTTATTTTGGAGCTGAAATGGATATTGGAACCCTTCATTTTCAAAATCCCGAAGCCTTTTGGCTGTTATTGTTCGTACCGCTGTTGATTGCGCTTTATGTTTACCGCCAACAGCGCCGTAAGAGTACAATCAAGTTCCCTGCGCTCGCGCTTGCAAAGAAGGCGGTGCCGAGCCGTCGTGTGAAGTTTAGGCATATTGTCCCGGCTCTTCGCTTGGCTGCCCTTGTTTGCTTTGTGGTGGCGCTTGCACGTCCGCAGAACGCGATGGAAGTCGAATACACTTCGACCGATGGTGTCGATATCATGCTTGCGCTTGACGTTTCGGGCTCTATGGGCACGCTCGACATGCTTACCCGTACCGAACAGGCAAAGCTTGGCGTGATGAATGCAGAACGCATTTTGAAAAAGGGCGAATACTGGAAGTATAGCCGTCTTGGTTACGCTCAGGACGTGATTGCCGAATTCATTGGCAAGCGCCATAGCGACCGCATAGGCCTTTCGGCATTTGGCGCTCGCTCGTTTACGCAGTGTCCGCTCACGATGGATTACGGTTCACTGCTTGAAATCTTGAAGGCTAGCGACGACCTTGCTCGTGATACGCTTGTGAATAACAGGACCGCTATTGGCGACGGCTTGATGAACGCGCTTGCTCGACTCAAAATGTCCGATGCCAAGTCTCGCGTGGTGATTCTCTTGACTGATGGCCGCGACAATGCGAGTGTCGTTCCGCCAGTGCGCGCTGCCGAAGTGGCGAAGTCCCTGGGCGTGAAGGTCTATACGGTTGGCGTAGGCAAAAAGAATGGCAAGATTCTTGCGTTCCAGCAGAACCCGTGGACGGGTGAAATATCCTGGGGCGAACGCGATATTACGCCTGAAGAAGGTATTGACGAAGACGTGCTCAAGGCGATTGCTTCAAAGACCGGTGGTCGTTTCTACCGTGCCGAAAACAAGGCTGAACTCGAAAAGATTTACTCTGAAATCGATGAACTCGAAAAGACTGAGATTGAGACTATTGCTTACGCCCGCTATGCCGAAAAATTCTACCCGTGGCTTTTGGTCGGTGCGCTTCTCATTCTGCTCGAACTTATCCTTGCGAACACAAGATTCGTGAGAATCCCGTGATTATATAGACGAGAGAACGGACCTGAGGTCCTACAGACGAGAGTGGGTAGTGGCGAAGCTGTGTTGTATTTTTCTTTCGCCTTTCGTCTCTCGTCTCTCGTCTAATTTACTCTCTCGGTGCCGGAGTTTCTGGCTTGTAGCAGTTCTTCTTGGCTTCGGCGAAGATTTGCGAAATATTGCTTGTGGAAATGTTCGAGATTTCGGCGTAATGCAGGCTAAACGAAATCTTCCACGTGGTCATCATGTCGGACTGCATGCTATCGCGGTCGCATTCGCGCACGAGTTTTTGGCAGAATGCTTCGATTTCAGACACTTCGTCGCGTTCCATGACTATGACAAACTGTTTTTCGCCAGTCCTAGCGAGGAATGCGTTTTGCCCTCTGCACTGGCGCTTGAAGAACGATGCTAAGTCTGCGATCACGCGGTCAGACATTTCGTAGCCGAAGTTACGGACAATCTCCTTGAAAAAGTCCACTTCCATGACGAGGATAAAAAGTCTTTTGCCTGAATCCTGGTGCTGTGTGATGTACTGGAGGTAATCAATCAGGCGGATCTTGTTGTTTACTCCAGTGAGCGGGTCCGATGTGATTCTGTTCTTCAGGAGTGTGACGTAGACGTGCAAAAGGGTTAGTGCAAAAATTGGGTCGGTGAGAGGAACATCCGGGATGAAATACTGTAGGATGCAGCTTCCGCTTGGCACGAGGGCGATAAAGGATAGGTAAAATGCTTCCTTGCGGTTCGTGGAATTCTTTTGTGCAATCGCATGTTGGATGCCAAGAACCATTGTCGCGAGAATGTATATGAAGTTCAGCCCGATGAGGAATGGCATGAGCCTTCTGAACTGTAGCGAAGTCGTATGGCAGTCGTTCGTGAACCCGTAGATGCTAATGCCGATGCAAATGAAAATGCCGATAATGCTCGGCGTCGAGAACAGCGGGAACAGGTGCTTGTAAGTATAGACGCTCTTGCGGATGCGGAGAAAAATGAATGAGAACCACAATTGCGCAAGTAAAAGCGAAGAGCTCAAGCTCAGTGCGTAAAGAACGGCGTAAATGACGCAAATTTTCTGGTTGCTGGAGTACAGGTCGCTTTGCATGTGGACCGAGTACAGCATCTTGGTAATCGTGCTTAACACGATATAGATGATGGTATCGATAATGGTAAAACCGAGAATGCGTTCTTCGAGGTGCCTAAGAATACTATCCTTGAATTGTAGCAGTGTAATGAGTAGAACCGCTATGCAAATGATATTGATTTCTATTAGACTTGGGTAAGACATTCTCGCAACCTGGACCTTGAATTGAAATATAATTATTTGAAAGCTTTTCGTATGAAGACTTTATGAAAAAGAATTTTGAACTTAGTCAATGGTTGTTGGTCAATGGTCGATCGTTTTTAGAATTGCACCGTAGGCACCTGATTAAAGACTAATAACTAATGACCGATATTTAACTTTTTCCTTTGCACTTTTGTATATTCTTGGTGCTTGTTGATGCAAGATGTTTTATCGGAGTAGATAATGAGATTTGCCGAACCGAATTTTTTGTGGGGCCTTTTTACTCTGCCCTTATTTGCCCTTCTGTTTGTATATGCGTACCATCGCCGTAAAAAGCTCGCAGCCCGTTTTGTATCGCTCCCCATGCTTTCGAAGCTTTCGACGAGCGTTTCGCCGTGGAGGCGCCTGACTAAAGTTTTGCTGTTGCTCCTTGCCATTGCATTCTTGTTTGTTGCTCTTGCCCGCCCGCAGTGGGGTCGCAAGATGGAACATGTGGAACGCCGTGGTCAGGACCTTGTGCTGTTGCAGGATATCTCGCTTTCGATGCTTGCCGAAGATGTGAAACCGAACCGCTTGGTCCGCAGCCGTCACGAAATTTCGGCGTTTCTGGAATCGCTGACCGGCGACCGCGTTGGCCTTGTTGCGTTCAGTGGCGAAGCGCAGGTGATGGTTCCCCTGACGCTTGATTACGGTACGGTGCAGATGGTGCTCCGTGAACTGAATCCGGGATGGCTCATGCCGGGTACGAACTTGGAAAACGCTATCCGTAAGGGCATGACTTTGTTCAAAAACTCCGGTGGCGCAAACCAGCATTCCGTGATGATTCTCATGAGTGATGGCGAAGAGCTCGAAGCCGCGGCCGTGAATGCGGCGAAGGAAGCTGCTGAACTCGGCATCAAAATTTATACGATTGGTATTGGTTCCCGCGAAGGCGTTCCTATACCGCTCAAAAGCAAGAATGGCAGTAGTGTCTACAAGAAGGACATGCAAGGCAACATCGTGACGACCCGCCTCGAAGAAGGGACGCTTCAGGAGATTGCTAGTGTGACGGGTGCGCTCTACTTCTATGCAAGCCCGGGCGAGTTCCAGTTGCAAAAAGTCTTGACTGAAATTGCTTCGCTCGAAAAGAAGGACCAAAGCAGTGACCGCATGGAAAATTACCAGGACCGTTACCAGATTTTCCTTGGACTTGCTGCCCTCCTGTTCTTGATCGAGGCTGTTATTTCGGAACGCGGCCGTCGCCGCAAGCAGCTCAACGGAAGATTCAGTTAGTCTTTGGTCAATGGTCATTAGCTATTAGATATGTCTTGCCCGCATTCATGCGGGCATTTTTTACAAGAAGGGGATTCCCTCCCGGAACGGGGTCCGGGATGACAAAGGTGGCGGGAATGACATGGAATGAAAAAAGGCCCGGCGCGCTCGCGTCGGGTCTTTTTCATAGGAGGGATTGAAGAAGCCTTCCTGGTGGGGCTTGTGTCTCGACTGGAGAACTGTGCGGAAGCCGGAGGTAGGCTTTCTCGCGTGTTGTGGCCACTAGGAAGGCTCAAGTATTAATATATGTCTATTTACGGAAAGGGGATAGATAAACCTTAAAATAGATGGTCTATTTTGGAATGTTCCCGATTAGTTTACTATTTTCTACTCGATGAAAACGATTTATATGATTCCTGCCGCTGCAATTGCGGCTTTAGTGGTGTTGACGTCCTGTTCCATGATGCCTAAAAAGACATCTCATGTCAAACATGTGCCGGACATGTATGCTGTTGCTGCGGAAAGTTCCAGTTCTTTTGTGCAACCGAGCAATTTGCCCGAGCATTATAGCAAGATTGATTTCCCGGAATACAAGTACGTGGCTCCGTACCCGAAGGATTTCCGTGTGCAAATCGCCGATGGCATTACGGGCTTTATCGTAAGTGACAGTACGCTTCCGCTAGTGGATTTCTCAGTCTATTTTGAAGAAAGCCATTTGCCGCAGGTCCTCAAGGATGAAGCTGCTTTTGAAATGGTGGGTTCCATGATCCGTCGTGGTTCTGGTGGTGGAATTTCACCGCATGTGCTCGAAGATTCTCTGGAATTCGTAAGCGCTTCGATTTCGACGAGCGTTGGTACGTTCCTCTCGGCTTTTGATATCAATTGCCTCTCGAAAGACTTCCCGTCGATGCTCGAACTGGCAAAGAAAGTGCTCACGGACCCGTCTTTCGACAGGACTCAGCTTGAAATTGTGAAGGCGAACTATGTTACGGCCTATGAACGCCGTTTTGAAACGCCAGCCAAGGTGCTTTCTGCCCTCAAGGCCAAGGTGAACTACGCTCCGAACCCGAGACTTTGGGATGCCAATGCGGCAGAATATAAGGCTGTGACCGCCGCCGATGTGAAGCGCCTTGCGAAGGGTGTTTTCTCGTCCAAGCGCATCGTCTTTGCGCTCGCTGGCGATGTCAACAAGGATTCCGCAGTGGTTGCGCTCAAGAAGTTCTTTGCCGATTGGAAGGTCGAAGCCGCAACTGCGGAAAAACCGAAGCCGATTCCGCTTACTTTTGTCCGCAAGCCTGGTGTTTATGTGGTCGACAAGGATATTACGCAGGCGAATATTACTATGAACCAGCCGTTCGTGAAGCGCCCGCATCCGGATTACTACCCGACGGCGGTGGCTAGCTTTATCCTTGGCGGTGGTAGCTTTAGTTCCAGACTTATGAACCGCGTTCGTAGTGACGAGGGCCTTGCCTATAGCGTCTATAGCACGGTGGGTAACGATTACCGCGATACCGCTATGACGACAATTGCCCTCCAGACGAAGGTGGAAACGGTGGACTTTGCCATGAAGCTCATCTTTGAAGAAGTGGAAAAGCTCGCAAAAGAAGGTCCTTCTCCTGAAGAACTTTCCCAGGCGAAAAAGTCCTTGGTCGAAAGCTTGCCGAGCCTCTTTGATTCGCCCTCCTCAACGGCTTCTATCTTTGCAACGGGAGAATTACTTGGCAAATCGGATAATCATTATTTAGATTATGTGACAGAGATCAATGCTGTGACCGCTGAACAGGTCCAGGCAATGATTGCTAAGTATTTTGATAAGAGCAAGATGACGATTTCGATTGTCGGTCCTGTTGCCATGTTCGATTCCCTGAAACCGTTCACGGTAATTCCTTTGGACAGTCTTGAGTTCCGTTAAACCTTAAAGGGAGGTGCTTATGCAGTGTAAGGGTTTGCGATTCTCTTTTTTGAGTGTGTGCATTGGCTTTATGCTCGCTTTGGGCACGTCGATGTCTTACGCAACGAAGAGTGTTTCTTCGTCAGAAGTTTCCCGCCGGCAGCTTTTGATGAAGACGAAGAACAATGCCGATAACATGCGTTCGTTCTGCTCGGGAATGTATAAGTGCCTTGATATCAAGTACGAAGCCTGTTCCGAAATAGATATGAAGCCGTGGCCTAAGATTGAGTACGATAACGAGTTCTGTGGACCGTACAAGGAAATTGTCAAGCGCGGTTTTTCGACGGACTTCAAGGCTCCGATGATGATGGACGTGTTTATGCGTCTGGGGCGCCAGTATAGAGCCATTTACGAAAGCGAGGGAACACTTCCGCTAGAAGTCAATGAAATTACGTTCCTGTTTGACAATATGCCGTTCACGGCTGATTTGATTAACGCTTATCTGAAATCGAAATATACGCTAGAGTATAATAGCATGGACCGGCGCTATTTTTCGGGCGGTAATGGTGATGGACTTTCGGGGGACTTTTACTGGGCGTTGCAGGACAGTGCGGGGGCGAAGCCGATGCTTCGCAACATGTTCTTTGGGTATGGATATGCTCAAATCTTGAAGTGGTCCCTTAAGGGCACTGCGATTGCCTATCTGGATATGGACTTGGTGGCACCGAGAAAGCTTAAGTACAAACTTACTGCAGTTGTGTTTCCGGGCAATTCTGTGTTGAATTCCATTATGCAGCTGCGCGTTTTCAAGAGTGTCGTGAATTCCAAAATTGACGAGGTTGTAAACGATATCAAGAAAGCGGCGTCGATGTACTATGGCGGAAACAGAAAACCGCTTAAGGAAAATGCCAAGTTGCAGACTCCTGAAAATAAGCGCCATATTGCTGAATTTGACAAAGTGGTTGCGGGTGGCTCCTGGAAACTTGGCGATGCCGCACGCAAAGATCGCTCGGATATAGAACTTAGCAAGCCAAAGCCTGTCGCAAGGCCTGCTGAACCTAGAGAAAAAACGGCTGAACCTGCTGAATTTAAGGCAAATACTTTTATTAAAAAGGATTTAGAAAATGAGTGAACCTAAGGATTTGGAAACTTTACTTGCACGTGTCACGGAACGCCGTCGCGAATTGTTGACCTCTGTCGTCAACCGTCGTACGCGTCACTTTTGCATGGTGCTTGAAGACCTGTTTGACCCGCATAACATTTCCGCTGTTATCCGTACTGCAGAAGTCTTTGGTCTCCAGGATGTTCACATCATTGAAGAAGACAACGCCTACAGCGTGAACAAGTCCATTTTGAAGGGATCCTACAAGTGGATGAGCCTTTATCTGTACAAGAAGCGCATGCTCTGCATGGAAAAGCTCCGCGAAAAGGGTTACAAGATTGCTGTTGCCAGCACGAATACGACGAACTCTGTGCTTGACCTCGATTTGAGCCAGCCGATGGCTTTTTACCTGGGCAGTGAATTCCACGGGAACCACCCGGATACGCTCGCCCATGCGGACTATGAATTTAAGCTCCCGCAGTATGGCATTACGGAATCGATGAACGTCTCTGTTGCTGGTGGCGTACTGATGACGTACCTCGACGTGTTTATGCAGAAGCAGGGCCGTGAAAAGTTTGCCTTGCCGCAGGCTGAACGCGACGCCTTGTTGCTCGACTGGCTGGATCGCCATGTGAACGGCATCGAGACGAATAGCCCCATCGTGAGGGTGGAGGGATAATCCTCTTATTTTTCAAGATGCGGCCAATGCCAATCGCAAAATATGCTAGATTGTTTTTAGAATGAAAAAGAATACCGCTTTATACTTTTCCGTCGGACTTGTCGTTCTTTTAGCCATTTTCATTTTGATATTTGGCATGTTCTTTTTGAACGAGAAGGATCTGCGTGAAACTTTCGACGTGTACCACTTGCGCTTTACGCAGGTGAGTACGCTTGTTTTGGATGATCCGGTCAAAATCAATGGCGTGAAGCTTGGCCGTGTGGAGTCCATCGAGCTTTCTGGGCACCGCGTTGTCGTGACGGTCAGGCTCAAGTCCAACGTGAAAATCCCGAAGGATTCCGAAATCCGAGTACAGAACATCGGCATCATGGGTGAACGCCAGATTGGCATGATCCTCGGTGATTCCGAAGAATACTATGTGCCGGGCGATACCATCACGGGCCAGTTCGATGCGGGCATTGCCGAAGCGCTTGGCCTTGCCGGTGAAGTTTGCGATTCGACGAAGGTGCTCTTGGAAGCGGTAAAGACAGCCTTGAACGGAACGATAGCAAACCCGGAATTCCAGGACCGTTTCAAGACACTTTTGGTGAAGGCCGAAAATCTTGAAGACCGCTTGATGTCGCTTGTGTCAACGACCGACCCGCAGCTCAAAAAGAGCCTTGCAAACCTGAACAAGGTGACGGTCAAGGTGAACGAACTTGTTGATGGCGTCAAGGAACCGATCAACGGTCTTTTTGCCGGGACGGACAAGGTCATGGGGAATGCAAACCACTTGATCTCCGAACTTGAAGGCGTGACCAAGCATTTGGATGGACTTATTGCAAAGGTGCAGTCCAAGATGGATTCGAAAGACAATACCGTCGGGATTTTGCTGAACGACAGACAGCTTCACGACGACCTTGTCAAAACAGTGCGCTCTGCGGACAGCTTGTTCAAGATTATCTTGCAGGATGGTCTTGATATTAATGTGGATTTCTTCTGAGGAATTGATGATTACAAAGTTACTTACTGTTTCCAACAAACTGGGCATTCACGCCCGTCCGGCCGGTATGATTGTTGATATCACGGGCCAGGCAAAAAGTGATGTGTCCATCGTGTTTGAAGGTTCGAAGGCCAATGCGAAGAGCATCCTTAATGTGATGATGCTTGCCATCCCTGCGGGTTCCGAAGTCAAGTTCGAAATCGATGGCGAGGATGAAGAGCTCGTCGTTCAGCAGTTGGAAAAGCTTTTTGATGACCACTTCAACGAAGAACCCTGCTGATTTTGTGGCCAAGAGCGCCAATGAGCCGAAGTCCCAGAGGATAGAGCTCGTTGGTGTTCCGTCGTCTCCGGGCTTTGCCATGGGGACGGTGTTCCCTGTTGCAAACCGCGAATTTTCGGTGGTTGATGAGACTCTCCCCGAGAGCAGGCTTGCTACAGAAGAACAGATGTTCTTGAAGGCGATTAGTAAGACCTCCAAGGAAATCGCTCAGATTAAAGAAATTTCAGAATCCAGAGCTGGCATCAAGGACAGCCTGATTTTTGCAACGCACCTGATGATCTTGCAGGATCCGGGGCTCGTGAATGGAGTTCTCGACAAAATCAGGAAAAAGCACAAGAACGCGAAGTGGGCGGTGCATGTTGTATTTAGCGCCTACATCGAAAAATTCGAAAAAATTGATTCGCCTGCCATGCGTGACAAGGCGGCAGACCTCAGGGACTTGTATAACCGCTTGATGTCTGCGATGGATGACTCCGGACCGGTATTGGAGGACGTGTCTCACGAAGATGGCGTTATCCTGGTGGCCCATGAGTTTGTTCCAAGCTTCTTGATGACTTTGAAGCCCGGACAAGTTAACGCTATCGTGATGGATACGGGTGGCCGTACAAGCCATGTCGCTATTTTGTCTAGAGCGTTGCAGATCCCGGCTGTATCTGGCCTTAGGAATGTGGCGGCCCTCGTCAAGAGTGGTGATACGATTATCGTTGACGGTGCTGATGGTACGGTCATCATCAACCCGAATGAAGACGATATCCGCAAGTTCCATGAACGCCAGGAAATGTTCGAACGCCAGCGCCGTGAACTTTTCACGATGCGCCAGCTGGAACCGATGACTCGCGATGGTAAGTATATTGTGTTGCATGCGAACATCGAAATTCCGACGGAAGCGGACAAGGTCACGGACTTTGGCGCTACCGGTATAGGTCTTTACCGTTCAGAATTCCTGTTCTTTAGAAAAGGCGCTCCGACCGAAAAGGAACAGCAAAGCGCCTATAGGCATATCCTTGAAAAGATGGCGCCGCACCCGGTTGTGATCCGTACGCTTGATGCGGGCGGTGACAAGCTTGTTTCTGGGGTTTCTGCGGTGAATGAATCGAACCCGTTTATGGGTTGGCGCTCTATCCGCGTGTGCCTGGACCGCGAAGATGTGTTTATTACGCAGTTGCGAGCCTTGTTGCTTGCAAATACAAAGGGCAATTTGCGCATTTTGCTCCCGATGATTTCGAGTATGACGGAACTCAGGCGTGCAAAGGCGTGCATTGCAAAAGCCCGCAAGCAGCTTGAAGATGAAGGGCATAAGCTCCCTGTCGTGAAAATTGGCTCGATGATCGAAGTCCCTGCTGCAGTGATGATTGTGGACAAGCTTGCTAAGGAAGTCGATTTCTTTAGCTTGGGTACTAATGACTTGATCCAGTTTACGCTTGCGGTTGACCGTACGAACGAACTTATTACTGACATGTTCCAGCCGCACCATCCGGCTGTGCTCAGCATGATTTACCAGACTGTGGTGGCTGCGCACCGTGAAGGGATCCCTGTGGCGGTTTGCGGTGAAATGTGTACGGACCCGATGAGTGTGCTTTTGTTGGTTGGGCTCGGTGTCGATGAGCTTTCTATGACACCGTGGAGCGTGATGACGACGAAGAAGATTATACGCTCGATTAACTTTGAAGATGTTCGTGATGCGGCTTTGACAGTCTTGCAAATGGATGATGCCGAGAGTGTAAATGAGTTTTTGCATAAAAAGTATGCACAAACCATCATGGAACTTGGTATATCTGGATTTGTGGGACAAGTCGAAAAATAAAAACTGTTGGTTTGCAGATGAAATTATTTTGTTCTTTATTATTTGCGTGCACAGCCGCCTTGTATGCTCAGGTGGATGGTTCTGTATATTCCACCTACAAGTCTCCGTTTGCGGAACAGGAAATGATTGCTCCGGACCAGTTCCAGGATGCGGTTATTCGTGCGGCCCGTGCGAAGAAAACAATGAACGATATTTCAGTTCCGCAGAATTATCGCGATTTTGCCCGCGCAGCCTATTTCTATTACAGTGGCCAGTGGGACAGTGCCTACGCTGCCTATAATTCCTTGCGCAAGCGTGAACCGGAATTGCTTGGACCTGTTGTGCTCCGCATGGCGAAGGCTAACTTCAAGCAGGAAAAGTATGCCAAGATGCGTGAAACGCTCCGACTCGAAAAGAGCCTGGAAAACGATAGAGCTTGGCGTGATGCGGCCGACCGCCTGAGAATAGAAGCGACGATGGCGGATTATTCGCTGAATGATGTTGCCCGTGCGGATTCCTTGATGGTCTACCTCAATGGAAATCCGGATGGTGACGATGTGGATCCGCTGAAGTACCGTTACGCCCAATATTTGGAAGATTCTTACCAGCTGAAACAGGCAAAGCGCATGTACATGAAGCTCCTCACGAGCCGTACATCGTATAAGGATTCCGCTTATGCTTCTGTGCGCCGCTTGAGGGAAGTGCTGGGGACGCCTGAATCGCTTGCCGAAAAAGTGGCCTATGCCAAGCTTGCCTGCACCAAGGACGAAATGAAGAACTGCATCGACCTGCTCGATTCTATCCAGATTTTGGATGCGCAGCAGGCGCAGAAAAATCCTGCTTCGGTGGTGGTGCTTGATGACCCGGCTTATGCACGCCTGAAAAAGAGCACGCTTGATTTGAACACACGCATTATGCTGTGGGAAAAGCGTGCGGCGGCGCTCCGTTCGCTGAACAGGAACGAAGATGCGATTGAACAGTACCGCAACTTGATTGAAAATGTGGAGGCTCGTCCTTCCTGGATTCAGGCCATTCTCAAGCTTTACCGCAAGGAAGCGGCTGGGCTCTTTGACGAAGAAATCCACACTTACGATTCGCTTTTGCAGGATGTGAGCCAGTTCAGCACTGAAAACGCTAATAACCTCTGGTTACGCGGCTTTGAATTTGAACAGAAGCTGATGTATGACAAGGCGATTGACTGCTACAAGAAACTCATCCACAAACGATTCAAGAGCAATCTCAAACGTCAGTGGGCGAGATTCCGCATTGGGTATTGCTACTTCAAGCGTGGCATGTGGGTCGAAGCCGCTGCGTACTTCCGCGATGCAACGAAGGATCCGTTCCTTTGGAGCGGTAGTGCTTCGAGGATGTTCCTCGGTGATACGTATATGAAGATGGGCGAGGATTCGCTTGCCCGTGAAGCGTATCTCGATTGCATCAAGGATTTTCCGCTTTCGTATTATGCACACCGCAGCCGCACAAAGCTTTTGGAAAATCGTCTGTTACCCGAAAGCAAAATCCCGTATGCTCATGGCGTGCCGATGTCGCATGCGGCGACGTTGGATTGGATCCGCTCTGTCAATAAGCTCGGGAAGCCTGATGCCTCGTACAGTAAGGAACGTTACGAACGCATCAAGAAGCTTTTCTTGTTTGGCTTTGAAGAAGAAGCTTTTAGGCTGTATGACGAAGTCAAGAAGAAAAACTTCAAGCGCATGGATTTCTTGTACGAATACGGAAAACTGTTCTACGAGATGGGCGAAACGGCTGCCGGTTACAGGCTTGCTCGCCAGTTCCAGGCGAAGATGGATAGGCGCCTGTTCATGACGCCGCCGATTGATGTTTTGCATTACTTGTTCCCGGTTCCGTATGCAGACCCTGTGGTTTACTATTCGGGCACGAGCATCGATCCGTTCTTTGTGTATAGCGTGATGCGTCAGGAATCCATTTTCGATTTCCAGATTACATCGCCTGCGGGTGCCTGCGGTCTTTTGCAGATTATGCCGGCTACGGGCAAGATGCTTGCGGACAAGGAAGAAATTTCTGGCTTTAATCCGAAACGCTTGTACAATGCCTACATGAACATCCGCTTGGGTATTCGCTACCTGGTGGACTTGAAGGATGAATACAAGAACGATTACATGTACGTGCTTTGCAATTACAATGCGGGCCCGAAGCCTACGAAACGCTGGCAGTCCGAAAGCGAAGGCCTCCCGTGGGATTTGCGCGTCGAGGAAATCAGCTACTGGGAAACCCGCGACTACGTCAAGCGCGTCATGGGAAATTACTGGATCTACAAAGAAATCTATGACGGGATTTAGCGAATGCTATTCCTACTCTTAACCATTGGTCCTGCGTTTTTATTTGCTTGTGGAAATATCCTGGAAAAATCCGGGGTGTCCACTGTTGGCAAGCGCACGGGTGGAACTTCTAGGCCCTGGGAATTCTTCAAGGGCGTTATCACGAATAAGTTTTGGTGGCTCGGCATTGCATGCTCCGGGCTTGCAACGCTTGGCTATTACATTGCCATGGCTCAGTATGACTTGAGCCAGGTGCAGCCGATGATGGTCTTGAATCCGGTGTTGACGGCATTGATGGGATTTTGCATCCTCAAGGAAGTCTTGACCAAACGTATTGTGGTGGCGATTTGCTTTGTCGTGGCGGGCCTCCTTTATTCCGTTGAAAATCTCGGGGAATCGACGGCGGTACAGAACATCGGGACGCTTTGGCTGTATGCGGGTGGACTTAGCTTTGCCACGCTTATTGCGCACCTCTGGGTGAAAGACCGCGAAATGGTGGACTCGCTTATCATGGGCGTTGGCTTTGGGCTTTCGGCTGCTTTTTACAAGAGCTTGGCGATGGATTTTGACCTCGACAATATCGATTTCTCGTCGGTGATGAACCTGCTCATGGATTTTAGAACGCTTGGCTATGTGGCGACATACAGTATTGCGTTTTTGTATTCGCAGGTGTCATTCTCGCGTGGGCGCGCACTGTTCATTATTCCGTTCAGCGCGGCAGTCGGCGCTGCGGTCCCGACGCTTGCTGGTGCACTCGTTTTTTACGAGGCGTTCCCGATGGGCAAGGTGATTTCTGTCACGCTCGTGCTGATTGGCGCTTGCCTTTTTATCGTTCGCAGACCGAGAAGAAAAAAGGTTGTTCCTTCGGAACCCGAAATTAAGAAGTAGTTTTTTTCTTATATTCCGAGCCTAGCATTCCAAATACTCAAGCATAATATATATTCCATATTATGGTGTGTTGGAATGATTTTTCAGCTCAGGTCTACAGGGCCTTTGGGTCTCTTCTTTTTGTAGCGCTGGTTTTGTCGGCATGTACTGACGATAACCCTAGTTCGTTGATTTTAGATATGGAAAGCAGCTCTTCGGCAAGTGGTGATGCGGGTGGCACGAAACTTCCGTTTGTTGGCGGCCCTGTGATGTTCACCGAGGTCGACCCGGTTAACGTTGATTTCAAGGACCACGAAGGCGATGACGCCGGTTGGGTAGAACTTTTTAATACATCTGCTGATACAGTAAATTTGTCTGGAATGTATTTGACGGACTCGCAGGAAGAACCCTTCAAGTGGAAATTTGGCGATGTGAAAATGGCGCCGAACTCGTTTTTGGTTGTCTTTTTGTCGGGGAAGAATTATCCCGATTATGTGATGCCACATGATTCTATTGATATGATTGGGTCTGGTTGCTGGACTTGGACGGATGCTGAGAGCGATCCTCCGGGCTACAGCTATGCCGACCCGTTGCCGGGATACGATGAAAAATGCTTTAGTGAAAATGGACAGAGTCGCATTGGTACGGTGATGAAACTGGGTGAAAACGAGGAACTTGGTTGGTCGTCCATTTCGTTTTTCGTAGGAACGGGGAGTAGTGACCCTTCGGATGTGTTGGATATTTCGGCGGCAAATGAAATTTTGATACAGGCGTACATTACAAAGGGCCGCAATGTTTCGGTTCGCTTGGCACAGCCCGATATTGATGACTGGAAAGGTTACGAGATGGTTCTTGAAGGAACTGGAGATTCTTCGACGGTTTACCGTATGGCGCTCCCTACAGGAACAACATTCCCTGATTTGGCGAATATTTATGGGACGCGATTGAGCCCCGAGGCAAGTGAATCTCAAGAAGTAACCCTTAAGGTTTTCAGCTACATTGCGCGGAACCGCGGCCATGAACCACACGCAGGCTTCAAGCTTTCGAAAAAGGGTGGCTCGCTTTATTTGGTAAATGCCGATGCTTCAATTGTGGATTCTGTGTCGTATCCGGAATTGCCTCTCGGGAAAACATGGAATTATGGGGGAAGTTGGGGATATGCCGACCCTTCACCATATGGTTATAGTAGTTCGCTGACATTTACTCGCGAAGAGAATATCGACACTTTACTGTTTCCGCCTTCGGGATTTTATGCGGAACCATTTATTCTAAATCTAGAAAGCACGAATAATGCCGTTTGCGAAACTGGTGGAAAAATGCCATCAGAAAAGACTCCTTTCCAGAAGAATATTTTAATCGACAAGACGACGGTAATACGCTGTGCAAAAATTGCTCCGCAAAGTCTCCCGAGCGATGTGGTGACACGTACTTACATTTTTGAGGCTGCGTCTACAGTGCCTGCGGTATTTCTCACGACTGACCCGAATTCACTTTTTGATCCGGATACTGGTATTTATATGGAAGGTCCAAATGCTCAGAGCAAGGAACCTCACTACGGAGCTAATTACTGGCTCGATAAGGAAATCCCTGTGACGGTGGAGTTGATGGAGCCGGGAACGAGTTCGCCTGCGTTTGCGAAAAATGCTGGACTCAAAATTTTTGGTAATTACAGCAGGCAAAATGATAAAAAGTCGGTAGCGATTACGTTCCGTGAAAAGTATGGTGATTCTCACCTGAAGTATCCGCTGTTTCCTGAATTCCCGGAGCTAAACAAGTTCAAGGTGTTCTTGCTGCGCAACAACGGGAGCAACTACGGAAATGACTACATACGCGACCGCTTGGCAAGTTCTGTGAGCGAAGGGCTTGGCGTCGATTATCAGCGCGGACGATTTGCCGTTGTGTATTATAACGGAGAATACTTCGGCATCCACAGCATCCGTGAACGCTCAACGGCAGACTATTTTGAAACGCATTACGGACTTGATCCGGATAAAATAGATTTACTCAAGGCGGATAATGCTGTTTCTGCGGGCTCGGCTGTTGATTATGTGGCGTTGATGGATTGGCTGGAATCCAACCATCTAGATAAAGAAGAGAACTATGCTTATATCGCATCGCAAATAGATGTCGACAATTTCATCAATTACATGCATACGGAGCTCTTTGCAAATAACCGCGACTGGCCCGCGAATAATCTCAAGAAGTGGCGTAATACAAGTCCCAAGACTCCGTGGAAATGGTTCCTGTATGATCTTGATTTTGGATTTGGTAATGATTATAGTAAGTATAAGAATAACATATTTGAATTTGCAACAGCGGAAGATGGGGATTCTTGGCCAAACGGGCCTGAATTCACATTGTTGCTCCGAAGACTGCTTGAAAACGAAGGCTTCAAGGCGGCATTTATCAACCGAATGGCGGTGCTCTTGCAAATGAATTTTGAAAGCTCGCGAGTGCTTGCACGCATCGAGAAGATGATGGCAGAAATCCAGTCGGAAATTCCTCGTGACCAAAAACGCTGGGGGCTGAGTGCTTCGAAAATGACAAAACAGCTCAACGCCATCAAGAATTTTGCGATGAACCGCCCTAGTGTCGTTTATGGTGAATTGCAGGAATTTTTTGCACTAGGCGAAACGGCTGCTGTAAGCTTGTCTGTAAGTGGCTCTGGACGGATTCTTGTGCATAATCTTCCTGTTGATGTGTCGAAAATGACTGTGAATTTCTTTACGGGATTCCCGGTGACGCTCAGTGCGGAGCCTCTTATGGGAAGTACTTTTGCAGGTTGGAGTGATGGCGAATCTAGCCCCACACGGGTGATTTTGCCGGAATGCGTCAGTGAAGTTACGGCCATCTTCAAATAAATAGGAACGGAATATTTTTTATCGTTCGCAGACCGAGAAGAAAAAAGGTTGTTCCTTCGGAACCCGAAATAAAAAAGTAAGTTTCGAGTGGGTTTTTAGCAAGCTTATTCCCGAAATTTTGCGTCAAAAATAGTCTTTAAAAAAGTTCTAGCTCCTCATGTCGCATATATATTTAGATGCGGATATTTGAGGTGTTGGGTGAGAGAAAAATTTTCCCTGTTTCTGTTGGTACTCGGAGCTTTTGCATTTTTTGCATCATGTTCCAATTCGAATCCGGTCGCTACGGATTCAGAAAATATTTCAAATAAAACTCAGCCTGTTCTGAAACTCCCCTTGGCGGAGCGTTCTCCTGTTGTCTTTTCTGAAATCAATACCGTTAACCTAGTGTACAAAGATTACGAAGGTGGCGATGCGGGCTGGGTGGAACTTTTCAATCGATCTGCGGATACGGTGGACTTGTCTGGAAAGTATTTGACGGATGATTCTGAAGAGCCGTTTAAGTGGATGTTTGGCGACGTGAAAATTTCCCCAGATGAATTCATGATTGTATTCATGTCTGGAAAAAATTTAACCGTGACGAGAAACGGTGGGCTTGAACCGCATGCAGGTTTTAAGCTCGATAAGGATGGCGGAAACCTTTACCTTGTCAATGGCGATGGTCAAATTCTTGATTATGTCGAGTATCCGAAATTGCCGCCTGAAATGTCATGGTCGCTTGGAACATTGAGTGATGGTGTTTCGTTGGACTTTGGTTATAGCGAGCCTTCTCCTTATGGAGAAACGGTAGGAGCTGTTGTGCCGACACGTTCGCCTTCGGTGGATTCTTTGGTGGAACTTCCTCCGTCGGGATTTTATGCAGAACCGTTTGTGGTATCGTTTCCGAAGAGTGCTACAGTGCGTTGTGCTGTGGGTGGGGCAGCCCCAACGGCGGAAAGCCCGGTGACGACTGCTTTGAGAATTGACACTACAAAGACTATCCGTTGCGCTTCTTTTGTCGCGGGGGCGCTGAGTGGAGAAGAACTTGTGCGTACTTATGTTTTTGAGCGTGCGCCAACCATTCCTGCGGTGTTCTTGACGACTGATCCGAAATCTCTTTTTGACCCTGACTCTGGACTTTTTATGAAGGGAAATTTTCCCGATGGGAAAGTACCTGAAAAAGGTGCGAATTATTGGCAGGACAAGGAAATTCCTGTAGTTGTAGAATTGATGGAAAAGGACGCTGCCGCTCCTTCGTTTGTGAAACTAGCTGGGCTTCAGGTTTATGGTAATTACAGCCGCATCAAAAGTGAAAAGTCCGTCGCTATAACGTTCCGCGAAAAGTATGGTGATAAGCGGTTGTATTATGCGTTGTTCCCGGATTACCCAGAACAGCGCAAATACAAGAGTTTTATTCTGCGCAATTTTGGTAATAATTTTGGAATGGATTACGTCCGCGATAGGCTTGGAAGTTCTATCGGTGACGATCTTGGCCTTGATAGCCGTCACGGTCGCTATGCGGTTGTTTATTACAATGGCGAATATTATGGCATTCAGGATCTTCGTGAACGATCGAATGAATATTACTTTGAAACGCATTATGGGATGAATCCGGACGATATCGATTTGCTTGATGCTGATAATTCTGTGTCTGCGGGTTCTGCTGTTGATTATGAGACTCTGATAGATTGGCTGGAATCGCACAACCTTGCTGATGATGAAAACTACGCGTATGTGGTTTCACAGATTGATATTGATAATTACCTTAATTATGTGCATACGGAATTGTATGTGGACAATCGTGATTGGCCTGCAAATAATCTCAAGAAATGGAGAAATTCAAAATTGCAGACAAAGTGGAAATGGATTCTTTTTGATTTGGATTTTGGATTTGATAGCGGACACAGCTTGTATGCAAACAACGTATTTGAATATGCCACGGCGGAAGATGGAAGATCTTGGCCGAATGGCCCTGAATACACATTCCTGTTACGTAAACTGCTGGAAAATTCTGAATTTAAATCTGCTTTTATAAATCGCCTAGCGGTACTGTTCCAAAAGAATTTTGAAAGCTCAAAGTTGATTGCACGTGTAAAGAAGATGATGGCAGAAATTCAGTCTGAAATTCCTCGCGATCAGAAGCGTTGGAATCATAGCGCTTCTGAAATGGAAAAGGAATTGGAGCGTGTTGAAGAATTTGTTAAAACTCGTGCCGCTGTAATGACGAAAGAACTTCAGGAATTTTTTGAATTAGGAAATGTGGCTCCTGTGACTTTGGCGGTTGATGGCCCGGGAAAGATTCTTGTGCAAAGCCTCCCTATAGATGAGGAAAAAATGACTGTGAATTTCTTTGAGGATTATCCGGTGACGCTTCTTGCGGAGCCTTATTCTGGAAGTACTTTTGTAGGATGGAGTGATGGTGAAACAGCTCCGTTGCGCATAATACAGCCACAATACGCAGGCGAAATCACCGCTATCTTCAAATAGGCATTCAAGTCTTGTAAATGGCTTATTATTTGCGCACTTTTTGAGTACCGTTGCTGTTTACACATGTTGTAATTGCTATTTTGTAACATCATGAGTTTCGAAACTAAAATTGTTTGCATTGGTGCTGGCTATGTCGGTGGCCCCACCATGACTGTAATTGCCGACAAGTGCCCCGATGTCAAGGTCACCGTTGTTGATATTAACCAGTCTCGTATTGATGCCTGGAATAGCGAAAATCTCCCGATTTTTGAACCTGGTCTGGATGACGTTGTAAAGCGTGCTCGTGGCCGTAACTTGTTTTTTAGTACGGACATTCCGGCTGCTATCAAGGAAGCTGACATTATCTTTGTTTCGGTGAATACGCCGACAAAAACATTTGGTCACGGTGCCGGTAAGGCTTCTGACTTGCAGTACTGGGAAAAGACTGCACGCAATATTTTGGAAATTGCTGACGAAGGCAAGATTATCGTCGAAAAGTCGACGCTCCCGGTCCGCACCGCTGCGGCTATGGAACGCATCTTGAATTCGAACGACAAGGGCCTCCACTTTGAAGTCCTCTCGAATCCGGAATTTCTCGCCGAAGGTACAGCCATCAACGACTTGTTTGAGCCCGATCGTGTGCTCATTGGCTCCCATCAGACGGAATCGGGCCTTGCTGCCTGCCAGAAACTTGTGGACGTGTATGCCCACTGGGTGCCGCGTGACCGCATCCTTACGACGAACCTCTGGAGTTCAGAACTCACGAAGCTTACGGCTAATGCTTTCCTCGCACAGCGCATTAGCTCCATCAACTCCATTAGCGCTCTCTGTGAACGCACTGGTGCTGATGTCGACGAAGTCGCTTACGTGATGGGCAAGGACCGTCGCATTGGATCCAAGTTCCTCAAGGCTTCTATCGGTTTCGGCGGTAGCTGCTTCAAGAAGGACATCTTGAACCTTGTTTACCTTTGCGGTTATTATGGACTGCCGGAAGTGGCTGCTTACTGGGAAAGCGTCGTGAAGATTAACGAGTGGCAGACGCACCGCGTGGTGGACCGCATGCTCGAAACCATGTTCAATACGATTGCAGGCAAAAAAATTGCCGTGTTCGGTTTTGCGTTTAAGGCGAATACGGGTGACACTCGCGAAAGTCCGGCGAACCTTGTGGTGCGCGATTTGCTTGCCGAACATGCGCTGCCTGTCGTGACGGATCCGAAGGCGATTCCTGATGCCAAACGTGACCTCAAGGATGTGATTGAACAGGTATCGTTCGAAGAGAACCCGTACAAGGCGGCCGAAGGCGCCCACGCCGTTGTGGTTTGCACGGAATGGAAGTGCTTTGCTGAACTCGACTGGAAGCGTATTTACAGTTCGATGGCAAAACCGGCCTTTGTATTTGATGGCCGCAATATTTTGGATGCGGACGCACTGAGAAAAATCGGATTCGAAGTGACGAGCATCGGTAAGGGTAAGGCAGAATAAGAATGATAGAAAAGGTTTGCCATGTTGGGCCTGCTTTGTCTGTACAAGGTGGAATTTGTTCAGTCCTATTGAGCTATAAAAAGTTATTTGGCTTAACTGAAAAAAATTTTCTGGCTACTTATAATGGCTCCTTTCTTCGCTCTTTGCCTTTGGTGCTGAAGACTTGCCTTAAGGTTCTTTTTGCTTCTAAAAAGAGCCCAATCCTTTATGAACTGCATACGGCCAGTTACGGTAGTTTTTGGCGAATGTTTGTCGTTAGCTTGTTTGTTCGCTTGCGTGGTATGAAGTATGCCCCTCATGTTCATGGAAGCGTATTTGATGAGTTTTGCAACAATTCTTCGGCTTTCACGAAAAAGGCTATCCGTAGTTATTTTAGGAATGCGGCCAAGATAATAGTTTTATCTTCTGAAATGGAAGCTTTTCTTCGTTCATTTGATCCGGTACTGCATAATTTTGCAACGGTTCCTAATCCATGCGAAAGTATTGCCTCGTCTCCTGTTGATTTATCAAAGCATGTAAACCCTGTTAAGGTAATTTTTTCGGGACGATTTGGCGATCGCAAGGGGGTTTTGGATTTGATAAAGGCCTTTGACGCCGCCTTGTTTGATGTCCCTGCGGAATTGTTCCTGTTTGGGGATGGTGAAATCGAACGGGTCCGAAATGCAGTTTCTCAAAGCAAGAAAAAAGATGTGATTCATGTTTCTCCGTGGTTGCGACATGACGAATACATCAAGCAATTGTCGGAATATGACCTTCTTGTTTTGCCGTCTTACGCAGAACGCTTTAGCATGAGTCTTGTTGAAGCTCTGGGCATGGGCTTGCCTGTCATCTCTACTTTTGTGGGTGGAACCGCTGAAGTTGTCGATGACGGTGTTTGCGGTATATTGTGCAACCCCGGTGATATCCAGGCTTTAACAAAAGCACTTGAAAAATTGGTGAACGACAAGAATCTACGCATTCAGATGGGACTTGCCGGGTGGAATCGCGCCAAGTCGAACTTTACGGCTGATGTTGTTTTAAATAAGCTGGAACGAGTTTATGAAGATATTGCATGTTGTTAATGATCTGGGCCTTGGCGGTATCCAGACGATGCTTGTGAATATTGTCAACAAGCAAAGTCTCTATGCTGATGTTTATGTGCTAGTGATTAATGATTTGTACAGTAAAGAGCTTGTAGATTTGTTTAGCCCCAATGTGAAGATTGTATACAATAAGAGGCCTGTAGGTAGCAAGTCTCCTTTGCATTTGATTCGCCTGAATTACCATGCTTTAAGAATTCGCCCCGATGTCATTCACTTGCACAATACGGTAATGTGGCGTTATTTAATCCATCCGTTGATTCGTTGCCCCTTTTTTGTTACGGTTCATGATGTGTACAATAAGGAAACGCCGTTTCAATGTATTAACAAGTTCAAAACGGTTTTTGCCATTTCGGAAAGTGTCCGCCAAAGTATTTTGGAACATTCCGGTAAAGAAAGTGTTGTTGTTGAAAATGGAATCCTTGTAGATGGCTTTAAGAAGCGTTCCTTGAAAAAAAAGACTATACACAGGTTTGTTCAAGTTAGCCGTTTGGAAACGCAAAGAAAGGGTCAACACCTTTTGATGAAAGCTTTGGACATTTTTCATTCAAGGCATCCGGAATATGAATTTACCTTGGACTTTATTGGCGATGGTTCCTCGAGGGGTATGCTTGAAAAGACCGCCTCTGAAATGAAATGGGTCGATAAAATCCACTTTCTTGGTTCGCAAAGCCAAACTTACTTGTATGAGAATTTATGCAATTACGATTTGGTAATACAGCCTTCGTTATTTGAAGGATTTGGACTTACCATTGCCGAGGCTATGGCCGCCCAGGTGCCAGTCTTGATTGCGGATAATGATGGTCCCATGAAGATTATTGAAAACGGTAAATTTGGCCAATTCTTTAAATGCGGGGATGCAGATGACTGCGCTTCCAAAATAGAGTCTATCGTGTACAATGATTTCCCTGGCGATGTTGTTGAAAAAGCGCATGAACATGTCCGTATTAACTATGATATTTCTAATACGGCAAGAGCGTATTACGAATATTATTCTAAGGCGCTTTGATTATGAATGACCAAAAATTGATTTCTGTTATTGTCCCGATTTATAATGTTGAACGCTATTTGGAAAAATGCGTCAACAGTATATTGGTACAGACATATTTGAATTTGGAAATCATTTTGGTTGATGATGGCTCTCCAGATAATTGCCCTCAGTTGTGCGACCAGTTGGCGAAAAAAGATTCTAGAATCGTTGTCGTTCATAAGAAAAATGGAGGCCTGTCTTCTGCAAGAAATGCGGGGATTGACATTGCCCGTGGCGAATACATCGGTTTTGTCGATAGTGACGATTGGTGTGAACCGGATATGTTTGAGAATCTTGCGAAGGCGTTAGATGAATCAGGGTGTTCACTGGCTGTTTGCGGAGTTGAACATAATGATGAAAACGGGAAATTGTTGCGTTCGGACTGCTTGGATCCTGGCTCTTTAACAATCCCGCAAGAACAGGCGTTGAGTTATTTCTTTGACGGAAAGTCCTTGCCGGCGTGGGCCTGCAATAAGCTATTTAAAAAAACTTTGTGGGATAATGCTCGTTTCCCTTTGAATAGACAGTTTGAAGATATTCCGGTAACACGTCGGTTTATAATGCAGGAATCGGCAATTGCTGTGGTCCCGAAGAATCTTTATCATTATATGACTCGAACAAGTGGCATCAGCGGAACGTCCATCAATCTGAATTTTTGGCTCCTTATGCAAGAAGCCGAAGAAAATGTTCGGCTTTCTCGTGATGTGTATGGTGGCCGTTATGATAGGGAAACCCGATCAAATTTGGCGGCCCATTGTTTCCATTTTATGCGGAAGATTGTCATTAGTGGTAATCGTGCCTTGTTTGACAAAATCCCGAATCTTTTAGATAATTTAAAAGCGAATAGAGTCTATATTGATTCCGCGCTTAATTTGAAATCGTGGGATAGATTTTTTGCAAAGATTTTATGCCTTGGCTTAAGTCCAATGCTTGTATTCCGTTTCCGAAAATTTTTAGTATCTATTTTCCAGTAAATGCAGTACCTGGTCGTTTTAGTATTTTTATTTGCTTTGCTTTATGATTATAAGCGTGCTGTCATGCTGCTTGTTCCTTTGCATTTAGTTCTTTTGATGCTTGTTTTCCCGGGAACTCCTTTTTCGAATTTTGATGTTGTTGCGGCTTTAGTCACTTTTTTAGCACCGTTTAAGTTGAGCCAAGATGAAAAAGCGTTGATGAAGTCATATCCGTTTTGGTTTGGTTCTTTTTTGATGTTGTTTTCCATTGCGGGAACATCCCTTCTTATAGAACCTCATTGGCCAACGGCCCTTATGACTTTTAATGCATATTATATCTTCCCGTTAATTCTTTGGATGTGCATTGAAACAAAAGAAGAGCTAATGTTCCTTTTGAAGGTCATTGCTTTTTTTGCCATTGCAATGGGGCTGTATTGCTTGTTCGAAATGGCAAGTGCATCTAATCCTTATATCCGCTATCTTATTTCAAGTGGCCTTGGTAATGTAAGCGTTCTGGATTATGATAAATTCCGCTTTGGTATTAAAAGGTGCCAAGGCTTTCTGTCTACGCCTGCACCTACAGGATTGTTTTTTGGCTTGATTTTGTCTAGTTATTATTGGATTGCGGATAAGTTTTCCGTTGACATGAAAAAAGCTTTGCTTTTGCTATTTCCGTTGTGCGCGGTTGGAGTCCTGATTACGGGAACACGTTCTGTTATTGCGGCAACATGTGTTGCTCTTATTGGTGTTGTTGCGCATGAAATTATAAAGCCGAGATATATCTTTATTAAGATTGTTGGTGTAATTGTTGTATTGGCTCTTTCTGCATCGTTCTTGATGGAAGTTGTAGGTTCCTTTATAAATACGGATCAAACTGCGGTGAGTGGGAGTAATACGGATATGCGCCAAGAACAATTGCTTATCAGTTTGTTCTATTGGGCGAATTCGCCTATCTGGGGTAATGGATCTGGCTTTATTTGGCACTATGTTCAGGAAGTGGATAAGGGAATTTATGGCGCCGAAAGCATTTGGTTCCAGATTTTGGTGGATTTTGGTGCTGTTGGCGCGTTTGCTTATATGGCGTGTATTTTCAATGCTATTGTTTCCCTTTGGAAAAAGCACTTTGTTTGGGTGTTTTTGCCATTGGGCTTTTTGGTGGGGAAAACTTTATCTACGGTTATTGGCATAGAAATGTCGGTTCTGTTCCTTTTCTCTATTATACTTTTGAAGTATGAAATTTTGTTCAATACAAAAGAAGATGACATAGAGGATGAACAATTAGAGGAAACTCCTTGATGAAACCTATTTTGGATATCTTGAATGAGATAGACTGTTGTGGGTGTGGAAGCTGTGCTCAAAGTTGCCCAAAACAGTGTATTCGTATGGTTCCGAATCAAGAAGGTTTTTTATATCCTCAAATAAATCGTGATACCTGTATTGAATGTGGATTGTGCCAAAAACATTGCCCTCAAATGCAGGAACCTGTTCATAGGCCTATGCAAAAAGCCTATGTTGTTCAATGTCGTGATGTAGATAGGCTTTCTCGTAGTGCCTCTGGAGGCGCGTTTGCTGCGCTTGCCACAAGATTTTTGGATAATAAGGGCGCAGTTGTAGGGGCAGCCTTTTCGAATACGCTTGTTGCGACTCATGTTGTTGTTGAACGCATGGAGGATTTACATAAGCTCCAAGGATCCAAGTATGTGGCTAGTGATTTGGGGGATGTCTATAGTCGTGTGAAGTCGATTCTTGCAGATGGTCGAGAAGTTCTTTTTTCTGGAACGCCCTGCCAGATTGCTGGCTTAAACGCATTCTTGTCGAAGAAATATGATAACCTCACGACTGTGGATCTGGCATGCCATGGAACTCCCAGTGCACAATTGTTTGACGCCTATTTAAAATGGCTGGGGAAAAAACACGGAGGTGTGATTGAGAAATATCGCTTCCGCGATAAAGGCCCCAGTGGTTGGGGTTTGGTGGGGTCATTTGCCTGCAATGGAACTACAACAACATTGAATCCTTATTGCGATCCATATTATGCCACTTTTTTGCGGGGGGAAACATATCGAAAGTCTTGTTATAGATGTAAATATGCGAACCTTGATCGTCCGGCTGATTTGACCATAGGTGATTTTTGGGGAATCTCTCAATATTCTGGAAAGCATGATTTTACCGAAAAACTGGGACTGTCGCTCATCTTAGTGAATTCGGAAAAGGGGCGTGTGGTATTTGAGAGTATCTTGGACAAAGTGAAGGTTATGGATCTGTCTGTAGATGAAGCGTGCGCTGGGAATGGAAACTTGTATCGTCCGACTGCAGAACCGGCAATCAGAGATGTTATTTACAAGCAAATGGAGACGATGTCTTTTGACGAACTCCAACGCCATTATCTCGCTCATGAATCTCCATTTATGTGGCGTGTTAGACGGATTCGGCGCAAACTATTGCCCCGTAAACTTAGGGATTTTCTTAAAGGAATTCTGAGGTTCTAGAAATGAAGAGTGTTGGCATTGTTACAATGCATAAGGTACTGAATTATGGTTCAGCACTCCAGGCGTATGCACTGCAACGAAAAATTGACGAATTGGGCTTTAAGGCGACGATTATTGATTATCTGTATCCCAATAAATTTCACTGTGAACGCCAAAAAATTCCCTATTACCCGAAAAAGAGCATGGCGCGATTCGCTGCAATGGCTTTGCTGGGGTTGCTTGTAAAGTTACTGCGCATTTCTTCAAGACAGAAAAAGGCAAATGCGGCCATTAAGAGATTTTTCCAACAGAGAGCCTTTAGGTCCTTTTACCAGAAGTATTTTAACTTGTCTAGGGAATACGCTTCGGCTGAATCGCTTGGGCAAATTCATGAAAAGTTCGATATCTATATGACCGGCAGTGACCAGGTTTGGAATCCCCAGTATATGGTGGGCGACACCAATTTCTTGCTTGGATTTGCTCCGAGAAATGCGCTAAAATGTAGCTATGCGGCTAGTTTTTCTGGGAAAGATGTTCCCGATGAAATGCAACCCCTGTATAGAAAATTTTTGGAACAGTATCAGTTTATTTCTGTCCGTGAAAAGTCGGCCTCGAATGTCGTGGAAAAATTAATAGGAAAAGCACCGGAAGTTGTTTGTGATCCGACATTGCTGCTGAATAGGGATGAATGGACTCGTCTTTGTGTGGATCGTCCTCTGGTAAACGGAAAATATTTATTGGTATATATATTACACTATTCGTTTGATCCGTATCCGTCTATCCTTTCGTTGGTCGATAAGCTTGCCCGTGAAAGAAATTTGAAGGTTGTCGTTCTTCATGGTTTAAAGGATGGCTACAGTATCGAGAATAGTATCTCGTTTGATTCCATTGGACCTCTGGAATTTTTACGCCTATTCCGTGACGCTTCACTTGTCGTCACGACATCATTCCATGGTACCGCTTTTGCGTTGAACTTTGCGCGTGATTTTTATTCCGTTATCAAGCGAAAAGACGGTTCGGATAACCGCATCGCCGATTTCCTCTCGGTTTGTGGAGCCGAACATCATTTAGTTGAAATGAACGACTTGGAAAAATTGCAAGAAAGTTCCGTGACGGCTATCGAATCGGAAAAACTGATGGAATTCAGAGACCGTTCTATAGCCTATTTACGCGAAAAGCTGATGAATGTTAGCCAATGACGCTCTTGAGTTCGTTTATGAGCGATTCGCTAGCGTAGTCCTTTATTTTATGGAGCGGGACAAGATCTTTTTTTAGGATGAGATCCTTGAGCTCGTCTGCGTTTTGTGCGACATAGACGTAGCCGAGAGCCTTCATTTTTTCTGCTGTTGCAAGCTGGTGCTCATTTCTGTGCTCTCCGAGACTAGCAATTCTTGGGAAGATGATGATTGGCTTTTGCCGTACAAGTGCAGAAATTATCGTTCCCATGCCTGCATGGGCTACGATAAGTCTAGCCGAGTTGAAAATCTCGTTGAATTCTGTAGGTGACAGAAAGTCGACGGTACGGATGTTCTTGAGCTTGACATCCGTTTTGTAAACTTGCGCTATAACTTCTTCATCTATTAAAGGAGCTATTTCGTCTATAATTTTCAGCATGCGGTCAAATGGAGCTTGCGTTCCGATAGTGCAAAAAATCATTTATCAGTCTCCAAAGATGTTTCCGGCGTATTTGACCTTATCGTCAACTAAATTAGGCCACTGGGTGTAGATTTTATGAGCGATTTTGCGTGCTATTTTTCCGCTGCTGCTAAGCCTTTTAACATTCGCGATGGAATCAATCCAAATAGTGTTGATAAAAAACATTCTCGCTATTATAAGCGTAAGTAAGCCGGGGGCAGCTCCTGTTGTAATTACCGCTTTGGGGCGAATGAACAATAAAACAAAAAGGATTTTTATTGTTGCAGGAATGGCTTGCCAAATTGACCAGCGGTTAAAATCCTGAATGTGGAAAAATTTGTTTTCGGGAACAAGACTTTGACACTTGGAATTTGTACTGAGATATACAACCTCATAGAATTCTTCTAGAGGCTTGGTTATTCGAAGCAGTTGAATCCAGTGCCCGCCAATTGAGGCTACGGCTAAAATTCGCTTTTTTTTCATACTTACTTTCTAATCCAAATTTTGACGATTGATAGTCGTACTATCTCATTCTAATACTTTTTGTATAAACTTTAGCAGAAAGGCTGTTTTCCTGTAAAACCAATTGTTCTGATATCTTGAGAAGATTTCAAAGTATTTTTTGAATGCCTCAATGCCGGTCAGATCGTACATGACGTTCAGTTGTGCTATGTGAAGCTTGTGGTAAAATGGGTTCGCAAGCTTTTTGGCGTCTGTGTAGGAACTCCAGAATCCTTTGTCGTACATGGGCAATTTCTGGGCCATGGCATTTACCGTGTTGTTCCATTGATCCCATGCTTCCTTGTCATTGAAACATTTGGCATAATCTAAAATACCCCATGCCGAAAAAATCCAGCCGTTTAAGACCTGGTCTTCATGTAAGTATTCGTAGAAATAAATATTACCGTTTTCGTATACTGTTGTGCCGCCGTTTTCCACAGGTATCAACATGAATTCTTTTGCTTTCTTGGCGGCATCTGCATATGCCTGATCACCCCACACTTTATATGCGCGTGTTAAAAGGGATAATCCTTCGCCCTGTGCCATCGATGAATATAGCTGGTTGGGCTTTTTGTAAGGAAATGTAGCCCATCGACCTTTTTCATCTATGTTCTTTAAAGCCCAGTCTGCGCATGCTTTCATCTTGTCCAAATAGCATGCGTCGTTTGTCATGAGGTATAAGTCGTACGCGGCAAGACCATACTGGAAAATTTCGATGCTGAATTCAATTGTCATGCCTTCTGCAACATGACGCTTTGGAATTTCATTTCCCGGTAGGCCAAATCGAGTTATTTTTTCAGTCAGGTTGTTGTAGTAACCAGCAAGATCTGTCTTGGAGTATACTTTTCCTTCGTCTTGATTTACAGTAAAGACGCTTTTCCCCAAAAGAATGCCAATCCATTTCTTTACCACATAAATAGATAATGCCATTACAATCTCGCTTTTTAGACTCTTACTAATTTTAGAATTTTTTCCCGAGTATGTTTATGCTGGTTGGCTTAATGTTGGGCTATAAGGCCGCTTATGCCTTGATACAGTGGTAAAGGGCCTTTAGCTTCCCTAAAAGGGAACGTTGCTTATAGTGCATGGTAGTCTTCAGTAAAGACCACTTGCCGAAATCCCAGTATAGATTGAACTTGTTGAGATCAAGTTTTTCTTGAATGGCTTGTGTATACTTCTTTTCAGTGAATTCATCGTAGTGCAAAAGAGATTCTTCACATGCGTTAATGTGAGTAAGCCTTTTGTTGAATGCGTCCTTGCTTAATAGAGTTTTGCTGGACCAAGATCCCTGACTGAAAATTCGGTAAACGGACATGACTTTGGGAATGAAGTGGACTTTCCCTAGATGGGCGCAAGAGAGGATTGTCGGATAGTCTCCAACGGGGCTTGCTTTCCAGAATGCCAGTTTGTGGTATTCCAAAACCTCTCTACGGTAGACCATGGTGTTGGTGCCGAATAATCCGCCACCGCCTAAGATGACTTCTTCTATCGGAACATCGCGCTCCACTGTGAATTTCGGGAACGTCCCTTCGTTTTTTCCAGTCTGGTCATTGTACTTGGTACAATGGTGGACCACGACTGCGCAATTGGGATGTCCTTCCAGGTAGTCAATTTGTTGCTGAAGTTTATTCGGGTCTGTCCAGTAGTCGTCACCTTCGCACATCGCAATGTAATCACCATTCAACATGGAATCTACGATTCGAGTTAGCGTATCGCCTCGTTTGGACCATTGGTTTTCCGTTTCGTATAGAGGCTTGATTATTTTGGGATATTTTTCTTCGTATGTACGGATGATGTCGGCTGTTTTGTCTGTACTTGCGTCGTCATGTATACAAATTTCAAAAGGGAAATTTGTTTCCTGAATGAGAAAACCTTCGATGCATTGTGCGATGTATTTCTCGTGATTGTATGTTATGCAACGAATAGAAACAAGTGGTCTAGAATTAGACCACTTAGACATAATTTCTTCTTGAGTACGTAATGCCATGGCTTTTTAAATGTATTCCCTTACATCAGTAATTTCGTAACTCATCATTCGGTAGTCGGTGGATTTCAGTGCCGAAGCTATTGTAATCAATGCAGATGCAATCGGTGTAGATATTCCCTTTTCGGCGGCCAGCTTTTCCAGCATGCACAATTCCATCGGAACATCTTCGTAGATGTAACGGGTATCCAAGCTGGCGGGGCCTTTGGGGCCTCCTGTTGCGGCGTAATTTTTGAATACCTGCAAGCTATCTATGGACAGGTCTTCTTCATTTCGCCATTTGCAGGCGTCAAGGTAGTTAATGGCGTTTTTTCCGCCATAGGCTCGAATGACTTGCTTCTTTTCGTCGTCGAGTTGTTCGACCAAATTCCAAATGGCCGGCGAGAATGATTCGCGGTACATCCAGAATTCACCCTTGGAATATTCAATTCTGCTTGCAGACATGATGGTTCCAATGGTGTGAACAACCATGTTGGGGTTGTGCAATGTCGATTCGACGATGTTTGTTCTGAGGTATTTGTGTGTACCAAACAGGGATGTGATGATAGGCAGAAACCTTTCGTCATCCTTATGGAGAAATGCGACTGCATTTCTCACATTCTTGAAAAGTATTTCGACTTTGCCGGGCGCAATAATGCGTGCGTCGTACGGAGTGGATTCGCCTTCAACGTAGATGATGCGCTTGCCCTTCGTGTGCTTGGCGAATTGTGTTGAACCCATATTGCCCGGGATCAAAAAAACAATTTGGCCGTCTTTCAAAAACGGGCCTACTTTTTTAGCCAATTCGCGGTGTTGCAGACTTTGGGTCAAAATCATTACAACTTCGGCGCCTTCCAGCCCTTTTGCAAGATCTCTGGTGATCATGTTGGGCTTGAGGGAAAACTCTCTGTTGTCGTCAGTTGTGTCTAGACAGCTGATTTCGCCTGTTTTTAAGAGTTGTTCGAAATTATCGTCATGCAGGCTATGCGAGGTCTTGATCAAATTTACTTGGTGACCATTTTGCATCAACTTAATCGACTGTGCGCAGCCAGAATTACCCGCACCAATAACCGCTACTTTCATTTGGTCAATTCCTTTAGTTAAACAAAGCTTCTGGGTTAAGTTTTTCCATCAACAGAGATTCGCCGTGTTCATCGAAAACATCGTATTCCTTGTTGATGTAATTGACTAACCTTATTACTTCGTCTTTGTTTTCTGCTACAATCTCGGCAACCATGATGGGTCTATCAACAGTCTTGTCCTTGCCGTAATGATAGCCGACGTCATGATATTTCTGTATTTCGATACATTCAGGAAGGGCTTCTATTTTATCCATGCCGACAATCTTTGCTACGGTATGGTCGCAACCCTTCAGCAGATAATTGCAATCTAAGGCAAATTTCTTGTACTTTGCGGATTCCTTGCTGATGGTTGTGATGTCTTCTACCATTTTGCCAGTCAATGCGAAGCGGATAATCATATCCATGGCATTGTAGCCTAAGCAAGCTTGTTCGTGGTTGAAGTAAGATCCGCCAAGACGGCATCCCATTTCGAAGAACTTCACGTTCTTTCCGTCAAAGTACCCCTGCATGAATAGTACGCCATCCGTAAAGCCTTCACTCTTGAACATGTTGATGACGGCCGGATTGATTTTTTCGAGGTAGAAATCAACTGCTTTTGATGGAGATATGCTAATCGTGGAATAATTGATGGCGGAACCTCTGTCCGAAGCCATGAATCGGTCGAAGATGGACAGCAACCTGAATTCTCCACCAACGGCAATGTAGTCCAAGAGAAATTCTCGGCCGCTAATGTAATCTTCGATAATTGCGTTCTTGCTGGCGGAATAACCGACCGCTTCTTCGAATTGTGCCTTTAATTCTTGTTCGTTATGGCAAACGCCTGCACCACGAGACCCGCTACCGTCAAGAGGCTTTACAAAGACGGGGTATGTGACTTTTTGAAGCGTATTGTCGTCAATCTTGTTTCCCATCAGATAAGTCTGAGGAACAGGGACGCCATACTTGTTGCATGTGTTTTTAAAGTCAACCTTATTCGTTGACATGCTCAGCATTTTTTCGGTAATGTAGCAGGGCAGGTCAAGTCGCTTGCACACGTCCATGTAGGGCTTCAGCAAAATGTCGACAAAACCAGTGATTACTCCATCAACCTTTTCTTTTTTGCAAAAATCAACCAATGCATCAACATCAAGGGCGTTGATTAAAACAGCCTTGTCGGCAACTTTTTTCGCAGGGGAATCAGGAAGATAGTCGGCAACGATAGTGTATATGCCTGCAGCCCTTGCGTAGCGGACAATGTCACATTCTGTAGTTGTAGCGCCGATAATGAGAAGTTTCTTTCCCTTTAAATCAATCATAGTTTTTGTCGTTTTTTAAATAGCGGGTTTTATTAACGATTAAGCTCAAATATACTTTTTTCTTGATGGGAAAAAGTACTTCGCCTCATTTATGGGGGCTTTTTCAGTCGATACTTTTGATTATTCTTTCCATGTCTTCATTCCCGTATCGCTGGTCTATGGGAAGGCATACGACATGATTTGCAAGATTATATTCTAAATCATTTTGCTTGGCCCATTCAAAGACATTTGGCCAGTATGTTGCGACGAATATGTTCTGTCCAATCAATTTTTTCTTAAGCTCGCTGCCGTTTTCGCACCAATAGGGGTAAACAAGCGGACATTCGAAAGAATCCATTGATGGAATCTCCAGGAGATTGGTCGATGCCAGCGCTTTGTGGAGATTTTCGAAATTCTCACGACGTTTCTGCTTGATGCTGTCTAAATCAACGGAGGCAAGGATGGATTTGGACAGTTTGCTCATTTGGCAAAGTGGCGCTTCCGAAATTTTTTTGCTCACATCCTTAAAATCGGCATACCCTTCGGATGGAGAAAGCTCAATTCGCTTCAGTAGATGCGTGCAGCGTTCAAAAGATTTATCGATGGGTAAGAGGGATGCTGTATTGGGGACTGTCGTTACGGAGAGGCCTCCGTCCGGTAATCCCATGAACTTGCGAGGGCTGTAAAATTGATGCGTATTTGGGGCGGATTTGCAGTAAAATGCTTGAGCGTTGTCGATGATGGCCTGCTCACCATATTTTTGTGCAAAAAGCTCGGTGTATCCGTCTTTTACGCCGTAGTAGTTCGTGTAGAGAATGTAGTCGTCTTCGCCGAGTTCCATCGTGTCGGCGATTTCAAGATGCTTGTTGATGTGGTAGAATTCCCAGGAGATGCCGAGCTTTTGTAGCGGAGTCAGAACGGCATCGCAAGTGAAATAGGGAATCCAAAGGCGATGAATGTTCTCGATTCCTTTTAAGATGTATTCTAAGGCATGGCGTCCACTATTCAAGTACACCGCATTCTTGTGCAGCTCCTGTTTTGTTGCAGGAGGAAATTCCCATTCAAAGTATCCGCCGATAGGTTTCATCATTGCACTAATTTACCTTAATTTGAATCCATGAGTCGGGATTGCTTAAAGCTTCGTCAAGTTCCTTGCGGGTTTCGAATCGTAGGAATAATGTCCCAAGAGAGGTGTTTGCGCCAGTAAAGGGCACGATATGGTCTCCCGGCTTGACGATGAGACCAATGTCGCGTACATGCTTGCTTTCAAATTCCGGGGCGATGCTTATGGAATCGAGTGTCCCTTCCTTGGAGGAATGCAAAATGTAGTTGCACCAGACTCCGTTGTATTGGGGTGCCGTGATGTTGTCCAGAGGCATGCCTAGGGCTTTCTTGATTTCATTCTGGATAAGATTCTGGCTTGTCGCCATGTCCTGAAGCTCCGCAATGCGGTTGCCGCCTCCTCGGGGACTTACTTCCATGATGTAGGCCTTGCCGTCGGAACAGACGCGGCTTTCGACATTGTAAATCCCGGACTTGACCTTTAGAAGCTTGAACAGGCGCTGCAGTTGCTGCGTGAGGTCGTCCTGGAACTTTTCGTCCATCGAGGATGGCCAAATCTCTATGGCTGGAGTGTAGGGGTTTTCCGCATTCGGGTCGAACAGCTGGTCGGAATAGGCGGGGTATACGAGTTCCCCGTCAACGGTGAATATGTCGGCGCTGGATTGCGCTCCGACTTTGTCTAAAAAGTCTTCAATGATGATCTGCTTGGATATCGAGGCCGAAAGCGCGGTCTCGATTGCGGATCTTAGTTGCGACTTGTTTTCAACTTTTGTAACGCCCTTGCTTCCGGCGGAATCGACGGGCTTGACGATGACCGGCCAGTTGAAATAATCGGCGTCCATTAAAGCGCTGTCGATGTTGTTGTAGCCCTTGGCCTTGGGCGCATTGAACCCGTTTTCCGAAAGGAACTTGCGGAAAAGGGATTTGTCTTGCAGGATGCATGCTGCATCATGGCTGCACTGGAACGGGAGCCCCAGCTGCTCCGCTACATACGCGGCCGTTGTGACTCCGGGATCGACGGCGTGAGAAAGAATCCCGTCGATGCGCAGTTCCTTGGCGGCCTTTAAGACGGCGTCCTTGTCAATGATGCTCACGTTGCAGTATTCATCGGAATACTTGTGGGCGATGTTGTTGGGCAAGTAATCCGCCGTAATGACATATACGCCCAGCTTGTGGGCTTCTTCGATTACCGGTAGCAAATACCGCAGACCACCAAGGAGCATCAACTTTTTCATCTATCGACAAACCTCAACGTTTATTGGATAAGCTATCCCTTGTTGGCGACGACGGTAATGATTCTATCGATGTCGGCGTCGTTCAGATTGGCAAACATGGGTAGGCAAAGAACCTGGTTGGCGAGCTTGTGTGCAACCGGCAAGTTTGCTGGATTTGCGGAATCCAGGCCCTTGTATGCACTGAACGTGCTGATGAGCGGGTAGAAGTAACGGCGCCCGTAGATATTGTATTCCTTGAGCTTTTCATAGAGGGCGTCGCGACTCATGCCGTAGATGGCTTCGTCGATGAAAATCGGGAAGTAGGCGTAGTTGTGGCGCACACCTTCGATATCGTGCAGAAAACGGATGCCTGGCATGTCCTTTAATGCTTCGCGATACTTTTCTGCAATCGATTTGCGCTTGGCGATGGCCGAATCGACCTGCTTTAGGTTCAGGAGGCCGTATGCGGCTCGAATTTCGTCCATCTTGCTGTTGATGCCGGGGGCGACGACCGTAGTTTCGCCTGCAAAACCGAAGTTCTTTAAGTAATCAATGCGCTTCTTGGTGGCTGCGTCGTGGCAAATGAGGGCTCCACCTTCGATTGTGTTGTAGACCTTGGTCGCATGGAAACTGAGTGTACTCATGTCTCCGGCCTTGAGGACGGAAACGCCATCTTTCTTGACGCCAAAGGCATGTGCTGCATCGTAGATAATCTTTAAACCGTAAATATCTGCGATTTCTTGGATGCGCTTCATGTTGCAGGGGGTTCCATAAACATGGACCGGCATGATGGCCGTGGTATGCGGCGTGATGGCGGCTTCAATTTTTTCGGGATTGATATTGCCCGTTTCCTCTTCGACATCGACAAAGACTGGCTTGAGACCGTTCCACCAGATGGAATGAGTTGTCGCCACAAAACTATAAGGTGTTGTGATGACTTCGCCTGTAACACGCATTGCTTGCAACGCCGTGATGAGCGGGAGCGTGCCGTTTGTAAACAGGCTCAGGTATTCGACACCGAGATACTCTGCCAAAGCCTTTTCGAGTTCCTTATGATAGTGCCCGTTGTTGGTGAGCCACTTTCGGTCCCAGATGTCCTTAAGCATCGGGATAAAATCTTCCAAGGACGGAAGGAGAGGCGATGTGACTGTAATCTCTTTATTTTCCATGCTTTCTCCTGAATTCAGCAATGGTTTGAATAAGGTATTCAAGTCTTTCAAAGTGCAAAATTTTGGCTATCCCAAAGTAAAAAACAATTCCAACTAAAATTTGTAGCGCTAATTTGATGAAAATGTTCAGTTGGACAAAATTAAGGGCATAAATTAGTACGCCCATGGGAATGGACAAAAGGATCGAAGGCATAATGTCTTTGACTTGTTCCATGTACCCATATCCCATTAATTTCTTGTTCGGGTGGACATTGACGAATGTATTGATTAACGAACCCACTGTTGCTCCATAGGCAATGCCTATAGGAGACTTGAAGTAGAAGTAAGAACCGATGAGCAACAGTAATCCCAAGACCTTTTTGATGACTTCCAATTTGAGGAATATGTCACTTCGGCCCATTGCGTTAATTGCGGACAGATTAGAGGTGTGCAAGGGATAAAATGCGTACATGATGCAGCAGAGCTGTACAAAGGGAACGCAAGGTAACCATGCATCGCCAAGAACGATTTTGACGACGGATTCTGATACGGCTGCAAGGCCTGTCATCATGGGTATAATAATAAAGGTGCTTGTAATGATGGATCTGCGCATCAGCCTTTTGAACTGCGGTTTGTCATCTTGGCATGAGGATAATGCCGGAAGCATGACGGCAGAAATTGAGGCGTTGATGTTGTTGACTGCCAAATAGGGAAATGTATCGCCTCGGTTGAAGTAGGCTAAGTCAGCCGGGACGAAGCATTTGCCAATGACAAGTCCGCGTAGGTTGCTAAATCCGACATCCAAAAGAGACGAGCAAAGCAGTTTCCAGCCGAATCCAAATAATCCTTTGATTCTTGTCATGGAAAACTTAAGCGAAGGTCTCCAAGGAACCGTAAACCACATGATGACAACGGCAAAGAGTATGTTGCTGAGCTGTTGTGCGACAAGGGCCCAAACTCCAAATCCCGTTAATGCCATGACAATGCCGATTGCGCCTGAAGGAAGCATTGCCCCGATGCTACGATAGAACAATTTTTTGAACATCATGTTCTTGGATACATAGGCATTCTGGATGGAATTGAACACGCCAACAAACAATGTTAGCGAAAGGACCCGGATGATGGGGGTAAGGTCCTTTTGATTGTAAAAGTCCGAAATAAGAGGTGCGGAAAAGAACAGAGTCAGGTAAATTATCGTCGCTATGCCAAAGCTTGCGACAAATACACTTGAAAAGTCCAGTTCATCGGACTCTTTTTTTTGAATAAGGGCTGTATTTAGTCCGCTTTGTACAAAAACATTCGCCACATTAATCAAGATGGTGATTAATGCGACAAGACCGAAATCGTTTGGAGCTAAAATTCGAGCTAATACAATAGAAACAATGAATTGTATTAGCTGGGTTCCTATTCGCTCAAAAAATTTCCAAAAAAGGGACGCTATGATAGTACGTTTGGTGGCCATTGGGTATTGGACTCTATTAGTACTTCCCGTATTTGTAACCGTAGCCGTCGCTGTGGCCGTGTTCGTACTTGTTTATGACAAAGCTTGCGTGGGCGTGGCTGTTGCCCTTCAAAAGCTGAGTCATTCCGTCCTTGATGGCGTCGATACTATGTCTGTTGTATTCGATGACCATGACAATCTGCGATGCAAAGCGGCAGGCGAGTGCAGCGTCTGTCACGAGCATAATCGGCGGAGTGTCGATGATGATCAAGTCGTATTGCTTTTCGAGTTCTTCGATCATGGAGGCGTAGTGCTTGGAACCGAGGAGTTCCGACGGGTTCGGAGGCACGACACCGCATTGCATAATGAAGAGGTTCTCGACTTCGGTAGATTGAATGACGTTGTCTACGGATGCCTCGCCCAGCAAAATCTGCGAAAGGCCTTTGCCGCGCTTGATGCCGAATTCCTTGTGCAAGCGTCCCTTGCGGAGGTCTGCGTCGATGAGCAAGACCTTCTTGCCGAGCCCTGCACAAAGTGCAGCGAGGTTTACAGAAATAAAGCTCTTGCCCACGCCCGGAATCAGGCCGCTCACGCCAATGATGGGGCGGCATCCGTCTTCCATGCTGAATTCAAGGGAACTGCGCAATGCACGGAGAGATTCCACGGCGATATCGTCCGGTTCGACCACGGCAAGCGGGCGGGTGCCCTTGGTGCCTTTGGGGTTGCCCTTGGGAACCTTGGCATATACGCTGAATCCCGTTTCGCGTTCGATGAAGTGTGCATCGCGGACGCCGTTGCTGAACTTGCTCTTCAATGTTACGATGGCTGCTCCGAGCAGGAATCCGAAGAACAGGGCAATGATAAAGATGGTCTTTTTCTTCGGCTTTGTGGGGTAGGGGACTTCTTCTGCAAAGTCGACGATTCGTACGGAACCGACTTCACCGGCCGACACGAGTTTAAGCTGCTGGATATTGTTGAGCATGGTCGTATACATGTGCTTGCTCATATCCACTTCGTTCGTGAGCCTCAAAACTTCTTGCTGCGTGTTCGGGAGTCGCTTTGTTGCGGCCGTGTTGTTGGCGAGTTCGCGCTTCAAGTTGTTTTCTTGTTCTTCAAGAGTTTTGATGGTCGGGTGTTCCGGCTGGAACAAGCGAACGGCACTTTGTTTCTTTTGCTGCAAGTCCAGCAACTTTTGCTGCAACACATTGCGCTTTTCCAAAATAATCTGGGTTTCGGCGCCGATATCGACAGAACCGACCTTGTTTCGGTAGGTATTATACTTTAAAAGGGAGCTGTCCATCTTCGCTTTGACATCGGGCAGCTGCTTTTCCAAGAATTCGAGGGTCTTTTGGGCTTCGGCGTTGCGCTGTTCGACATTCTGACGAAGGTACGAACTTGCGACTTCGTTCAAAATCTTTGTGGCGCGATCCGGGTAGATATCCTGATAGGTGAATTCGAGAACGCCGGTCTTTTTGCCGCGTTCCTTAACGTCAAATGCGCCGCGGAAGGCATCGATGGCGTCAAAACGGTCCATCTTGCTTACATTAAATGTTTGTCCCTTCTGGGCCGTCATTTTGTAGACGCTGAAAATTGCCGTATCGCCTGCGTAGGGGACGTGGTAGGTATGTCCGACTTCGCCTTCTAATACTTTTTGGTTCTTGTGGTCAAATAATGTAAAATGCAGGCTGTCGTCTTCGGCTACAGCCGTCCACGGGCCACGCTTTTCGTCTTTCGGCAGCTTTCCCCAAGGAATTTCCAATTGGGTGATTTCCATTCGACCTTCTCTGTGCAGCAATCGGTCGAGCTTGTTGGTCGGTGTTGCCGTGTATTGCAAACGCAATTTTTCAACGGCGTCGCCAATGATTTGTCGACTCTTGATGAGTTCGATTTCCGTTTCTGCAGGGCTGGAGCTTGCAAACAGGCTCGGAAGTCCGCCCATAAGGCCCACGCTCTTGTTGCTTTTAGACTCAATTTGCAGCAAGGCATCCACTTTGTACACTGGACGAATCCACATGGCGACAAATGCGCCGACGATTCCGGATAGAATTAAACACGGAACCATGATTTTCCAGTTCTTTGCCAAATCCTTCAGCAGGTCAAAAAGATCGGTTTCTTCTTTTTTCTTGGACGATGCCATACGATATACCTTCGATAAGCGATTCTACAATGTCAAAAGTTAGAAAAATTAAAGAGCTGAGTTCAATGCCCTAAGTGGCGTGAACTCAAAATTTGCTAAAATATCATTGATGAAACAATTAATTCTCGCGCTTTTTGCATTCTCCTCCATTTCTTTTGCTTACCTTCCTGGCGAATCCGGTTTTGTTTCGCTCGACGGGGCGCATGGCGTTTTCGGGAACCCGGCTGGTCTCTCGGCTTTGGATTCCAAGGGGGCGCTGGCTTCGTACCAGTTTGATGATGGCATTACGGAATTTCGCGTGGGCGGTAACCTGGACCGCATTGGGGCGGGTTTCGAGTATCGTTTTAATGATAAGGGGATGGATGAATCCCGCTGGAACTTGACGCATAGCTTTCCGCTTTTTGACCGCAGTGCGTTCTTGGGCGGACGCGTTACAGCGTTTCGCAGTGCTGATTTTAAGGGGACGGAATGGACGTATTCTCCGGGCATTTTGATTCGCCCGTTCAGCATGCTTTCGCTAGGCTATTCTTGCGACAACCTGCTATATCTGGGCCCTACATCAATGGAGCGTGTGCACAACGCTGGTGCTACACTTCGTGTTGGTGATTTCTTTAGTGCTAGTTACGATGTCGAAGACTGGAAGGAACACCGCCTGCTTCTGGAACTTTCGCTATACGGGTATCGCTTTGGGTTCAAGATGCCGATTTATGGCGATGACAATGAATACACGCTGACGCTTTCGGTATCGCTTGGCGGGTATGTCGATGCCTCGTTGAAATTCTTTGATGACTTTTTGCCCAAAGGCGGTAGCGTTGGATTCCATGCCGCTCGCAATCCGAAGGCTTCTCGATCGGCACAGATAGTGCGTGTGCCGCTAAACATGGAAGTTTCTGAAGTCGAAAAGAAGTTCTTGTTCTTTGCTCCATCTTCTATTGGCCTCATGAAGGTGCGCAATTTGTTTGAACATCTGTTGCGCGATCCGGCGGCAGGGCTTGTGGTGCTTGATTTTTCTGGCTATAGTGGCAACTTGGCGATATCCGAAGAAATCAACCGTTACGTGAAAAAGCTCAAGGCTCGTGGCGGCCTCGTAATCGCTTACATGGATGACGTGCGCCCGGCAGTGCTTATGGCTGCTGCAAATGTGGACCGCATTGTGGTGGAGCCTTCGGCGTATTTTACTTGGCTTGGTCTTGGTGGCGGAATTACATTTTACAAGGGGCTTTTGGATAAATTAGGCATCAAGGTGGAATTTCTGCGCCATGGTGCATACAAGTCGGCAGTGGAACCTTACACCGCTGACTCCATGTCGGTGAATGCCCGTGAAAATATCGAAACGCTTTACAAGGATATTTGGGAGCTTGTCCGTATGCGTGTTGCTGGTCGCATGAAATTTGGAACTGCGTCGGTAAATACAGAAAAATTGGACGAGCTCGCGCAAAAGCCTGTAATTACTGCCCTTGGTGCCAAGAAAGTGGGGCTTGCTGATACACTGCTTTATATTGATCAGGTGCCTGCGTATGCGCTAAAGACGTTCTTCGATATCGATGCTCCGTATGCGGGCTTTAGGACTTGGGCCCCGTCGAATACCAAGATCTTTGACGAACGTTGGAATCACCGCACAAAAGTGGCTTTGTTGAACATCAATGGTACGATTGATTCCCGCATGGAAGAATCTGTGCTTGAAAACTTGCATCGACTTCCTGGCATGGGCGTGAAGGCTTTGCTGGTGCGGATTTCTTCGCCGGGCGGTAGCGCAATTGCGTCCGATAAAATCTGGGGTGCGCTTAAGAACTTGAAACGTTTTGATATTCCCATTGTTGCAAGTATCGGAAGCTCAGGCACGTCGGGCGCCTATTACATTGCTTGTGGTGCAGATAAGATAATTGCAGAACCCTTCGCCATTGTGGGAAGCATTGGAATTTATGGCGGTAAGATTGACGCTTCGGGCTTGATGCAAAAAGTCGGACTGCGCAATGAACCGGTGAAGACAAATGATTATTCGGATGCTCGCTCTTTTGCACGCCCGTGGACGGATACCGAAAAGGCTGCTCTCCAGGAATACATGGATGACTTCTACAATCGCTTTACGGGTGTTGTTTCGCAGGCGACTGGAATTGACCAAGCTGTGGTCGATTCCGTGTATGGCGGCGGTCGTGTGATGGTCGGCTGGAAGGCGAAAGAAGCGGGTCTTGTACATGGCTTGGGTGGGTTTGACGACGCTCTTGACGAAGTCCGCAAGCTTGCCGATATCCCGAAATCTACTGAAATTGAGCTGCTGCAGCTGAATACGGAGGATTCTTTTGTGGTGCCATTTATGAATACGAAATCGTTTAATGACTTTATTCGTGACATGGAACGCACCCAGTTCTGGGCGATAGAGCCGACTTTAGTCAATGGTTATTAGTCAATGGTCATTAGCTATGTTGTTCTCGCGTATTTTGTCATCCTGAGCAAAGCCGTTAGGCGAAGTCGAAGGATCTAGTAATTTTTTAGAGGAATATAACTGGATCCTTCCACTTTCAGTGTCAGGATGACGTTGTAAAGAAATTGCTATTAATTAACTATTGACTAAAGACTATCTACTAATGACTAAAGACTAAATTATGTTTGAAATTGCTTTAACTGTTTTTTGTTGTCTAGCCGCTTCGGCGTTCTGCTCTGTGACCGAAGCTTCGTTTTACAGTGTCCCGCCTTCGACGGTGGAAGTCCTGGAGCGCCAAAAGAAATTTACTGCACGTTACCTGAAGCACGTGAAGGATAACATCGACCGCTACATAGCCTCGGTGCTTGTGGTGAATACGGTTGCAAATACGGTGGGCGCGTCCTTGGCGACGGCCTTGGCGGTAAAGCGCTTGTCGCCTTCGGCGGCGATGCTCTTGCCGGTGATACTCACGATTCTCATTTTGCTCTTTGGCGAAATCACTCCCAAGACGCTCGGTGTGAAGCAGGCGAAAGTCTGCGCACCGCTCGTGGCTGTACCGTTTTACTACATCACGAAAATCCTCAGCTGGACGGGAATCATCTGGCTTTGCCTCACGCTTACCAAGCACTGGACGCACGAAGACAAAGAAAAGAAGGACGTGAGCATCGAGGACATCAACAGCCTTGTGAGTCTCGGGCTTCGCGAAGATGTGATTGACCGCCAGCAGGCTCTCGTGATCAAGAACATCCTTTCGCTCAAGTCGCTCCCGGTGCGCCGTGTGATGACTCCGCGACAGGTCGTGTTTACGCTCTCCGCCGACAGTACGATAGGCGAGACTCTTGACGAGCGCGGCAATTGGCCGTTTTCGCGTGTGCCGCTTTACGATGGTAAAAAGGACAACTGGATTGGGATTGTGCTTCGCCGCGATGCGTACAACCAGCTTGCCGAAGGCCACCGCGATGTGAAACTCCGCCAGCTCATGCGCCCGATGCAGCTCGTGCCCGACAGCCTCATGACGGACAAACTTTTACTCCGATTCCTCAAGCAGCGTGGCCACATGGTGGGTGTTGTGGATGAATTCGGTGCCATTGCCGGTATCGCGAGCCTCGAAGACGTTCTCGAAGAAATCCTCGGTCGTGAAATCGTTGATGAATTCGACGTGGCCGTAAACCTCCAGGAAACCGCCCGTCGCAAGTCCAAAGCGCTCGCGAGCATGAGGAAGGAGAAAAGTAGACAGTAGGATGAGGTTTTGTGATGCCCAATTGTCACCCCGGATTTATTTTCTTTGATCACTTAGTGCTTTGACGCTTTGCGTCAGCATCTTCGGCTCAATCATGACAGTCTGCAAGCAGCCTGTCGCGACACTCGCCTTGAATGCAACTAGCACTTATGTGAGCATGATCCGCGTATGGGGACGGGGTCGCCATTAATACATTCGTTCTAAGGTTGGGGCGTGTCATCCTGAGCGGAGTCGAAGGATCTCTAAACTCTACCAACTAATGACCAAAGACCATTGACTAACAACCAAAATGCTATACTAATTAATATGATTATATCAATTGATAGAATGTTTAACCCGCAAAAATACTACTTTTTTCAAAAAATACACCTTTTTACCCTTGAACCCTTGCAGAAAATCATCTAAATTTACTCTGCTTTTCTCGGGGCGCCTGTGCCCCGGAATTTCACTCACTAGAGGATTTACATGAAGACCATTACGGTAAACCCGAAGACTGTCTCCCGCAAGTGGAAGCTTGTGGATGCAGCTGACAAGCCGATGGGACGCGTTGCAAGCGAAGTTGCTCGTCTCCTCATGGGCAAGCACAAGGCCATCTATTCCCCGAACGTCGACACTGGCGACTTCGTGGTTGTCATCAACGCTGAAAAGGTTGCCGTTTCTGGCAACAAGGCTCTCCAGAAGCAGTATTTCCACCACACTGGCCACATCGCCGGTGAACGTTGGATCAACTTTGCTGACCTCTTGGCAAAGAACCCGACTGCTCCGCTCGAAGCTGCCATTTGGGGCATGCTCCCGCACAGCGCTCTTGGCCACAAGATGATCAAGAAGCTCAAGATTTTTGCAGGTGCCGAACATCCGTTCGCTGCCCAGAAACCCGAAGTCGTAGAACTTTAATTTAGAACGGAGAAAACTATGGCTACAGCAAAGAATAAGAAGATCTACCGCGGCACCGGCCGTCGCAAGAACGCCATCGCCGCTGTGATTCTGAAGCCGGGTTCCGGCAAGCGCACTATCAATGGTCGTGATTTCAAGGATTACTTCCACTCTGAAGTGCAGGACATGATTGCAAACCTTCCGTTCGCCATCCTTGGCAACGCTGAAGAATGGGACGTCGAAGTTACCGCTCGTGGCGGTGGCATCGCTGGCCAGATGGGCGCTGTCCGTCTCGGCATCTCCCGCGCACTCGTTGCTAACGACGCAGAAGTGAAGCCAGCCCTCAAGAAGGAAGGCCTCATGACTCGTGACGCACGTGCCGTTGAACGTAAGAAGTTCGGCCGCAAGAAGGCTCGTAAGCACTTCCAGTTCAGCAAGCGCTAATCTGCGATTTTGCTTTTATGGAAAACCCTGGCATCTGCCAGGGTTTTTCTGTATTTACGTGGTTCGACGTTTTTGCTTTTTGCGAGACTCTGCGCTTCCCATTGCGTCATCCCGGACTCTGTTCCGGGATCGACATTTTTGCTTGAAAAAGGAGATGCCCTCCCCATACGCGGATTATGACTACTAAGCAGCATAGCTGCAAGTAGTCAAAGACGTCGGAGCGAGGCATGACACATGCGGCAAAGCCGCGACATTTAACTAAAGACCGATAACTAACAACTAACCTAAAAATTATCGTCTCTATCGAACATATGCGTCACGAATTCAGTCACGAGCGTCACGTAAGCGTCCTCACTGAAAATCGGCTTCTGCATCAAGTCAATCGCTTCTTGAGAGAGCTTTCCCGTCGTAGCTAGTTCGGCACCGCCCTTGCGGTATTTTTCACGGAGCATGTTCAAACGACGCGGACCGCCACGGTGGTCGAGCGCGCGCATCTGCGGGCAGGCAATAAGCGTGTAACCCTCGTGCCCGAGGATGATGTCGAACTGCTTGCGGATCGGTTCATAAACTACGTCGATGTCCATCCAGGCGCAGCTCGAAAGCAAAATAATCTTCTGCCCTTCTTTCTGAAACTGCAGCCCGTGCAAGTGCGAATTCATCGCATTGGCGCCTTCCTTGAGCTTCTGGCCCATGTACGGGTGGACCATGCCCACGATGCGGTCCATCAGGACCTTCATCTGCCCAGGAATGCTGAACAGGAACAGCGGAAAACTCCAGATGACAATATCCGAATTGATGAGCTTTTCGCGGATCATCGGCACGTCGTCGTCCTTCATAAAGCACGAACCGTCCTCGCGCCCCCAGCAACTGAGGCAACCGCGGCAGGGCTTGATATGCATTCTATCGATAAAGATGTACTCGGTCTCGTAGTCGCCGTTCTGCTCCAGCCCTTCGACAAAAGCCTTCGTCGGGATGAGAGTGCCACTGCGTTCATTCTTCGGGCTTGCGACCATTACGAGGATTTTCTTTTTTTCTGCCATGGGCGCAAATTTAGAAAAATTGTGGAGAGGATTGTTCCACTACTTGTGTGATTCTGTTGAATGTTTGATGTGCTACAATATCCTTTTTAATTTGATACCTTTGAAATTCCCTACTATGATGCTATTTTTGGGGAATACTTGGTAAGGTTGGATATGAATAGGTGATTCTATAACAGCCTTGTTTCGCTTTTTGTTTTTCTAAGTACCTTTTTGTGGATTGCTTCTTTTTGCGCCTGTAGCAATAAAGTCCTAGATGTGGAAGCCGAAGGTCAAGCGGAACTTGCAGATGATGATCTTTCTTTGAGCGTGAAAAACTCTTTGGTAAGCGAGGGCTCTTCAAAGAGCTCCTATCCGAGTTCGTTTAAGCCTAATGATAAGGAATACCCCTATGCTGGCATTCCGCGCGTTGTGATTGAAACGGAATATCGCCAAGTAATCAATGATCGCGAAACTGAAATCCCTGCTAAGCTACAAATCTGGGGAGAGAACGAATCTGAAAGTGAAATAATGGATTTGACGATAAGAGGGAGAGGGAATACAAGTTGGACCGATGTTCCCAAAAAAAGCTATAAAATAGAATTTGAAAAGAAACAGTCGGTACTGGGTATGCCCAAAGACAAGGACTGGGCGCTTATTGCAAATTATTATGACAAGTCTTTGATGCGAAATTTTATTTCGTATCGTTTGTCTGCTGCTCTTGGGGCTTATTATGCACCGCGGTGCGAATTTGCTGAGTTGTATTTAAACGGAAAGTATTTGGGAGTGTATTTGTTGACGGAGACAATAAAGATTGGAAAGAACAGAGTAAATATTCCGAAGGATGATTATTCGTATATTGTCGAAGTTGATGGAAAGTATAAAACAGGCGAACAGGTTGTTTTTTCGGATGTTCTAAAAAATAATACAAAAGGGAAGCCTTTTAGAATTCATGATCCGAAGAATGCTTCAGAGGCTGCTTTAAATACTATTCAAAATCACATTCAAAATTTTGAAAATTTTTTGAAGACAATTAAATCAGGGAAAAAGAACGATATAGAAGATTGGATAGATGTTGAAGAATCTGTAAAGCATTATTGGGTTCAAGAGCTTGCGAAAAATCCTGATGCTGAATTTTATACAAGTGTCTATTTTTCATGGATTAAAGGTGAGTTGATACGAATGGGACCGGTGTGGGATTTTGATTTGGCCTTTGGTAATCATGTTAATACGAATATTAATTTGAGTGATGGATGGCATCTTCGTACAAAATATTGGAATGATTATCTGTTTAAGAGTGATGAGTATATTAAAAGTGTAAATCAGTTTTGGAATTTAAAACGTGATGAATTTGGAGCTGTATTGGATTCTATTGATGCAAAAAGAGCTTTTTTATCCAAAGCTGCAAAAAATAATTTTAAACGATGGAATGTTTTGAAAAATACTTCTATTGATTTGTGGAAAGGTAAGGCCTTTAGTTCTTATGATGATGCTTTAAGCAATTTGAAAAATTGGCTGTCGAAAAGAATTCAATGGATTGATTCCGAAGTCAAAAAATAGAATTCGATTTTTTACACCTTTAAAAGTCCCTATAAAAAGCTATTTTTGATACGTAGTAGGAATATTATATGAGTTGGATTGATTATAGTAGAAATCTTCCGTATCTGTTTGTTAATTGCATGGCTTTGGCTGTGAGTTTTTTTAGTGCTTGTAGTAATAGCGTACTTGATGTAGAGGCTGAAGAACAAGGTGCTTTGACCAAAATCTCGCAGGATGAATCTTCATCTAGTATAGAGTCCTCATCTTCAAAAGCTAAAAGTAGTTCGCCATTGCTGCTCGAATATCCGGAATCCTTTAAACCCAATGATAATGAATTCCCTTATGCAGGAATCCCGCGTATTGTGATTGAAACCGAATATCGTAAGGCTATCGAAGACCGCGAGACTGAAATCCCTGCTAAAATGCAGATTTGGGGTGAAAACAAATCCGAAAGCGAAATAATGAATTTGGTTATTCGGGGAAGAGGGAATAGCTCATGGTCATATCCCAAGAAACCCTATACAATAAAATTTGAAAAAAAACAATCTTTTCTTGGTTTGCCTGAAGCAAAAAAATGGGTGATGCTGGCTAATTATCGAGATAGAACGTTGATTCGAAATGCAGTAGCTTTTGAATTGGCTCGTAAAACATCTTTGTTGTGGACGCCAAGGGGCAAATTTGCAGATGTTTATCTTAATGGAAAATTTTTAGGTAATTATTATGTCTGTGAAAAAATAGAGGTAAAAAAGAACAGATTGGAACTAGGCTATAATTCGTATTTGCTTGAATTTGATGTAAATTATGATGAAAAATTTAGGTTTGAAACCAAATACAATATTTTTCCTGTTAATATAAAATATCCAAGTGAACTTGATAGCGCTCAATATGATTATATAAAAGATTATATTGATTCGACGGAAAAAACTTTACTACTAAGCGCTGATGATTCAACTTATCTTAATTATGTTGATCAAACATCAATTATTGATTATTTTATTGTATATGCGCTGTCGGCAAATAGAGAACCGATGCAGCCCAAAAGTGTTTATATGTATAAAGAGAATGAAGGGAAACTTTTTGCTGGTCCTGTTTGGGATTTTGATTACGCTACTTTTAAAATTAATAAAAGCGGTCTATTAAATAAAGATAATACAATATTTCGACAATTTTTTCAAAAGAATTCTTTCGTAAAAATGTTTTGCCAAAGATGGCTTGAAAATAGAAACGCATTTGCTTCTATAAGTTCGTATGTTGATTCTCTTTCGAATTATGTGAAAAGGTCAAATGAACAAAATATAAAAATTTGGCCTATCAAAATCAATATTGATAAAATTGGTGATGAAGAAAAGACTTTTGATGAATCCATAGAAATGTTGAAAACTGCTATTTATGATGAAATTGATGAAATTGATGAATATGTTTCCTCTTTTTAATTTTATAATTTGGTACGTTTTTTGAAAAGGCTTTGTTTTATAAGATTGATTAGTATTACGAACTCCTTCATCTTAAATATTTTAGCAAATCCTATGTAGAATAAAAATCCAGATACTGTTCCAAGTATGAGCTGTACAATGTTGTTGGAATTTAGTACCATTCCTTTATACAGAAGGACTGCCATCGATAAAGAAAGAATTAAGGATGGTAATATTAATTTGGATTGTCCCCACATAGATAGCCCAATAAATTTTTTTGTATAGGTCATATTCAGTATTGTAGCAATAATACCATAAATTGCGCGGCCTATACACAACCCTGTAAGCCCGAATTGTAGTGAAAAAATAAGTATAGCGATAGCAATCGATTTCTTGATAATTTCAAGTTTTAGAACTAGATCGGAACGCCCATTGACATATAGTAGATTGAGATTGATGTTGCAAATAGGATCGAACATTAAACCAATGCATATTATTTGTAATAATATAACTGATGGAAGCCATTTTTCACCTAGCATTATTATAATCAAAGGCTTTGCCAATGCCGCCAAGCCCATCATCAAGGGAAATATAGTGAAACAAGCTGTCTGTAAATATTTGATATAGATTGATTTTAAATGCTCCGAGTCATCTTGTATTTGTGACAAAATGGGATAAGTGACTCGTGATAAAATTCCTGCAATATTTTGTGATGGAAAATTTGCAAGATGATCTGCTCGTGTGTAATAGCCTAGGCTACTAGCCGAAAATTGTTTCCCAATAACAATATTATAGATATTTGAATAGATTGAAGATATTATGCTTGCGATTAGCAGTTTAGAACCAAAACCAAAAAGTGTATGAAATGAGTCTTTGTGAAATATCGGTTTTGGAAACCATTTTAATAAAACGATCATGAAAAGTAAATTTAAAATTGAATTGCAGATTGTCTGATACACCAAACTCCAAACACCTAAACCATTATATGCAAGGAAAATGCCTAATCCACCTGAAATAAAAGCCGCTCCAAAAGATGCTTTTGATTGAGTCTTAAAATCAATGATTTTTGTAAGTTTAACTTTGTGGACTGCAAATAGCGAGTTTATTATTAATGTTGTTGAAACGGCGCGCGTTATTGACTGTAAATCAGGCATGTTGTAAAATGTGGCTATGTAAGGTGCTGCGATAAATAAAATGACAAATGCGAAAATACTAATAGCAAAATTGACAACAAATGCAGTGTCGTAATCCTTTGATGTAGTTTCTTTTTGTCGAATAAGTGCGTTTGAAAAACCGCAGTCGATGAATGTTTGCGATACGCTTAAAAAAATAGAGAGCATGCCGATCATGCCAAAATCAGATGGAGAAAGCAAACGAGCTAGAATAATTCCGATTAGGAATTGAATTCCTTGTAGAGAAAATCGTTCTATAGCGCTCCAAATAATTCCATGAACTGATTTTGATGCAATGGATGACATTTGTTAAGACCTTTTGAAAAATTTTGAATCAATCCATTCAGTTTTTCTTGTGAAAAATTGAAATCGATTGAACAAGCCTAAAGCTACATTCCCTAATTGAAACTTCAAAATATTTATTGAAAGTGATATGCGGACAGAAATGGAATGAAAATATCGTAATATCGAATATCCCCATGATTGCTTGCGTTTGGCCTATTGACTAAGCCAAGACGGAATTGCCTTTTAATATGCTCATTGAAAAAAATGAATGGCAAATAGAATGAGACCTTCATATAATTTACAACTTTGCTTTTTTTTCTAGGAAATCGACAACTCTTTGGGTTGATTTGTTGTCAATATATTTATGTATTCGAAGCTTTGATGCTTCTCGTTCTTTTTTTGCCGAATCAATGCCTTTTGCAACTTCATCTATAAAGTTAAAAATATCAGCTGCTGTTTTAAGATAAACCCCTTTAATCCATTCGAAGTAATCTATACTAAATCCAGTTCCAGACGAGTACGATTCTATATCGTCTATTGACAATGCCGTTGGACGATTTAGCAAAATAAATTCATGGTATATTGATGAATAATCCGTGATTAGGGCGTCAAAAGATTTGAGCAAATCCATCGTTGAAATAGACATTTGATCTTGAATATCTTTGGGTATAATAATAATGTTAGATAGGTTGCTAAAATGATGTTCAACTAATTGCGCATGATGAATCTTTATTACAAGAAGAATATTCCTCTTTTGTAAAAATGAATTTAGTTCGTTTACATCTTTTGACTTGTATAGTAATGGTAATCCTAAAGGTAATTCTTTGCTAGAATCTATTCTGTTGTTTTCTTTGTGCTTTCGGAATGTAGGCATCCATCCGATGATCTTTTTATAATTTACATTATTTTCTGTTATCTGATGAATAAAGTTACAAATATTAGGATTGTTGTTGTCAAATAATCTATCGTTGTTGGGGTATCCTAATGTCAGAAAATTTGATGGGTTAATAATTGTGTTTCTGTAAACAGATTCTGCCTCTATTTTGGCCATTTCATCCGAGAGCGATAAAATATAATCAACCATTCCAATTGCATTGGAATAGCTGTCTGCTTTTTTTAGAGTACCTCCATGACGTGTGTGTAAACGGATTGTTTGAGGGTTTTCCTTTTCTATGTAACGGTTACTGTCTATAATTAATTTTGTGTTCCATAAAATTATGTGAAATTTTATGGAATTTATTAAAGACTTTTTCCCAAAAAAAATTTTGGAGGTTGTTCCATCTTTATATTGACAATCGTCTCCTGTGAACCAAATGAATTTGTATTTCTTATCATAATTTCTTTTTGTAAGTTCTTGATGAATCATCCATGGCGATCCATCGTAATCTGGATATGATTCGAAAACTATATATTTTCTTTTTAGATGAATTTGATGTAATAGATGTAAAATAATTTTTTTTAAAAACTCCTTCACCATGCTTTACCCTTTGTTTGTGAAAAAATGCTTAAAGATTCTTAATTTCTCAATGATTTTATGTACTCCATAAAGATATGACATCTCAACAATTTCAATATTTCTGTTACTTGATTTTATCCCCTGTCTTTTTAATGATAAAATGTCCTTTTTAAGACTGCGAATTATGGTTTTATATTTTGAGTCTTTTTGTAAAATTAATTTTTTATACAACATTAAATAAAAGTTTCTTTTTGTGTATAATGAAAGTCTTTTCGCTTCTGGGAATGGCGATAAAGATGCGACTATTTCATCAGCAGAATTTTTTAATGAAAGCCACTTTTCATTAAACGATGAATTTGATGCTGAATTTTCACGATAAGTGTAATTGTAGTATGGTTGTCCTAATAAAAGAATTTTAGATGATTTGGATTTGAAAAAACAGGTTGCCAAAAATAGTTGGTCTTCTCCATATGCTATATTTTCATTGAATAATGTGTTTTTTAAGCATGATGCTTTAATCATTATTCCACCAGCATATGCAAGTAATTCTAAAGTCTCACAAGATGATATGTCAATTAAAATCGTTCTATCATCATCGTTTGGAATGAAATTATGCTGAATGATTCCGTTTCTTTTAAAATGAGCTCTGACAAAATTTACATTGTATTCGATCATTCCCTTGATCATACATTCAATGTAATTACAATCGATTGTATCGTCCGAATCAATAAATGTAATACACCAACCATGTACATGCTTTAAAGCCTCATTTCTTGCGGATGATACACCTCCATTAGATTTGTGGATGGTTGTAAATCTTGGGTCTTTTTCTGAGAAATGGTCGCAAATTTTACCTGATTCATCTGAGGATCCGTCATCCACGAGAATGATTTCTAAATTTTGATAAGTTTGTTTTATAATACTATTCAAACACTGTTCAAGATAGTTCTGAACATTATAAACAGGAATAATGACTGAAACAAGTTTGTTATTCATTTTGAAAAAAGTTGAGCTTAGGTTTGAAATTTATTCCTCTAGAACTTTTTTTAATACATTGAGTGCTTTTATCCCTTCTTTGTATATAAAGATTTTTTTTTGACGTGATGTTTTTGTTACTGATTTTGTAGCGCTTCGTTCTGCATGAAAAATTTCTAATTTCGGATTGTATACAGTAAGTAGCTTTTTTTTGCGTATGTGAGCTAGAAGGATGTCTTCTTCTGCATACATAAATGTCCTAGGATCAAATCCATCAAAGTGTTCAAAAAAAGTAGGCGAAAAAATAAAGCAGCAACCGTGTAATTTTACATTTTCTTGTCTTGTATTCTGTTTTTTTTCATTTTTTACTTTTGTTGGATCTTTATAATGAATTATTTTTTTTATAAAATCTTTTAGGCCTATCCAAATGGAATCTATGCCAAGATATGTACGAATTAGCCCCTTTTGGTGATGCTTTATCCAAAAATTTACATCTGATATAGTTGTAATTTCGTGTGCAACGGGGTTTTGGTTTTCTCCAGATAATGTATGCACATATGGGCCTAGTACTGCAAAATGACTATGTTCCCATTCTTTTAAAATTATACTGCAAAAATTATTTTGAACCATATAGGTGTCGTTGTTAAGTACAATTACAAAATCGGCATGTATGGTATTCTTTGCGTAGTTAATCCCGATATTATTTCCCTTGGCAAAACCAAGATTTTCTTTGCTTAATATGATGTGAATTTTTGAGTTGTTTTTATAGTTTTCTTCTAGTTGTTTCCCTGTGCCATTGGGCGAATGATTGTCTACAACAATGATTGAGTAATCTTTTGCATCACAAAGAGATAAAATTGAGTTAATGCATTTTATTGTTTCTTCAATAACGTTATAATGTAGAATGACGAATGAAAAACTCATGTTAGATAGCCTAAAGAAAAAATGTTGACAGATTGTATTATGGTAAAATTAATAAAAGTTGATAAATTCAGATTGATAAGGAAATAATGAATCAATACCACAAACATAGTAGACGAGCCAAAAATATCCAATAGCGTAAGCAATGCTAGCAAATGCTGTTATTGATTTAAATTTTTTATTTTTTTGTTTTATCCACTTTAACAGTATCATTGGAGCAAATATCAGGAATAGGTTAAATGGTGCTGCTACACGTGCTAAATATACAGAAACAATCCAAGATAATTGACTTAATACTAAGCCTGCTATTAACATATATACTTCTATAGGATGGTATGAAAAAAGTTTTTTAAGAGGCTTGTAGTATGCAAAGAATAAAATAATAAAAGGAAGATTGACAAGAGAAAAAATGGTGAAATGAGGGTCAAATGTTCCGTCTAGATAAATTGAATATTTATCGTTAATGACGGCTAACTGAGAAAATATTACTTGTCCCCCAAATACACAAGATATAAGAACAATACTCCAAATATATTGACGAATTTTGCTATTACTTTTGTTGAATATATATGAAATGCATGGATATGAAAGAGCTAGTAAGGCTACATTGTGGAATAAAGATGCTATTAGAACGTAAAAAAAGAATGTTTTCCATTTCTTTTGAAATACTGCTAGTGATGCCCCTATTAAAAATGCACTGGCGAATCCTTGGCGAATAGCATTTGCTGATTCGGGGAAAAATATAAGAAGATAAAAAGCGTAACCTAGCCAAGTTTCTGACTTAAAGTCGGATGACCAAATGGCTTTTAGAACTGTAAAGCACGCGAATATAGCTAATGTGAAAAATAGCCATTGTATTTGGGAAACATGATTTGCAAGAATGTAATTAATAAAAAGATAGCCGGTTTCTATGTTTTTCCCCCAATAGGAACCGAAATTAAATGACTGCAGGTTTTTTGCATAATCCCAAATTGGTTCTGCATAAACCAATGCGTCAACCCCAACTGTTACGGATCGAAAACCATATGGAATTGATGGGAGCAAAACCGCCAAAAGGAAAAATATATACCAAGAGATTCCTTTGGTTCGGCTTAAGAAAAAAGAAAAAAAAACGGCAATTATGGATGGTAAAAAGTATATCATTTAAAGAAAATTTTCCCTAAAAAAAGTAATGTTCTAAATAGTTTATATTTTATTGCAAAAAGGAATGGAATGTATTCGGGAATAAATTTGATCATTTCTAATGAAATGGTAGTTTTGGGAAAATTTTCATTTGATGTAAATTTTTTCAAAAACACAACTTTTTCTTTAAAACTCATTTGGTTGTTTTGATGTAACAAGTATGTTTGTAGAATTCTTTTTATGACAGCAAATATAAATGTAGACATTACATTGTTGTAGTCTATGTTTTGTGTTGATTTAGAATCATTTGAAATACATTTAACACGCTCAAAAACATAATCCCATTGATCTCGATACTTTCTATTGCAAGATTGTGTATATACTCGGTAATGGTACAAATAAAAATTGCGTTGAACTACAGTCTTCGCTTCTGAAAGAAGCTTTGAACAAAAAAGAGCGTCTTCGCCTATAGGTATTTTTTCATTGAACCGAATTTTTTTATCTTCAATAATTCTTCTTTTAAATGCTTTTACACATTTTGAACGAATTCCTGGAAGTTGATAGCTGTATTTTCTTTCTATAAATTTGGGAATAATTGTTGCTAAAATCAAATGATCTTTTTGATTTCCTTCAAATATTCCTTCGGTTAAAGCTATGCTTTTTCTCGATTCATTTTCAAAGTTGAATATGTAATTGAAGGAAAAAACATCTGCATTGGGGTTCGTTAAAAAAACTTTGTTAATCTCTTCAAGGGTGTTTTCTTCTATCCAGTCATCTCCATCTACAAAATAAATAAATTCTCCAATTGCATTATCTAAACCTTTATTTGATGCTGATGATACGCCACCATTTTTTTTATGAATCACTTTAATACGATTGTCTTTTAATGCAAATTCATCACAGATTTTTCCAGAGTCATCAGTTGATCCATCATCAATAACGATTGCTTCAAAATCAGAGAATGTTTGTTTAGAAATACTTTCTAAACAATGGTAAATATATTTGTCAACATTATAAACTGGGATAATAAGAGAAAATTTGGGCATCTTTTATCCTTGAGCGTATTTTCTAAGGTTATCTTTTAGATCTTCAAAAGATATAAAAACATCGCCTTTTGTGTTTCCTGTGATGTAATCTCTTGCTGCGCAACTGTTGGACACAATGCATGGTAAACCGATGGATTGTGCTTCGGGTACTGTTAACGGGGCAGCCTCATACCATCTTGATGGGAAAATCAAGGCTCGTGCTTTTTTCATGTATTCGAAAACTTCATTACGAGCTTTCCAACCTACAAAATCAATATTGGCGTTCGCAAATTTTTTCTTTAGATATGCTAGTTCAGGACCGTCGCCAACAACAATTCCTTTTAATTTACAATCGTAAATTGCTTGGCAAAAAATATCGCATCCTTTTTCTTTAGAAATGCGACCGACGAAAAGAAAGATGTTGTTTTGTGTGAAATTGATTTTCTCGGTTAATTCGAGTTTGTCAATTGGATTGAAGTGCCTTTCGAAATTTGTTTCTTTTGGAAAATAATTGCGTAAAATATTTTCGCTGAAATCTGATATAGAAATAAATTTACTAGTCTTTCTAAAAATGTTTACGATTTTATTTTGTACAAAAGAACGTATGAATCTGTAAATTTTAATGGAGAAGTTTCTTGAATCACAATTGCAGGTTAAGCATTTGACGGATAAAGGCTTGTTGCAACAGATTTTATTTGCGCGATAATTGTAAAGTCCTCCATTGGGACATACCGTAAAATAATCATGACACGTCAAATAAATTGGAAAGTGCATAGAATATGCCGCATCCCAAATGCTAGAAGATAAAACCTTTGTCCATGTATGAATGTGAACGACGGTTGATTTTGGATCTAGTGTTGAAAGAAGCTCCTTGAGCTTTCTTTTTGCCTTGAAATTATAGATGCCATTTATTGCACCACGTAACTTATTTGAATCTGTGAGTGTGGGCTTTTGTTTGGCGGATACATAGTGTATGTTGGCTATTTTTGGATAGTCAGAATCACCGGTTCCAGTAAAAAAATATGTTTCGATTCCTGAATCTGCGTAATCCTTTGCGTATTCGAATGCGACTTTGCCTGCTCCTCCGTCTACGTAATCAAAATCGTGGACGACGACAACAGTTTTAATGTGCTTAGGCAGGCATTTTATTGCAAAACCTCTTTCTATCATATTGTTGTCTCTATTGATAAGTCGTAATTTGTCTTTTAATCAACGCTTTTTTGCCAAAAGAAAAATTACCATAGTCGCCATCCCCACTTTCTAAAGTACTTAAAAAGCGAGGCACTGTGGATTCGAAAAAGCTTGAAATTTTTGTGGCTAGCTTTTTCCCATTTGTGTACGACCTGACATTCTGGATAGCACATTACCTTGTGTGTTTTTCGTATGCGTTTGCAAAAATCTGCGTCTTCGACGTACATGAAATAGCGCTCATCAAAGCCATTAAGTTCTTTTAATAGCTTTGTTGGCACAACAAGGAACGATCCTTGAATGAATTCGCATTCGAATGGTTCTTTTTTGCAAATGTCATTCATTAAGTGCTTGTCGTTGCGTTTTTTTATGGGGGGGAGCGCTGCTAAAATGTTTGGTACATATCGTACAAAAAAGTCAACAACTGTTAATTCCCTACGATAAACATGCTGTTGGTTCCCATCCATGCCGAACATGAGTGGGGCTACACATCCAACGTCCGGATTTGCATCTAAGAAGTCTATAAGCTTATCGAATATATCGCTTGTAAAAACGATGTCAGGGTTTATGATGGCGTGGTATCTGCTATCAATAAGAGGGAGGACTGCATTGTGTCCTTTACCAAAACCTTCATTTTTAGGTAATTGAATTACCTTTACTGGAAATTTTTCTTCCAAATCGTCACAACGTTCTGTTTGGCTATTGTTAACTATAAATACCTGCATAGAATGTTTACCTGATTGCGTTCTGTACAACGAATCAAGGCATTCTTCAATATCATGCTTATTATTGTAGCTAACGATGGATAACGATAGGTCAAACATTAGGTCAAATCTCATTAGAGACTGTAAACTTAGAAATTTTCATCGTTTACACTCATTCCGGGTTATTATTAGTAATACTAATATAGTAACCGACGGTCTTTTTACTACCGCGATATTCAATTTTATTGTCGGTTTGTCCGCTACTATATCCGTTACTCTCCCTTTCCGTAATACTCCGCGTACCATTCTGCAAACTTTCTTAAACCTTCGCGGAGAGGTGTTGCGGGTTTGAAGCCGAAATCCTGTTCCAGGGCGGTCGTGTCAGCGTAGGTCACGGGCACGTCACCGGGCTGCATGGGCACAAGTTCCTTGTGGGCTTCGAAGTCGTAATCGGCGGGGAGAACTTTCGCACGGACGAGTTCTTCTTGGAGTATCGTCACGAAGTCCAGCAGGTTTTCCGGGTGGTTGTTGCCGATGTTGTAGACCTTGTACGGCGGGAGTGGTAGTCCGTCTTCGCCGTTTTGCTTTTCGGGGGCGTGCTGCATCACTCGGACGACGCCTTCGACGATGTCATCGACGTAGGTAAAGTCGCGCTTGCACTTGCCGTAGTTAAAAATCTGGATGGTCTTGCCGGCCTTGAGCTTGTTGGTGAAGCCGAAGTATGCCATGTCCGGGCGGCCTGCGGGGCCGTAGACGGTAAAGAACCGGAGCCCCGTGCTCGGGATGTTGTAGAGCTTGCTATAGGCGTGTGCCATGAGCTCGTTGCTCTTTTTGGTGGCGGCGTACAGCGATACGGGGTTATCGACTTTGTCGTCGGTGGAGTAGGGGATTTTCTTGTTGCTGCCGTACACGCTGGAGGAGCTCGCGTACACGAGGTGCTCGACTTCGCCTTTTTCGGCGCCCTTGCGGCATGCTTCCAGGATGTTGTAGAAACCGATGAGGTTGCTCTGGATGTAGGCGTCCGGGTTCGTGATGGAATAGCGGACGCCTGCCTGGGCGGCGAGGTTTACGACGACGGCAAAGTGGTATTTCTCGAACAGGTTGTCGATAGCGGTCTTGTCGGCGAGGTTTGCCTTGATAAATGTCCACTTCTTGCCGGTTGATGTCGCGAGGGCCTCGATCTCCTTGAGGCGCTCGTGCTTGATGTTCACGTCATAGTAGTCGGTGATGGAATCGAGCCCGACGAGTTCGGAACAGTTGTAGTCGTTGAGCAACTTCTTGCAGAGGTTGCAGCCGATAAATCCTGCCGCTCCCGTAACAAGGATGGCCTTTCCATTGAGGATAACGTTTTTATCAAGCATGGCTATTCCTTAGCAACCGATGGCGCTGTATTCAAAACCAGCTTCAGCGAGTTCCTTGGCGTCGTAGATGTTGCGGCCGTCGATGATGAGGGCGTTCTTCATCGACTTCTTCATCACGCCGAAGCTCGGCATACGGAACTGCTTCCATTCGGTCACGAGGAGGAGGGCGTCGGCATCGAGCAAGGCTTCGTACATGTCGTTGCTGTAGACAATCTGTTTTGCGATTGTCGCGGCGTCGGGGCGTGCGGCCATACGGCGCTTGCATTCGTTCATGGCGACCGGGTCATAGACGCGGACTGTTGCGCCGGCCTTGGTCAAGAGGTCGATGAGCACGAGGGCGGTGGCTTCGCGCATGTCGTCGGTTTCGGGCTTGAAGGCGAGGCCCCACATGGCAATGATCTTGCCCTTGAGGTTTGCTTCGCCGCCGAAGCGTTTGGCGAGTTTGTTGAAAAGGACCGTCTTCTGGTATTCGTTGACTTCTTCGACAGCCTTGAGCACGCCCATCTTGTAGCCGTTCTTTTCGGCGGTCTTGATGAGAGCCTTCACGTCTTTCGGGAAGCAGCTTCCGCCGTAGCCGCAGCCCGGGTAGAGGAATTTGCTGCCGATGCGGGTGTCACTGCCGATGCCCTTACGGACCATGTTCACGTCGGCGCCTACGAGTTCGCAGAGGTTTGCGATGTCGTTCATGAAGCTGATGCGGGTCGCGAGCATGGAGTTCGCGGCGTACTTGATCATTTCGGCGCTCGGGATGTCCGTGAAAATTACGCGGAAGTTGTTGAGCATCATCGGGCGGTAGAGGCGGGTCATGAGTTCCTTGGCCTGTTCGCTTTCGACACCCACGACAACGCGGTCGGGTTTCATGAAGTCCGTGATGGCGGAGCCTTCCTTCAAAAATTCCGGGTTGCTGGCCACGTCGAACGGGACGTTCACACCGCGCTTGTCGAGCTCTTCCTGGATGGCTGCCTTGACCTTTTTGGCTGTGCCGACCGGAACTGTAGACTTGGTCACGAGAACGGTGTACTTCTTGATGTTCTGGCCGAACGTGCGGGCCACGGCAAGCACGTACTGCAAGTCTGCGGAACCGTCTTCGTCCGGAGGCGTACCCACGGCGCTAAAGACCATTTCGACATTGTCGAGAACGCTGGCGAGGTCGGTTGTGAAGTTGAGGCGGCCTTCGCGCTGGTTTCTGAGCACCATTTCATCGAGACCCGGTTCGTATATAGGGATTTCTCCCTTCTGGAGAGATTCGATCTTGGCCTGGTTCACATCGACGCAAGTCACGTTGACGCCCATTTCGGCAAAGCACGTGCCGCTAACAAGACCAACGTAACCGGTACCGACAATAGCAATATTCATAAGAATTCCTTGATGAAATATCTGTGTTTGTTTAATCGACGGAAAATGTAATAAAATTATAAAGAATTGTTAGCTGTTTTGACTTTGTATAAGGCTGTGGAAAGGCTATAAAAAAACGCTGCCCCGCAGGGCAGCGCTGATGCGTGAGCTCAGTTCTCTCCATTTCGTATTTCTGTTTGCTCACGATCGATTGTGTATGTCAGGTATTCTTTGAAATCGCGGTCAATCTGTGCGATGTCAAAATCTTCAATGTCGTCGATCAAAATACCGGTACCCATTGGATTGTCGTGCCAATCTAATAACGGGATTTCGTCAAAAATAATGACCTTGTCCTGCGCCTTGGCGACATATTCAACTCTTGATTTATCGACCCAGCCCATTCCGCATCGCCCTTTGACGAGGACTTTAGTTTCGGCTTCTTTGACAATTGTCAGTTCGTCATTGAATTCTGCTGTGCAGACAACTTTGCCACCGTCCTTTGCGTTGGTGACTTCGATGTCGCCCAGTTTCGATTTGACTATTCGTGCTGCGAACGATGTTGTGACCATAAACGCAAGCATTACAGCTGTTATGAATTTTAAGGTTTTCATGATTTCCTCCTAGTTTATTCTGAGACGTTTGTCTGCCTCAATTGTAAACTACAAAGTAACGTATATGAGGAGTAGTTGTGGGGTAGTCTAAATTGGAATATGGAAAAAAATCCCCGCTAGTAGCGGGGACTATTGGTGAATAATTTTATTTGTAGTTAGGTTAATGTTTGTTCTTGCGTGGAGAAATTGCAATGAATATGAGTACGCTGACAAGTAACAGGAATGGATAGAACATGTAGGGAATGAGGTCAAACGCGCTGATGTTTGCGCCCGGGATTGCTGTCGAAATGGCTGCAAGCGCTACGAGCATCTGTGCGCCGTAAGGCAAAATTCCTTGCACCACGCAGCTGAAAATATCTAGGAGCGAAGCTGTCTTTTTCGGCGAGATTCTGTATTCGTCGCCCATCTGCTTTGCAATCGGACCTGCCATCACGATGGCGACTGTGTTGTTTGCTGTAGCAATGTCGAGAGCGCTCACCAAGAGGCCAACGCCCACTTGACCGCTACGGTGTCCCTTGAAAACTTTATGGATAAAGTCTAATAGCGCCGCAAAACCGCCGTGAATGCGGATGAGCCCGCACAAGGCGCTCACGAGAACAGCTACGAGTATAGTCTCGTACATTCCTGAAATGCCGTTCCCGATGTTCTGCAAAAGGCCAATCATGTCGAGCGTGCCGGAACCCACCATAATGATGGATGCCGCAACAATGCCGATGAGCAAAACCGCAAAAACATTGATGCCCGTGAGCGCAAGTACCAATACGAGAACATACGGAATAAGTTGTACGAGATTGTAGGAATTTTCTGCAACCGTATTTGCCTTGGTCACAAACGAAATTGCCGTGATGATGATAATTGCGAGAAGTGCCGCCGGGGCTGCCACCAGAAAGTTCACACGGAACTTATCCTTCATCTTGCAGCCCTGCGTAGATGTTGCCGCAATCGTCGTATCCGAAATAAAACTCAAGTTGTCGCCAAACATCGCGCCGCCAATCACCGTCGCTACGCAGAATGGAACTCCAAAGCCCGCCATCTGTGCGACCTCAACCGCAATCGGGGAGACCACCGCAATCGTGCCAACAGACGTACCCATCGCCGTAGAGACAAACGCCGCGACAACGAACAGCACTACCACCGCGAACTGCGCCGGAATGAAATCCAAGAGTAAGTATGCTGCCGCTGAGGCGCTTGAACGCCCGAGAATCCCTGCGAAAATGCCTGCGCAAAGGAAAATCAGGATCATCAAGAAAATGTTGCGGTCGCCAAGTGCACCTGCCATCACGTTCATCTTGTGGTCAAAATTCAGCTTGCGGTTTTGCACACAAGCCACGAAAATCGCCACCAGGAATGCAGCGACTATCGGAATGTTGTAAAATCCCATCGGGATCTTGAGGACATATTCAAATGTGATGCCGAGACCCAGATAAAGTACCAGAAACACGGCGATAGGCAAAAGGGCAATCGGGTTGCCCTTGATTTTTTCTTGAGTGTTTTCGTTTTGCATGACGTGAAAGATAGAAAAGTTACTTTCCGCACACCTCCCAATAACCACCACGATCTCCACCGATGCGGGCGATGCGTCCGGTTTTTGTGAGATTTCTCAATTGCCATTTTACACCATCAACAGTTATTCCGCAAATTTCCGACAATTCGGATATAGTCACATTGGGGTTATCCTCCATCGCAGCAAGAATTTTCTGTGTAGTCTTCTGTGTAGTTTTCTGTGTAGTCTTCTGACCGCCCTTTCCATTTGTAATCTCTGCATCGAATGAATAGTTTTCGTTCAGTGGCTGGATAATGCGGAATACATCATCTTCGATAAACTCGGGATCAACACCGGAATAAAGACGCCCGTACTTGAACATCTTGCGCGCACCAGACCCGAGCTTTTCCGAATAACCAATATTGCGAAAAAATTTTGCGATTAGTGGATTCTTTGGAAACGGTTCAAGGTTCCTGAGTGTAATCGGCCCGTTGAACCGAGCCCTGTTCGCATTTTCCACATACATCCTGTCCTGTTCTATCACAAATTTTGCTTGGTATGCGCTCGAATATTCACGATGCATCAGCGTATTCACCAACATTTCTCTAGCCACAATGTTTCGCAGCGACTTGCGTTCAGCGCCTTCCACATAGAACTTATTGGGCAAATGCAGCGTTGCGAACTTAAACAGTTGCTCAAAACTTTCAACAAGGTTTGTCACCACAGTCAAACGGTCATCATACCTATCGACGTTCACCTTGCGGACAAGCGCATCCGTTTGGTAAGCCGGGCTGACATCGCGAATGACTTCATCACGACCAAGAAGCATCACCGCGGCGAGATTAAATCCATTTTTGCCGGTCGCATGGTCCTCGGCGTAAAGGCCCGCGCTTTTCAGCAAATCCATATTCGAAAGTTTTTCCCACAAGTGGCTACCGCCGCCATTGTTCTTCGCCAGAATCCGCACCATCGGCAGCAAGTCCAAGCGCAAGTCCTTCAACTTCACATACGGATACATCCTGCGTTCCGTGTAGATTTCTTGCTTGCGAATATACATCTGCGCGATTTTTGCCGTCGCACTTACCTTTACGTCCGCCTCGTCCATGCGGTCGTAAATCCGTTTCTTGAACGAATGTACTTCACCGCTCGACGGTACGTGTATATGAATCAAGGTTTTCTTGCGGTACTTGAAAATTTCCGGTTCAAGGTAAAGCGTGAGGCTGAACAAGTCTGGATTGCCAATGGCGCTAATAAAATTCTTCACCATGGATGGCGCGGCATTTTCAGGAATGCCGACAACAGTCCCGTTGTCAAGTACCCCTAGGTAAATATCACCGCCGAATCGGTTTGAAAATGAACAAACCGTCTCGAAGGTATCCATTTCAATAGTACCGTCAGCCCGTTTGAATTCTATGGCCGCAGTTTCCCCTATCTTCAAAGCGTTCTCGAATTTTACAAGATCCATTACGAGACCTCCTTATCTGCAGACTCATCATCTTCTTCGGCGATTCTGAGCTCTTCTTCGTACATTTCCTTATGCGGAGCATATTCGTCCGGAATAACATACGACAGGTATTGCAAAAAATTCCTGTAATCCTCTTTCGCATACTCGCTACCCATGCCAGAAACGCCTTCAAGTACGATATCTGAATAGCGGTCTAGTACATGGAGATTCCGTTCATGGCGAAACATTAACCTATACAGCATTGCTACAGCTTGATCCTGCTGCTGGCTCATAAGTTCGTTAAGCCCTGCTATTGAATCTAAGAGCTCTTTTGGCAACTCAAATTCTTTCTTCTTTTTAGCCATGTTAGCCTCCATGTGGTCACAATTTTTGACCGGTTGATGTTAGAGGCGTCCCCTTATTCCAAAATCACGGAATAAAAAAAAGACGCGATTCTCCATTTGACAAAGAATCACGTGCTGCATTAATGTACCTAAAATCAAAAATGTTGGCTAGGGGAGTAAGGATATTTTACGTATGTGCACTATATGGCGTGGTTAAATACTACGCTATTTATATGTTTGGAGGGTACCATTCACAATCGTTTATTGTATGTCCCTACAGCAGAACATCGGTGTGGCCCTCAGGGCGTTGCGCGCGCAGAAAGGCGTCTCGCAAGAAAAACTGGCACTCGAAACCGGCATCGGTCGGCGCTACATGAGCGACATCGAGAACGGTCGCCGGAATGTCTCGCTCGAAATTGTCGAGAAAATTGCCACATACTTTGAGATGAGCGCGAGCGAACTCGTTGGGAGAATCGAGACTGCCGATTGTCCGCCCCTCACGCTGAACGGACTCAAGGACATTCTCTGCGAGCGCGGCTACGAAGATGCCGTGGTACTCGAAAGCCCCGACTACCTTGGCGCAATTGTCGGCGTGAGCGACGACGGGCGCGTCATCTACGACTACGAGAAAATGGCACGGTGCCTAATGGAAACCGACGGCATGGACTACGAGGAAGCAACTGAATTCATTGACTTCAACACCCTCGGAGCGCTTCCGTATATGGGCGAGAAACGGCCGATAATTTTGAATAAGATTGAGGGGTGATTGCACTAATACATTTGAGCCATTTTTCTTGGTGTGCACTATACGGCGTGGCTATTTGCCATGCCGTTTATATGTTTGCATTGAGTTGAGGAACTTATTATGGCTATAGATTTACCATTTGAAGAAGGCGACTGGGTTGATTCACAAACTTGGTCAAAAGCGTTCGGCGTCTCTCCATATAGAGGTATTACACCTTCAAACAAATACAAATTGATTGTTTGTATTTCTGTGGCTGAAAGCGAAGGTGTCCCATATCAAGATAAATGGTATCATCGCTCTGAATGGGATGGCGTCGCTTATACTGGAGAAGGATTAAAGGGAGACATGACTCTCACAAAAGGGAACGGACGCCTTGAGAAAGAAAAATCAGCGTATTTCTTTAGAAAAATAGAGGGCGAAAATAAATACCTCTATTGTGGCAAATTTATCATGGTTGAGGAACCGGGAAATCGCAATCCAAGAGTGGAACAACAGCCCGATGTAGATGGAAAAATGCGCAATGTCTGGATATTCAATATGAAATATGCAAAGGGGCATTATCCAGAAAAGCTTGCTCTCGAAATGCAGGCTTTCGAAGAATAATTGAGAAAAAAAAGGAGCGAACCAATGTTTTCCGATTTCAAAAATGATAAAAATTACGTAAAATTTTTCGAGGATACCATAAAAGATTTCGGTGGTGTAGGCCGAGGCGAAAAAAAGAAATATGTTATGAGGAATAACACCACCCCTTTCCCTGATAAAGGCGCGTATTTCGGATGTATAGCGGAAGGAGAAGATACTACAGGCGCTTATTCTGACCTAAGCATCGTTGTTTTTCCGAGTAACGAAAGAGAATCTGCGCAAGATAGATGGCTCATTGCTTTAGGCGTAGGTAGTCTGGGCTTTAAAAATGATTATGACTTAGTGACGCTTCCCGGAACTAGGCGACTATTTCGAAAATACTTAAAAGAAAATTTCTTCGTGAAAAATGATTTTCAAGATATTGAATCTTCTGATGGGTTTAATGGTTTTTGTTCGGAGATTCCAGAGACGTTAGAAAATGCCGTAACGAGTTATGGGAACGTCCTTCTCACTTGTTCTTTATTTAATCCGAATAATAAAGAAGAAAGCGAAAAACTTATAAAAACTTACTTGGCGATTTACGCCACTCTTCGTCATTGGCCTTCAAATGGAATTCACCGACGCGAAGTAAATGCCGCACTTGTTCAACAGTCTGAAGTCAATGATGATGAAGAAAATGTTCGTAATTTGCTTCTAAAACGCAAATATGTTGTTTTGCAGGGCGCTCCTGGAACGGGAAAAACTCGCTTAGCCAAAAGAATTCCAGGAAGAAATGACATTGTCCTTTTTACACAATTTCATGCAGAGACATCGTACAGTGATTTTGTGTATGGAATTGTGCCAAAAGTAGACAGTACTGTACTGGGATATTCCTTACATGAGGGCGTTTTTGTCCAAGCTATTAGAGAGGCTTTAAAAACCGAAAATGCCGAAAAAAAAGTTTTTCTTATTATCGACGAAATAAATCGTGCTAATTTGTCCAATGTACTTGGCCCTTGTTTTTATTTGTTCGAGCCCATAATGTCTGGCCAGAATGTCAAAATAGAGTTGTGTCCCAAAAATGGCGACAATGAGGCTCTTGAACTAGATAAATTGCCTGACAATTTTTTTGTGATTGCAACGATGAATACTGCAGACAGAAGCCTTGCTGTCGTTGATTTTGCGTTAAGACGTCGTTTTGCTTGGTACTCGCTTTTGCCACATGCCATTGATGAAGTTCCTGGGGCTGGACTAAAATTCCATGAACCAGAATTTAACGTCATTTCTGACATTTTCGAACGATATGCAAAAGACGAAGAATTGAGCCTACAGCCGGGCCATGCCTATTTTATAACTCTGGATTCAGATCCTGAAAGTATAAAAGATAGACTTCGTTATGAGGTGATGCCACTTATAAAAGAGTATCTTATGGACGGCATGCTGCCCCGAGCAAAAGATGATTTTATTCGTTTTTTCCGTGAATACGCCAATGTGGAGATGTTCAATTGATGGAGGAAAAGATCTTTCATCAAATGGAATGTTTATCGGAATCAAAGCCAATAAAAGCTATAGATATATACGAAAAGCTTTTTGACAAAAGATGCGATAAACGACACCTGGAAAGTGCTGTACAAAGATTCATTCTTTTGAATAAAATAGTGTTTCGTTTTCTTGGTATTGAAATAGAACTAAGTGGAACGGGATCCGGCCTCTCCTTAAAATTTCGATCTTCCAACTTCATTGGCTCAGTTCCTGTAAGGATGCCTTACGACGGTATTGCGCATAAGGATTTCCAAGTTACACCAAGATTCGACAGTTCGAACAATATATACTCAAACCTAACACAGTTACTAAGCAAATTAAACTATTCTATTTCGCCAGAATTTATAGATGGTGCAAAACTGACTCAGCCACTTTTATTGCGGCCTCCTATGTATTATGAAGCAGCCAAATACATAGACGTATTTGAGCGGAGCTGTAAGGTAAATTGGGTGAAATTCGAAGTTGTCCAAGCGGAGCATTGTTTCCCCAAATCAAATACAAATTGGTCTAAATATGCGTTAACTTCATCCGACCCACGGAAGGCGTTGCACTATACATCATCTGATAGTATCTTGTCTAAAAACCACCGCGAATGGCAAGAACTAAAGTATGTATTTGAAAAAGCATGCTCCATCATTCTACAGCCACATGTTCCTGGATCTATTCGCTATAAATTTTTAGATCAAATGGATTCTTTAAAAAGAAAGACTGCATCCATTACGCCGCAACAAACGAATTATATAGCCATCCGTGCAAGCGATCCTTTCTATATAAAGGAGGTTAAGCAGCAGGCCAATATACTGTTACAAAACACCTTTACTTCCAGCGTGTCGGCTTGGCGTATGGATATGGCTCAATTATTTGAGCGATATGTGCAATATATCACTACGATGGCTGCAAAGGGGCGAAATGCATCGGTAAAAGCGAACAGCCGAATTCGAGGACGAGGAAATATGCCTCAATGGGGGTTAAGATATCTAGAACCTGACTTGTTGATCAAAATGAATGACAAGATTATTATGGCTGACGCCAAGTACAAGGCGCACAATTATGCATTCCACACAAAATCCGATGTATTGAAGGAATCGCACCGATCAGATTTACACCAAATTTTGGCATACTGTTCTTTTTCTCCTGAAAAGGACAAAACAGGGGTTCTATTTTATCCTTCCAATGATGCCCGAATTCGCAAAATACAATATACTGAACAGTTATGTGGAATAAGCAACAAAGTCTTTTTATGTGGATTGCCTTTTGGAATCGATGGAATTGATTCTTCGATAAAACTCGTGAGAGATCTTTTGGTGAATGCGGACTTGGACTGAATCGTATAACTTTCTTCCATTTGTAAATATATCAGTTTGATAAAGTGCAAGAATGCAGAATTGATTGGATAAGCAAACCACTATGTGGTTGTGTTTTGAAGTGAATGGGTTTAGTTTAATAAGTAATTTTTTTATTGTGCCGAATTTTCTACAAAAAATGCTACAGAAATTTTTTTCAAACAATAAATAGAACTGTTTTGAAACATCTAAATAAAATTCCTACACTTTATCTGTTGTTTTTTGTTCGTATTTTTTGTAGTTTATCCCTACCAATTATTTTAAGGAGTACACATTATGAGAAAACTGATTCTTCCTATTGCTGCCTTTGCTATGGCTTCGTTTGTTGCCTGTAGTGACGATAGTTCGCCAAACGCTCCGGCGGCCGGTCCAAAACAGGATACGCTCCCGGCGAGTGTTGATAAGTTCTTTGATCTGGATAACAACTACACTTGTTCCCAGACTGTGAACAAGTGCGCAACTGTCGCTGTCACGGGTTATTCTGAATTGGCTCAATGCAATGGCGCTCAGTGGGATATGCAGACTTTGGGCAATCCTGTGGCGGGTTGCGAAAATGCTGCTCCGGCCACGAATCCTCCTGCAACTGATACGCCTGCTACAGGCACGCCCACTACTGATACTCCGGCAACGGGCGCGATGGTTTCTTGCGATGTCCCGGGTGTCTTTGGCGAATGCCTTGAATATCCGGCAGGCAGTGCAGAAGCGGCTGCGATAGAAGCCCAGTGTGTGAGTGTGATGATGGGGACTCTCGGCACGGGTTGCGCAAAGTAATCTAAATCCTTAGAATGGATGGAAAAGTCGGCCGCAGGGTCGGCTTTTTTGTATCTTGTCGATAAAACTAAGGAAACGAAAATGATCGGCTTAAGAAGAAATTTGGCGATGAAGGTCGCTATCTTTGTTGTGTCTGCGGTTCTTGCGGCGGGGGCGTCCGAAGATATTAAAATCGTTAAAATCAACGATGACAATTTCGAAAAGGAAATTCTGCATTCCAAGAAGCCTGTGATTCTGGAAGTCTCATCAACGAGCTGCCCGCCGTGCCTTGTCATGATTCCGACGCTTATCGGTATTGCAAAAAATTACAGCGATATCAAGATTGCGTCTATCGGGATTGACGAACCGAATATCGAGAAAATCAAGAATACGCTCCCGATTCGGGCGTTTCCGACGTTCTTTTTCATCAAGGACGGTCGCATTATAAACCAGCGCGTGGGCGTCGTCAAGGAACTGGAGCTTCTGAGCGCGTTGGATTACACCCCAAAGCCAAGTGCTGCGCAAAAGACGAAGAACAAATCGAAAAAGAAGAATGCGCACAAGAATCTTGTCTGCAAGGTGGATGGCCAGTTCAATGGACTCAAGAATCTTGTGACGATTTCGTTTGTGTTCGGCGATTCAGAAATTGAGAATGTTGATATCGTGACGGATGTGTTTGTGCCACCGGAGCAGTTCGACAGGCGCGACCAGATGATGGAACATATCCGCGCGAGTGGCAAGGGCGAGGTGGTCCCGACGATGACGGGTTTCCAGATGCATATTGACAACGATTGCCGGTTTATGAAGGCGATGGACATGAAGCGCACTTCGACTTACGGCGAAATGCGCGCTGGGCTTGAGTTGCAGGGATTTACTTGCAAGTAGTTTTGTCAATCCGACAATAAAAACGCTCAAATTGCTGTAAAATGCCCCCTTTATGGGGGTATTTTTTATTGTGGTAAAAAGGATGTGGTATGAAAAACAAATTTCTCTTTTTATTTTTGGCGGTTTCTGCTTCTCAGGCCGCGGTGAATCTGGGTGTAAGTCTTGGCGATAGCATCAAGCCGGTGACGCATGTGGCGACGGGCTCGCTTTATGGCCTTACTGAGAGTCTTCCGAGCAATATCGAGCGTGATGTCGCCCCGCTCAAGCCGAACGTGTTCCTTTCTCCGGCGCGCAGCGGTAACGGTCGCCAACAGCCGATTGGTGGGGCTTTCCTTGTGGCTCCCCGTGTCGAAAGCATTGGTGCGAAAATTCAGATTCGCCTTGCTGACGTTTTGCCGGGATGGCCGTACAAGTTCCAGAATATGGACCACTGGAAAAATGAAGTAAAATCGGTCATCAACGACAAGCTTAAATCAAACAACAAGAATTTTGACGGTTACGAAATCTGGAACGAGCCGAATGACACTTGGAAATCGAATATTGACTTCAATTCCGGTCTCTGGAAACAGACTTACGATTTGATTCGGCAGATGGACCCTGGTGCAAAGATTATCGGCCCTTCGTACTCTTTCTACCACGCTTCGCAAATGGAAGCGTTTATCAAGTATTGTGCACAGAATAACTGCTTGCCCGATGTCGTGAGCTGGCACCAGTGGGGGAGTGGTGGCTTTGTTGGAGCTGTCGAAACCTACCGCGCGCTTGAAAAAAAGTATAACGTGACTCCGCGTCCGCTCAGCATTAATGAATATTCTTCGACGGAGCATTCCGAAGAAGGTTGCCCGGGGCTTTCGGTTCCGTTTATTGCAAAGTTTGAACGTCACGGCGTCGAAAGTGCAATGATTTCCTGGTGGTTTGTACCGCTTCCGGGTCGCTTGGGAAGTTTGCTCACCAAGGACAATGAACGTGGCGGCGGCTGGTGGCTTTATAAGTGGTATGGCGACATGAGCGGCTACATGGCTAAAGTGATCCCGCCGAACGACAAGAGCGATGGCGTGGACGGTTTTGCCGCTCTCGACAAGAAGAAGGGCTTTGCAAGTATCGTGCTTGGCGGCAACACCAAGGGCGATGTGAATGTGAATATTTCGGGCATCCCTGCAGAATTTGGCAGTCTGGTAAATGTCTCTGTAGAATATGTTGTATGGGAAAATAAGGACAAGGCAGTGCCTTCGACCACGACTGTATCAAATAAGGATTACGATGTAAGTGGCGGAAAGATTACGGTGCCTGTAAATATCACGAATACAAAGTATGGCTATCGTGTGTATATCACGCCGATTATTCCGCAAGCCCCTTACAAGGATACGGCTATGGAGATTCCTGGTAAAGTCGAAGTCGAAAATTACGATGTAGGCGGTTCGGGCAAGGCTTATCTTGATTTGGATGATGATAACAAAGGTGGTGAATATCGCGAAGACGCTGTTGATATCGTGAAGGCCGGCGATGGCTATGCCGTTGGTTACACGCAAGAGGGCGAATGGCTTGAGTACACTGTGAAAGTTGCTGAAAAAGAAGATTATGCGGTTTCAGTCCGCTATGCGACTTCTTCGGAAAATACGGGCATGAAGCTGTATGTCGATGGCAAGGTCGCCTTGGACAATGTCGCGTTCCCGCAAGGCGCGGACTGGGAAACTTATTCGACGGTCGATGCCGGGAAGGTGAGTCTTTCTGCGGGCGAACATGTGCTCAAGCTTGAAATTGTCGGAAACTACGTCAATATTGACTGGCTGAACTTTGAAAGCGAAAAGACGATTGCGATTGGAAAGCCTATGCTGCACGCTGTTCCGCATGAGGCTAGTTATGATGTGTTCGATATGCAAGGTCGCCTTGTTGCAAAATTGAAGGCGTTCGGCTCCGAAAGTTTGCGCTCAAAAATTTCAGCTACGGTGAAGCGCCCTGGAACCTACATTGCAAAGCCTCAAACGGGCGGAAAAATGTTGCGAATTTCGGTGAAATAGGTTAAAAACTTTATTCGCTAAAGTTTGTTTAAAACTTGCGCCAAAAAGCCGGTTCCTTATGGAGCCGGCTTCTTTGTAGGAGTCTATGAGGAGTCTATGAATTTTTCAAAATGTGCTGTAGCAAGGCGGTACAGCCTTCGTTGACGTCTTGCCAGGTGGCTTCGAAATCGCCTGTGTACCAGGGGTCTGCAACGTCGCGGTTTTTGCCCGCCCAATCCATGAGAAGCGAAACTTTGCCGACTCGTGAATCGCGCGCATCTTTGTATTGCGCAAGTTCTCGTTCGTAAATGTCACGGGGTAAAATCCAACGGAGATTCCGCAGGTTATTTTGATCCATGAGCACGATGTAGTCGTAATGATTGTAGTCGGCGACGGTCATTTGTCGGGCCGTTTTTCCGCTACAGTCGATGCCGTGACTGGCGAGCATGCGCCTTGCGGGCGGGTACACCGGATTTCCGATTTCTTCAGTGCTTGTCGCTGCAGATGCTATCTCGAAGTCTGCGGCGGTTAACGCTGTGTTCGTCGTGACTTGTTTTGCGGACGAACTAATGTCGCGTACCAACTTTTTCATTACAAATTCTGCCATCGGGCTACGGCAAATGTTCCCGTGACATACGAACAAGATTTTTATCATGCGTCTTTCCTAAGGCTTTCCAAGATTTTGTAAAGCGTGCAGTAAAGCGACTTGGCTTCGTCTTCTGACAAATTTACGCAACTTGCCATGGACTTAGGAACGTTCGCGGCTTTTAGTTGCAATTTTTCACCTTCATCAGTAAGGCTTACTGAAAGGCAACGCTCATCACTTGCTTCGCGGGTGCGCGTGATGTAGCCTTTGCTCTCGAGTTTTTTCAGGAGCGGTGTGAGCGTTCCCGAATCGAGGTAGAGCTTTTGGCCGAGCTCGGTGACGTTGCACTTTTTCTCTTCCCACAGCACGAGCATCACGATGTACTGCGTGTAGGTGAGGTCGAGCGGTTCCAAGAATGGCGCGTAACGGCGCGTGATTTCCTTGGATACTGCATACAACGGAAAGCATAGTTGATTTTCAAGTTTTAGTTGAGGACAAATCATTGCACCTCCTAAAGTAGCTTTTCAACGCAAGAACGTACGTCCTCCATTTTGGCAGTGGGTTCAAAACGGGCGACAACGTTGCCTGCGCGGTCGATGACGAACTTTGTGAAGTTCCACTTGATATCAGGATTGTTCTTGTAATCCTTGTCGATCTTCTTCAGAAGCATGGCCATTGCTGCCGCCTTGACGCCGAATCCAAAACCTTCAAAGCCCATTTTGGATTTCAGGTAGGTGTAAAGCGGGAGCTCGTTGGGTCCGTTCACGTCAGACTTTTTCATCTGCGGAAAGGTGGTGCCGTACTTGAGCGTGCAGAATTCATGGATTTCTTCGTCAGAGCCTGGGGTCTGGTTCATGAACTGGTTGCACGGAATGTCGATGACTTCGAAGCCCTTGTCGTGGAAGTCTGTGTACATCTTTTCGATCGGCTTGTAGTGCGGGGTGAATCCGCAACCGGTTGCCGTGTTCACGATGAGCATGACTTCGCCCTTGAATTTTGAGAGCGGAACTTCGTTGCCTTTACCATCGGTAAGTGTGAAGTCGTAGATTGTCATATTTTTTCTCCATATACACTGTTTTGCTTTACACAATTAAATTTTATAAAATTTAATTTGAAAAGTCAATAGTTGGCGGAAAAAAGTAAGTTATATTGGGGTTTTTATGTGATTTTTTGCAAATGGAATGTCATCCTGACTGCAAAGAAAACCTGCATTTTCGTCATCCCGAGCGTAGCGAGAGATCCAGTTAAGTCTAGATAGCGTTTAAATTTTTTACTGGATTCTTCGCCATAAATGGCTCAGAATGACGCTGTGGACATTGCTTTTTCTACATTTTACACCATGAAATCGATAGAAGTTGTCGCGGGTGTTATCACGGATGGCGGGCGCATTTTTGCCACGCAGCGTGGGTATGGCGACCAAAAAGATGGCTGGGAATTTCCGGGCGGCAAGATGGAACCGGGTGAAACTCCGGAACAGGCGCTCGTTCGCGAACTTCAGGAAGAACTCGCCATTGAAGTAAATGTTGGCGAAAAAATTTGCACGGTGGAATACGATTATCCGAAATTCCACCTGACGATGCATTGCTTTTATTGCTCGCTCGCTGCAGGCTGCAAGCCGAAACTCTTGGAACACGAAGACGCCAAATGGCTTGACCGCACAAACTTAAACACCGTCAGCTGGCTCCCTGCTGATGTGGAAGTTGTGAAACATCTTTCTTAATGTCATCCTCGACCGTTAGGGAGGGGATCCATTATTTCTTGTTTTGCAATTCTCGCGCGAGCTCGGTCCCTTCGAGGAGTTCGCCTAAGAATTCGCAGTAGGGTGTCGGAATCCCGTGAGCCTTCCCGAGCTTAGTGATGGTTCCGCAGAAATACGCGTTCTCCGTTTTGCGTCCGGCCTCGATATCCTGCAGCATGGAACACTTGCCGAGCGGCGTGTAGTTGCATGTGAGGCGCAAGTTTTCTTCTAGGTCGTCGTTTGTGAGTGCAAAGCCTTCGGCGTTTGCTACTTGAATGACTTCGTTCCCAATTTTACGCACAAGCGATTGCATCACCGGGAAATTGAAACCCGCAAATGTCGAACGGCAAATGGCTCCGATTGAATTGAACACCGTGTTCATCAAGAGTTTTTTCCACATTTCTAAGCGGATGTTCTCTGGAATCTTGTGCACGATGTGTGCTGTTTCAAAAAGCTGGTGGATGGCTTCGATACGTTCGGAACGGTGGTTGTCTTTTTCGCCAAAGAGGATGATGCCTCGACCCGCACAATCGATATTTCCATGCTTGTTGATGGACTGCAAATTGACGATGAATCCGTACAACGTCTTTTCAGTACCGTAAACGCGCTCGATTTCTGTTTCGGAATGGACTCCGTTCAAAAGTGAAAGTAAAGCGGTGTTCGGTCCGACTGCATTTTTCGCTTCTGCTAGCGCTTCGTTGAATTGCAAATTCTTGGTCGCAAAAATCACAAGGTCAACGACCGGGACTTCGTCCGGCGTGACAAAGTTGAAGTCCGCCTTTTTCCCGTTGATGACGATTCCGCTTGCTTGGTATCGCGCCTTGCGTTCGGCGTCCATCACGCAATAAAGCTTGTTCCCGAGAACGCTCAAGAGCTGTTCTGCCACAACGGCGCCGACAGCCCCGAGACCCACAACTGCAACTGTTTCAATCTGCTTCATGGTGAGAAATATATCAAATTCTGGAGCGTTTGACGGTGAGGGTGATGCCCGCGCGGTGGCGGGCATGACAGACTTGAATGTGGGCGGCAACTGAAAAACGGGTTTGATTTTATTCGGCTACAGCGGTAAACAGGGGGTGCAAAATTTTTTGGCGGTTTCGGGCGCAGGCGATTTATATTTATGGTATGAAAAATTTGAAGTTTGCGATTCTTGGGTGCGGTCATATTGCGACAAAGATGGCTGCCGCTGTTAAGACTTTGGAAAATCAGGGAATGGGCGTGGAATGCTACGCCGTGGCATCCCGCGATTTGGAAAAGGCGACTGCTTTTGCCAAGGAATATGGCTTTGGAAAAGCGTATGGCAGTTACGAGGAACTTGTTGCGGATTCTGCAATCGATTTGATTTATATTGCAACGCCGCATTCGCATCATCATGTATTTGCAAAACTTTGTATTGAACATGGCCGAAATATTCTTGTCGAAAAGGCTTTTACGGCGAATGCAAAACTTGCGGCAGAAGTGATTTCGCTCGCGCATGATAAGGGCGTCTTTTTGTGCGAAGCGATGTGGACTCGATTCTTGCCTGCGCTAGAGACGATTCGTAGCTGGATTCGCGACGGTCGCATTGGAAATGTTGAATCGGTTGAAGCTGATTTTTCGATGAAACTTAGCGATCGTGACCGTATGCATGACCCGGCGCTTGCGGGCGGAGCTCTTTTGGATATCGGCATTTATAGCCTTACGTTTGCAGACTTGTTCCTCGGTGAACGTGTTGATGTTGATGAAAAGCTTGTCCGTAACGAAATCACGTCGATGGATTGCAAATGCGTCAAGTTCAAGACGGGCGTGGATGCGAGCGACTGGATAAATCTCACGTATGAAAACGGCCAAAAAGCATATCTTAAGACATCAATGGTCTCGCCGACGCATAACGAGGGCGTGATTTACGGAACGGCTGGACAAATCCGTGTGCAGAACTTGAATGATATGGTGAAACTGGAATTGCTTGATGATGCCGGAAATGTCGTTGAAATTGTTGAGCCTCCGCGTCTTTGCAACTGTTACGAATACGAAGTTCTCGCTTGCAAGGAAGCGATTGAAAATCCCGCACGGTTCCGGCACGAAATTTGCGACGGCCCGGCTCCTCGCTTGCTTTCAAAACAAATTATTTGGGAGCACCCGGAAATGACTCATGCCAAAACGATGGAATTCATGACGCTCATGGACAAGATTCGCGAGCAGTTTGGCGTGAGTTACACGTTTGAAATTTCTCCAGATGAAACGTGGAATCGTAACGGCGACAAGTCTATTTTGCAAGTGTTCGATATCGAAACTGGCGAATCAAAAGTTCTCAAGGAATTCGACTGCGTGATTGAAGCGCCGAACTGGAGCGCTGACGGAACGTTCCTCACGTACAATAGCAACGGTCGCATTTTCAAGTACACGCTTGCAACTGGCGAGGTGGCAAAAATCGAAAGTCATTATGTGGACAACTGCAATAACGACCACGTTCTTGACCCAGATGGCAGCGGCGTTTACGTGAGCCACCACACCAAAGAAGACGGCCTTTCCCGCATTTACAAGATTTATTTTGATGGCCGTGAACCGCGATTGGTGACGCCCCTTGCGCCAAGCTACTTGCATGGCATTACGCCGGACGGAAAAACGCTTGCGTACTGTGCCGAACGCAACGGCTCGTATGATATTTACACAATCCCAGCAGCGGGTGGCGACGAAACTCGCCTCACAACTGCATTTGGACTGAATGACGGTCCTGAATATGATTGCAATGGCGAATATATCTGGTTTAATTCTGAGCGCTCTGGGCGTATGCAAGCTTTCTGCATGAAGGCGGATGGCTCTGAACAAACGCAGATGACGCATGACTTGCATTGGAATACTTGGTTCCCGCATATTTCGCCGGACCGTCAAAAGGTTGTGATGGTGGCATACACGGAAACGGATGTGCGTCCGGGCGAACATGTCCCCAACAAGAATGTGGAACTCCGCTTGATGCGCCGCGCACTCCCTGCAGATTCTTGGTCTGCACCGCAAACGATTCTTAAACTCTTCGGCGGTCAAGGAACTATCAATGTCAATTCCTGGGCTCCCGACAGCAAACGCTTTGCTTTTGTAAGTTACGTTCACGGCAACGATTCATCCAACTAACACCCCTCCTCGGAACGGAAACGCACTTACAAAAACACAAAAAAGCCCTCGCGAATACTCGCGAGGGACTTTTGTATAGGCTTCGCCGTCAATTACACGTTTTTCACGCAGCGGATCGAGAGAGCGTCGGATCTGTACACGCCTTCGATATCAACGGAATTGTTGGTAATGCTCAGGCGGAATGCATTAGCCTTGCCGTATTCATCCTTGCTCCAGAAACGGGCGCGTCGGCTGAAATGGCAGAAGTTGCCGTTGTCAAAGCGGTAACCCGCTGGGAGCGCAAAGAATCCGAACGTATCCTTGCCTTTGTTCTTCCACATGAATTTGCCGCGCAACTCACCACCATCGGACTTGGCGTCAAGATTGCTGAGGAGCTGTTCCCATTCCTTGTTGCTCGGAATATGCCAACCTTCTGGGGCAATGCCCTTGTAGTTCTTGTCCTTGATTTTGTTGTACATCTCGATGTCTTTTGCCGGAGATTGTTCAACGTATTCATCAGGAATGTCCAAAGCCTTTGTCCATGTGTACAAACGACCGAACTTTGCAACGTTCGATTCATCGTTGTTCGGAGCGTAGCTGCCTTCGGTCTTGAAACGCAGGTTTTCTGCCATCCAAACTTGGTTTCCGATTTGAATGGTGCGGTATGTTTCTCCATCGCGGGCGTCCGTGAAAGTCCCGTATTTGAACTTGGCTTCGTTTTCCTTGATGCAGTCGTCGTAAGGCGTGTTGTTCAAGGCTTCGGGTGCGTTCTGCTTTGTTTCTTTGCTGATTCTACGCCCTAGTGCGTATGCAGCGACGACGATGACAATGAGAACAAAGATATTGAATATGATGAATGAAATATGCATAGTAACCTCCGTATGTTAAATGTATAATCTTTTTTGATGAAACTGATAACTTTAACTTATATTATTAAAAGGGAAAAATCAAAGTTGTTATAAATATATTTGCGGCTAGGATGATAAAATTCATTGGAATGCCTATTTTGACAAAATCTGTAAAATGGTAACCGCCCGGGCCGTAAACGAGCATGTGGGTGGGGGAGCCAATCGGGGTAGCAAAGCTACTGCTTGCGGCAATCATGAGTGCGATACAGAATGTGAGCTGGTTCACGCCAAGGGCGCTCGCGGCGCTCAATGCAATGGGGCAGAACAATGCTGCGGCTGCCGTGTTGCTGATGAATTCGGTGATGAAGGTTGCGACAACGCACATGATGGCAAGTGTAATGTAGGGGTTGCTTCCGCTCACGCTCAAAATGCTGTTTGCGATTTTTGAGGCGACTCCTGTGATTTCAAGCGCTTTGCCAAGGCAAATGCTTCCTGCAAAAACAATGATGATTTCCCAATTGATGGAATTCATCGCCTGGGTGCTTGTGCAACAACGGAAAAGAATCATGGCTGCGGCAGCGAGTAAGCAAGACGAAAGTAACGGCATTATGTTAAATGCCGAAAGGAGCACCATGGCAATCATGATGGCTGCGGAAATAACGGTTTTCTTCCCGAACTTTTTCCCAATGGCTTCGTTTTCGATAACGCCTTCCAAGTGTTCGTTTTTCAAATTGAGGTTGTTGCAAATCCACTGAAGCTGCTTTACCTTGCCCGATACGATGATGTGGTCTGCGCCCATGATGATGGAATTGGGTGTGGCGACTTCGACTTCGTTATCGAAACGGCGGATGGCGAGAATCGCGTTCTTGTCTTTTTCGAAACCGCGCGGATTGCTGTCGTAGATTTCTTGCAAAGTCATGCCGATGAAGTTGTGCTTTGAGGGGACGCTGAGTTCGAGTGTCATTTCATCATCGCCAACTCCACTTAACGGGGACTTGCGTTCGGGGAGGAGCTTTTGCATGGCAATGACGGACAAAATGCCAACAGCAAGGCAGAATAGCCCGCAAATCGTTGTCGTGAAAATCCCGAGATGGATGCCGGTCGCATCGGTGTAGAGCCCTGAAATAATGAGGTTTGGCGGAGTTCCGATCAAAGTGCAGATGCCGCCCATTCCAGATGCGTAACTGAGCGGGATCAATAGCTTGGACGGCGAAATGCCGAGCTTTTTGGACCAGATTTTGACGATGTTGATGAACAAGGCAACGATGGTCGTGTTGGTGAGGAGGGAACTCAAAAGGGCAACGGGGAGCATGAGTCGTGTAATGGCGCCTGTAAGAGTTTTGGGCGTACCCATGAGGTGCTTGACAATCCAGTTTAAAACGCCTGTCTGGTTGAGGCCTGCAATGACTGCGAAAAGGACGCCGATAACGAGGACGGACGGTGCGCAGAATCCACCAAAAGCACCCTTGACATCAAGGACTCCGCTTATGAATAAAGCGGACATGGCGGCGACAAAGATGAGGTCGGTGCGCAATTTTGAAAACATCATGGACGCAAAAAGCGCGAGGATTACAGCAATTGTAAACCACGCATTCCCCGAGAGTCCCAATAGTTCAAAAGAAAGTAAACCTTGTAGCATTCTTCCCTCCATCGGGGAAATCTATAATAATATTACAAGGATTTCAAACGGCTAATTATTTCAAATTGGAATGATTTCGGGGCTTTTAACCCCTGCTGGTGGCGATTCTCTTGATGATGCGGACGACTGTTTCCATGCCTTCGACGGTCACGTGTTCGAAGGGACCGTGGTAGCCGTAGCCGCCCGTGCCGAGATTCGGGCAGGGGAGTCCCATAAAGCTGAGTTTGGCGCCGTCGGTGCCGCCGCGCACAGGGTCGCTTACTGGTGTGATGTTTTCGGCGGCGATGGCTGTGCGGGCGCGTTCAAGGACTTCGGGCGTTTTTTCGATGATCTGCAGCATGTTGCTGTAGGAATGCTTGAGCTCGAGCTCGATAGAGCCTTCGCCGAATTTTTCGTTAAACTTTTTGGCGATTTCGCGTAGGAATTCCTGGCGTTCTTCAAATCGCGTCTGGTCGTGGTCGCGGACGATGTAGCTGAGGGTGGCTTCGGTCACGTCGCCTTGCATGTCGGTCAGGTGGTAGAATCCTTCGCGGCCTTCGGTGGTGGCGGGTGTTTCGTTTTCGGGGAGCGCCATCGCAATTTCGGCGGCCATGAGGCTTGCGTTTTTCATGATGCCCTTGGCTTCGCCGGGATGCACGCCCTTGCCGTGAATCTTGAAGGTGGCACTTGCGGCGTTGAAGTTCTCGTAAGCGATGTCGCCTTCGTAACCGCCGTCGACGGTGTAGGCGTATTTAGCCGTGAAATAGCTTAAGTCCAAGCGGTCGGCGCCGCGTCCGATTTCTTCGTCTGGAGTGAAGCAGACCCAGATGTCGCCGTGGCCGGATAGGTTCTCGTAGCCGCGGCTTTCGGCGTGGCGGTCGATTTCGATGAGCTCTTCCATGGCGGTCACGATTTCGGCAATGCCAGCCTTGTCGTCGGCGCCGAGGAGCGTTGTGCCGTCAGTCGTGATGAGTGTGCGGCCCTTGAGCCATTTGAGCGTGGGGAAGTCTTCGACCTTGAGCACAGCTCCCGAGCCTTTGAGCGGAACATCTTCGCCATCGTAATTTTCGATGATTTGCGGTTTTGGATTCACGCCCGAAAAGTCCGGTGACGTGTCCATGTGGCTAATGAATCCAATAGGCGTGTCGCTTTCGCGGCCTTCGGTGGCGGGTAGAAGCCCGTAGACGTAGCCGTTCTCGTCCATCTTCACTTGTGAAAGTCCAATTTGTTCCAGTTCCTCGGTCAAGAATTTGGCGAGTTCGAGTTGCTGCTTGGTGCTCGGGCAACTTTCGCTCTCTTCGTCGGAGGTGGTGGTGAAGCTCACGTATTTTAAAAAGCGGTCTTGGACTTTCATTTTGTGCCTGCAATTAAAAAATCAAAATAATTTGCGATTTTATTCTGCAATTAAATTTATCTTTTTTAATGTAATTGGGAACACGATAGTGGATAAAGTTTCAAAAAAATCGAGTGCCAAGAAAAGGGTGGCTAAAAGGCGCAGGGCTCGCAAGCCGATGACCCGCTCGCAGATGATGCAGGCGGTCCATTCGGAGGATACAAAGCCCGAGATGATTGTGCGCAAGGCGCTTTTTGAGGCTGGGTTCCGCTATCGGCTTCACCGTCGGGATTTGCCGGGGACGCCGGATATTTTCGTACAAAGGTATGGGGTCGCGATTTTTGTGAACGGGTGTTTCTGGCACCAGCACGGTTGCAAGCTCACGAGCCGTCCGAAGTCGAATTCTGCATTTTGGAACGACAAGTTCGACCGCAACATTGTGCGCGACATTAAAACGCAGCATGAACTTTCGCTCTTGGGGTATCGCGTGGCGATTGTCTGGGAGTGCTCCTTGCGTGTAGAAGGTGTTGCCGATGCGGGGAATATGGGGGCCGCCCTCACGTTGGAGCGCTTAATTGATTTTATCAAGAGCGATGACGAGACAATTGAGCTATAAAATTGTAGTTTAGAACAGAAATGATTGGGGAGCTTTTGAGAAGGAGAATTTATGACTATTGAAGAAGCGATTTTGGCACGCCATTCTGTGCGCAGGTACACTCCGACGCCTTTGACCAAGGAACAGGTCGAGGAATTGCAATCGCGGATTAGGCTGTTGAATGAAAATTTTGCGCTCCACATGCAGCTTGTTCTAAATGATGATGTGGCGTTTAGCGGGCGCCTGGCGCATTACGGATCGTTTCGGAATGTAACGAATTACATTGCTATAGCAGGGCAAAAGTCTGTGGCGGGGTGCGAAGCTTCACTTGATGAACGCGTGGGGTATGCGACGGCGGATATCGTGCTTTTGGCGCAGATGATTGGGCTCAATACTTGCGTGGTTGGGCTTACGTTCAAAAGAACACCGACGATTGAAATTGACGATGGCGAAAAGCTGGAGCTTGTGATTGCGATTGGCAATGGCGAGACGCAGGGCGTGCAGCACCCGATGAAGCCTGTGACGCGAATTGCGCCGGGTTACGATCAATCTCCGGATTGGTTCAAGAAGGGAATTGACTGCGTGATGCTTGCACCGTCGGCTTTGAACCAGTTCAAGGCTAAATTTACCGTTGACGAGAGCGGTCGTGTTTTTGCGGAGAAGCGTTTGGGCTTTTTTAGCAAGGTCGATCTTGGAATTTTCAAGTATTTCTTTGAAATTGGCTCTGGCAAGGAAATTTTCCGCCGTTCCATGCAAACTTTGCGCAGTTCAGACACGATTTAGCGCTGTTTTGTCATGCCCGATTTAATCGGGCATCGCCCTCTTGGGCTTGAAAAAAAGGAGATTCCCGCTCGGAGGCGGGAATGACAGATTAGGCTTAAATTTTTTTTAAATTTTATGGTAACACTTTTGAATACCTCCGGTGTTACATAAACGTGAAAAGCCTAGAACCCTTAAAAAAAGCAGGATTTGCAAAGATTTACGAGAAGTACGCGCCTATGGTCTATAGGCGCTGCCTGCAACTCCTTCGCGATGACGCTGAAGCTTGCGATCTCATGCAAGACGTTTTTTTGCGGATTTACTCTGCATCGGAACGCCTGGATATGGAATCGCCGAGCAGCCTTTTGTGGAATACGGCAACGAGACTTTGCCTCAACCGCATTCGTGACAAGCGCCGTCGTGGACTTGACGTAGATTCTTCTAGCCTGCTTTTGAGCATCGCCTGTGCCGAAGACGAGCATGACGATTACGAAACGAAAAATGTGCTGGCAAAGCTCTTTTCGAAAGAACCCGAATCTAGCCGCACAATGGCAGTCCTCCATTTTGTCGATGGAATGACGCTCGAAGAGACTGCCCGTGAAGTGGGGCTCTCGGTAAGCGGTGTGCGCAAACGTTTGCGCGGGTTACAGGCCAAAGTTAAAACTCTGGAGGTTCAGTGATGATTCCCGATTGGAAATTAGAACGATTCCTGACTGGCGACTTGCCGGAAGAAGAAATGAATAAGCTTCGCGAGCTTGAAGCGAATGATGCGATGTTTGCAAGTCGTGTCAAAATGCTCCGTGAAGATAACAAGGCAATTTTAAACAAGTTGCCGTTTGAAACACTTGCCGCGAATCTTGGAACGGATGCTGCTGAGGAAGGTCGCGCAAATCTTGGAACGGGTGCCGCCGGGACTGCCGCGAAAAATGTTGTAAAAAATGCGGCGCGCTTTACGCTTGTGAAATTTGCGGCTGCGGCGATGTTCGTTTTTGCGGTTGCATTGGTGGCGTTCTTTGCCCAAAGCGAAACTTCCGTGATGAACGAACGCGTGGGTAGCGATGTCGCCTCTGTCAATGGCTCGCAAAATACGCAGGTTGCGCTTGCTGAAAATGAATCCGATACGCGAATCAAGGGACTCGACGCCCGCATGGAAGTCTGGAAAAAGACTTCGGCCGGAATTGTCCAGCTGAACGATCTTGATTCTGTCGGCGAAGGTGATGAAATCCAGTTGCGCTATGCCGTCCCCGAGAAATGCTTTGGACTCCTTTTTAGCATGGATGGCAATGGCGCTCTGACTCTCCACATGGGCAATGGCGTGAAGGCGATTGAACTTGCGCCTGGCAAGATGAATTCGCTCCCGTTTGCGTACAAGCTTGATGATGCTCCGTACTTTGAAAAGTTCTTCTTTGTAACATCTCCCAAGGAATTTGCGGTTGAAGAAAATGATGTCGATAAGTTGCTTAAGAGAAGTGATGTGAAGGTGATTGGTTTTACTCTCAAGAAGGTGGGTAAATAATGTTTATGATATCGAATAAGACTTTTGGGGTGTTGTCTGGTTTGTCTTTTGCATTGCTTTTTGTGTTGCTCTTGTTGGCTTCCAATGCCAATGCTGCAACAGAATCGGGCCGTATCAATCGCTATGTTGTGGCTGTGAGTGCCAATAACGGTGGTGCTGGCCGTCCGATGCTTCGCTATGCGGAAAGTGATGCCCGTTCGTTTGCCAAAGTGCTTAAGGAAATGGGTGGCGTGCTTCCGCAGAACGTGATTCTCGTGAAGGAACCGTCTGTTGTCGCCTTGCAAAAGGAATTTGCAAATCTCGATGCAAAAATTTTGCAGGATAAAGCGTCTAACGGCCGCGACGAAGTGCTCGTCTATTACAGTGGTCACGCCGACGAAAAGGGTCTCCGTTTGGGCGAAGAAACTTACGCCTGGAAAGACTTGCGCAATCGCATTGACGCCCTCAGTGCCGATGTGAAAATTGCAGTGATTGATGCTTGCGGTTCTGGTGCAATTACCCGTGTGAAGGGCGGTAAGGCGGTGCCTGCTTTTATGGTCGACCAGAGCAGCGACATGAAGGGCTATGCGTTTATCACGAGCAGCACGCAAGATGAATCTAGCCAGGAAAGCGATAAGCTCAAGGGCTCGTTCTTTACGCACTCGCTTGTGAGCGGGCTCCGTGGCGCAGGCGACTTGAGTAGCGATGGCCGCGTGACGCTCTCGGAAGCGTACCAGTTTGCATTTAACGAAACGCTCCAGAAAACGGAAACAACGCTGGGTGGCGCTCAGCATCCGAGCCGCGACATGAATCTTGCGGGTACGGGTGACGTGGTGATGACCGATTTGCGTGCGACTGGCGCTGGACTTGATGTCGATGAAAATGTTTCTGGTCGCTTGTACATCCGCGATGCCGATGGTGAACTCGTTGCAGAACTCAACAAAAAGCGCGGACGCGCCATGAGTCTGGGGCTCCCGCCGGGCAATTACACGGTGAATCTCCAGCACGATCTTGATTACATGGGTGCAACTGTTGCGCTTGTGAACGGCAAGCGTGAAAAGATTACGGCTGAAAATTTCAAGAGTGTCATGACCGAACAGACTGTGTTGCGCGGTGAAATCGGTGGCAATAGAATGTGCTCCAGCGGAGATACGATTGCATGTTCGCTTGATTCCCTGGATCATCATGGTCGCTTCCGTACCACTTTTAATTTCGTGAATCGTGATAAGGAACCTCGTAAGGGATTGCAGTTGGGCTTGCTCACAACTCATGCTAACGATTATATGCTCGGTACGCAGGTAAGCTTGATCGCAAATATCGCAAAAAAGGAAATGCATGGCTTGCAAGCGACGACGGTTATCAACGTGGCGAGAAAGCATTTTGAAGGTGTGCAGATTTCTAGTGCAGTAAACTATGCTGGCTCATTTTCGGGTTCGCAGATTGGTATGGCAGTGAACTTTACTAAAGACAAGTCTTCTGGCGCTCAGATCGGTGTTGTAAACTTGGCGATAGACACGCTTAAAGGATTCCAAGTTTCTGCTGGCGTGAACTATGCAAAGGCAACCAAGATGCAGATCACAGCTGGTGTGAATGCTGCGGAATCTTCGAATTTGCAAGTCGTTGCAGGTGTTAACGTTGCCAAAGAAACGGATGTCCAAGTTTCTGCAGGTGTCAATGCGGCTAAGAAGAGTGATATTCAGGTGGTTGCCGGTGTGAATGCCGCTCACGAGAACAACAAGCTCCAAGTCGGTGTTGTCAACTATGCGACAAAGGAATCTGGCCGTCAGTGGGGTATTGTTAACGTCTGTGCCCATTGCGAAAAGACTCCGGTCGGTATCATCAACATCGTCGGAAACGGCGTGTGGAGCGTGACCCCTTACATCAACGAAATGGGAGCGCTTGGCGGATCTGTCCATTTGGGTACGGCTTATTTCTACACGAATATTGAATGGGCCGCATTCTTTAAGAAAGGGCATATCTTTAAGGAGTTCGAAAAGTTCTATGAACACGGTGTTGGTATCGGTACCCAGTTTGGAAAGTACGGAAGCCACTTTGAATTAGAATACACGTTCTTTAACGTTTATGACAAATTTGACTTTGACGAACGAGACGATTTCAAGACAGGATTCCACCATCGCGGAAGAGTGGGCTATGTGTATCAGTTGTTCCCGTTCTTTGGCCTTTCAGTCGGCGCGACGCTGAACTTGACGAGCGAAGGCTATTTGAATAAGCTGTTGCTCAAACCGCTTGGCGATTATCACGATGACGTGAGCTACAAAGACCATAAAGGTCGCTGGTGGCCGGGATTCTACGCAGGCCTTACCATCGGACGATTCTAAAAACGTTGTACTATTAACCTGTCATGCCTGCCTACCTGTCCTCGCGCCTGTCCTCGCTTGACGGGGATGACGGGGACGAGCGGGCATCTCCTGTATGCTCTTGTCATCCCCGACTTGTTCGGGGATCTCCTTTTGTATGAAAAATTTTGAGTTTACTATAAATTTTTAAATTTCTCTATTATGTGGTAACACTTTTTGTACCTTGAGGTGTTCCATTGGGGAAATGGTTTAGGAATTGTAATGAATTTTATGTTGAAAATTGTTGTTTTTGTGTCGATGATGGTTGCGTTTGCCGCAGCCCACGAAAGTATTATCTTCAATGGAATTGTTCAGGATGACTCGTTTGAAGCTCACGAAAAGCTGAATGTCGAAATTCTTGAAACGGGCGAGGCTTTGCAGACGACCGTGGGGACGCCTTTTAGCGTCGTTCTCCCTGCCGATACGCTTTGGAACATTTGCGTGACGAACTCGGATACTTCTGGTGCCGAAAAGGAAAAATGTTATGAACTCCTGTATTTCGGTAACGATAGCTCATTCAGCAAAACGCTTGGCCCCGACGCCGTCACTATTGAAGATTCTATTTCGAACGGTCGTGTTGAAGCGCAAGCGGAGTCGAAGGAGCCTGTAGACTCTGCCGAAGGCGCGGCAATCTCCGATAGCACATCTGATGTCGATGTTGAAAAGCTTCTCGCTTCGGGTGGTACAAATTCCAAAGTGACCGAGCTCAAAAAAGTCGTGGTGCAGTTGCGCCGCCGCCCCAAACGCAAGCCGGGTGAATCTGTCGTTTCCGCAAAGTCCATCAAGCGCATGCCGGGACTTGCCGAAGCCGATGTCATTAAGAGCATCCAGGCACTCCCAGGCGTTGTTGCCAGTTCTGATTTCAGTTCCAAGATTTACGTGCGCGGTGGCGCTGCCGACCAGAATTTGTTCTTGTTCGATAATGCGGTCGTCTATTCTCCGGTGCATTTCTTTGGACTTTTCAGCACGTTCCTTGTCGAAGGTATTGACGATGTGCAGTTCTACAAGAGCGGATTCCCGGCGCAGTATGGCAACCGCTTGAGTTCTGTGCTCAAGATGGATGGTCGTGCGGGCGGTCAGGATTCTGTAGATGAATGGCTTAGCAAGTCAAGCATCAAGATAAGCACTTTTGCAGCCCAGCTCCATACAGAAGGCCATCAAGGTCCAGCTCGTTGGGTGCTTGCAGGCCGTACAACTTACATTGGCTACATTCTCGATTTGTGTAATGCCATTGGCCTCTTGGATTTGGATCTGGATTATGAATTCACGGACTTGCAGGGAACGTTTATGTACAACTTCTCTGAAGATACTCGTTTGAAACTCAGTTTCTATATGGGTAAGGACCGCTTGGAATTTGACCCGCTTTATATGGACTGGGGTAACATCGCTATTCCGCTTGGTATTTACCACCGCATCAATGGCAACTGGGATTACAATGCAACGCTTGCCTATAGCAAATTCTACCAGACGATGAAGGTGAGCGATCTCATGTCGATTGAAATGCTGCTTTATACCTTTGCGGGTAAACAGTGGCTGAACTATCGCGGTATCGACAATCATACGTTTACTTTGGGTTATGAACTTGAATACGATTACGAACGCTATCAAGAAAAAATGGCTTCAATTAGCGTTGCTGATATTGAAAATGCGTTCCATCACGTCGCCTATGTGCAGGATGCCTGGAAAATTTCGCCAGATTTGCTGTTGCAATATGGATTGCGTTTCAATTACCAGACGGCTTCAAAACATTTTGGTGTTGAACCGCGTGCCTCGTTGTCCATCAATCTTGATGAATCGAAATCGTTGGAACTTTACGGCGGTTATTACTTGCAGTACATGAATTCAATTGTCTATACCGATCAGGAAACACTCAACGAATTCTATTACCCGGCGACGACAACAACGGATGGAAAACACATCAAACCCGCTTCCTCTTGGCTAATGGCAGCGGAGTACAGCCACCGCGACCTCTTTGAAGGTTATGATTTTACCGCAGGCGTTTATTATAAAACGCAAAATAACTTGAATACGTTTGCGATGAAAAAGGATACTAGCGATAATTCGTCGTCTTCTGAAGAGCTTGTGCTTGCGGATAATTTTGGTACGGCAGATGGTTATTCATTCGGTTATGAGCTTTCGTTGCGTAAAAATAATGGTTGGTGGTTTGGTGGAATCAACTGGAGCCAAAGTATTAGCGTAGCTCGCGCGAATGATGGCTCTAAGCCGTATTTCCCGAGTTGGCATCAGCCGTATGCTTTAAAGTTGGATTTGGGCATTAACTGGAAAGGTGGTGACGATGCCTTGTGGCGTCACAAGAAAAAAGGCCGCTATTTCCGTTCGTCACTTGCGCTCAAGTATTCATCGGGAATGCCGATTAGTGAGTACAAAGGATATTACCTGCAACAGGAAATCGGGACGCAAAGGTATTCTGACGATATCGTAGTACTCCCGGGAAGCCGCAATGCGGGCCGCCAAACAGACTACTTTAGAATTGACTTGAAGGCGGTTGATATGGGTCGCGAAGGCAAATGGAACTTTAGCTGGACAATTATCAACTTAACGAATCACGACAACATGTTCTTTACGTTCTACGATACGCGCAAGAATCCTCCGAAGAAAACAGAAATTACTCAGTTCCCCTTTTTACCGATTATGCTGAATTATGAATACTACTTTTAGTTGCTGGTTAATAGTTTGTAGTTAATAGTCAAGAAGGTTTGTTATGAATGTTTTTTTTGAATGTAAGAATGTAGGCGTCATTGCGAGTCACGGTAGTGGCGAAGCAATCTATAATGTTTTTTGTAGGCGATTCCTTTCCTCTCTCGTCTGGATTCTCTCGTCTGTTTATTTTGTGGCTTGCGATTTTCATGGCCCATGGGAATACTATCCCGAAGAGCGTGAAGTCTATACGGGCATTTATACGTACGGATACATTCTTGAAGGTGGAGAAACCAAAATTTGTTTCTCGAAAGTCTATGAACTTGATGAAGCTTCGTCTCAGGACTTCAGTTTCTATGATAGTGCCTATGTTACGGTTAGTGGCTTGTTTAATTACAACCGCAAGGAAAATAGAGACGCCACGATAGAACTTTATCATCATGGACCGAACTGTTTCTCGCAAAGCAGTTATGAAGGAATTGCTGGCGAATCCTATACGATGAACGCTTATTTTGTGTGGGATAGCGCTGGACAAACGGTGGCTTCAACCTATAAGGCCGTGGCTACGGTTCCGAATAGAATTAAAGTAAATGGCATGAGTGCTCCCCAACAGGATGGAAGCTACAAGTGGATTGAAAATCCATGGAACGATGCGTCAAGGCGTTTTTATCCCATTGATGATTTTACGATCGATTTTTTGGAATATCCAATGGATATGCAATTTATAAAGGTGGCTTTGGATTACGATAATTCAGTACGTGGTGTTCTCTCCATTATGAATTATGATATCAATAATGGGGAATCGCAAAATACGACGATGAACCAGATGTTTAAGGGGGTGACTGATGCTGATGAAACAGGTTATCGCGGAATTTCTATGCATGACCCGTTGGAAAAACAACAAAACCTCGGTTTTTCGTCAAATCGCACTATTGCTGGAGTCAAGAATCTTGACACTCTTTACCTGATGAATATGATGCTTCCGTTGGGAAAAATCACGGTAGACTTTTATTCGACGGATGATGCGTATGTTGATTATGTGGATAAGGTAAAACAATCTGTGCAGGATTCGCGCGTTATCCCGGAATCGAATGTTGAAAATGGAATGGGCGTGTTTAGCGGAATGGCTAAAACTCAGATAAGTATTATGGTCAATGGTGATGGTGTTGGCTTTTATCATATCGCAAATCGCAACTGTGCCAATGAAAAAGGGGACAATACAGAAAGTTGGGACTCTCGTGGGTGTAGACTTTATCAGGACGTGATTTGTTCTGGTGGAGTAAGCGAATTGATGCTTGATGGTTGGCTTGAAACGGATTTGATTGATGCTAACGAGCGTGCTGCTGAAATTTACAGGGATTCGGTCTACAATAGAGGTGAAAAAGGTTGCTATGCGTCTAATGTCAAGGCGGCGATGACGCTGGATACTACAAAATGGTCTCTCTTCTTGCCCGATACGATTAATGCCGAAGATAAGGCTAATGCGTATGCCGATGGCTTAAAACGTTATTGTGTCGCAAGTAATTTCGAAAGCAATCACATTGCAGATTGTTCCGGCTTGGAAAAAGAATGCATGGAAGACCCTGAAAGAAATAATTGCAAGGAATATCTATGGCTCTGGTGCGCGGATCGTGGCTGGGATTTTTATAGATACGATCAATGCCGTTCCGCTTTTGTGAGTCGCTACTACCTTCAAAATCTTAAATCTAGTGTTCTTCATCGTGAAGTGGAATATGAATGTCGTTATTGGTTGAACTATAGAGATGACGTTGTTTTCCGTAATCGTATGTGCGGAAATTGGTGCAAAGTCGAGGACAATCAAGTGAAATGTCAATAATTTTTTGAATAAATCATCAAACATGGTGACACTTTTGATTGGGTCAGGTGTTTAAATAATGTAATTTAGAGACAACCTATTTGGAATAGTTATGAAACGATTGAATATATTGCCTTTTGCGGTCCTTGTTTTCTCGCTTTCGGGCCTAGCTTTTGCAGACTACGAGTCCGAAATTCGAGACTTGAAACTGCAGAAGGAAAAGCTGAATTCTGAAATTCAAAATTTGAATACTCGAATCGCGTCGACGGATTCGATGCTACGTGCAGATGTGTCCCACCGCCAGTTGCTTGAACAGCGCTACAAGGCGGATGTGGAACGCCGCAATTTGGAAATCGATAGCTTGAATGCAAAAATTCGCAAGGTGGCATCAAGCCTCCAGCAGGAGCGCAACAAGCAGGCTCGCGCAAAGAACAAAAGCGATAACGTGGCCGCAAAACGCCGTGCATTGCGCGGTGAACTTGCCAAAATCTGTAAACAGCTCGAAGTCCAAATTGCGCAGACGCTCCCGTGGGAACGCGACAAGCGCCTTGATCGTGCAAAATCCTTGACGCGTGAAATCGAAAGCGGCAATGTGGCCGAAGAAGAAGCATTTTCTCGCATGAAGTCGCTCGTGAATGAAGAAATCAAGTTTGGCGATGAAGTTTCTGTAGTCAACAGCCCGCTCACTCGCAAAAATGGCGAAATTGTGAATGCGACAATTCTCCGCATAGGGAACCAGTGGATGGTCTATGTCGATGAAAACGGTGCCTCTTACGGTCGCCTGGAACGTAAGCTGGAAAACGATAAGATTGTCTATAAATGGAACGAAGAATTGAATCTTGAGGAACGCGCTGCCGTGAAACTTGCCATTGACGTGAAACAGGCGAAAAAGCCTCCTCAGATTGTGAAATTGCCTGTAAGTTTGTCTGTTGTGGGAGGCGTGAGATGATTTTAGACGAAAGAACGGGCGCAGCCCTACAGACGAGAGACGAAAGAAATGGTGTCATCCTGAGCGGAGCACGTAGTGCGAAGTCGAAGGATCTAGTGAAGTTTTTTGCAATTGTCTTAATGCTCGCCTCTTCTGCTTTTGCATGGCCATGGTCGAGCGACAAGAAAAGCGCCGAAGATGAAGCTCGCATCAAGGATTCCTTGTTGCAAGTCGAAGTGCGCAATTTGCAGCGCGAAGTCGAAACGCTTACCCGCATCCGCATGCAAAAAGCCGATTCTCTTGAAAAGCTCGATGCCAAGCATTGGAGCAATCGCTATGCCGAATCGCAGTTGACCGAAGAACACCAGAACGTCACGCGCGAACTCGATGGCCGCTATTCCAAACTCTCGACAGATCTTGGCCGCGTCACCGAAGAAGTGATGGCGAACAAGAACGTCACTGAAGAAGCGGAAGAAAAGTCCAAGAGCGAAGAAATTGCATTCGACGCGCTCAATACGCAAGTGAAACTTTCGATTGAAAAGACGCTTGGCGATGTGGCTGGCGATTATCCGGTCGGGATGAACAAGCGCCTTTTGAACTTGAAACGCGCCAGTGCCGAAGCCGAAAAGAAAGTGCCGAATACAATTGCTGCGGTGCAGGGCTATATGGCAGATTTGCTCGCCCGTCACGAAGTCACTTACACGCAATTCTACGGCAATGAAGTTTCGCAGGTGGGCTCTCGCCCGGATGTGAACGTGAATCGTTTGCGCTTGGGAACGGTGTTCCTCGGCGAAGTTGCAAACGACAATGGCGATGTGCAGGCGCTATTGCGCTCTGGTGCTTTGCAGGGCAAGGTCTTTGAATGGAATGCAAATCTGCCCACGGAAATGGCGGCAAATATCAAGTCTGCCGTGAACCAGGCGGTCTCGGTGGCAAGTGCTGCAACGGATGCGCAGGCTACTATCGCGATTCCGTTGGATGTGCTGCAGAATAAGGCCATCAAAAATTCTATCACCGATGCAAAGGAACTCACTTGGACCGAAGAATTCAAATCGTTCTTCAAGAAGGGCGGTATCGTGATGTATCCGTTGATGCTCGTGGCGATCATAGCGCTCCTCCTATTCCTTGAACGTTTTGTGATGCTTTCTTACCGTGGTCATCTCGGCCGTCGCTTCACCAAAAAAATGGATGCGCTTGTTGCCGAGAAAAAGTATGAAGAAGCTGCCAATCTCTGCCTCAAGAAAGAAACAAGCCTTGCAATGGTGTTGTTTGCCGTGCTGAACAAGGTGAACGATACTCGCGAAAATGCGGAACGCTCCTTGCAAGAAGCTTTGCTCCGTGAACAGCCGAAACTTGAACGCCGCATGGGCCTTCTGGCTGCGATGGGAACGATCGCTCCGCTTCTGGGCTTGCTTGGTACGGTGACGGGTATCATCACGCTCTTTACCGTGATTACTGAAGTCGGAACGAATGACGCTCGCGTGCTTGCGGGCGGTATTTCCGAAGCTCTTGTGACGACGGAAATGGGCTTGGTCATTGCAATCCCTGTGATGATTTTGCATGGGCTCCTGAGCGAAAAGATTGAAAAAATCACCAGCGAACTCTACGTGCAAAGCACTTCGCTTATGAATAAAGTCTTTGGAAAGGAAAGTAAGTAAAATACGTCATTGCGAGCATGGCTACAACGTCATTGCGAGCCGAAGGCGAAGCAATCTAATCATGAATTATGACTGATTTTCATTACATATTCATAGAATCTCTGCGGAATACGTATGAGGCGGGTGGCGTGGTGATGCTACCCATCCTCTTGTCGGGCGTTGTTGGATTCTATTTCCTTTTCTCGAGTTGGTTTCGCATCGGTAGCGATTTTTTCAGAAAGGATATCACTAAAGTCGTGAGGCGTATGCAGCGCGGTTTGACTGGCGAAAGAGCTGTTGCTGGAGCCGAATCTTACTCTGATGAACAACGTGTGCAGATGACTTTGACAAACCTTCGCAAACGCGGTGGATTTCTTTCAAGAGAACTTTCTTGCGCGATTGAAATTGCGCAAAAAAATTATGACGAATTTCGCGATTACATGCAAGTACGCATGATGAAAAGTGTGCGCTACATGGAACAAGGAAACCACATTGTTTCTGTGATGGCTGCAGCCGCTCCGCTCTTGGGCCTGCTTGGAACGGTCACGGGAATGGTCTCGACTTTTGAGGTGATCACGTTGTATGGAAACCAGAACCCGGTGCTGATGGCGGATGGAATTTCAGAAGCCTTGATTTCGACGCAGAGCGGGCTCTTGATTGCGTTCCCGCTGACGCTCTTAAAGCAACGTTTGGACGAACGCATTGAAATCTTGAAGCAGGAAATGGAACTTGGCGCAACGGTAATCGACAACTATTTTGTGTCTAAAGGTGAAACGGAGAAAAATAGCACGTCATTGCAAACTGAAGGCCGCGACTTAACGTAGCTACGTCATTGCGAGCCGTAGGCGAAGCAATCTAAAGGATTTGTTATGGAATTTAATTTACCGAGAAGAAAACAGAAAGACGTGGGCATTGAAATGGGTCCGCTGATGGATATCGTGTTCATCTTGCTCATCTTTTTTGTGGTGACGTCGTCGTTCACTCGCGAAACGGGTGTGGATGTGACGAAACCGCAGGCGCAATCGGCGAGCCAACTTGAAAAAGAAAACTTGCTCATAGCCATCACGCGCGAAGGGACGATTCACATGAATGAACGCCAGGTGGATTTGGCGAGCCTGCAAGACATCTTGAAACAGTCTCTTGCGAAAGCGCCCGATCGCGAAGCCGTTGTAATTGCCGATAAAGAAGCCGAAACCGGCGTTCTCGTTCAGGTCATCGATATGTGCAATTTGGCCGGCGTCAAAAAAGTCTCCATCGCCGCCCAAGCGGAGTAAACATGATTGATGTGGAACGGGCTTTCAAAAAAGTAATTGCGTCATTCTGAGGACCGTAGGGACGAAGAATCCAGTTAAGTCTTGTATTTGAGTGAATAATGCAAAAGTTTATAAAAAAGTTTTTAAAGCGTTTTTCAATCCTTCTCGCGGCGATTCTAGCGAGCATGCTTCTCGTATTCTCCGTGACGATGGCGAACTTGTTTTTGACGGGTAAAATCTTCCACGAAAAGAAATTCGTCAAGACCGAAGTCTCTGTGAAAAAAGTTGAAGAAGTTGAAAAGAAAATTGAGAAAAAACGCACCGCACGCAAGCCGAATCGTCAAAAGTCCAATTCGCGCTCACCCAAAGCGGGACCGCGTTTTGCCATGGCTCTTGGCGCCGTTTCAGGAACTGCGGGTGCTGCCATCAATAGCGAGCTCGTTGCCGATTTTCGAGGCGGCGCGCTCTCCACTGAAAAAGGCGATGTCGATAAAAAGCCCGAAAGCCGCTCTGTCGCAAACTTTCAGGTGCCGCCGCAAATCCGAGACCGCGAAATAGATGCCATGCTTCGTCTCAGTTTCTGTGTGGATGTTGGCGGTCGTGCGTATGATATCAAAGTCATCGAAGAATCTCCCGCAGGTTCAGGGCTTGCGCAAGCGGGGAAGGATGCTATCGCCCGCATGACTTTTGCTCCCGCCGAAAAAGATGGCAAAGCCGTTGCTTTCTGCGGCATGGAACAACCCTTCGAAGTGAAGTTTAGAGATTGATTGAGACAAAAGACGGATGAACAATAATGGCGCTATGCGCAAAAGAGAACGTTATGTTTAATGAATGTGTAAATAGGTATTGTAGACAACGGGGGGATTCTTGTTTTGCGTCACTCTCGTCTCTCGTCTCTCGTCTTTCGTCTGTTTTACTCATTTCCCTTTTCCTCGCGCTTCCTGCATTTTCTGCCCAGTCCTCCTTTGACTTGATGGAACGCGCAAACGCCCTTTATCGCAGTGGAAAATTCAAACAAGCTATACTCTTGTATCGCAAGGCCGAAGACCGCGGCGCCGATCCCGTTGCCGTGAGTTTCAACATTGCCAATAGCTATTATCAAATGGACAAATATCCCGAGGCGGCCGCCGCCTACCGCAAGGCTGTGGACTATTCCGAAGGCAATTTTGCACCCGCACTTTTCAACATGGCGAGCGTCTACTTCCGCTTAAAACAATTCCCGGAATGCATAGCCGTTTATCACCGTGCGCTCAAACTCGATCCCGATAACATTTCCGGCTGGCTTTACCTCGGTGAGGCTTACTCCAAAACCGGCGACAAAGTCGGAGCCCTCCGCGCTATCGAAAACGCTTACCGCCTCGACAAAAATGATGTCAGCATCGTCTACCAACTTTCCGAAGCGAATATTGCTCTGAACGACTTTGACCGCGCCGTCGCCGTCATTCGCGAAGGCTATACGCTCCATCCCGAAGAATCTGATTTCCTAGTCTACCTCGGTGACGTATACCGCCTGAACAAGAATTTCGAAGAAAGCGCCAACGCCTACCGCGAAGCCCTCAGCGTGAAAATTGACGATACTCAAATTATGTACAAACTTGCTGATGTCCTCGTCGAAGATAAAAAGCCCTACATTGCTATGGAAATCTTAAATAACATTTTGCAAATCAAACCCGATTTCTCTGATGCCGCCATCTTCATGGGAAACCTCGCATACGATGCAAAGTTCTATGATCGCGCCGAATATGCCTACGAGCTTGCCGCCAAAAACGGGAATGCCGAAGCCGTCTTTGGTTTCAAGAATATGGCGTACGATGCCCACGCACAAAAGCGCACAGAAGAATCCGTTCGCCTGCTGAAACTCGCACTCAAATATTACCCGAACGACGCTTCCCTCATTGCAGACTTGCTCGAAATGCAGTCTGGAAACTGAAATACATTTTGGGGGCGACAAAGTAAAGGCGTAGAGTCCGGCTTCCTTTGTTTTCACTCCGCTCAAAAAGAGCCCCTATAAGACGTACTTTTGAATATACCTTATTTTATGCGGCTTCGCAAACGATTTTGCTTTGGGAAAATCAGAAAAATTGAATAGATTCTTGTATTTTGGGCCAATTTTGGGGAGGCTTTGTACTTTTTTGCTAGTGAAGTGTTGAAATCCATAGTTGACAAAATAAACGTTTTTGCTAACGGTTGTTTGCAGAATTTGCAAAGTTTCGTTTTTTGAAAATTCTCTATTGTAGATTAGAACCTCCAAACTTAACGGAGGTATTATTATGAACATAAAGTCTTTTGACGACCTTGACATTACAGACCCGATTATGTTCGGGCTAGTTTTTAGCAATAAACACATTGCAAAACCATTTATAGAACATTTGCTAGGCATCAAAATCGATCACTTGGAAACGCCTGTACCAGAAGCGGTTTTAAGCTACGATGCGGAACATAAAGGTGTTCGCTATGATGTTTTTGCTCGGGAAACCAATGAAAATGGTGAAACGATTCGTTCCTTTGATTTGGAAATGCAGATGGTTGATACCAAGGAACTTCCGCAGCGTGCTAGATACTATCAAAGCGTGGGTGACGGAGTTGCCCTTTCAAAGGGTGGGTATTATACTAGTCTTAAGGAACAATACATCATTTTCTTGTGTCCTATGGATATCTTTGGTCAAGGTTTTCCTATTTATCATTTCGAAAATAGGGCGCGGGAGGACTCAAACATCTGTTTGAACGACCGCACTTTCAAAAATTTTTATATTTTCAAAAAGTACGAGGAATTCACAAATCCCGTCGTAAAGGCTTATATGAAGTATTTTGCGACTAGGAATGTTGACTCTCGTGAAACTGAAGCAATAAATGACCAGGTGTCTTTTTACAAAGCCGACACTCTCATAAGGAACAAGTATATGACTTACGAATTTGACCTTCATGAAAGCAAGGAAGAAGGAAAAGCTGAAGGCAAAGCAGAAGCTAAGCTTGAAATGGTCGATGCGATGCTTGCTAACGATATTCCTATTGAAAAAATCGCTATTATTTCCGGTATTTCTCTGGACGAAATTAAAAAGCGCAGAGCGCAGCGCTGATGTTCAGTCCGGAAAGTGACTAGATTTCGCTCTTTTATTTTTCGTTGTAGAGCGGGCGCGCAATTTTGGGGGCTTTGCGGGCCAGTTGCTCGATCGTAATTCCCGTGAAGTAATCCTTGATGATTTTGGCCAAGTCCTTCCACATCGGGAGCGTCGGGCAAATATCTGCGCGGTCGCAACCGCTCTTGCCGTCGGATACGCATTCCACAGGACCCATCGAGGTCTCGATGACACTCAGGATTTCCCAGACTGTGAGTTCTGCGGCTGGCTTTGCGAGCTTGTAACCGCCGCCCTTGCCGCGCGCGCCTTCGAGCACTTTATTCTTCACAAGGGTGCCAAGAATCGCTTCGAGATATTTTTCGGAAAGTCCCTGACGTTCCGCCAGGTTGTGTAGCGGGTGGAATTCGGCTTCGCCGTTTTCTGCCATATCAATAATAACGCGAATAGCGTATCGACCTTTCGTAGATACTCTCATGATTCATGACTCCTTTAGACTACAATATAATTATAATTACAAATATTGTAAAATTTTTCCTACAATTTTAGTTGGCTTTTTTTGTGCCCTGTAAGACCCTTTACATATTTTTTTACTATCAGTCGTCAAAAAAAATTTCTATATTGCCTCGCATTATGGCAAAGATTCTCTTTAAAAAACAGTTATCTCCCGCGGTATTCCAATTCCGCGTCCACGCCCCGCTGATCGCGCAAGAACGTAAGGCAGGACAGTTTATCATCCTCCAGACGAACAAGGACAACGGTGAACGCGTTCCGCTCACTATTGCCGATGCCGATACTGAAGAAGGTTCTATCACCCTCATTTTCCAGACGGTTGGCAAGACGACGACTGAACTCTCCAAGTTCGAAGTCGGTGACGATATCCCGGTTTTGGTTGGCCCGCTCGGTTCTCCGACCCATATCGACAACTTTGGCCACGTGGTCTGCGTTTGCGGTGGTGTCGGTATTGCCCCGATGCACCCGATTGTCCAGGCTCTCAAGGCTGCTGGCAACAAGGTAACGATTATCATGGGTGCCCGTAACGAAAGCCTCTTCCTCATGAAGGAAGAAATGACCGCTCTCGCTGACAACATCATTTTCATGACCGACGACGGTTCTTATGGCCGCAAGGGCCTCGTGACTGAACCGCTCAAGGAACTCTGCGAAGACACCAAGGGCAAGCCGGACATGGTCATCGCTATCGGTCCTCCGATCATGATGAAGTTCTGCGCTCTCACCACCAAGCCGTATGGCGTGAAGACTGTCGTTAGCCTCAACAGCATCATGGTCGATGGTACTGGCATGTGCGGTGGTTGCCGCGTCACTATCGGTGGCAAGACGAAGTTCGTCTGCGTCGATGGTCCGGAATTCGACGGCCACGAAGTCGACTGGAACAACATGCTCCAGCGTATGGGTGCATTCAAGCCCCAGGAACAGGAAGCTTTGCATCGCTTCGGTGCAAATGACGGCCACAAGTGCAATATCGACAAGATGGCAGATGCCAAGGCTAAGGAGAGCAAATAATGTCTGAACATATGACTCGCGAACAGTTGGACGCCGCCGCCAAGGTGGAACTTGAAAAGATTAATGCCCTTCCGAAGCCACTCAAGCCGAAGGACAAGACTGCAATCCCGGCCCAGCCGATGCCGCAGCTCGAACCCTCCTATCGCGCACGCGTGATGGAAGAAGTGGCTCAGGGTTATACCGAAGCTCAGGCTATTGTCGAAGCTAACCGCTGCCTTGCTTGTAAGAATCAGCCCTGCGTCGAAAGCTGCCCGGTGCACATCGACATTCCGGCCTTCATCGCAAAGATTGCCGAAGGCGACTTCAAGGCTGCTATTGCAAAGATTAAGGAAACGAGCTTGCTCCCGGCAATCTGCGGCCGCGTTTGCCCGCAGGAACGCCAGTGCCAGATGAACTGCACGATGGGCAAGATGCACAAGGACGTGAACCAGGCAGTCGCTATCGGTCGCTTGGAACGCTTTGCTGCTGACTATGAACGCAACAACGGTGGTGCTACGGTTCCGGCCGTTAAGCCTGCAACGGGCAAGAAGGTGGCTGTGATCGGTTCCGGTCCTGCCGGCTTGGTTGTCGCTGCTGACGTCCGCCGCGAAGGCCACGACGTGACCATTTTCGAAGCTTTCCACAAGCTCGGTGGCGTGGTCCGCTATGGTATTCCTGAATTCCGTCTTCCGAAGAAGATTGTGGACAAGGAAATTGAATCCCTCGCCGCTATGGGCGTGAAGTTCGAGACAAATTTTGTCATCGGCCGTACCCGTAAGCTCAAGGACCTCATTGAAAAGGATGGCTTCGATGCCGTGTTCGTCGGTACCGGTGCAGGCCTCCCGCTCTTCATGAACATCGAAGGTGAAAACCTCGTCGGTGTGTTTGCCGCTAACGAATACCTGACCCGCGCCAACCTCATGCGCGCCTACGACAAGGAACATGCCGATACTCCGATGTGGCCCGGTAAGAACGTGGTCGTTCTCGGTGGTGGTAACGTCGCTATGGACGCTGCCCGTATGGCTCTCCGCCTCGGTGCAGAAAAGGTCCGCATCATTTACCGTCGTAGCATGAACGAACTTCCGGCCCGTAAGGAAGAAGTTCTCCACGCTCAGGAAGAAGGTGTCGAATTCTGCGTCTTGCAGAACCCGGCCAAGATTCTTGGCGACGAAGCCGGTCACGTCCGTGGCATGCTCGTCGACAAGTACGAACTCGGCGAACCCGACGAAAAGGGCCGTCCGCGTCCGGTCAAGGTCGAAGGCGCAAGCTTCGAAATTGAATGCGACACCGTGCTCGTTGCTATCGGTAACGGTTCCAACCCGCTTATCAGCAATACCACGCCGGAACTCTCCGTCGACAAGAAGGGTCACATCCTTCTCGAAGATGCAACCGCCAACAAGACCTTCATGGAGAAGGTTTATGCAGGTGGCGACATCGTGCTCGGCGCAGCCACTGTCATTTTGGCAATGGGTGAGGGCCGCAGAGCCGCAGCAGGCATCAACGAGTTCTTGAAGAAGTAATTGATGATGTCATGCCGGACTCCGTTCCGGCATCGGCTTACGCACTTTAAAAAGAGGATGGCTTCAGCCATCCTTTTTTGCTTTCGTTCCTTTTTGTCGTATTCTATTCACTTGAGAAAAAAATGAAAGAAAATGACGGAAAAATTGAAGAAAAAGAAAAAATACGTGTGCTTTTATACTTTTCAAAGAATCTCTTTTCTGTTAATTTTATTTCTAGAAAAACAAAGAGGTCAATTATGATGAAAAAAATATTTGTTCCATTTGTGAGTCTTGTGATGTCCATTGGCTTTTTTGCAGCCTGCTCCAATGATTCCGATTCTGCTAACTCGCAGGTGAGTGGCCCTGTTAATTCAACGGTAGCGAAAGTTGAATCGGCCTCTTTTACTGCGGAAAATCAGAGCAATTGTGGCATGAAAGTTGGGTTGATGAAATCTGAGTCAGAAACGGATTCTGTTCATTTGTATATGAACAAAGATGGCTCTGCTGTGATGAAAGAAAAAATGCAATCAATTTGTCCTCATAAAGGCGAAGTGTCAAATATAACTCTTGAAAAGTCAAAGGATACTTTGCATGTTTCCATAGAATACTATGAATATACTCCTGATACAGTTGTTGTTTATAATGAATCACTTGAAAAAAATGATACATTGATTATGAGTCGCTACCCGACTCCCAAATGTGGTGGTATTTGTTCTGCCGATTATGAAATAAATGTTCCGGCAGAATTTGTCGGCTCAAAATTTGTTAGTGTGAATCGTAGTGGAAACGCTAAGGTCTATCCCATTGCCTACGTAAAAGAGGAATAGGAACTTTACGCATTATTCCTCACCGTCGGTAGTTTTTGACTTGTTTATTAGCTCAATTTATGGAAAAATCCTCGATGAACCTTCGGGGATTTTACTCTATTTTTAAGGGCTTGGAATATGAAATCGATTTTTGAATATAACGATTATCGTCTCTATTTGCAAGACTACTTAGACGAACGTAAACGGTATGAAAAGTTTTCATGGCGGATGTTTTGCCGTGAAGCCGGTTTCTCGTCTCCAAATTTTTTAAAGCTTGTTCGTGATGGTGCGTGGAATCTTAGCAAGGTGAAATCGGGCCAAGTCGCAAGAGCTATGGGTCTTGTTGAATATGAAGAAGAATATTTTAGACAATTAGTCATCTTTGGAAATGCCGTAGATGATGATGTGAAAAATGCTGCTCTAGCTGAAATGCAACGGATTGCCTCTGAACATAAAGCTCGTGTTATAGACAAAGATGCACTCCAATATTATGAATCCTGGAAATATCCTGTTATCCGTGAACTGGCCCCGCTCATGCCGGGAGCAACTCCTCGCGACATTGCCGAGGAATGCAAGGAATACGTCTCTGCCGAAGAAGTCCGGGATGTTATCGATTTTCTTGTCAATGCTGGCTTCTTGAAAAAAGAAAGGGACGAAGTTTATTCGCAGACGGACCAAACTGTTATTGGTTCTAAGGATGCTCTTTCGGCTGCGATTCGGGCAATGCATAAAGAAATGGCTGGTATGGCATTACGTGCTGTGGATCGATATTCTGCAAAGGAACGTTTTTTTACTGGGATTACGGTTGGTGTCGATGAAGTGGCCTACGATAAAATTGTTGATATTATTAAGGATAGCTGTAAAAGAATTGTTGCCGTTGTTGGTGCAAATAAAAAGACGAACCAAGTTTGCCGAGTGAACTTTCAATTTTTCCCAGTGACGAATAAAATTAAGGAGAAAAAACATGCGTAATAAAATCCTTTTTTTAATTGCCTTTTCTTTGTTCTTTTTTACGTTGGCTTGTACCGAAGATTCTTTAGGTGGTGGTTCTTCGATTGACCCGAATGCAAATCCTGCTGTTTATGCTGATAATAGTAGCTCTTCAAATGACAAACCTGGGATAAAGGGCGGTGCTCTTGATTTTAAGTCTAAAATTACGCAGTCATTTAAAATTACAAAGGGTGGTGAAACTATTGGAAAAATTGAAGTCTATGCCGAAGAAAAGGGAGCATTAGCTGCTTGTAAAACCGATGCGGTTGAGTATTCTGCTAAATTTAAAATTGAAGAATTGAACCATGTAAAGAAAAATGTGCATGTGAAAAAATATGGTGGTGCTTGCGATAGTATGTTCGAAGATTTTAAGAATTCATGTTCCATAAAAAATGGAAATGATGAATTAGGCGTCTCTTGTGATGAAAATGGACGGCTTTTGGCAGATTGTGTCTATTCGGATGAAACTGCTGATTTCGACACTCTTTTAAGCGTTTTTATCGCAGAATCTAAAAAGATCTGCGCAGGAGAATTGGTAAAATAGCATTAAATTGAGGCCCCGTTCCTTTTTGTCAATTCTTCCTTTTTTGTGACACCGTCTTTTTGAAATTCTTTTGATTATATTCATAGTGGGGGTATTTAAGGAGATGTTATGGTTCAATCAAAGTTTTTTGGAATTGCCTGTGGCGTAGCGATGCTAGCAGGTTCCGTTTCTGCGGCTACACTTCCAACAGCAAAAGAAGTTCAAGCCAAGATGGGCATGGGCTTCAATATCGGTAACTCGATGGAAGTGCCGAACAATCCGACGGCCTGGGGCAATCCGTTCCCGACTCAGGCTTTGTTGGATTCCGTGAAGGCGGCAGGCTTCAATACGGTGCGTATTCCTTGCGCTTGGGATAGCCACACGAGCGGTGGTAAGGTCACCGAAACTTGGCTTGATTCCGTGAAGACGGTTGTCGATTACGCGATGCGCGCGGGTCTCTACACGATTTTGAATATCCACCACGAAGGTGAAGGCGGTTGGTTCCAGAGCAACATCGGCACGAGTGTCAATAGCAACATCGACAACAAGATGAAAACTTATTGGACGCAGATTGCGAACAAGTTTAAGGACTACAACGAACGGTTGCTTTTCGCGGGCGCGAACGAACCCGGCCCGAATGTGAACACGTGGACATCGCAGCATGTGCAGACGCTCATGCATTACTACCAGACGTTCATTGATGCTGTCCGCGCTACGGGCGGCAACAACGAAACCCGAACCTTGATTATTCAGGGCCTCAACACTGACATCGACAAGTCTGTCGCTAACGCTCCGGTAAGCACCTTCCCGAAAGACAAAGTCGAAGGCCGCTTGATGTTCGAAGTGCACTACTACGACCCATACCAGTACACGCTCATGACGAGCCCGCAGGATTGGGGTGCTCCAGGTGGTGAAATGATTCAGCCGCAGTACTATTATGGCGATTACACTAAGGCGGGCGAAACTAAACGTAACGCTGGCTACAACGCCTGGGCGGGCTCTGTCGATGCCAAGCTCGGGAGCATTGTGCATCCGCAAGAACAGTTTGCCAAGATGAAGACGAATTACGTGGACAAGGGCTATCCGGTCATTGTCGGCGAGTTTGGTGCAAACGTTCGCTCTCCGGAATTGAACGGCAGCGACCTGAATCTCCACAAGCAGGGTCGCGTGCAATGGCACAAGGATGTTGTTTCTGCCGCCAAGCAGTATGGCCTCACGCCGATTCTTTGGGATATGGGCAACGAAAGCAATTCCGGCTACGACAACATGGCTTATATCCGCCGTCAAAGCTCGCCGGTGGGCAAGGTCCTTGAAACGGACGTTATCAACGCTATGCGCGGAGTGTATGGCCTCGGCAATTACGTGAACAATGGCGTCACCCACGTCGAAGACTTTATCAATGGCGGTAACGACGCGCCCGCCTCCTGTTCTAGCGTAGCCGTTTCAAGCTCCAGCGAAATTACGCAGTCTAGCAGCTCGGCTACAATTGCTTTGCCGACCGCTTCCGCAGCTAGCCTGGTGAAATTTCACCGCGATGGTAATTCTCTGTACGGTGCAGGTAAGATTCAACTTTTCGACATGAACGGAATCCTAGTCCGCTCTACGAATAGCGCCTCCGCCGAACAAACTCAAATGCAACTGAACGGTCTCCGCCAAGGTAACTACATCGCTAAATGCAAAAATAGCGCCTTGCAAGTCAAGATTCGCTAAAACGCCTTGCTTGCACGGTCTCGGCGACGCCTCGTGCTTTTCAAAGGACGGTTTCACAACCGCCCTTTTTGTTTTTTAGGGTGCTTTTTTCGCCGCAGAGCGGCCCCTTTACCGCGCATTTTAAATAGTGTATATTAATTCGCGGACCAGATCATCCCGCTGACCGAGGCGTACGCATCCACGAGCGGGTTCGTTCCTTCTCGCAGTTGTAGGTCCGGTATTGACGGAAGCGATAGCTTGACTATCCCTGCCTTGGAAAACCCATGCGGAATACACTGCGATACATATCCCGTCTGCGGCAGCGGATGGCTTTAAACAAATCTCTCAAATTTTAACCGCCGTGTGGCGGGGTTAAAGACTGTTGCTTTTTTTCTCATTCTTATCCCCTCACACGCATATCTAGCCGCCCAAAAGCGGCAAAGGAACTTTTATGAATAAAACGCAATATGCAGAAATGCTTAAGGATATCAGCGAAACTCACAAGAACGGAGGTGACGTTTCCGCTTGTATCGCGAAGTACAATGAACGCTATAAATACGTGTACGTTTATAACGACAATATTTTTAAGATTCTTTTCGGAAATCCTGAAAACGAGTCGATTACGGTAGATTTTCTCAATGCAGTGCTGAAGCTTGATGGCGGTGATTGCATTGAACGAGTCTCTTTCGTGAACCCTGCTATCCCGGAAGCGATTGGCAAGAGCATCACCTCTGATGTCGTGGCGCTCGACCAGCGTCAGGAACGCATCGTGCTCGAAGTTCAGCATGTCGAACACGAATCTTATAATAGCCGCTTGGTTCTTTATGCAGCTAAGCATACAATCGCAAGTCGTGTCAAGGGGGATGATTACAGGCTCCGCAACCTGAATCTCATCAGCCTTCAGATGTTTGACGGTTTCCCTGAGTCCCGCAATTACAGGCATTGTATTCGGCTCAAGAATCAGGATAATGAAGTTTTCTATGAAAAGGAAACGATAACGCTTGTCGAAATCCCTAAATTCATCAAGCGCAAATATGAAAAGGATTCCAGCAGGCTTGCGCTGTGGCTGCGCGTGTTTGATGGTTTGAATAATGAATGTCCTGTTGATGTTCCAGAAGGCTCGCAATACGCCCTATTGCAGGAAAAGGCCAAATTGAGTATCTTTACAGAAAACTTCCTTGTAAGCGAGGCTATGAAAATGAGCGATCACAATTATGAACTCTATGTTGAAAAACTAAATGCCCGGGCCGAGGGGCTTGCAGAAGGCCGCAATGAAGGTCGTGCTGAAGGTCGCGCCGAAGGTCGTGCAGAAGGTCGCGTTGAGGGACGAGCTGAAGGTCGCATTGAAGGCCGCGTTGAAGGTCGCAACGATGAACGTACGGCTGTTGCTCTTGACATGCTTGCCGATAACGAACCGATTGAAAAAATCGTCAAGTACTCGCACTTGCCTGAAAGTAAAATTTTGGAACTCAGGGATTCCAGGGCGACATACACCAGCAAGTAACATTGTTGCGCTTTTTTTAAAAGGGACGGTGTTAAAACCGTCCTTTTCACATTATACAGTTTGTATAATATAGACTTTACGTCTCCTAAAAAATCGAAAATATTGCTTTCTCGTCAGCAAAATAAAATTTCCCGTATAATACGGATATTGACTTCTGTATTGTAAAAATTTATTTTATGTATTATGAAGTCGATTTTTGAGTACCGCGATTACCATCTCTATTTGCAGGATTATTACGACGAACGCAAACGTCTTGGAGCCTTCTCGTGGCGCGAATTTTGCCGTAAGGCTGGCTTTTCGTCCCCGAATTTTTTAAAACTCGTTTCCATGGGGCAGAGCAAGCTCAGCAAAATTAAGGCAAGTCAGGTGGCCAAATCGATGGGACTCGTCGATTACGAAGAAGAATACTTCTACCAGCTTGTCGCTTTTGGTAATGCCGAAAATAACGAAGCACAGCGGGCTGCGTATCTTGAAATGCAACGAATTTCCTTGGAACACCAGGTTCGCGTTGTTGATAAGGATGCGTTCCAGTATTATGAATCCTGGAAATACCCGGTCATTCGTGAGCTTGCTCCGATGATGCCTGGCGCAACGCCTCGTGATCTTGCCGAAGTGTGCAAGGAATATGTCTCCGCTGAAGAAATCCGTGATGTTCTGGATTTTCTCGTCAAGGCGGGATTCCTCAAAAAAGAAGGCGAAAAAAGCTTTGTGCAAACGGAACAGACCGTTATTGGTTCTAAAGAATCGCTCCCGATTGCCATCCGTGCCATGCACAAAGAAATGGCGATTATGGCTGCCCGTGCCGTAGATCGCTATTCAACAAGTGAACGCTTCTTTAACGGCGCAACGCTCAGCGTCAATCAAGATGCTTACAATAAAATAGTCGAAGAAATCAAGGCTTGTTGCAAAAAGGTCGTTGCCATCGCAAATGAAAGTAGTAACTTTGATCAAGTCTGCCGAGTCAATTTTCAATTTTTCCCACTCACTGATAAAATAACGGGGAAGGGCCATGCTTAAGAGTTTATACTGGATTGCTTTTTCTTTGCTCGCTTTTGTGGCCTGCTCCGGAGACAACTATGCTACCGGAACGGTGGACCCAAACGCTGGCCCGCAAATTGCCGAAAACGACAGATCTTCAAGCAGCTCTGTTACTGGTGAGCCTGATTCAAAGGGTGATTTGAGCAGTTCGTCTGCCCGTGAAGTTTTCCTCGTAAGGACGGAATGCCACGATGTTGTTTGTGTTAAGGAAGAGAAAATGGTGTATGTCAGTTTTGATCACAAGGCTTCGGCTACATACACAATTATCGAAAGAACTGGGGGGGCTGCTATAGTAAACAAAGGCGAAATTGAGGTGTACTCCGAAGAAAAAGGCGCCTCTGCTTCTTGTAAAATTGACGAGAAAAACTATTCTACCCAGTTTAAGATTGGGCAAAATAATCGCGTGGAAAGAAGTTTAAAACTGGAAAATTTTGGCAGCGGTTGTGATGAAATTTTCGAACAATTCAAAAACCTTTGCTTGCTACAAAACGCAAATGATGAACTCAGTGGCGCCTGTGATGACAATGGAACTCTCGAGGCTTATTGCGCTTACGTAGATGAATCTGCCGTTTTCGACACCCTTTTGGAAGATTTTTCCGCCGAATCCACAACCAACTGCGGCGACAACAGCGTCCATATTGATTCGTTTGGAATTTAGCCCTTTGTCAAATCAGCAAAACTAATTGCCCAAACCCCATACCTAACGCCGCGTTCTCAATCTATTTTCTAGTGTGTAGGGCTTTTCTCGCATGAAAACCTTGCATGTCATTCCTCTTCGAGGCATGACAGCTGCGGTTTTCTAATGAGAATGTAAACAATCTCGCATGAAATCCTTGCATGTCATTCCCGCCACCGAGCGGGAATCTCCTTGGGCTAGAAAAAAGGTGGAAACAATGAATTTCGGATGGTTTGGTAAACAATTTCGCACGGCTCTCGCTTTGACGGGGCTTGCGTGCGGTCTCGGATTTTCACAGGATGTGCTTTACCCCGACATGTTCGCGTTGTCGGATGTACAGCTTTTGGATGGAGTCTTGAAGGAACGCCAGGACTTGAATGTCGAAACGCTTCTCAGCTACGATGTGGACCGCTTGCTCGCGCCTTTTTACGAAGAAGCGGGCATGAAGCCGAAGGCGAGCAAGTTCCCGAACTGGGCGGGCCTCGATGGCCATGTGCTTGGACATTACCTGAGCGCCTTGGCCATGCATTATGCCGATAACGATGATGTTCAGGTCAAGGAACGCCTCGAATACATCTTGAAAGAACTCAAGACGATTCAAGACCAAAATTCCAAGGACAATAACTTCAAGGGTTACATTAGCGGCGTGCCGAACGGCAAGCAAATGTGGCTCAAGATGAAGAATGGCGATGCTGGTGCACAAAACGGCTATTGGGTGCCGTGGTACAATATCCACAAGCTTTATGCGGGCTTGCGCGACGCTTATGTTTATGCGGGCTATGAACAGGCAAAGACGATGTTTTTGGCCCTTTGCGACTGGGGCATCACGATTACGAACGGCCTGAACGATTCCAAGATGCAACAGATGCTCGGCACGGAACACGGCGGCATGCCCGAAGTTTACGCCGACGCCTACAAGCTCACGAAAGACGAAAAGTACTTGAATGCGGCCAAGAAGTGGTCGCACCAGTGGCTTTTGAATCCGATGTCGCAGGGCAATGACAACTTGACGAATGTCCACGCGAATACGCAGGTGCCGAAGGTTGTGGGTTTTGCACGAATTGCAGAACTCTCGGGCGACGAAAAATACAAGAAGGGCTCCGATTTCTTCTGGCAGACGGTCGTGAACAAACGCAGTATCGCCATTGGCGGCAACAGCATTTCGGAACATTTCCCGGCGCTCAACAATCACAAAAAATTCATCGAAGAACGTGAAGGACCAGAATCCTGTAATACGTACAACATGCTCAAGTTGACGGAACGTCTGTTCAACATCAAGCACGATGCGCATTACACCGACTTCTACGAACGCGCCCTTTTCAACCATATCCTTTCAACCATCCACCCAACGCATGGCGGCTATGTCTACTTCACTCCGGCTCGTCCGCGCCATTACCGCGTGTATTCCAAGGTCAATGCGGGCATGTGGTGCTGCGTGGGTTCGGGCATGGAAAATCCCGCCAAGTACAACCAGTTTATTTATACGAAAGACAAGGACGCTCTCTACGTGAACCTCTTTGCGGCTTCCATCTTGAATTGGAAAGACAAGAGCGTAAAAATCAAGCAGGAAACCGCTTTCCCGAAGGGCGAAAGTTCCAAGTTCACGATTACGGGCAGCGGCGAATTCGACATGCAGATCCGCCACCCGTACTGGGTCAAGGAAGGTGAATTCAAGGTCATCGTCAATGGCGATACCGTCGTGAAAAAATCGACACCGTCCAGCTATGTTTCGGCAGGGAAGTCCTGGAAGTCGGGCGATGTCGTCGAAGTGCTTTACCCGATGTACACGCATGTCGAAGACTTGCCGGGCGTCACCGACTACGTAGCGCTTTTGCATGGCCCGATTGTGCTCTCTGCAAAGACGGGGACGGCGAATTTGAACGGCCTTGTTGCTGATGATGGCCGCTGGAGCCACATTGCCTCCGGTGCGCTGGAATCGCTGGACCAGGCGCCAATGCTTGCTAGCAAAAAAGAGGATATCCCGTCGAAGGTGGAACCCGTGAAGGGCGAACCGCTGCACTTCAAGGCGCCTTATCTTTTTGCGAAGCAAAAGGACGCGAACTTGCTTTTGCAACCGTTCTACGAAGTTCACGATGCGCGTTACATGATGTATTGGATGGTGCTCACGGACCCCTCGATTCTCGACCGCCTTGAAAAGGAGCAAAAAGAAGCTTTGGCGCTTGACGAAAAGACCGTCGATAAGGTCGCTCCGGGCGAGCAGCAGCCAGAAGTCGATCACAAGATGAAAATCGAAAATTCCACTTCCGGCACGCACCAAGGTGAATTCTACCGCGATGCTGGTAAGTGCTCCGGCGGCGATGGCGGTCTCATCAGCTACGAATTCGAGACGAACAGCGAAGATTCCCTGAGCCTCATGGTGCGCTACTGGGGCAACGAAGGATGCACTCGCGAATTCGACATTTCCATTGACGGCGAAAAGCTCGTGACCGAAACGATTTCGAACCGCTGGAAAAAAGATGAATTCGTAAACGTCACTTACCCGATTCCAGACAAAATGGTAAAGGGCAAAAAGATTGTGCGCATCTCGTTCTCGGCAAGCTCTGGAATGGTGGGCGGCATCTATAGCGTGCGCCTCCTCCGCAACAAGCCAAAGCCGGACCCAGTCGCTATCAAGCCTGTGGCGGTTGCAAAACAAGGCCTTCGCGTGCGTGCAGACCGTCAGACGCTTCAAATCGCATCTCCGAGCGCTCTTTCCCGCACGATGAACGTAAAAATTTATTCAATGGACGGGCGCCTGAAACTCACGCAAATGCTCCCCGCAGGCGCAAGCGAGTTTAATGTCGATATTGCAGGCCTCAAGAACGGCAATTACATTGTTCGCCTTTTCCAAGATGGCCTTGTTCGCGGCTACACGCTATTCAACAAAAACGGCTTGTAATTATACACTCCTCAACACCCCTAAAAGTCCTCACAATTGTGAGGACTTCTTTGGCTATGAATCTACTGGTCCTTTACGCAACGGACGGAAAATGCGTAAATTTTAGGTTCTTTGTTGAAAGAAAAATCTTTACTATTACTTGAAATGCAAAAAGGATAGGCATCTTCAGCACATATGGGGCAATCAAGGTAGATTGTTTCTTGCCTTAGTGTCCAAAAACAGGTCTTTTTGCCTATGTCTTCAAATGCAAAATTAAATTCAAAATTTTCTAAGTAATTAATATAATATCCTGTTGGTAAAATTCTAAATCCCACAACGTCAGAGCCATTGCCGTTATCTAGCCAGCCTTCTGTTGACTTTAAATCGGTTGCGAAGTAGTTTACGACATATTGCAAAGATTTCCATTCGTTAACAGAGGGTACATGCCATTTATCAGGACAAACTCCGCGGATCTTGAAATCGTTATTCCGAGATCTAATGGGACAACGGTAATCGTCAATTTCAGCATCTACGCAATCCATGCTTGCTTCCCACGTGTAAAGTCTTCCGTATTTTGCGCAACTGTCGGGTTCGTTGTTGTAGCAAAAACTGGCAGAGTCAATGATGTCGCTGGTTCCGTAGTAATATTGGGGTGTTGGTTTTGTGTATGCATAGTTCAGGTTCTCAGCCATCCACCATTGGTCACCGATTTTTACGGTCTTGTACACTTGTCCGTCGCGCTCGTCCGTCATTGTACCATGTTCTATGTGATAAAGTGGAGACGTATCTTTGACACAACGAATGAAGTAGGCATTTTGTTTCAAACCTTCGATGGATTCTATTTCATTACCAATTAAATTTAATAATGTAGCTCTACTACTATCAATTTCTAGTGATGTCCAAAGAAATCCATATTGTGAAAATACATCAGAAAAATCGTCTTCTTTTTCTGCGTAGACCCAATAATGGCGCATCCAATTTTGATTTTCAATAGATGTTTTGCTATAAGCTATTAGACTGTTTACATCAGATTCTGTTGGAATGTGCCAGTTTTCAGGACATGCTCCGCGAACGTAATTATAGACTTCATTTTTGCAGAATTCTTCTTTATTATTGCTCCATATACCACAATTTTGTCCTGATTTACCATAAATAGTTGCGCTATCCATGGCTGTAGACCATGAATATAGTCTTCCGTACTTTGCACAGCTATCGCGACTATTATAGCATAAACTAGGTAATATCTGCGCAGGATTAAAAGCCTTTATGTTATGGTACTCAAAATTTAAATTTTCCGCCATCCATGTTTGTTCACCGATTTTGATGGTTTTGTAAACATGTCCATCGCGATTGTCTACTAATTCACCATAAGAATATGGTTCCCAACTGGAAGAACTGATTTCGATAACGCTGGAAATAGATTCTTGAGAAGAAGACGATTCTGTTACAACAGAGCTGGAGGATTCTTTGCTTGATATATTTTCAAAGAATCCATCGGAGGGATTCTCGTCACTACAAGCTGTAAATAAAAATGCAAAAAATCCAGCAAACAAAAAAAAGTGTGTTTTTCGCATATAGACCTCCAACTATTACAAATATATATGAATTTATGGCTTTGTGGTTCCGTTGATGTTCAGAAGTTTTATTGACAGAAGTTTTATTCCATTAAAGTATATGGAATCAACTTGTTTATAAATGATATCGACCGGCATATTGTTGTTAATTGCTAGCATGGCGAGTGAACTTGCTAAAGTTAGGGATAATGGTCCCATTTTTTCTTCATTCTCTATCAATGAAAAACTTGAAAAGTCTGTGTAAGTCTTACTGTTTCGAGTCTCTTTGGTTAGGAATGTATTGCTTTTTAATAAAAATGAACATGTTGCATCTGCTCCTAAATTGAAAAACATCATGCTGTTTTCACCGACTACGTTAAAACCCAAATTGCATACATATCCAATTTGTTGACAAGAACCTGGAAGAAGACTTACATCGTATGTAAAAGAAGAATCAGGTGGTGGTGGTGGTGGAATGTTGCATTTTTCTTCTCCTGCCCAAAGCATTGTTCCGAGGATTAATAATGTGAATATAACCTTTTTCATGGAATTCTCCTTTTTTTCGTTATTGCTTCGAATGGCATTTTTAAAACTGCAGCAGGAATTGTTTGGATTTTTAAAACGGCAAAACCCCATCCTTGCGAGTTATCATTGTTGCTATGCAAAGAAACTTTTAACTTTTTTGAATTGACTTTTATTGTTTTTCCGGCTAGTTCATCTCCTACATAAACCCCAATTGTAAGCTTCCCCATAATTGATTGAATATTTCTGTAGAATTTGTATAAAAATGGACTTTTGGTGCAATTCCTCGAAATTTTGAGAGTTATTCCCATTTCCACCAATTATTCCAGAAACATTTGTTCCATGAAAATGAGCAATCTGTTTTTCGAAAAGAGTGTCCATTTTATATTTAAATTTTTATATACTGAATCGTAATTCATGCCAAAGAACTCATCTTTTCTTATTAGCCTTGCCTGAGGTGTTCCTGTATATTCAGCATCTTTCAACCGATCAAGGTCGGCACGTTCCTTTGCTAGTGCGTTTCTCCAAGCATCTGAATTTTGCAATTCGTGGACGTTAATCCCTGCTCGTTCTGTGGACATTAAAGGTTGCATTTCTCGTTGTACGTTTAGTGCTTCAATATTCCTATTTCTGCTAAGACATTGCAGGGAATCCTTTGCTATGGTGGCAACGATGAATCAAAAATCTTACATTACGCTTTGCTGCCTTTTTATGGTCGCAACTTAACATATGTTCTGTTGTGGTGATAAATTAACTTTGCTTGCGTTATCCTCGCATCGTCATCCTCGCGATGCGAGGAACCATAAATTTCTTGTTGTAGCAGCTTTCCTCTCTAATAATTGACTGTAAAATCCTATAAACAACAATGCTCCCAAATGAAAATGATCACTCCATGTGGACTTTTGCAATTCCTCATACCACTAAATTGTATCTAAAAATAAACATACGTTGCGACTGGCTCAATGCGTTGTTGTGGTAACCAACATGTAATTATTTTTTTCAAGAACGAAAAAACTAGTTTTATTATTTTTAGCGTGGGTTCTACAGCCTGGAATAAAAAAATTGGGTGATATTCGCCCAAATCTGTAATTAAAAAGCGGATTGTAATTTTTTTGTTAGTCCATTATTTACAAAATTGCGAGTGTGATAGGCTTGTTTTTAAGTAGATTTTGGGAAAACGGGCTAAAAAAAGAATTAATTAACGGAGTTATTATGCTTGACCTTCTTGCTGTCCAGTCCAGCTCAACAAACGCAACGATCATTACGCTTGCTTACACCTTGATCCTTGCTTTCATCCTGTCTTCTACTATTGCATGGACTTACGAAAAGACGTTCCTCGGACTTTCGTACTCGCGAAACTTTGTGCAGGGCATCGTGCTCAGTGCAGTGGTCGCTGCCATGGTGATGCAGGCTATCGGCGATAACGTTGGTCGTGGTCTTGGCATGATGGGTGCCCTCTCGGTGGTCCGTTTCCGTACGAGTTTCAAGGACCCGCGCGATATCATGTTCATCTTCGCCGCTCTCGGCGCCGGTATCGGTTGCGGTGTTTACGCCTGGGGTGCTGCAGTCGGCGGTACAATCGCTTTCAGCTGTGTCGCATTCCTGCTTTCTCGCACGGGTCTTGGCACCAAGCATTTCTTTGACGGCATGCTCCGCTTTGCTCTCCCGAACGAACCCAAGGTTCGTGGCCAGGTCGAAGATATCATGAAGGGCAACTTGAAGACGTTTATTTTGATTACGATGCGTGAAGTCGATGGCGGTGCCCGCTTGGACGTCGCTTACCAGATCCGCCTCCGCGCAACGAAGCCCGCTGCCGAAATCCTCACGCTCCTCTCGAAGGTCGAAGGCATTTCGGATGTCCAGTTCATGATGCAAGACGCTACGACGGAAATGTAAGGAGGTTTGAAAAATGAATAAGCTCGAAGATCTTCTCGACAATTTCTGGAATACCCACAAGAACAATGCAGGTGTCGCTTACGTCTATACCCACAAGCTTTCTATTGCCTGGGTGGCATGCGTCGTGTTTGCTGTGATGCTTGGCTTTATCTACCAGGGCAAGGCGGCCATGTTCCGTGGCATTGCCGAATCCAGCGAAACGATTATCAGCCTTCCGTCTCCGACCGAAATCGTCAAGATTTACGTGGTTCCGGGCCAGGAAGTCAAGCCGGGCGACACTATCGTGGTTATCAACCGTCCGGACCTCACGCTCCGCGTTGCCGAACTCACCCGTGAACTCGACGCTCTCGAAGGTCGCAGCAACTTGAGCTCTGCCGAAATCGACCAGAAGGTGGCCGAAGTCAAGGCTAACCTCGAATCTCGTCGCCTCACACTTTTGGCTGAAATTCGCAACCTTGAAGCAGAATACGAAAGCAACAAGGCTATTTCTGCCAAGCTCAAGAGCCTCTCGAACTCCAAGTCCAAGGCCGATGGCAACGATGCCATGGCTATGCGCATCAAGAGCCTCAAGAACGAACTTGCTGTTGCAACCAGGAGCGCCAACGAACAGATTGCCCTCCTCCGCGGTAGCAACAAACTCCAGAAGTCTAGCGGCAAGACCGAAGCTGCAAACATCCGCAAGGAACTCGCCGAACTTCGCAAACAGCAGAAGGAACTCACCCAGATTGCCAAGGAAAACTGGGTTGTCGGTGATGTGAACGTGCGCGATGGCGAAAAGGTCTCTAGCTTTGCCCCGATTGTGACGCTTGCCCACAAGTCCCCGACGCTTATCCGTGGCTACATCAACGAACAGATTTACGAAAACACGAACCTCGGCGAAGCCGTGAAGGTGACTTCCCTTACTGGTAAGGGCAAGGCCGTGATTGGCGAAGTGGTCGGTCTTTCGAGCCGCATCGTGCCGTTCCCGACCCGCATGTGGAAGATGCCGGAAATTCCGGTCTATGGCCGCGAAGTGACCATCAAGATTCCCGAAGAAAATCAGTTCTTGCTTGGCGAAATGGTGACTATTACCGAAACGAGCAAGCGCAACTTGGAAAAGCAGCAACAGAAGGCTAAGAAGTAATGAAAATCGTACCTTTTTTATCGCTCGCACTGACTGCGGCGGCAATCGCAACCCCTCTCACTTGGGAACGCCTGATCGAATCCGCTAAGGCGGATCCGAGGTATGAAGCTGCCGCAAAACGTGCCGAGGCGACATCGAAAGAACGCAACCTCAAGCTTTGGGACAAGATTGAGCTCCGTTACCAGTTGGACGGTTTTAGCTTTGCCAAGCATGACTTTGAACTTCGCGTGACCCCGCAGGCTTTTGGCGAACGCGCTGCCGACAAGGCTCACTATGAGGCCGTTAAGAATTACCAGCAGGCTACTTTTGCCGTTGAACGTTCGATCCTCCTTTACGACCGTTACGAACGCGGCGTGCGCTATGTGCTTCGCCAGAAGATTAACGAAATCAACAAGCAGCTATTGCAGGTTACCCAGGACCGTATCGAGGTTCTCCACCTCAAGTCCGGTTCTGCTTCGTTCAATGCCGAAGACCTGATGACTTCGCTCGAAAAGAGTGCCTCGCTTAAGGCGAACTTGCTTTCGGATAGCACGGCGCTCCGCGATGCCGAACTCAAGATGATGATTTGGGCTCCGGACTTTGATAACGTTGCCTTGGATCCGACGTTCCTCCCGACGATGGAAGAGCTTGCCGAATTCCTGAAGAATGGCGTGACTGTTGACGAAAACTTCCCGCTCGTGGCTCTCGCCAAGGGCAAGCGCGATTCCGATATTTCCAAGGCTCAGCAGGATGCAAGCAAGGACCGCAACTACATCTCTCATGTCGGTATTGGCTACTCGCTCCAGATTGAATCCTTGATGGAAAAGTACAAGGATTTGGAATACAAGGATATCAAGAGTGGTGCTCGGTATGATGAATACGAATCAGAGTGGATGTCTAAGGCTTGTACTCAAACTGTTCAAGGTGAATGCGCTTCACACGATGCTTCTTATAAGCTAAGAAAGCTTTTCCCGGATACGGATGACCGCAAGACTGCGGACAAGTTCTTTGTAAACCTCGCATTCCGCCTGCCGTTCTTCGATAGCAACAAGGACGCCTCTCTCCGCGAACAGGTCGAAAAGCTCGATGCCGAAAGCAAGTACTTGGACGAAGTCCGCGAAGTGAACCAGAAGGTCGCCCGCCTCACCGAAGAAGTGCTCACGCTCATCGACCAGTGGAAGGTCTTGAAGGATTATGCCGAACAAGTGAACGCCAGTGGCTTTATGGAACAGTTTGCGCACAAGGCTGGTTCCGACCCGCTCCTGCTCCTCCGTGCCCGCGAAAGCGCTCTCGAAAGCGATTTGAAGGCAGCCAAGCTTGAATACGATATCTATGCCCGCTATTTGGAGTTGCTGGATTTCTCCGGTGGACTTGCCCGTGAGGATGTCGTGAACCATCTTCGTGAAGGAATCAGGTAGTTTATGGCTGAGGCCCGCGGATTTAGCCTTCTTGAACGCTTCGAACTGAAGTACCATATCCCCGTCGAATGGGCGGACCGGATTGGTGCGTTCTTGGCGCCGTACTGCGAAGAAGACTACTATTCCAAGATTACTCCGGGTGGATTCTACTGGATTACGAACCTCTACCTGGACTCACCGACGTGGACGTTCCTCGGCTGGAAAAAGAAACAGCTCCTCGACCGTTTCAACATGCGTATCCGCACGTACGGCGAGCACCCCGCTCAGGACGGTACATTCCATTTCGAGGTCAAGCGCAAGATTCGTAATATCTGCTACAAGAGCCGTGCAACAATCAAGGGTATCAACCCCGGTGAAGTCTGGAATATGAAGCCCGATGAATGGCCGTGCAAGAGCGATAAAGACCGCATGTACCTCAAGGATTTCTTGTACAAGACGGAACTCCACGGGGCGCATCCTCGACTCCTTACGCAGTACAAGCGGCGTGCCTGGTTCGGGCTTCGCGAAGAGTATTCCCGCGTGACCATTGATACCGGCATGCGCTTCCGCGAAGAGAACGGCTTTGACTACACGGTGGATCCGCACTATATGCACTCGACCGGAATCCCCAGGTTCTTCCAGCCGGGGTGCGATGCCGTTCTCGAACTCAAGTGCCCGGCCGCACAGATGCCGTACTGGATGTTCGACTTGATTCGTGCATTGAATTTAAAGCACGGTGCATTCTCCAAGTTCGGGAACGCCGCTGCAGAATGGAAAAGAGTTTACGAAAATCCGCGTCGATTCAAGAGCCCATACTGGACTCGTCTCGCCGGAAATTTCTAACATAGATTTATAACATTTAACAAAAGGAAGGCGCTCATGAATACAAAAAAATGGCTTGCAGTAGGCTCTTGCGTCACTGCGCTCGGTCTGTTCTCTGCCTGCTCCGATGACGAATCTAGCCCTGTCATCCCCGTTACACCGGAAAGCTCTTCTGCTATTACTCCGGAAAGCAGTGGTGATGTCGCGACCTCTTCTTCTGATATTTCCACCGGGTCGTCTTCTTCTGCGACAAATCCGAATCCGGTGCTTTCTAGCTCCAGTGCCGAAGGCGTTATCGATACTACGATTACGAATATGGGCGTCTCCGAAATCATGTACAACGCGCCCGGTGGTTCCGCTTTGGAATGGGTCGAAGTCTATATCAAGAAGGGCCCGGATATTACGGACATGCAACTCAGCAACCTCCGCTTGGACGGTGCTGTTTCGTTTAACTTCCCGACCGGCTCCTTGAAGAAGGGCGAATATGTCATTGTCACGAACGATCCGACCTTGTTCAATGAAACTTATGCCGGCAAGCTTCCGGCTGGTTGCAAGGTTTATGGCCCATGGGACAAGGATACTAAGACAGGAACTGTTGCAAAGCTTGTGAACGAAGGCGATGTCGTCGAAGTGAAGCTCAAGGGTGAAGGCGACGTGAGCGCAGCATTCAGTAGCCAGCCGCCTTGGCCGAGCCTTGCCGATGGCAAGGGCCGAACACTCGTGTATAGAGGTTCCGGCAACGAAGCTGACCCGAACTCTTGGGGCGCAAGCGCTGTCGAAAACGGCAGCCCATGTGCTGGTGGCGACAAGGTCCTCGATGCTTCTACTGTCCGCTTGAACGAAATCAAGCCGTACTCGCTAGGTGTTACGGATGGTTGGGTTGAACTTTACAACTATGGTTCCGCTCCAGTCGATATCAAGGGCTGGGAACTTGAATCCAAGTTGAAAGGCAAAAAGTGGACTATCGGTGGCGCCAATACGGTTGTCCCTGCCAATGGCTATTTGCTCCTCGAAGCTACCGCTGATGTCTTTGGCGATGGTCTGTACTTGAGCGACAATGGTGATGAAATTTATTTGTTCGAAGCCGTTGCAGGCTCGCGTACCGGCAAGGAAACGAGCTTGCTCATCTCTGCGGGTAAGCAGTCTAGCGGCTTTGTCGAAGTGGCCGGTGGTACGGTGGCTCAGGGTGCTATGGCTACGGAAACTCCGGGTGCAGCAAACTCTGCGCTTAAGGCCGGTCCGATTTTCATCAATGAAATCCATTATCACGAAAATGAAAATGACCCGAACGATTTGGAATTCCTTGAACTTGTGAACAAGGGAACGACGGATGTGACGCTTGTTGAAAACGTTAACAACACTCCGCAGGGCTGGAAGATTGAAGGCGTGAACATGGAATTTGCGGCTGGTGATGTGATTCCTGCTGGTGGCAAGATGGTCCTGTTTAACGATTCTCTCAAGACGAAGGAAGCTTTGCTCCGCGCCCGTTATACGATTGACGAAACAGTACCTGTCCGTTTCTATGCAGGTAAGCTCTCGAACCGCGGTGAAACAGTTGCTGTCAAGAAGCCGTATTCTTACGTGACCAAGGCCGATAACACAAAGCTGTGGTATTATGAAATTTCTGACGCTACGCTTTATAGTGACCGTTGGCCGGGAATGACCGATGCGGATGGTAAGGGCAAGAGCTTGAATCGCAAGGAATTTACCACGACGGGTTACGGTTCTGCAGTTTGGAGCGCTCTCGCACCGACTCCGGGCAAGTAAAATCGCTCTTTTGAGTTTTCCGCCAAAAGTTCCGACATTTTGTCGGAACTTTTTTTATTACTTGTAGGGATTGCGTCGTTTTGGAATTGCTGTTTTTGACATCTTTTTGTATTATTATTGTAGCTATGAAACGGTACTTTGCTTTTATTCTCAGTAGTTGCGTGGCTGCTAATGCGACAGCGCTTTCTTTGCAAGATGCGCTGGATATGGCCATGGCGAACAATTCCAAAATCAAGGCTGAAAAGGCGAAAGTGGATATTGCCCAAAGTGGCGAAGATGAAGCTTTTGCCCGTTTCCTCCCGACGGTGAGTCTGTCGGCTGGCATTACCAAAATCAATGATCCCATTAATATTGACCTCGGGCGTTTGAGCGATGTCGCTGGTGCGGCCGCTTATTCCAAGGCTTATCTTTCCACTTACAATGGCGCTTACACCAAGGCATACCAAGAAGCTGTTTCGAAGGCTGTTGCCGCCGGCATGGACGAAACGACCGCGAAGGCTTATGTAGAATCCAAGTCTGCCGATATCTGGAGTGGAGTGGTCAATAGCAAGGATGCCAATGATGCCGCCGTGCAGAATGCGGAAAAGTATGGCTCGGCTGCAGAGAACGCCGATTTCAACATGAAGGTGCAAGACGACTGGTTCTTTAACGCACGCTTGACCGTTGTGTGGCCGATCTTTACCGGTCTCAAGATTTATTCTGCGTACGATGCCGCCAAGGAGAATGTGAACGCCCGTAAGGCAGAATTTGAAATGGCGCAGAACACCGTTTTGATGGATGTCGCGACCAAGTACTTTACGCTCCGCTTGTGCGAAGAGCTTGTCGGCATGCGTGAGTCCACCAAGAAGGACCTCGAAGAACATCTGAACCGTTCCAAGAAGCTCGAAGAGGGCGGTCAGATTAGCAAGACGGAACGTCTCCGTGCCGAAGTGGCGTTAGCCGAAGCCGAGAACGCTTATGAAGATGCCCTCCGCGACCAGTCGCTCGCCCGTATGGCTCTTGCAAGCCTCTTGCATACAGATACAAGCCTCACCGCAACAACGCCGGTGGAATCTCCCGAAGGCATCCGCTCGATGGATGAATTCAAGGCGCTTGCGGTCGAAAAGCATCCGGGCCTTCGTCAGCTCCGCATTGAACGCAAGCGCAATCAGAATGCGATTAGCGCCGCCCGCGCTGATTACTTCCCGACAATTGCATTGTTTGGCTACAAGGAACTTTACACCAAGGACTTGACGATTCTTGAACCGGAATGGGCGATTGGCGCCAAGATGCAGTGGGATATCTTCAAGGGTGGTGATACCCGTGCCAAGGTGAGCTCTGCAAAGGCGATGGACCGTTCTTTGGGAAGCCTCGAAGAAGAAACGATTGACAATTTGAAGCTCTTGGTCGAAAAGCGCTGGCGTGAACTGGAACATGCAAAGGGGAGGCTCGCAAGCCTTGTCAAGACGCGTGAGCTTGCGGTTGAAGCATTGCGTAGCCAGAATAAGGCGTACGAAGCAGGGCTTGCTACGGGGCTAGAAGTGGTGGATGCTGAACTTGCACTTTCCCGCTTGCAAGTCGCTGACATCAAGGCTCATTACGATGCTGTGATTGCTTGGCTTGGACTCCTTGAAGCCGCCGGCGAAGTCTCTACCGCAGGTACAGTCCTTGTGTCCAAGCAGCTTGTGGTTGAAAAGCCTGTTGATGCTTCGGCAAGCTCAGCAACCGGTGAACCTGCCGCAACAGAACCGCAGGCCGCAACTGAAGCGCCTGTTGCAACTGAATCTGCACAGCCTGTCGAACAGAATTTAGAAACGGAGAATAAATAATGAACGCATTAAAGATGATTGGAAAAGTTGTTGTCGTACTTGCCTTGATAGTGCTCGTCATTATGGGCATCTCCCAGCTCCAACAGTTCGCAACGCAACCGCGTGAGCAGTTCTTGCAAGGCCAGATGGAAGCCCGCCGCGTGCTCGTGGCAGGGAAGGTCCCGGGCCGTATCGAACGTTTGCTCGTTCACGAAGGCGATGTCGTCTACAAGGATTCTCTCGTTGCTGTTATCAGCAGCCCGGAAATCGAAGCCAAGAAGATGCAGGCTCAGGGTGCACTCGGTGCCGCCAAGGCTCAAGCAAGCAAGGCCCGCAATGGCGCCCGCAGCGAAGACATCACGGCGCTCAAGGCAATGGCTGATCGCGCTCAAGAAGCCGCAACGCTTGCCAAGAACACTTACAACCGCGTGCAGAAACTCTACAACGAAGGCGTGCTTCCGCTCCAGAAGCGCGATGAAGCCGAAACGCAGATGAAGGCTACGCAGTCCGCTGCTGATGCCGCCCGTGCCCAGTACAACCAGGCAGTTGCCGGTGCCCGTAGCGAAGACAAGGCCGCCGCAAACGCTCTCGTGATGCAAGCCAAAGGTGCCAATGCCGAAGTCGATGCCTACCTCGAAGAAACCAAGATTCGCACGCCGATTACCGGTGAAGTTTCTCTCAAGCTCGCCGAAGAAGGCGAAGTTGTCGGTTCCGGTATGCCGATTATCGCCGTGACGGACTTGAACGATTCCTGGGCGGTGTTCCACCTTCGTGAAGATTACCTCAAGAACGTCTCCAAGGGCAAAAAGTTCTACCTCCAGGTCCCGGCTCTCGACAAAACCGTCGAAATGGTCGTAAGCTATATATCTTCTGTCGGTGACTATGCTACATGGCGTAGCTCCAAGGAAAGCTCCGGCTTTGACCTCAAGACGTTCGAAGTTCGTTTGCGCCCGACGCACAAGGTTGAAAACCTCCGCCCGGGCATGAGCGTTTTGCTCCCTGTCGACGACATTCAGTAATTGGATAGAAGGTTATCGTGCTGAAAGGTCTTTTAAAGACAATCGGAAAGATTTATTTCGGCCACAAGATTGTTTTGTGGATGATTCTTACGGTGCTCCCCGTCGGCGTTTCCGTGTTTATGCTGGAAATGTTCTCGAGTGAAATCGTGCAGCATATTCCGGTGGGCATTCTCAAACAAGACAAAAGCCAGCTTGCAGATAAACTTGAAAGAGCGCTCCAGTCAAGCCCTGTTCTCGATGTCGTGTTGAATTGCCATGACATGAGCGAATGTGAACATGCGGTGATTCGCGGAGAATTGCAGACGTTTATCGTGCTCCCGACGGATTTGGAACGCCGTGCCTTGCGTCTTGAAGCGCCTGTGATACCCGTTTTTTCTAGCGGTCAGAACTACCTCACGAATATGTTTGCGACAAAGGAAATCCGTGCGGTCATTACAAGTATCGGCTCGGATCTTTTCACCGCTTCGTATGATGACCCGGTCAAGACGGAAATTCATTCGGTCGGGAATATCGAAGGCAACTACCAAGGCTTTTTGGCGCTTGGGCTTGTGTCTGCAATGTTCCACCTGGCAGCAATGCTTGTGGCTGTGTACATCGCATCGTTCCCGCTTCGCGACAAGCGCGTGCGTGAGTTTTTCAATTACGCTGAACGTTCTTGGGTGACGCTAGGCGTTGCCGCTTTTGTCCCTGCTGTGGTCATCCTTTGGCTCGAATACATGGGCTGCTATGCGTACACGCATCGTATGCTCATGCCGATGGGCTTTGAGGAATTTGTGATGGTCTCTGTGGCGCAACTTCTGATGGTGATTTGTTGCTTTGGCGCTGGCATTACTTTTGTGGGCGTGACTGGCGTGATGCGTATTGCGACAGGTGTCTCGGGCGTGATTGGCGGCCCTGCATTTGCGTTTGCCGGTCAGACGTTCCCTGTGATGGCGATGCCGTTTGCCGTGCGTTGCTTTGCGTTCTTGCTCCCGCTTACGCATGTGCTCCGCGTGCAGTCCATGATGCTCCTCGGCGATGTCGGCATGGCTGAATCCTGGGAAGTCATCAAGCTCATGGGCGGCATGGCGTTGTTCTGGGTGCTGCTCGGGTGCTTTACGATTGTGCTTCGCTGGAAGTACCGTCTAAAACATGATTCGCAGTTGCCGGTCGCTACCGAAGACGAAAACGTGGTGACCGTTGATTCGTTGCTTGAGAGCTTGTTCGAAAAAATCAGGAGGCGAAAATGATTAGTCGTCTTTTGAAAGTGACTTTGACGGAATGGAAATTGTTTGTTACGGACCCTGCGGCTGTGCTTTTGCTTGTCGTGGCGGGAATTCTTTATGCGTTCTACTATCCGACTGCATACATGAACCAGACCGTTTCTCGCGTTCCTGTGGCTGTGGTGGATTTGGACCATTCGGCAAAGTCTCGTGAACTTACACGAATGGCGTCTGCGACGCAACAGGTCGAAGTCAAAGCTGTCTATAATGACTTGCTTGAAGCTGAGACGGCGATGGCGAGTGAAGAAATTTATGGCTTCATGGTTATTCCGGAGAACATGGAAAAGGACTTGATCGACAAGAAAACGACCAAGATTGATATCTTTACGCATGGCGCCTACGTGATGCTCCACGGTACGATTGGAACGGCATTCTCGACATGTGCGCTGACGGTCGGTGCGGTGAGTAAGGTGAAGGCGATTGCGCTTGGCAAAAAGGTGCCTTCTGCAAAAGCGATGGCGATGCGAGACCCGATGCCGCTATCCATCCAGACCATGTTCAACAATACGGGAAGCTATTCTAATTATGTTGTTCCTAGTGTGCTCGTGCTGATTTTGCAACAGTCCCTTGTGATTGGAATTTGCGTGCTTGGTGGCGCTCGCGGGCATCGCCGTTTCCGCCGCAACCAGCGCTATTCCGAAGTCGAAAACGAGAGCATGCCGTACCGCTATTTGGGCCGTTCGCTGGCGTATTTTATGCACTACTGCTGCTTTATCCTGTTCTACCACTGCGTGATTTACAATATTTTTGATTTCCCGCGTCGTGGCGAACTCTTACCGATGACGATTTTTGCGGTGGTGTTCCTTGCATCGGTCATCAACTTTGGCATGTGCCTCTCGCAAGTTTTCTTGCGCCGCGAATCGAGCATGCAGCTGTTCCTGAACCTCTCCATCCCAATCTTGTTCCTTGCGAGCTTTAGTTGGCCGAGCTATTTGATGCCGAGCTGGATGGTGGGGCTTTCGTACATTCTGCCGAGTACGTTTGCCATACCTGCGTGGCTTTCGATTGAACAGATGGGCGGTGACATTTACGATGTGGCGCCTAAGCTTTATTTGCTAGCGATACAGGCGGTCATCTACTTCGTGCTGGGCATGTTCCTCACGCATTTGCGCGACAAGAGCAAGTTCACCACCGGTGACATGTAAAAACCGCCGATAATAAGCAAAAAAGAGTGACGAAATCACAGTCGCTTTCGCCATTCTTTTTGTAAATTGAATAATGAAAAATGAGGTCAATGGTCATTAGTCCGTAGTCATTAGAACTAATGATTAACAACCAATAACTATTGACCAATAACTAATTACTAATAACCACTGACTAACAACTAATAACAACTATGATGTTCGACCCTTTATACATGATGATTCTCGTGGTGACGCTTGTGCTTTCGGGCGCCGTTTCCCTGTTGGTCAAGAAGCGCTTTGCCGCTGGCCAAAAAGTCACAATTTCTAGCGGCCTCACCGGTGCCGATGTCGCCAAGGCCATTCTCATGGAAGCTGGCATTACTGACGTGAAAATCCTCAAGCACCAGGGCTTCCTTTCGGACCATTACAATCCGCTGAACAAGACACTCAACCTGTCGCCCGAAGTCTATTCCGGCCGCAATGCAAGTGCCGCAGGCGTTGCCGCTCACGAAGTCGGCCACGCTATCCAGCATGCTGAAGGCTACTTTCCGCTGTGGCTCCGTTCTGCCATAGTGCCTGCCGCCAACATCGGTTCTAATCTCGGACCGTGGCTTGTGATTATTGGCATTATGCTGATGGGCATGGGCAAGGCGCTTGGCCAGTCTCTCGCGGTTGTCGGTGTGGTGCTCTTTGCGCTTGCAACTCTCTTTACGCTCGTGACCGTGCCTGTGGAATTTGACGCTTCTGCACGTGCCAAAAAAGCTCTTGCCCGCATGGAAGTCATTGCCGCAGGTCGCGAATACAATACCGTCTCGGGCGTGCTCTTTGCCGCAGGCCTCACGTACGTTGCCGCAGCAGTTTCGTCTATCTTGCAGTTGCTCTACTGGGCATACCGCGCGGGGCTCCTCGGCGGTCGCAACGACGATTAACGATCAATCTGTCATTCCGGCCTCCGAGCCGGAATCTCCATTAAACCTCGCTTCGACGAGGCTTTTTTTTACTGATTTTGCGGCAAAATTCGCCAATATCAAATAATAACTCGCCAATATTGAATAATTTGGAGTATCAGCTAAATTCTTTTTGTCCTTTTCTAAAGAAAAAGCGATATCTTTATAAAGAGAAGGACCTTTTTTGGGGAGCTAAAAAATGGAATACCAGAATATTGATATTAGTACCTGGACGCAGGTGGGCGAGGGCGGTAACGGAAAAACTTATGTGCATCCCGGACATCCCGATTTGCTTTTGAAAGTGAATAACCCGCCTCGTTGTGATGAGGCAACTGTAAAGCAGGAACTTGATTTTGCCCAGCATGTTTACGCTTTGGGAATCTCGACGCCTCGCATGTTTGATATGGTGCGTGTGGGGGATGGTTACGGTCAGCTCGTAGAAATCATTAAGGGAAAAAAGTCTCTTTCGCGTATTTGCTCCGATGATCCGTCACGCATCAGTGAAATGGCAATGTTGTTCGCTTCATTGGGCCTGCGATTGCACGCCTTGCCTTGCAATACGGATTTTTTCCCAAGTCGCAAGGAACAAGCCTTAAAGGGGATAGATGCGTCTGATTTTGTTGCAGATGATGATAGAGAAAAAATGCGGGCGTTTGTTCAGAGTATAGAAGACGAGAAAACCTGCTTGCATGGTGATTTCCAGATGGGTAACTTGATTATTTCTGGTGACGGTAAACCTTATTGGATTGATCTTGGCTGGTTTAGTCATGGTTCGCCAATGTTCGATATAGGGCATTTTTTCATGAATTGCCAAGTTTATTCTCAGTTCCCGGTAGTGCAGGAAATTTTCCACATGTCGCAGGAACAGTTGAAAAGCTTCTGGAATGCGTTTGCTGAGGCCTACACAGGGAATAGGGACATCTCCGCCTTTAATGCAATTGCAGGCAAGTTTGCTTCGCTTGATGCTTGCATCCGTTCAATCTTGATGCCGCCTCCTGAAGCTTATAAGAAGTTGTTTGCAGGATTGGTTCATTCCCTGGTCGAAAAGTTTTATTAAGAGAGGCTGTTATGTCTGAAGACGTTGAAAAAATCAATTTAGATGATTATGTAGCGACGGGAGAAGGCGCAACAGCAGTCTCGTATACGCACAAGACTCGCGATACGATAGCGAAACTGTATTATCCCGGTTTTGAAGCGGACTGTGCTAAAAAAGATTTCTTGACATCTTGCAGTGCTTTTGGTTTGGGTGTCCTGACTCCAAAACCAATTCGGTTGATAACGGATGGCGAACGCTTTGGTGCTGAATATGAACTTATCCGGAATAAGCGTTCTTTTTCGAGAATTATTTCAGAAGAGCCGGGCCGACTGCAAGAGCTTTCTTTGATATTTGCAGAAATGGCTAAGAAACTCCATTCGACGAAAGCGGATACGTCAAAACTTGTGTCAACAAAGGAAAAATTCCGTCGCTTTTACCTTGAAAAGGCTGAAGTTCCTGACTTTTTCAAGCAAAAGGCTTTGGCTTTTATCGACACCGTTCCCGACACCCCGTATTGCCTTCATGGCGATTTGCAAATTAGCAACGTCATTACCGATGGAGCGCGAACGCTCTGGATTGATATGGGTGATTTCGGCTACGGTGACCCTGGTTGGGATTTGGGTATGTTGTGGAGCATGACGCACAGAATGGATGAGCATAAGGCTAATCTTGTTTTCCACATGAGTAAAGAAAATCTTTTGGCTCATTGGAATATTTTCTACCCTGCTTATTTGGAAACGACGGACCCGCAGAAAATCGCAGAAGCCACGAAACGGATTTTGCCGTTTGCAGCGGTCAAGGTCCCTTATATGTTCTATATAGCAAAGCGTTTTCGCTTGCCGGATGAAGCCTACCCGCAAATCGCCAAATTATTTGGATAAATTTTAGGTAAACGAAGAATTAATCTTTACCGGCTCCGTAGACTACGGGGCCTTCTTCGTCTTCATCATCGTCGCCATGTTCGGCGAGGTAAGCTTGGTATTCTTCGTCGGTCATTCCGCCTTCATCATCTTCGGGCATGAAAGACTTTTTCTTGGGCTTCTCGGGAGAAGCGCTTGTGGATGCTGCGGACTTCTCGGAACCTGCCGCCGGCTTCGATTCTTCCTTACGGCTTGCGCGGGCGCTGTGGTTCAAGTAAGCGATGTATTCCTCGTCGGTCATTTCGTTACCGAAACTGTATGAGGAATACTTGTCTTCTTCCGGCTCTTCTTCTTGAACCGTTTGAACTGCTGCCGGTGCGAGCTCATCCCAAGAGTTCTTGCTGGAGCTGCTGTAAGAATCGTTGGACTTGTAAGAGGACGTGCTGCGAGATGCCGCGGAGGTCGGCTGAGCAACGCTTGACTGTGCCGTTGTTGATGCGGTTTGTGCGAATGTCGTGGACTGCGTATTGCTAGACTGCGCTTCGCTAGACTGTGCGGAACTGGCGTTGTTGTAGAATGCCTGAGCCTTCTGCATAAAGGCGGAAAATTCTTCGTCGCTCATCTGCTGAACAGACTGCTCGTTCAAACCTTGGAAACTGTTTTCTGCACTGGAGTCGTCCGAACTTTCGGCGGGTTCGTCTTCTTCAAGTTCTTCGATTGGTTCGTCGACCGGCTCAAATGTGTGGGCGCGTTCTTCGGAATCGTCATCGTCGTTAGCAGCGAATTCAGGAATTGAACTCTTGCTAAGTACTGGAGCTTCGTCTGTGATGCTTGACGATTCAAACGTCGGGGCATCTGTGTTGTCTTGTGCCGGAGTTGCTGAATCTTCACTAGCCGAAGTTTCTGTGGATTGCGCGGCTTCTTGAGCCGAAACAGCTTCCGTATTTTCGAACGGGGCCGCAGCGTAGTCATTTGCAGGAGCGGCATTTTGACTCGGTGCCGTTTCTGCACTTCCTGGAGCTGCGGACTGTTGTGCGTCTCCAGCGGGGGCGCTTGCGGCCTGCTGAGCACCTTCGGCGGCATCCGCTTCCGCAATCATATCGGCAAACGGGTTGTCCTGCACTTCGGAAATATCTTCGCGACCTTCCAACATCGCGTTGAGGTCTTCTTCCGTAACGTTCCTGCCGCGTTCCGTCCAAAGTACGGCTTCGCGCATCGTAGCGGCAAGGTCGCCCACGCTCTTTTCCTTGGAACGCGCAATTGCCTGGCTGCGGATAGTATCCACAAGTCCCGACTTGACTTCGGGATCCTTGCTGAAGAACACGGTCTCGTGCGCCATTTCGTCGGCGTACTCGGGGTTGTTCTTCTTGCGGTAAATCCAAATTGGTCCGAAAAGTTCACTTTGACGGAAAACGATGTCGTCCGTCTTGATCATTTCGAGCATAGCCATGAACGTCACCGCCGCGACAATCGGGTGGCTGTCATTGTCGAGCAAGTCTTCAAAGAGTGCGCGTCCATGTATGTTCAGGTAGTTGTTAATCGCCTGCTGGCGGTCCTGAATGGTCACATAGTCCAATTCGATGTGGTGGATCGTCTCGGAAATCTTTGTCTTTAAGCTCTTTTGGTAAGCGCGGAAAAGCTGCCATATGTTGGCGTCGGCAAGCGTGTCATCGTCGCTCTGTGTCTTTTCGAGGCGTCCACGGGAGTACGTTCCGAAGTTCTTCGCTTCCATTTCTTGGAGGCCACTGGCTACCTGCTTGAAACGCTGGTATTCCAACATTTCTTTCATGAGCTTTTCGCGGTCTTCGTTGTATTCCTCAATGTCTCCGGGATCGCGTTCTTCGGCCGGGAGCAACTCCTGCACCTTGAGCGCCATCAAGCGACTCGCCATAAACAAGAAGTCGCCTGCCTTGGAAAGATCCGTTTCGGAATACTCGTTCACCCATTTGAGAAAGTCGTCTGCGATTTCTGCAATGGGGATTTGGTCCAGCGTCATTTCCTTTTTTTGAACGAGATAGACTAGCAAATCCATCGGCCCGTTAAACGAACCGATTTTCACCTCATAGTCTTCTTGTTCAAGAGCTTCGGAATCAACCATCGAACTATAATATAGAAATTAGATGGGGAAAGTTTGGTGGATTTCATAGAACCCAAAGTAACATTCCTCGAAAATCGATTCCTTCCAAATTAGGTATTTGGGAGACCGAAGTCAATTGCTTGAACTTATCGTAGGTGTATCCAGGCTCAAACGCCTAAAGGATATTAAGGGATTTCTCTTACCCTGGTATTGAATTCCCGCTACTGAGCGGAAATCCCTCTTACACCCCTTCGATAGCTTCGATCTGCTTGCCGAGCTCGCTTGCTTGCTGTGAATCTTCGTTGTAGATGGCGTTGATTCGCTTGCAGCTGAGCTCGAGCAGATTGCGGGCTTCGATGGAATCGCTTTGCTTGCGGAGTTCGCGCAGTGCTTTGTCGATTCTCTCGATGTCCTTCTGGTCGGGGTAGCCTTTCATGAAGGCGTAGAAAAGCTGAATTTGTGCGTTGTATTCGCTGTCGGATTCGCAGGCGAGCAAGAACGGGATGACGCGTACGTTGAGGAGCTTCGAGAGGTCTCCCATGAACGTGTTGAGCGTGAGACCCTTCGGGAAGAGTTCTTCCGTATCCTTCTGGATGTCTTCGGTGTTCACGAAATCGCCCTCTTCAAACTGCAGGAGCATTTCGTTGAGCATGTCCATTTCGCTTCGCTTAGCTTGTTCGCGATACTTTGCCTGGTAATAAATCGGGAGCGTCGTGAGGCAGTAATGCGCCTGGTTTGCACCGATAAATTCACCGATGTAGTAGATGTCGGCGTCTTCCTTGAGAATATCTTCTTCGTTGTTGAAGTTTCCGATGCGGGCGGGTATGGGGATCACTTCCATGTTCGAAAGCTCATGGAGGCGTTCGCGCATGGCGTCAACGTCCAAATTCTCGGGGAGTTCCACGCCGTTTTCTTCCATCGTCTTGAGAAAGTTGTTGAACTTTGCATCGACGGCGCGGTTGACTTCTCTTCTGCTAGGCTTGTGTTCGAACTGACGAAAATCGCCTTCTAACGTTAAAAGCCCGTTTTTGATCATGTCGTCAAACGGCGTTTCGTTGGGTTCGGCGTCGGGGGAGGGCAAAATGCGTGCGTAGGCAATCATTCTGCCGCACAGTTGTTCGTCATTTCCTTTTTTCTGTTCGATTCCAAGCATGCCCTAAAATTAACAAAATCTAGCGGACGTGGACGATTTTTTGTTTGCTGAAACCTTGCGCAGAGGTCTTTACGACGTAGATTCCGGGGGTAAGCCCGGTCAAATTAGCGTTCCCTTTCGTATAGCGCACAAGTTTTCCGTTCGTATCGTAGATGCGTGATTCAGAGACTGCTGCGTTTACGCGGTTGATTTTCGCGATAGCGACGCTTCCTTTATCAACGTCTTTTTCGGTTAGCTTGATTTGGTCGAGGTTCGGACCGTCATTGCCGTCAACGATGGAGAACGTGATGTAGCTTGCGCCTTTGGGGAGTGTAATGGTCGCTTCTTTTGTCTGGTATGTGGTCCATTTGTCGGTGGCTTCGAACGAAATGACTTCGGCGCCTTTGCATCCGTCAACGCCTGCGGTGCATGTGCCGGGGGCAGCGAAGGCGAGGTTGCGTGTTTTGCCGCTGCCATTTGCGTATGTCATTTCCATCGTGTATTCACCGGGAAATTCTACGTAAACGGGGACTTGGACGGTTGATTTCCCGGTGCCGAAGTTAATGTAGCCGGTGCCTGCAAAGCCTGCGTTTGTACTTTCGTTGATGGCGTTATCGATGATGCCGTCTTCGGCCTGGAACGTTGTTGTTCCCTTGGCTTCGAAGATGGCGCCGAGTTCGATGTCCTTGGTTATCGTTGTTTTCCAAGTGCTTTTGCTGCCGGCGTCGCTTGCGCTTTTGCCTGTCCAGCCTGCGAATTTCCAGCCGCTAGCGGGTTCTGCGATGAACGAGACTGCAGTGCCTTCGGCGATTTTTTCGCGATTCGGGGAGGCGACAACGGAGCCGCCAATAGAAGAGTTGATTGTTAAGTTGTAGTAGGTGACATTTGCTTCGAGGACGGTGATTTCGTTGGAGCTTGCACCGAGACCGCCCATGGAATTTGCGGCACGGACCGTAACTTTGGAACCTGCGGCAATACCTCCGATATCAATGGAATTTGTGGTGGTGTTGCTGTGGTATTTGCCGTTCACGAATACCGCCCAGCAAATAGCGTTGTCGTCATCGTTCCAGATGATGTTGGCGCCTTCCTGAGAAATCTTCGGGGCTGAAACTTGCACTGTGAGTTTGTTCGGTTCCCAGTTGTCACTGCCTCCAAGGACGTTCTTGAGCGTGTATTTCGAGGCGTCGCTCGTACTCCAGACGGTCTTGAGGGTTGTTGCTGTCGACGGATCCTTGCCTCCGTCAAAGCGTGTTTTGCGCTGGCTTGTGTTGATGGCGCCGCCACTCCCGTTTTTGCTGTTGTATTCGCCGAAAATTACGGGGGCAGAATTCATGTCGGGACCCCAGCCTTCTGTCTTGGGTTCTGCTCGCATGACGGTGTTCAGCCAGACGACTTTTGCGCGGCCCCAGGAACGTCCGAGATAGAATGTCTTGTTGAAACCGGAATTGCTGACTTCGATGATCGCGTTGTTGAAAACGTAACCCCAGGTGTCTGGATTTTGCGATGCCGTGATGTAGCCGCCATTTCGTGTCATCACGAGTTTGGTGCCTTCGAAGAATACATCGCCGCCACCGCAGATAAAGTCTACAGTGCCATCAATTTCGCCGCCTTCCCAATACGTGCGCCCTTTTTTAGTGTAGTAGGTATCTTGACCGCTCAAGAGTCGTACGTTCTTGTAGATGAACTTGTCTCCTGCATTTTGTTGCAAAGCGACTTGGCGTGCGGCGTTACCGGAGTTATAGGTGCCTCTGTTTTGCAGGGTAATGTCCTGCATATACATGTTCTTGTTGCTGGGGAAGTACAGCGTTGCCGTTGTGCTGATGCCTTCGGTATCGGTTGTGTTCCAGATGATGGTTTTGTCAACGGACTCGCCGATAATGGAAATGTTCGAGCCGCTGAAAGTCGATTTGCCGTGTTCGTCACCGGTGACCTTGGTGATGTTGTATTCACCATTTGGCACAAAGAGAATGAATCGCTTGGACTCGGTGGCGCCCGAAGAAGATGCCTTGGCGATAGCCGCCTTGAAATCACCATCGACGCCCAAGACAAAGTCAAATCCGTGCTTCGTAATTGCGGAAGCGCTCACCGCCATTGCAAGCGGCATACAAACTGCAAACCTGTAAACCCAACTATTCAACATATTACCTCAATTCTAATGCATGGATTGCTTCGCCTTCGGCTCGCAATGACGTTTTTTTTGTTTGTCACCCCGGACTTGTTCCGGGGTCGCCTATTTTGCATTCCTTCCGTTCACTCTGTACGTTTTTCCATTACTTCTCGTAAAGTAAGCGCCTGCACCATTGGCATTGCGACCAAAGTCTACAAAATAGCGATTGTCCTGTTGCGCATTGCGTATCGTGCGCATAGCCTCAATGGAGGTAGGCGGAATCTCGACTTCGCCTGCTTTCAAATCTCCGCTCATCCAGCCGATGTAATCGATGTTTGCCATGCCATCTTTCGAAAGGCTTGTGAACTTGAGTTCGCTATAGCCTTGTGGCAATTCAATTTCGATGGATTGCACTTTCCATGTCGTCCACGCTGCTGTGGATTCCATGCTGCCGTCGGCGAGCAAAGTCTTGTCGCCTGCAGAAACGCTGTAACCGCGCGCAGAACCGCCTCCGTTTGCAAAGCTGATGAACAAGGTGTATTTGCCGGATTTCAATGCGGTAACGCCGTAGGTCACGTAGCTTCCTGTGGAGTTGTCAACGTTGGCGTAACCTTCGCCGACAAATCCCGTGTTGGTTGTTTCCTTGACACCCTGAATGTCGATAAAGTCTATACCGTCAATGTACGTTTTGCATGAGTCGCTTCCGCACATAGCTGGTGCTGGCGGAGGTGGAACATAGTTGTCGTCCATCTTGGCGAGTGCTTCGAGGTATGCGTTTTCGGCGCTTAAAATTGCAGAACCGTAGTCGCCTGCCCACTGGTAGCCTGTGCGCCGTTCTTCGCTGATTTTCATGAAGTCCTGCGTTTTGGTACTCGCGCCTTCGCGGTCACAGAAGAAGTAGTTGTCATTGTTGACTTCGTAAAAACGGAACCACAGCGATGAACCTGCCTTGTCCACGACGCCTGCGGTCTTGCTAAATGCCTTGTCCTTTAGTTTGTTTTTCTTGTACCAGGCGATTGCGCCTTTGACCGCTTTCTGGATAGTTTCGTTTTGGTCGGGCCAGTTCATCAAGAACCATACAGCGCCTGCGGATTCGTTGCCGGATTTGCTCGGGAGTTCGTAGGCGCGTGCGCCTACGGGGGCGAGGCTGTTGGTGTCATGCTGTGCGCACCATACCGTGACCTTTCCGTCGTTCACGATTTGTGCCTTGAGCAAATAGTCAATGGCTTTGTTCAGTGCGGACTTCATCTTGCTTCGGGTGGCGTCATCGATGATATCCGAGTCAAAAGGCGATGCGGAATTAGCGATGTCCATCATCGTGACCATTGCACGGACCATGGCGTTGTCATTTAGCGTGATTTGGTCGGAATAGTTGCCGCGTTTGGGCCAAACTTGTGGGAGTCCGCCTTTGGAGCGCTGCATGGTCAAAAGAAAATTGACGGCTTTATTGAAACTTGTCTTAAATGCGGATTTGTAATTGCTGTTCGTCGTTTCTTTGTAACGCACGGCGAGCAAACGCATTTCTTGAATGGTGGCGTTATTGTCGATCGTGCCGAGGTCGCCACCGCCTTTAGCTTGCCATTCGGATTTTTGGCCGCCGGAATAGGCGTTTTTGTACTTGCTCGCCATCGCCTTGTAAAAACCGCCATTTGCGATTTGCCATGTGGTCATGTTGTAGGTGTACTGGTCAATGTCCATGCCAGATGCAGCCGAAGTCAGCTCCGAGTAGCCGCGATAGCTGTTGATTTTCGAAACCGCTGTCGCAGGCGGAGTGTAAGTGGCCGCAAACGAAAAAGACGCGACAGACATTGCCGCTACAAAAAACTTGTAGTTACCAAACCCAAAATTCTTCATAAAAGACCTATAGAAGAGTTTTTAAACCCACACCACTTCTATAATTTACATTATAATAGGCCGATTTTTGTTATGAATTTCTTTTAAGTGTTGTCTAAAGACAATGGGGCTGGTCGTGTTGTCACCCCGGTCTCTGCTTTTTGTCATGCCGGACTCCGTTCTCTTTGACCACTTAGAGCTTTGACGCTTTGCGTCAGCATCTTCGGCTCAATCATGACAGTCTGCAAGCAGCCTGTCGCGACACTCGCCTTGAATGATGGGGACTGCATCGCCATCTCGAATTTATAATACGCTCTGTATAATATTTTCCTAAAAATTTTTATAAAATCTAAAAATTGATGAAATTTCTTTAAAAACCTTGATTTTGTATAATAAAATCTATTGCAGAGCTATGCCGCAAAATCTAATTTATAGGTATGAAACCGATAACCGAATATCAAGACTACCGAGAATTCATGCGAGACTTCTACGAAGAACGCAAACGCAGTTCTTTGTTCTCGTGGCGCGAATTCTCCAAATTGGCGGGGTTCACTTCGCCAAACTTTATACAGCTTGTTTGCGAGGGCAAAAGCCGCTTGAGCAAAACAGGCGTCGAAAAAGTGGCCGATGCTATGGGGCTTGAAGGTGCTGATCGTGATTATTTCTTTGCGATGGAACGTTTTGGCGATGCCAAGAACGATGCGAAGAAAATCCAGGCGTTTAACGAAATGCAGAAAATCGCAAAGGAAAACCGCTTGCGAGTCGTCGATGCCGAAGCGTTCAAGTATTTTGAATCATGGGTAAATCCGGTGTTGCGCGAACTTGCTCCGATTATGCCGGGCGCAAAACCGCTGGAACTTGCACACCATTGCTACCCGGTTGTGAGTGCTGCCGAAGTTCGCCATTCACTTGACTTTATGTGCCAAGCCGAATTCCTCAAAAAAATCGGCGAAGATACCTACGTGCAGACCGAGAAAGTCGTGACGGGATCTTCCGAGGCCATCCCGTTGGCACTGCGTTCCATGAACCGCCAAATGTCAAAGTTTGCAACTGAGGCAATTGACGAAGTGCCGCCCGAAAAGCGCCACATCGCAGGCGTGACGCTTGGAATGTCCGAAGCGACGTACCAGTGGCTTGTGCAAAAGCTTGAAACGCTTAGACTGCAGGTGGTTGCCATGGCTGCTAAAGAAAAAGAATACGATAAAGTTTATCGATTGAATTTACAACTATTCCCGCTCGCTAGTGGGGTGGAGGCCTAATATGAAAAACCTGAATAAAATAATACTAGTAGGCTTGACTGCCTTTTGGGCTGCTTGTTCCAACGATGCGGGTGCTGAATCGGGGGTCTCTGGGGCGACGACTGAACCGAGCACTTCGCCAATGGCAAATTTGACGGATGAACAGAAGGTGATTCTGACAAAGTCTTTCAAGACTCTTGTTGATTCTGCAAAGTATGTTCTGTCTAGTAACGATGAGGTTGATGACGACGGAATTTGGGAACCTGATTCAAATTATTTGGAAATCCTTAGGTTGACATATCCGTTTGATTCAAAGCCAAAAGAGAATTTTGCTTATCCAAGCCAAAATGGCCGTCGAAAATGCAATGTTTCGACATATCCAGCGGATTTAGGTGTAGTGCTGAAACAGTCGTTTAACGCTAGTGCTAGTTTCAGTGGTCCGCAGAAAAAAACTTCAAGTGTTATATCCTCAAAACTTGTCGAAATGGATGGTGTTCCTGTTATTGTAAAATCGGTCGGAACTGAGAGCTCTCAAAATGGATATTGGGGCTACGGCGTGTCCTGTTCCGAATATTTGAATCGGTTTAAACAATCTTGTAGCGAGTCTAATGGAATCTTCAAAGATTTTGGAGATGGATGCCGAAGTTTAAGGCTGACTATGGCTTGCTCGATGTTTGCTCCAGATGGATTGACTGAAGATGCCGTTATGGATTCATTTACGGAAGAATATAAGAATATGTGCCAAGATGATTCCGTAAAATACGCAGCTGTTGAAAATGCAGATGACGTGATTCAAGCGTGTTCTGGTGGTGGATACGTAGACATGGAATCGTCTTTTTATAGCACTTGTCCTGAACCTGAAAATAATTATGATCCTGTGCTCGATAGTTTATCAGTTGCTTGGCGTATAGGCTTGAAACGTACATTTGATGCTTATAGGGAACAATTTAATGTATTTAGGGATACGGTTGATGGAACCTTACACATGTATCATTATCCAGAACTTGTTTTTGGGGATGGTGTTGCATACAATTCTTTCCCGAATGGAACAGATGTGGTAAGTGCATATCGTGAAGAGGGCGTGTATCATTTGCCTGATTCTCTGGTCGAAGTTTTTTTCCCAGAGGCGGCCCAAAGTCCGCAAGTGTTCGAAGTTCTTAAACGGAGGAACGAAACTTATTATATAATTGTTTTAAAGGATATTGGTGCTAAAGGTCATATTTTGAAAAGTATTGGTGCCGATGAAATTCGTATTTTGGATATTGTGAAAAGTGGGGAATCGTGCACGGAGAATAATGATGTTTATTATTCCGTGTATTTGATAAAAGGCTCGCCTGAATGGGATGTGAGCGGAAAGAAAATTGTGAGGGAGACTTATGTAAGCCCACTTTGGAAATGCGACGATCAAGAAAGTCTTGAACGGATTGAACCGTATGGCGAGTGGATTAATCAGTATGGATTTGTTTAATTGAATTCTTTTTATCCCAGCTACAGTGCTGGGATTTTCTATTTTTTGCACTGTATGAATACTAAAATCTATTACACCCTTACGGACGAGTCGCCGTTCTTGGCGACTCAGTCTTTGCTTCCTATCGTATCTGCTTTCGCAAAGACCGCAGATATCGATGTTGAAACTAAGAACATCTCCTTGCCGGGCCGCATTCTTGCCGCTTTCGCGGACACGCTCCCGGCAGGTACGACGTTTGCTGGCAAGCCGGTGACCGATGACCTCGCATTCCTCGGCAAGCTCACGCTTGAACCGGATGCAAACATCATCAAGCTCCCGAACATTTCTGCCTCGGTGCCGCAGCTCAAGGCCGCCATCGCCGAACTCCAGAAGAACGGCTACGCCCTCCCGGACTATCCGGATGCTCCTCTCAACGACGAAGAAAAGGCTATCCGCGCCCGCTACGACAAGGTGAAGGGCTCCGCCGTGAACCCGGTGCTTCGTCAGGGCAACTCCGACCGTCGCGCTCCTAACGCTGTCAAGAACTATGCCCGCAACAATCCGCATAGCAACGGCGTATGGAACGAATCCGTGAAGACTTATGTCGCCAGCATGCAAGCCGATGACTTCTACGGTAACGAAAAGTCCATCACAATGGCCGAAGCCGACTCCTTCAAGATTGAATTTGTCGATGAAACTGGTGCCGTAACGGAACTCCGTGCCGCAAAGCCGCTCCTCAAGGGCGAAATCATCGATGCGACCGTCATGCGCATGGCGTCTCTCGAAAAGTTCATCGCTAATGCGATGGCCGAAGCTAAAGCCAAGGGCCTCCTCTTCTCCGTGCACCTCAAGGCCACGATGATGAAGGTCTCGGACCCGGTGCTGTTCGGTGCTTTTGTCCGCGTGTTCTTCAAGGACGTGTTCACGAAGTACGCAGACCTCTTCAAGGAACTCGGAATCGATGCCAACAATGGTCTCGGTGACTTGTTCAAGCGCCTCGAAGGCAACGCCAAGGAAGCCGAAGTCAAGGCTGCTATCGACGCTGCTCTCGTCGCAGGCCCGGACCTCGCCATGGTCGATTCTGCCAAGGGCGTTACGAATTTGCATGTGCCGAGCGACGTGATTATCGATGCTTCGATGCCGGCAATGATCCGCAATTCCGGCTGCATGTGGAACAAGGAAGGCAAGCTTCAAGAAGTTGTCGCCTGCATCCCGGACCGCTGCTATGCTGGTATCTACGACGAAACGATTGAATTCTGCAAGCAGAACGGCGCATTCGACCCGAAGACGATGGGTACCGTGCCGAACGTGGGCCTCATGGCTCAGGGCGCCGTTGCAAAGGGCAAGGGCGTTATCCGCGCTGTGAACAGCAAGGGCGAAGTCCTCTTGCAGCAGGAAGTCGCTGCTGGTGATATCTTCCGCATGTGCCAGACGAAGGACGCTCCGGTGCGTGACTGGGTGAAACTCGCTGTAACGCGTGCACGCCTCAGCAATACGCCAGCGATTTTCTGGCTGGACCCGGAACGCGCTCACGACCGCGAAATCCAGAAGAAGGTCGAAGCCTACTTGCCGGAACATGACCTCAAGGGTCTAGACATCAAGATTATGAGCCCGCGCAAGGCTATCGTCGAAACGATGAAGCGTGCCAAGGCTGGCCTCGATACTATCGGTGTGACGGGCAACGTGATGCGCGACTACCTCACGGACCTTTTCCCGATTCTCGAAGTCGGTACTTCTGCAAAGATGCTCTCCATCGTGCCGCTTATGGCGGGTGGTGGCCTCTACGAAACGGGTGCAGGCGGTTCTGCTCCCAAGCAGGTGCAGCAGTTCCTCGCCGAAAACTACCTCCGCTGGGATTCCCTCGGTGAATACTTCGCGCTGGTGCCCGCTTTTGAACAGGTCGCCCTCAAGGACGGCAACAAGAAGGCTAAGGTCTTGGCGGATACGCTTGATGCCGCCAACGGCAAAATTCTCGAATTCAACCGCACTCCGGCTCGTAAGATCGGTGAACTCGACAACCGTGGTTCCCACTTCTACCTCGCTCTCTACTGGGCTCAGGCTCTCGCCGCCCAGAAGGACGATGCGGAACTCGCCGGAAAGTTCGCTCCGATCGCTGCTGCTCTCTCCGCGAAGGAATTCGAGATTGTCGCCGCTCTCGCTGCTGAACAGGGCCAGCCTGCCGATATCGGTGGTTACTACATCCCGAAGGCAGAACTTCTCAAGAAGTGGATGCGCCCCGTCGAAGCGTTCAACGCCATTATCGACAACATCTAGAATGTCACCCCGGACTTAGTCATCCTGGAGCGTAGCGATAGGATCCAAGGCATTAAAAAAGGAGTGTCGCAGAAATGCGCACTCCTTTTTTTGCTTCGCTGTGAATTTTTTAGAATTGCCCGCGGCTTCCGTTGATAATCCATTGGCACAAGGCTTCAATGCCATCGTAGTCGGGGAGCGTCTGCACAAAGTTCTTGGACTTGCTGCGTTCAATGAAGTTTCGCCACACCATCTCGTTTTTGCCGTTCAGCCCGAGGTGCTCTTCAATTGCGCCACGAGTCCAGACCCAAATGCCTTGCTCGCAAAGTTTATTGTGAATATTGCGGATGGGGCGTTCGGCTTCGGGCATAGAGGCCATCATCGCATACGCTGTAGAAGCGCTGATATTGCTGTGCTTGTTGACGGGGAGGCCGTTTACCAATCGCAAATGGTTGTGGCAAGCGAGCTCGCGGAACAAGTTGCGGCATTCCGTAATGTCTGGGTCATTGGCGCTCAAAAATCCGTCGCGGGTTGCCGTGGTAAACGCGTAGTCCAAATCGACTATGGCTCGCACGGGAATGTCCATTGCGCTTAAAACCTGCATACTCTTGCGGGTGTTGCTTACGCCGCCTTGACGCACGAGCGCACATTTGATAAGTGCAAAAGATTGCCCGGTGATGCGCTCGAAAAGGGCGGGCAGCACACGCCATTCCGTTTTACCTTCGGTGAGTAGCACGTAATCGGCAAACAAAAGTTCATTGCTGTTAGACAAACTAAACAGCATTTGCAACTGGCTCGGAGCATCTTTCACGACCTGGCGAACGGCATCTTCCATTCGCTTACGCATGAATGTGCCGCGTTCTCTGTTCTTGCGGATCAAGAGAGACGTGCTCACGTCTTCGCTCGTGACCATCTGTGCGGAATGCGTTGCAAAAACGACTTGATAGCCTTCGTTCGAAAGGTTCTTCAAAGCCACGCGCACGAGCTCAACTGCTTGCGGGTGCAAAAAAAGTTCCGGTGAATCAATCAATAAAAGCTTGCGGCTCAGGTAATGGTTATTGTGGTGCTTCTTGATTTCGGCGAGGTAGCGGATAAGTGCCATCTGGATGGCGCGCTGCGAACCTGCACCCATGCGCGAAATATCGCGTTCAAAACCGTCATCTTCATCAACAACTTTAATCGTTGCGCTCTTGAGGAATGTCTCGAGAGTCGGCACGGGAATGTCGAGCTCCACGCGAACGCTCGGGAATAGCGGACGGAGTGCCGAGTTGACTTCTTTATCGAAAGCCTTGATTTCTTCGGCCTGGCTGTCGCTTCCGGGGGAGAGCAGTTCCGTAAACTGCTCGATGACCTGGCTCAATTCGCCACCAAACCTGCGTTCCAGTGGCTTGAAAATCTCGTGCATGAGCTTAGTGTAGGCTTGGTTCCCCTCAAAATCCCAAATAGCGATGGATTCCGGGAACATGCGATTAAAGGCTGCGGTAAACTTGTCATTGACGCGTACCCAGTCTTTGCCTTTGCGCTTGCCGTTTGGCGGGCAGAATGCCCAAAATTCAATATTGCCGGGGAGTTCACCCGGGATTCGCTGCACTTTCTTGACTCGGAGCGTTGTTCCCGAGAGGAACGGCTCTACTTCGGCTGCTTTTTCTTCTCCAAGACGGTTCAAAACCTGCTCGGTTATGCCCTCAAAAAGCCCTTCCGCTTCTACGGGGTGGTTCGGGTCGTCAAAATACGAGATGTCCAGCGAAAAATTGGCAAGCAACCAGCGGATTCCCATCAAAATATTCGTTTTTCCGGCGTTGTTGTAGCCGATAAGGGCGGTAAAGTCACTAAGCGGAAAAGTCTCGCGCTGGATAGAGCGGAGATTCGAAATCGTAATGCGGGACAATCTAAGTGCTTGCGGTTGCATAGCTTGAAACTATAAAAACTTTTCGGAAAAAGTCGTGTTTGGCGCAATTGCAAGCGAAAAAGTGCAGTTATTGACCGTATAAATTGGAATGATTGGGGGCTCAAAGGTGATAAAAACGAAAAAACACTTTAGCTGTTGGGGCTAAAGTGTTTCTTTTGGGGTTAGGAGGAGAACAAAGAGTTCTTGAACATAAAGGTATTTAAAGTTTGGCTTCATAATGTGTTTTTCGTCATATTCGTGTTGAAAAGTGTTGTGAACTTCTCAATGGGGTGTTGTAAATTTGCTACAATTAATATTAGGTATGTAAAAAAGAGGTTTTGTTCAGTGTCAAACTTTGATAACGAAAAGGGTTTTATTGCTAAATTTTCGGGCATGAAGAAATACGCTGCTCCAGTTGTTCTTTTTGTCTTGGCTTGCGCCTTAATTGTATACCTCAAGGTTGATTTTTCTGGCTCGTCCTCCTCTTTTGACGTTAGCCGCTATATGCAGACGCGCGCAAAAATTGATTCCTTGGAGGTTGCGCTGTGGAATTCTCAGGGAAATGTCGATGCCCAGGTGAAAATCCGCGACGAACTTTCTAACGCATGGGAAGACCTTTCGGCGATGCGCACCAATACGGCTGATGAGGCTGAAGCTCCGGAAGAAAATGTGGGAGGCTTCTCTGGTGGCGTTTGGCTTTGGATTATCGGCGGAACGCTTGCCGTGCTCCTTTGCTCCGTGATTCTTGTGCTCGTGCTTATCCACCGTAAAAAGATTGTTGAAACGCGCATGATGGAAGCTCTTGCGAAATCGAGAGAAACTGGGGAGATGCCTTCTGTGGATGATACAGAAACGGTCCTTACTCCGCGTGTTCATGCTCCTAAAAAGTCAATTATCGATGAAGCCGAAGAATTTGCCGCAAAGCGCCGTGAAACGATGGCTCTTCAGACAAAGGCTGCCGCAGGTGCAAATCCTGTCGATCAGAGTGCAACAAATTTGAATGCGTCCAACGCAAATGCTTCGAACGTGAACTCCGCGAAGGCCGCTTTCGAAGATGAACATGGCGTTCCTGAAAATCGAATTTTAACGTCTCCGTTTAACGGTAGAACGGTTCTCCGCCCGACGGCGAGAGAACGCATCACGTCTGCAATGCAGTCGCTTTCTGATGTGCTACATCATGACCGCACCAAGGTTAAGCCCGCTGCTCCGGCAGCTGCGCCAAAGCCCGAAGTTGTTGCAACAGCTGTTGCCCATCCGCTTGAGATGAACCGCTTTGATCGTGAATCTTCGGTGAACAGCAAGATTTTGCAGATGTCTCGCAGGGGGTTCCCGGCTTCGGCTATTGCTTCGAAGTTGAAGATTCCTCAGGCTAAGGTCGAGGCTGTTATCAAGGAAGCTGTAGAAGCAGGTAACTAATGCGTTACCGCTTTCGTTGTGAATATCTAGGCAGCGCCTTTTACGGCTGGCAAGAACAAAATTGTGGCGGCAAGCTCCGCTTTGTAACCGTGCAGTCTACGCTCGAAGAGGCGTTGTCTACGGCGTTACGTGCGCCCATCCGCGTGGTGGGGTCGGGCCGAACCGATACGGGCGTGCATGCCCGCGGCCAGTGTGTCCACTTTGATTTTGATGGTGAACTGGACCCGCAGAAGGTTGTTCGTTCTGTGAACGGGCTTACCAAGCGCTTGATTCGCATCCGCGATTTAGAGCCATGTGCTCCGGACTTCAACGCTCGCTACGATGCCGTTTTACGTTATTACCTGTACACGATATTTACGCGCCCGGTGGCGCTGATGCGTGACTTTGGCTGGGAGTGCGGTTCGCTGAATTTGGACATCGATGCGATGGGCCGCGAGGCCCAGTCTTTCCTTGGTGAACACGATTTTATTGATTTTTGCATCCCGCGTAACGATGGAAAATCGACGCTTTGCACGTTGAGCGAGTTCCGTCTGGAACGCTTGAACGACTGGAGCTGCATGTTCCATATTAAAGGGAATCGCTTTTTGCATCGTCAAGTACGTGCAATGGTCGGGACGCTTTTTGATATAGGTCGAGGCCGCTATCCCGAAGGAACGGTCAATCAGATTTTTGAGAAAAATTTCAAAGGCGAACGCACGTGGGCGCCCCCGCAGGGGCTTGTCCTCGAAAACGTGGAATATAGGGACTATTAGAAGGTGGTTAGGTAATAGGTTGTAGGTCCTAGGTTATATTCACGCACGTTGTGCGTCTGTAAAAGGGCGGCTATGCCGCGATTATAAATCCTAATCCCTAACCCCTAAAACCTAAGGCCTAAGATCTAATCGCCTCAATCATTTCCTTCACGGCGCGTTCCATGCCGACGAGTGCGGCGCGGCTCACGATGCTGTGACCGATGATGATTTCGTCAATGCCGTCAATCTGTGCAACTGCTTCTACGTTTCTGTAGTTGAGTCCACGACCGGCGAGTACGTTTAAGCCATACTTGTGGGCGAGAACAGTCATGTCCTGCAAAGCCGAAATTTCGCGATCGACTTCTTCGCGGCTACCGAGTTCAAATGCGGTGGCGTATTTGCCGGTGTTGAATTCCACATAGTTTGCGCCGACCTTCTTCGCAGCCTTGACCTGTTCTGTTTCGGCATCGATGAACACGCTCACCTGGATATCGTTGTTGCGGAGCGTCATGATGTACTTTGCAAGTTCGTCAATCTTTGCAGAAACGTTCAGGCCGTCTTCGGTAGAAAGCTCGGTGTGAACTTCCGGGACGAGCGTGACCATGTCCGGCTGGCGGTTGATGGCGAACTGCACCATGGCCTGCGTCGGAGCCATTTCCAAATTCAATTTAGTGGTCACTGTTCCGCGGAGGAGCCTGATGTCGCGGTCCTGGATGTGGCGCTTGTCTTCACGGAGATGGGCTGTAATTCCATTGCAACCCGCGAGTTCTGCAATCATGGCTGCTGCGACCGGGTCGGGTTCCTTGCCTTTACGGGCTTCACGGATTGTCGCAATATGGTCCACGTTTACACCGAGTTTAATAGACATAGGCTCTCCTATTTAGAATTGAGTAAAGTTGATAGGTCTACGAGGGTAGTTCCTTGCTTGGCCGCTTTCTTGGAAATATCCTCAATTTTAGACAAATTTTGTTCGGTTAGCGGAATGGTCATGACGGACGTGCCGCTTTTGGGCGCTTCCCTGAGTTTTTGGTGGATGTAGTCTTCGATGGAGCTATTGTCCGGATTGTACGGGAAAGCGATTTTACATGCAATATCAAGATCTTTACAAGTTTGTGGAACGACAGTTCTGTCTTCCATGGACAAATCTAAAAACCACATGCCTTTCTTTTGTGTCGGTTTGAGAATGGCTTGCAAAAGTTGCTTATGCTTGACGGCCTGTTCTCCGTAACGCGTTGCAATACCGGCTGCACTTGGGAGGACCTCTTTTGCTGCATTGATTGTTTCTTCGATTTGTTCTGCTGTGTGGTGGATGCGGAGGGGGCGTAACTTGTTATGACGCTTGTCGAGCTTGGTCGATTCCATGACAAGCCACAAGACTATTTCTTTGTTATGGATTTTGTTCAAACTTTTGTAGAATTCTTCGTTTAGACCAAAAGGAGGAATCAATAAATCAAATGGGAAATCAAGATTGTTTAGCTTGGCGATGATTTCAGGCGTTAAGCTTATGGTTTGAAACGCAACGGTCATAAGCGATGCGTTGTTCATGAAGATGTTGTCCGATATTTGGAGTATCAGGTTGAGCGAATCACCCTTGGGCGTCAACATGTCAACCTTTGCGGATTGGTAAGCGTTCGGGTTGTCGTTGATTTCTTCCATCAAAAGGATTTTCCCGCCACGTTTCTGTACAAATTTTTGCATCTGCAAAAGATAGACGACAATCGTCTTTCCTCGGGCGAGAGTCCAAATGTCACGTTTGCTGCGCTTGGAATAGCTAGATGAGATAATCTTCATCTCGTCTTTGAGTTTCTGCTCAAAATGGATGGTGTCGTTTTCGACGGGCGCTTCTTCGACTTCGTGTTCGCCTGTTGTTTCTTCGAGTTTCTCAAGAATTTGGAAAGCCTTATCTTGGTTGTTCAAAAAATAAGACAAACCGGCGAAAATCCCCAATGCAAAAAAAAGAGCGACAATGTGTTTAAGCTTTATCATTTCGACTATAAATATAACTACATTGAGCGCATGCCTATTCTATTTGCACTTGTTGGAGCTACTGGTGTTGGCAAGTCTCGCCTTTCACTGGAACTGGCGGAACGCTTTAATGCCGAAATTATTGGCGTAGATTCCCGTCAAATCTACAAGGACTTTGCTATTGGCACGGCTCAGCCTTCGTCAGAAGACATGGCTAGGGTAAAACACCATTTGGTCGATTTTCTTGATCCGCGTAAGGTGTTTTCTGCGGGTGATTTTTGTGCGAATGTGAAAAAACTTTTGTCCGAAAATCCAGGACAGAACTATATCTTGGTTGGGGGAACTGGCCTTTATCTCCAGTCCTTAATGCTTGGACTTCCACAGATTCCCAAAATCGAAGAGTCTGTTCGCAAATCGTTCGAAGATGATGCTATTAAATTTGGTAGTAAAAGTTTGTACGAAAAAGCGAAGCTAGTGGATCCTGAAGCGATGGAAAAAGTTGAAGAAAACAATGTCCAGCGCATTATACGCATCTTGGAAGTGTTTCAGCTTACAGGCCGCAAGCTTTCAGAATGGCAAAAGGAACGTGAAGGTGGAATAGGGAAATTGCCTGTGTTCTGGCTGAACCGCCGTCGCGAAAATCTTTATGCGAGGATTGATAAGCGCGTGGACCAGATGATGGCGGATGGTTGGCTTGATGAAATTCATGAACTTGCTAAAACTGTGCCGTTAGACGCTCCTGCATGGCAGAGTCTCGGCTATAAAGAACTTTTGTGTGCAAAAGACGGCAATCAAGTGGAAATGGTTCTCGAAGATGTCAAGCGAAAGACGCGAAATTACGCCAAAAGGCAATTGACGTGGTTCCGTTGGCAGGTAAAATCGACCGAAGTAGACTTGGATACCTGTATAAGCCCTCTGGAATATATCCATAAAAGAGTGATTATCCCATAAAAGGGCTGTTTTTAGGACTCGTCAAAAATTTTTTCTCCAAAAATTGGACATGAAAAGGGCAAATTGCCCTTTTTCTTTTGGGGTGCTTTTAAAAAAGTGGTGAATAGAATGTGAATATCATGATGTAGAACCGGAAGACAACCCGTTTTTAACGAAAAAAGTGAAAAAAAGTGAATTTTTTTGCCAATGACCCCTTGTTTTTATTCCTGAAAATTCTATAATTGGTCTCACCCTCGAACGGGTCACCCAAAACGACCTGAACGAGAAGCGAAAGCCCGCGAGACTTTCGGGAAGATTGAAGGAATCGGAGATGTGCTTAGTGACGGCCCAAGAAAATTTCTTGGAAGTCGAATTTACGGAAAAC
>CADAWC010000002.1 GCA_902791475.1 Fibrobacter succinogenes
GTTCATGCCCGCGTTCGTGAACATGAGCGTCGGGTCGTCATGCGGAACCACCGGCGAAGAACGCACAAAGAGGTGGCCCTTGGATTCGAAGAACTTGATAAAGGATTCGCGCACTTGCGCAGAAGTCATTTTTTCGGACATAGCTATTCCTTTGATTTTTTACGAGCGCAAAGATAGAAAAAAAGAAACGCCCGCTCAATGGCGAGCATGACAATGTACCAATAACTAATAGCTAATGACCAATGACCAACAACTAATAAATCTTCTTCATGTCGGTGAGATGCCCTTCTTTTTCGTGGAAGAGCGTGAGCGACCCACCTTGAATCTTCTGGAAAATCTTGGTGAGTTTTGCAACGGCAGCAGCCTCGTCAAAGCCGATTTCATTGTAAGCCGTTTCTCCAATCACGATGCCCACGTTCATCAAGTCTGGGGCCTTGCGACGCAAGTAATTCAAGAATTCCTCATCGCTATTGAGCACGTCTGTCGGCGTAAGCTTTTCGAATTCCGACGGATCGCGCGTGCTCGCATGCAGCGGGAACATGTCATCGGCCACAATCTGCCTAGAGTTCAAATAGAAAACGTTTCCAACATACAAACTAATAGAATCATTCAGTACCTGACGCACTTCAATCAGCACATCGCTCGTAATCGAGGCCTCCTGAATGTCAAGCTTAGAAGGGGCGCAAGCCATAAAAGCGAGCGAAATTGCGGCAATAGCCGTAAGGAAAAATTTTTTCATGATTACCTCTTTTTATCCCAATATACAATCATTTACATTCCAAAAAAAGCAAAAAAACTTTCATAAAACAAATTAATCAAGGAGATTCCCTCCCGGAACGGAGTCCGGGATGACAGGCGGGAATGACATACAAAAAAACCTCCCAGATTGCTCCAGGAGGCTTGTTTCTATACACCAAACTTTTTAGTTCGCTTCGTAGTCCAGGATAATACGGCAAACACCTTGTTCAACGACGATGTTGCTCGGACGGTACATCACGCGTTCCATTTCCCAGTCGCCTGCGGTCCAACGATTCGGATCGATATCTTCGCCATCGAAATCGTCTTGCCAAGACAGCGTAAAGCCTTTAGTTGCCGGGTCGTAAGCATAGACGCGAACGTAGTCGATTTGCTGTTCAACCGGGAGACCAATGCCATTGTTCCACTTGCCCGTCCAAGAAGCAGTTTTAGACACCCAGAGATTGAAGCGGAGAGTTTCCTTTTCAGTCAAGAAAGCAACCTGATCTGCATCGGCATGCTTGCCACGGCTCATGCCAAGCGTATCGCGACGGATTTCGACACTGTCGATTTCCCAAGCCACATATTCCGGAGTCCAGACGATAGCATACAGATGAAAGTCCTGCGTAGCGTCAAAGCCAAATGCATGCAGCGGCTTGCTTTCGGAGGCTGTAAGAGCATTGATGGAAGGATTGGCTTCGCGGGTAAGAATGTTGGACTGCCAAGCAGTCGGATCCTTGCCAAGCACTTCAATATCGATTTCGTTCCATGGTTCTTCCCCCTTCATCCAGGAATTGTCATAGTTCAAGAACATGGAACTCACGGAACCGGAGATTGCAGCCATTTTCATGCGGGCTTCGAAACGGCCGTACTTAAACTGTTCCACACCAGTGAGTTCAGCACCGTAGAACGTGTATTCTTTAGACGGATCGATGGCAGTCAGAGGTGGCACAGCGTAGGTGAACTGAGCAGCGCCATTCGAGCTGGAAGAAACTGCCGGGAGGGCATCCACAGAGCTGGAGGATACGCCAAGAACATCGACAGAGCTAGAAGAAACTCCTGCAACCGGAGCAACAGAGCTGGAAGATTCACCAACCGGAAGGAGAGCTTCGGAGCTGGAGGATGAACCCGCAGTCGGATTAGAAGCAACCGGGTAGGTGGGGGCGTTGGTATCAGAGCAAGCGGCGAAGAATGCCATTGCAACCATAGGGATGAGAATCTTTTTCATAATTACCTCGTTCTTTCTGTCTATAAGATAGCTTCTGAAAACGTAGAGCGTATGACTAGCGAGAGTATTTTTAAAATCATCTGTATCAACCGTATTTTACATATTTTTGAAGCGTTTTTACATAAAAAACACGACTTTTTCAAAAATCGGTCATGTAAGATTTCCGTAAGTATTTTAAGGAGTCCGATTTGAATAAAATGGTTCATTTTATACCTTGCCCGCCCCTTTTTTAATATGTATATTGCGTTTTACAAAAAAAATCGATAGAAAAAAGCACAAATTCGGGCCCACCTTTTTCTACAACGCTTAAAAGTTAAACAACTTTTTAATTGTATTGACAGCAGGGTTCGAGACAAAAGAGGTTACTATGCAGGAAGCATGGCTTGGCTTTAGAGGCGGTCGCTGGCAGGAAGAAATCAATGTCCGCGACTTCATCCAAAAGAACTATACTCCATACGATGGCGACAAATCGTTCTTACAAGGTCCGACCGAAGCTACGAACAAACTCTGGGCTGAACTCCAGGACTTACAGAAGAGAGAAATTGCAAAGGGTGGCGTCCTCGACATGGACACAGACGTTGTCTCCACTCTTACAAGCCATCAGGCAGGCTATATTGCCGAAGAAACTAAGGATCTCGAAAAGATCGTAGGTCTTCAGACCGACAAGCCGCTCAAGCGCGCATTCATGCCGTTCGGCGGCATCAAGATGGCTGAAGAATCTTGCAAGAACTACGGTTACACACCGAGCGAAGAACTTCACCGCATCTTTACGGAATTCCACAAGACTCACAACCAGGGTGTTTTCGACGCCTACACGCCTGCAATGCGTATGGCTCGTAAGGCCCACATCATTACGGGTCTTCCGGACACTTACGGCCGTGGCCGTATCGTCGGTGACTACCGCCGCGTTGCTCTTTACGGTATCGATTACCTCATCGCCCAGAAGAAGGCCGACAAGGCTCTGACCGATGAAACGGATATGCGCGAACACGTTATCCGCGAACGTGAAGAACTTGCCGAACAAATTAAGGCTCTCGAAGGCATGAAGGCCATGGCCAAGATTTACGGCTATGACATTTCTAAGCCGGCTATGAACGCCCGCGAAGCTGTGCAGTGGCTCTACTTCGGTTACCTCGCTGCCATCAAGACGCAGAACGGTGCCGCTATGAGCGTTGGCCGTGTTTCGACCTTCATCGATATTTACATGACGCGTGACTTGCAGAACGGCACGCTCACCGAAGTCGAAGCTCAGGAAATCATCGACCACTTTGTGATGAAGCTTCGCATGGTGAAGTTCGCTCGTATCACAAGCTACAACGAACTCTTCAGCGGTGACCCGGTGTGGGCTACACTCGAAGTTGCTGGCCTCGGCCAGGACGGTCGCCATCAGGTGACCAAGAACGACTACCGTTTCTTGCACACGCTCGTGAACATGGGACCGGCTCCGGAACCGAACCTCACGATTCTCTACAGCCCGCGCCTCCCGGCCAGCTTCAAGAAGTTCGCTGCGGAAATCTCCGTGAAGACCAGCGCCATCCAGTACGAAAACGATGACACGATGCGCCCGATTTGGGGTGACGACTACAGCATCTGCTGCTGCGTCTCTGCAACCCAGACCGGTAAGGAAATGCAGTTCTTCGGCGCCCGCGCAAACCTCGCCAAGACTCTCCTCTACGCCATCAACGGCGGTAAGGATGAATGCCTCGTGAAGGGTACGCAGGTTGGCCCGGAATATCCGCCTATCACTAGCGAATACCTCAACTACGATGAAGTCGTCCACAAGTTTGAACTCTACATGGATTGGCTCGCTCACTTGTACGTGAATACTTTGAACTTAATCCACTACATGCACGACAAGTACTACTATGAAGCCGCCGAAATGGCCCTCATCGATACCAACGTCCGCCGCACATTTGCAACGGGTATCGCAGGCTTCAGCCACGTTGTCGACTCCCTTTCTGCAATCAAGTACGCAAAGGTCAAGGTCATCCGTGACCCAGCTACGGGCCTTGCCGAAGACTTCCAGATCGAAGGCGACTTCCCGCGTTATGGAAACGACGACGACCGCGCAGACAGCATCGCCGTTTGGCTCCTCAAGACGTTCATGGCCAAGATTAAGCAGACGCCGACTTACCGCAATTCTGAACCGACCACTTCTATCCTTACCATTACAAGCAACGTTGTTTACGGTAAGGCAACGGGTGCACTCCCGGATGGTCGTAAGCAGGGTGAACCGTTCTCTCCGGGTGCAAGCCCGAGCTACGGTGCCGAAAAGAACGGCCTCTTGGCATCTCTCAACTCTGTCGCGAAGATTCCGTACGAATACGCTCTCGACGGTATCAGCAACACGCAGACGATCAACCCGGATGCTCTCGGTCACGACGACGAAGAACGCACCAACAAGCTCGTGCAGGTTCTCGACGGTTACTTCGGCCAAAGCAGCCACCACTTGAACGTGAACGTATTCGGTGTCGAAAAGCTCAAGGACGCTATGGAACATCCGGAGAAGGAAGAATACCAGAACTTCACGATCCGCGTTTCTGGCTACGCGGTGCGCTTCATCAAGCTCACTCGCGAACAGCAGCTCGACGTGATTGCCCGCCAGGCACACGGCGTGCTCTAATTCGTTTGGAAAAGCGACACGATTGCGAAAGTCGCAAAATTTAACAGGGTTCCCGAAAGGGAACCTTTTTTTGTTATTGGGGGAATGCCGATTTATGAGGAAATGCGCGCGTTGAGATGCGACGAAAAGCCGCGGAAATGGGAAGGCGACGGTTCTATGCCACGATGTAATTTTCGTTCTTCTGGCGGCGAGCGTAAACGGATTCTAAGAACATGAGGACTGAGGTTTTGTCACGCACAAGCCCACGCTTATGGCTCAAGCAAAAACGCGTTGGCGTGAGCGTTTTCAATAGCTTTATCTGCTCACCCAAAATTTGCACATTATAGACGTCTGGCGAGCCATGACCTACCATCGGGTACGTTGCATCACCCAAAAAAACATAATCATCCACAATGAGCGCAAGCGAGCCTTTAGCATGGCTATTGGGCATCGGCAAGATTTGAATCTGCACGCCATCGTCAAACGCAAGCGGTTCCATCACAACGTTCTTTGCAACGCCCTCAATTTCACCGAACGTTTTTGAAGTGTAGGCACCCACGTAAAGCGCATCAATGTCTAACGAAATCTCGCCACCGCACATGCGCTGGACATTCAGCAAATGGTCCCGATGAAAATGCGATATGACGACGTTTTTCGCAAGACGCACACCATTGTCACGCTTTGCAAGATTCGCCGCATCGTCTACGAGAATGTGCGGCAGCTCGTTGATAAACTGCGCCGCATCATCGCACGCGCCCACGTCAAAAATCCACCACGCGCTATCGCCACGCACAGCGATGACATCCGCACTCAGCGGGTCATTCGACATCTGCAAATAATGGATTCTATCGGTAAGTTTAACAATCTTGGGCACGGCGCCAAAGATAGAATATTTATTTCGCACTAGACGCACGTGAATACGGAGCGTCAACAATACGAGCTATCGTATCGCCATCCGCCAAGATTTCCTTGGTAGTATAAGAAATACACGGCATCAATTTTACACTCGAACCCAGTTCACTTTCGCAATACGCATCGGCAACTCCTGTGACAATCACCTCATTTATTTGGACTTCTTTTTTACCGCTTTCGCACATACTGCAAACAGTAACCGAATAGGAATTGTCTCTATAAATCGAATCAAGAGATGTTTTATATTCGTCAAGATTACTTTCTACAGCCACGGTCTCCGCAGTCGTCTTTAAGTCTTGTATAGCAACATCACCACTTTTAAAGAAACCATTCGCATCGACATAAATACTCAGATTGTTTTTATTATTGCGAATGACGCGACCTTCAAAAACACGCACATAATTAAAGGTGTATTCCGTAATTCGTGATTCTTCATCAATGGAGATAATCCTGTACTGGTCCACGTATTGGCTCGGCATTACAGCTGCCAAAATTCCCTTAGCCCACTTGTCTCTATCAGATTCCAATTCTGAAAGATCGACCTGCACACTATCTTTTTCAAACCAAATTTCATCGACATAAGAACGAGATTCCTTGACATTATACTTTTCGCTCAAAAGAAGTTTCATTTCCTTGAACGTCTCATTCGTAGACTCTTCAATTACAGCAACCGAAGACGATGCAGAACGTGGCGAACTCAGATAATTTACGATTTTATCATCGAATACAATTGGAGATTCCGTGTCTGCACTAGTGCCTGAATCCGCAGAACAGGCAACAAAAAAGCCAAAACATGCAGCAATCGCCAAAGAGTTAAGTAAAACAAATCTCATCATTCATCTCCTCAAAATTTATTCACCTTATAAAATGTAGATGAAAAATCGAGACTGAAAAAGATGTTTTTTTCAACAAAAAAATGCAGATTTACGGGCTATAAGCAACGCAATTTTGGCATTTTGTATTAATATAGAGCACAAATCATGCTTTTAACTCCATTATTTACACACAATTCCATCATTTTTTACAAATATTTACAACAAATTCAATAATTAATACAAATTATTTCATATTATTTATTATATTATTCATACAAAAGAACAAAACCTAACACAATCAGGAGAAAGAAATGAAATCAAAAACAATAGCGCTGCTTGCCAGCAGCGTCATGGCGATCTGTACCCACGCCGCAGACAACGCGATAGCCGTATCTAGCGCCCAGTTGCACAAAGGCTATGCAAAAGTAGACGTTTTAGGGCGTCACAACCCTAATGTTCGTAACACAACACCAATCGTCTATGCGAAAAAGTCTATCAAAGACAAGCCCATGCTCGCCAAACAATACTCTGTGCCCAACTACCCGTACCAAAGTACAGAACCGAGAATCAACACGTTCTCTGGTGAATACTCTAACCTCAAAAACGCAAACAACAACCAATTCACCGAAACTTATAAATGGTGCGGTTCAACAAAGACTAAAACAGAGTACGCACAAACCACAAGCACTTTTGAATCAGGACGCCGCATTCGCGAATATTACGCCGCAGGAACAATGGAAGGGTTAACCGGCTTTAATGGCTCTACAGACAAACGTAAAGTAGGACCGGACATTTATTTAAATCAGAGCACCTACACTCAAAATTACATGGATGGTCCGCAAACAGCAAACATCGGCAACATCGATGATGAAAACAGTTTAAGGAACATCGCAATTTCACATAGCAAAACAGGTAACGGCATCGGCATTTACGTCCAACAAAAGGCAATTCCTTCCGACGGACTCGGCTTACAGTTCGAACAACTAAACGGATGCAACGGCAGTCGTGGCACAATAAATATGTACAGAGAAATGTACTATGCCAGTGAACCCATCCGCATTTTGAATTCTGCCTCCGCAAAGGCCAAAGTTTACGTCATGGACTCAGATTGTGGAGAATATGGTTCTATCACAAATCTCAGATCTGGAGCAAGACAACCGAACAACCCGCAAACAAAAAACAACAATTACAGTGTTCCGCTTTACGTCGGTTTACATACAAACGGTCGAGGAACCGACTACAACTACAACCTTATCGCCCAAGATATCGACGACTACGTTTACTTCAACGGAGTTGTTCAAATTGCAGCTGCAGGCAATACCAGTGGCGAAAATTCATTTATCAGCGACTACGCCAAGGGTGCAAATGTCATTTCCGTTGGAGCAATCAAGCCTGTTCATTACGGAAGTTCTTATCTAGCAAATTCCGATTGGAACAACACCATCTTAACAAGCTCATTGAAGATGGAAAAGCCCGAAATTGCAAATATTTCAAACATTTACTTGAAATCGGCAAAAGGTGGTCTTTTCACCGACGGAATCAATCAGAGATACCGATTCGACTTCCCTGCAGTAACAGGAACCGAAGGTGCCGCCACATTGACTGCCGCCCAAGTCGTCGACCTCATGGACACAATTCCATTCTACAAGTGGCATCCAGAAGTAATCAAGGCACTGTTAATTTCCGCAAGCACATACGAAATCAGCGGAGGCTCCTCTTACGACAACGACAGAATGTCCTATTACGATGTCGCGACAAAATATCCAACTTTGAAAAGCATGGTTAGAGGAAATAGATCGCGTTTCTGGGTCGGCAACAACGCCGATCACTTCAGCTCCGAAAAAATTACATTCCAAGAAACCGGCATCGTCGATGGCAGAAAATACCGTATTGCCATTGCATGGACTTCTCGTGGCAAGTTCATCAAAGAAAAGAACAAACTCCCGCAGGATATCGATTTGAAAGTTTGCCAAGGAAGCAAATGCGAAACATCTAGATCCAGTGCCAATCCGTTTGAAGTCGTGAATTTCACAGCCTCAGGCACAGCCCCGATAACAATCGAAATCGAACGTTACAGAAACGATGGCGGCTACGTGATTTTGGGCTACAACATGCACGAGACCTACTAGTTTTTTCTCTCAATCAACCAAAGGTTCCCCAACGCAAGGAGGGGGACCTTTTTATTTTGCAAAAGCGATAGGACTTTTTTATTTTTGCATCATGACTCTCGGAAGAATCAACAAGCTCGAAACGTTCGGATCGGTCGACGGACCGGGAATCCGCTTTGTCGTATTTACGCAGGGTTGCCCCATGCGCTGCAAGTTCTGCCACAACCCGGAAACATGGGATTTCGGCACAAAAAGCGCAAACGGAACAGAGAACGGATCGTTCGAAATAAGCACCGAAGACTTGCTGAAAAAAGCGGTGCGCTACAAGCCCTACTGGGGAACCGATGGTGGCATCACCGTAAGCGGCGGCGAACCTCTTGCACAAATCGACTTCATGATTGAATTTTTCGAAGCCGCAAAAGCAGCGGGAGTCCACACGTGCGTCGACACAAGCGGTGTTACCTTCAGGCCCACAGGCGAACCGTTTGCTAAGTTCGAACGGTTGATGAAATCCACTGACCTCTTGCTCGTGGACATCAAGCACATCGATGCAAAAGCCCACAAAGAACTCACGGGCCACGAAAACGACAACATCATCGAATTTTTCCGTTACCTCGACCGTATCCAAAAGCCCATCTGGATCCGCCACGTACTCGTGCCAGGCATTAGCGATAACGACGAAGCGCTCACACGCACCCGCGACTTCATCCGCACATTAAGCAACGTCAAGCGCGTCGAAGTCCTCCCCTACCACGCATTCGCTCTCAGCAAGTACCAAGAACTCGGTATTGATTACGCCCTTAAAGACACGCAAACGCCCACCGCCGAACGCGTCCAAAACGCCAACGAGATTCTCGAAACCGCCAAATATACCGGCTGGAAAAGCAGTAGGCAGTAGGAAGGAATCGTTATACGAGATGGCGATCCCGGCACAAGGCCGGGATGACAGCGCAAAAAAGGAGATGCCCGCTCGTCCCCGTCATCCCCGTCAAGCGAGGACAGGCGCGAGGACAGGTAGGCGGGCATGGCAATGCAAAAAGACGAGGCGCGTAGCGTATCCCGCATATTTCAGCAAGGGATAAGAAACAAGTAAGGTCACAAGCTACATCTTGACACGAAAACAAGTTTCCGACAAGATATGTTTGCGACATCCTTCGACGAACAACGGACTACGTCCATTTCCCGCGCTAAAGCGCGGAGTCTCAGTAACGAGGCGTCGAATCCCCGAAGCATTCAGCTTTCCAAATTTTGCTCAAAACCGAGCGAGACAAAGAACGCTTTGGCGTAGCGTATAATAATACGTGAGCCAAAGCGTGATACCGTATCGCGATGTGTTTTCAGCGAAATTTTAGCCCTTGATGGCGTCGCCCATCGAGAACATCGGCATATACATTGCAATGAGGAGGCCACCGACGGCGCCACCCAAGAACACAATGATAATCGGTTCGATCATACTCACGACGGCATCAACTGCGGCGTCCACTTCTTCGTCGTAGAAGTCCGCAAGCTTCAAAAGCATACCGCCCAAGTTACCAGTCTTTTCACCAACGCCCGTCATCTGGATCACCATGGGCGGGAAAATGCCCACTTCTTCCATCGGCTCGGCAATTGACTTACCGCCTGCAATACCAATCGATATCTTATAAATAGCCTTTTCAACGACTTTGTTACCAGCAGTTGACGCAACGACCTTCAACGCATCCATCACAGAGACACCGGCATTCAAAAGCGTTCCGAGCGTTCTCGAGAAGCCAGCCGTAGCAGACTTAATCTGCAAATCACCTAGCTTTGGCAACTTCAACGTAAACTTATCCATTGCAAATTGCGCTTGCGGTATTCGCATAATCATCTTATAAGCAAAGATGACAATGATAAGCCCGATAAAGATGAACGCGCCGTTGTTTCGTATAAAATCAGATATATTCATCACAACCTGCGTCGGAGCAGGGAGTTCAGCATCAAGGGCGGCAAACTGTTCAGCAAACGTCGGCACCACGAACGTCATAAGGGCAATCACAACGAGAATACCCACAATGATAACCATGATCGGGTATGTCAAAGCTTTTTTCACCTTGCGTTTGAGGCGCTGGTTGTTTTCGAGAGTTTCGGCCAGACGAGCCAAGATGCCTTCGAGAATACCACCCGCTTCACCGGCGGCCACCATGTTGCAATACAGGGAGTCAAAAACCTTCGGATGCTGCGCCAATGCATCAGCCAAAGAAGAACCGCCGTTAATCGACTGCGTGAGTTTATGCACAACGCTCTTGAGTTCCGGGTTTTCGCACTGCGCTTCGAGAATGTTCAAGCACTGAAGCATCGGAAGACCTGCCGAGCACATAGACGAGAACATACGCGTAAAACGAGTGATGTCTTCGGTCTTGATGCCAGAACCAATCTTAATCTTGATTTCAGTAGGCTTCTTTTTGAGGCTTGTAATAATCAGTCGACGACGGAGCAAGAGAGCTTCGGCTTCGGCCTTGTCCTTTGCTTCGAGCGTACCTTCAAAGTTATTGCCCTGCGAATTCTGGGCCTTGTACAAAAATTCAGCCATCGATTACACCCCTTCCTTTACGAACAACTGTTCCAACTGATCCGGGCTCGACGAACGAGCAAGCGCATCGAAACGGTCCACCTTGTGATTCTTGACGAGATCGCACAAGCACATGTTCATCGTGTTCATGCCGAACTTCTGGCCAATTTCAATCATGGATTCAATCTGGTGCACCTTGTCATCGCGGATCAAAGCACGGATACCCGGTGTCACGTTCATGACTTCGTACGCCATCACGCGGCCACCGCCAATCTTTGGCAAAAGGGTCTGGCAGATGACGCCTTGCAGCACAAACGAGAGCTGCGTACGCACGGTCTGCTGTTCACCCTTCGGGAAAGCGTCGACCACACGGTTAATCGTCTGCACGCAAGAGTTTGTATGAAGTGTGGCAAAAGTCAAGTGACCCGTTTCGGCAATCGTAAGTGCCGAGCGGATTGTTTCCAAGTCACGCATTTCGCCGATAAGCACCACATCAGGATCCTGACGGAGGGCCATCTTGAGGGCCTGGGCAAAGCTGTGCGTATCGCTACCGACTTCGCGCTGGTTGATCATACAGCCCTGATGCTTGTGCAAAAATTCGATCGGATCTTCGACCGTCAAAATGTGATCGTGACGTTCCTTATTAATCTTGTCGATCATGGCAGCCAAGGTCGTGGACTTACCAGAACCGGTAGCACCCGTCACGAGCACGAGGCCAGAGGGACGTGTCGTAAATTCGGCCATAATCTTCGGGAGGCCGAGGTCCTTGAACGTCTTGATATCAAGCGGAATAATACGGAGGGCAAGCGCCACGCAGCCACGCTGCAAGTAGGCGTTCGCACGGAAACGCGCAAGATTTGCTATACCGAATGAAAAGTCGCATTCCTTTTGCTGTTCAAAAGTCTTTTTCTGGGCTTCATTCATCAAGCTGTAAGTCATACGCATGGTTTCGTCGGGCTTGAGCTTGTTCTCCCCGATGGGAGTAAGCTTGCCGGAAAGACGAATAAGAGGGGGTGCGCCGGCTGTAATATGCAAGTCGGACGCCCCACGTTTGACCATTTCTGCTAAAAGATCTTGAATGTTATATGCCATGCTCTAGAATATAATTTAAAAAGCCCAAAAATTTCATAAATTCTTTATGCAATGCGTTCATCCACTTATAAAATACTCGCATGGGTAGGGGCAATCATTTTCCTCGGCTTCGCGTTTTATGCGTTCGAGGCCAAGTCCCGCTACAACCTGAGCTTCCCAGAGACCGTCGTGAACTTCGCAGCCGACGATGTAATGGGGGGCAAATCGGACTATGCCAGTGAAAAGGGGACCGCAACACTTATTGTTCTAACCGCATCCTGGTGCCCATCCTGCCGGGCGGAACTTCCGATACTCAAGCAGTTCAACGAGGAATTCGGACCAAAGGGTCTCAAGATTCTGATGATTGACGAGGACGATTCCAAGAAGGTCGCCCGCAAGTACAAGAAGAGCATGGACATTCCATGGACGATGCTCCACTGGAACTACGACGCGCTCAAGGCGCTAGGGAGTCCAGGAGTGATTCCCGTAAGCTTTGTGGTCGACAAGGACGACAAGATCCAGCACGTCGATGTCGGAGCGCTCAACGAGCTAAGAGTCCGGCACGAACTGAAGAGACTGCTGGGGAAGTAGGTTTTAGGTTACAGGTTGTAGGTATTAGGAATAGTATCACATGCTTCGCATGTTATTATAAGATGGCGAATCCATGATTATTCACCTAAAACCTAATCCCTAAAGCCTATCACCTACTCACGCTATCGGGCTTGGGAAGAGGATCACGTCGGCGATTTCTTCTTTGCCGAGGGCGAGCATGAACAGGCGGTCGAGCCCAAGTGCCACGCCTGAGCAAGCAGGCATACCCGATTCAAGAGCGGCGAGAAAACGCTCGTCGATAGGCGGTAAGGGCTTGTTCATGGAGCGACGGATGTCCAAATCCGCATAGAAACGGCGACGTTGCTCCACAGGATCCGTAAGCTCCGTATAACCGTTGCAGAGTTCCACCTGATTCACGAACAGTTCAAAGCGACGAGCCCACGTGTAACCATCCGCATCCACGTAAGTCTGCGCCAGTGCCGCCTGCGATGGCGGATAATCCAAGATGAACTCGGGACCGTTACTAGCGAGTGCAGGTTCCACCAAGAAAACCATGAGGTAATCCCACCAGTCTTCGCGCGTGAGCGTCTCGCTCTTTTCGGGCACAGGAATTTCGCGAGCGCGGCAAGCATCCGCAAAGTCTGTAAGCTTTTCACAGAACGGATTCACGCCAGCGTAATTCTTGAACGCATCAATCCAGCGGGTGCGGCGGGCATTTAGTTTGGTCCCAATGATTTCGCTCACAAGGTCTTCGACTTCGTCCATGAGTTTGTCCTGAATCATACCCACGCGGTACCATTCCACCATTGAGAACTCGTTATTGTGGTGACCGCCAAATTCATCCTTGCGGAACGACTTTGTAATCTGGAAAATGTCACCGAACTTTGCCGCAAGCAAGCGCTTCATGTGAAATTCCGGGCTCGTCATCATGAACCGCTTCGGGTCTTCGATTTCAAAGTAATCGAGCTGCGGATCCGTTCCGCCGTATGCAGAAAGCACAGGCGTCTCGACTTCGAGCGCATTACGACGAACAAAGAAATCACGGACTTTGGCCATCAGCGCCTGGCGCTTGACCCAAGTTTCACGCGTGCAAGTGGGCGCAAATGCGCCCGAGTTCAAATTTTCCATTACTCAGCTCCGGCTACACAACGGACCGCAAGATAGAAACTCGGGTCCACGGAGATGGAGCCGACATCCTTATCGGAGCTGAACATTGTGCGAGCCTTGCCACGAGAATCCTCTTCGGAATCGGCAGTCCAGAAATAGGCGCCCTCGCCCATCGTCGTGCAGACGCCGGTCTTGTTGGCGTAACCACCGAACATGGCCGTGAAGGCATAATCGTCGCTGCCGTTGCTCTTGAGTTTGAGTGCAGCAGAGCGTGCGCCACCGGCGTATTCTTCAAGCTTTTTCCAGTCCGCATCCGTGGCGAGATGGTAGCCTGCCGGGCAAGCCTTCTTGGCGGCTTCTTGCGTGTAGAGACGGCCGAACGTCTTGCAGTTTGCATCGTCGCGGTCATAGCACATCGAGCCTTCCGGATCGTTGTAGTTCAAGTTCTCAACGAACCAGTCCACGCCACCGATTTCCTTGACCTTGTAAACTTGTTTGTCACGCTTGTCCACAAAGTTCTTGAACACCGGGCAGCGAGTGCTGAAGCCTGCTTCAGAAAGAATCGGATCGACCTTGCCCTTCCAAGCCGTGCAGAAGCGGAACAACTGACCGCCCGGAAGCGAAGCGCCCTTATGCTTGGCGGCCCAAGTTTTCACGTAATGGAGGCCCGTTACAGCGGTATCTGGAATCGAGAGCACCTTGGCATACTTGCCAGCGAGTGCGGCATACGTACCGGCAACAGACATCGGAGCTTTCCAGAAGCCTTCGGAAAGACCTTTGCGCAAGCTTGCAAAAACCGGAGACGGCTTGTAAACCCTAATTGTCTTATCGACCATCTGTTCTGGTTTCGTCTTGCAGTTGACATCGTGGTCAATCGCCATCAGGGAATTGGCATCCACCTTGCACTGGGCTATGCACTTTGTTCGTGCAGCACCTTTCTTGGGGCACGGTTTCCAGACCGTCGTATCAACACTCACGAGCGACTGCTTTCCAAAAGCCTTCGTCTTCGTTGCAGCCTTAGCCACCTCGTCAAGCGTCTTAAGGGCCTTTGCACTCCCCTTTTCGCCATCGGCGAGCAAATACTTGATGACACCCGAGCAGGCATTCGCGGCATTCGCCATCGAGCAAACCTTCGGACCAAAGCCATACGCAAACTGGGACGGGCAAGCAGCAAACGCTTCATCCGGCATCTGCTTAAAATGCTTGCCATAAATGTTTGTCGCATTCTTTGCCGACATCTTGCCGCAATAGATTTCTTCGAGTTCGCCGGAATTGACAATCTTTTTCACCTTTTTCCAGTTATTGGAATCGACGGCCTTGCGGAGCGCTTCCTGAGCAAAACTACCCTGCGCCAAAATTGCAGAACAAATCAAACTTGCTATAAAAAGATTCTTCATCTAAACCTCTTTTAAAACTTAACTGGACCCTCAACTTCACAGGGGTATACTCAATGAATAGTTTTAATATATAACGAAGTATAAACAATCCCTAATGAATAATCAAAAAAAATCTTGAACCCTAATAATATTTTACTTGAATTTGACTCCGGCTATAGAGGATTTCTATCTTTTGGCGCATGAACGCAGAAGTCTTACGCAATGAATTCCCGATGTTGGTCGCAGGCGACAAAGAATCAAAACCGCTTGCCTTTTTGGACAGCACCGCCACGACCCAGAAGCCCGCAAGCGTCATCGACGCCATGGACGATTTTTACCGCGAGCACTACAGCTCCGTGAAGCGCGGAGTTTACCGCCTGAGCGCACGCACTACCGAAGCCTTTGAAAAGACCCGCAAAGACGTTGCGAAGTTCATCAACGCAAAATCCGAAGACGAAATCGTCTTTACTCGCGGCACCACCGAAAGCATCAATCTCGTTGCCTGGAGCTACGGACGCAAGTTCTTCGAAGCGGGCGATGAAATTTTAATCAGCGGTTTGGAACACCACGCGAACATTGTGAGCTGGCAGCTCGTCGCCGAAATGAAGGGCGCAAAGATCAAGGTCATTCCCGTCCGCGATGACGGCGATTTGGACTTGAGCAAGCTCCCCGAGCTCCTCACGCCGCGCACCAAAATGGTCGCCGTTACCCACGTGAGCAACTCCGTCGGCACAGTGAACCCGATTGCAGAAATCATTGCAACCGTCCGCAAGCTTGCTCCGCAAGCAAAAGTTTTGATAGACGCCGCCCAGAGCTCTAGCCACATCAAGATTGACGTGCAGAAGCTCGACTGCGATTTTCTCGCATTCAGCGGCCACAAGATGTACGGCCCGACCGGAATCGGCGTTCTTTACGGCAAGTACGACGTGCTCGACCGCATGCCGCCTTGGCATGGCGGCGGCGAAATGATCAAGAACGTCACGTTCGAAAAAACGACTTATGCGGATGTTCCTGCACGCTTTGAAGCAGGCACGCCTGCCATTGCCGAAGTCATCGGTCTCGGAAAAGCTATCGAATGGCTGAACAACGTCGGCCTCGACAACATCCGCAAGCACGAAGAACAAATTACGCAGTACGCATTGAAGCAGCTCGCCGAAATCCCGCAAGTGAAAGTCCTCGGCAACCCGAAGGAACGCGGCGCGCTCATCAGCATTACATTGGACGGGATTGCCGTCGGTGATGCCGCCATGATTCTCGACGAAGAAAACGTCGCAGTACGTAGCGGGCACCACTGCGCACAACCGGTGATGGACCGCTTTGGGCTGGACGCCACGCTCCGCCTGAGCTTTGGCGTTTACACACTCGAACGCGACATTGACCGTTTTGTTGCCGGCGTCAAGCGCGTCGTCCGTCTGTTCGCCTAAATTCCGCCAGTTTTGCAGGATTCTCATGGGAATTGAAAAAGGCATTTTCAACCGCACATCGCTCCTTCTCGGAGACGATGTTATGGACTGTATCTACCAAAAACGCGTCATCATTTTTGGACTCGGCGGAGTCGGCAGCTGGTGTGCCGAAAGCCTGGTGCGCTCCGGCATCAAGGAACTCGTGCTCGTCGATTCTGACCGCGTGTGCGTCACCAACGTAAACCGCCAGCTGATGGCCACCACCAAAACCGTGGGCCAAGTCAAAGTCGAAGTGCTTAAAAACCGCTTGTTAGAAATCAATCCGCACGCAAACGTCGTCGCACTGCAGGACATCTACGAAGAAGCGAATACGGACAAGTTCCAGCTAGACACATTCGATTACATCATTGACGCTATCGACAGCCTCGAAAACAAGATGCAGTTGCTTTGGCACGCCACGCACACCAAGGCAACCGTATTCTCGTCGATGGGAGCCGCCCTCAAGATGGACCCCACGCGAATCAAGGTCGCCGAATTCTGGAAGGTTACAGGTTGCCCGCTCGCACGCGCACTTCGCGACAAGTTCAAGCGAAAAAAATTGTGGCTCAAGAAAAAAGTACTTTGCGTTTATAGCGACGAACTCTTGAAAAATCGCGGTCAAAATTCTTCTTGCGGAACCGCCGCCTGCATGTGTCCTAAAGTCCGCCAAGAACGCAGCGAAGCGGAACTCAAGAACGCCGAACTTGTCAATCACGAATGGTGTAGCAGCAAGGCTCAAATCAACGGCACCATGGCACATGCCACGGCCATTTTCGGCTTTATGATTGCAGGTCTTGTGATGAACGACATTTATCAGAAAGCACTAACGCAAGCTGAGTGATTTAACTTGCTCTTGACTTTTGAGACAATCACTTACTTGACGCTTTTTCTTGCATCGCCTTCGCTTCCTGAATTTTTTCTTCAGGAATTCCAAGCTTGCGCATGACCTCCAAGGCATTGTCGAAGCCCTTTTCGAGACCTTCTTCAAGACCTTTTTTCATGCCATCTTCCCGACCAGCTTTTTCAGCGGCACGGCGGGCATCCCCGGCGCTTACAAAGCCCATCCTCTGTCCGATACTTTTCCATGCCATCTGAAGTTCCTCCACGGTACTTTCGTCAATATACTCTCCTAAATATAGTACGATTTTTTCAACAAGGGTAGCCTGCTCAGCGCTAGGCATTTTACGAAGAATAGTTTCGACATTCGGGATAGCCGACTTAAAGCCTTCAGGACTGAAAGCGTATTTCATCGCCATTACCCCGACAGCCGCCGCAGGGGATTCGGATTCAACACAGGCAACATCGTCAGCTGCGCCAAGATTCACAAGCACGCACTCAAAAGGAAGCTCATTCCCCTGGAATTTAGCGCGTGCCTTTTTGCGAAATTCTGCCAAAGGATCCCATCCGGTAGGACCATTATAAATGATAATCGCCTTCGTCGGAATCCAGCTGAACACTTCGTCTTCGTGATCCAAGATGACTCGAAGAGCGTAACGCCCAACCTGATTAAGCACGCTCTTCTCCTGTTTGGACTTATGTTCCAAAAGAATGCCGACATTAATTTCACCGCCTCCCGAAAGATGCGCCTTGAACGCAATGTCCGCCTCGCCGCGCTCGCCAACTTCGCTGTAGGTGTCCGGCAGACGCACAAGCGTATCCAAGTTTACACCTGCAAGAATCCTATCAAGATCGCTATTGTTTTTACTGCAGATGTTCAACAGCGCCTTGGCATTCTTGGGAATGCTATACACATAGCGGAAGAATCCATCGTGGTCACGCGAGCGTATTTTTTCTTGACTCATTTAGCCTCCTAGTTTTGAAAAAAAGAAAAAGCATCCGATTTTTTTCGGATGCCTGAGGCCTTTTCAAGGGTCATGCATTAATGTATCAATATTTGAATATAGTGGCAAGCGGCGATTTGTAACTTTACTGTAAAATAAATTACAGCCCCAATCTGCGTCCTTGATGGTCATCTTTGTTGGCGATTTCTTCAAGCATGTTCTGCATAATCAGTTCTCGCGTGCGCAAGTCAGCGGGAACGTAGACAAGTTTACGGCGAACATTCTGAAAATCGCTAATGGACACATTATCGCAAGCAAGAACTTCTCTTGGGCATTTATCCCCAAAAAACGATGTCCATGTTTTCGAAACCTGCTTAGAGTCCATATAGTCAAACGCCAGCTTCAGCTGAAAACGCCGACGGATTGCCCAATCCAAAACGTTCTCGTAATTCGTGGCTGCAATAAGCATTCCGTTGAACGAATCCATTTGGCATATAAACTCATTTACCAAAGTCACTTCCCAGTGATTTTTTGCATTGCCTCGATTTTCAAAGAAACTATCAGCCTCGTCAATGAAAAGAATAGCATCACTCTGTTCAGCTTCTCTGAACATTTCACGAATGTTGCGTTCCGTATCGCCCACAATTCCACCAAGAATATCACTTGCACGTTTCACAAGCAAATCACGACCAAGAACATCTTGAGCAATATGCTTTGCATAAGCCGACTTCCCTGTTCCCGGAGGACCGTACAAAAAGATGTTCAAGTTTTCTCTGCGTCCATTCAATTTTGAAGCACGCCATTGCGCATCGAAATTTTTGAGCATCGGAACGACATAGTCAATATTCTTTACATCCCCGCTAGAAATGCGGACACATTCCATATTATACTCGTTTCCTTTAGCCTCTTGCGAACCCATCGATATGCCCAAAAGTTTGGCATGAGACGTCGCAATTTCACGAACCACATTCAACGGGGAAAAATCCACCGCCTGCATCCGCTGTGCCTGACGAACCGCCAAAGTAATGCTCCCCGCCATTACAGGAATTTCCTTGGCAATATTCTCTATTTCGTCGTTGCACAAAATCGATTCCGCCTGTTGCGCTTTAAGAACAGACTGCCAAATCGCAACACGTTCCTTATTACTGAACGTGAAAAATTCCAGCGAATAGTCAAACCGACGACGAGTACTATTTTCAATACACGCAATATTATTCGTAATCCAAATAACAGGTGTTTTCAGATTTTCAAAAATGATATTCAGCAAACCTTTCTCCGCCTGATTCAAAACCAAATCAGCCTCATCCATCAGGATTACGCCACCACTCCGTTCACATTCCCAATCAGCAAGCAACATAGAACGCAAACGAGTCTGCAAAAGGGATTCCTTATCCATAGATTCATCGCCCATGCCCACAGCAAGCAAAGGGACATTCAACTCCTGAGCAAGCGCTTTCGCAAGTTCCGTTTTTCCCGTTCCTTCACGACCATAAAAAAGGATATTGAGTGGCGAGCCCTTCTGATGAGTTTTCAGCATCTGCAAAACAAAGGACGCCTGCGGATTCGTCTTGGAAATTTGCGCATAATCGACACAAGGCTTTGGAGCGGTTTTCAAATCCATAATCCTCGACATATCCGAAAAACCGGACAGAAAATCGCTCACCTCGCTCGCCAAATACAGTTCACGCCGCTTGATTTTCAAATCTGCATTTCGATTCGTCTCCTCCATACGCACCAGCTGAAACTTGATAAGTGCGCTCTCCTTTGAACAGAGCTCATGCAACGTTTCCGGCTCCAATCCCGCAATCAAAGAAATTCGCCTAAACGATCCCCGTTCGGACGGATCAAAGTAATCGAACATCTTTGAAATCTTTTCAACCTTAAAAAACATATTATGATGATCGCGAAGCCACAAGTACAGCACAAGATCCAAGGCTTCATCCGAAAGATGGAAAAGACGTTTCAATTCAAAAGCCCTCTGCATCGACACATCACTTTCATCGCATCCGCCAGCAAGCCAGTTCACGGAACACTCTTGAATTGACCGAGAAAGCAACAGGCGTGTATAAACATCACCATCGCCCCAATGAGCAACAAAGCTCAGGAAATGCTTAGCAAAAATGATTCTTCGGCTTTTATGGAATTCTTCAAGAAGATCCTTCGCCTTGTACCACTTATTCTCAATCTCCGTCGTAATTCCAGTAGGAAGTTCAATGCATTCACGGGATTCATACACTCTATCCAAAAAAGTCGCAACGCATTCATCCGTCATATACTTGTCGCAAAAGACTCGACAATCCCCATCTGGATAATACCGCATAAAGCGGCTCCAAAATTCCATGATTTTCAAGTCCATAAAAGTCGGCTGACCGCTCAAAGACTTTTCAGAGACACCCTCTTTACCAAGCATTTCGCGCTTATTTTTAAAGTAATTTTCGATTGTATTTTCGTAATGTAACTGCATGGTTTTAACCTCAATTTTGCACCATGCAATATAAAAGAAACGCACGACAATTAATGTCGTGCGCAGGGGGAAGAATTATTTAATAAGTTCGCTATATCAAGCTATTCCGATAATCGTTCATCGCATGCAATATTCTCAAAATAGCCGATACAAAATCTTCATCACAAGCATTTGAATCAAATGAACATAATTCAAAAACACCATCTTCATTCAAACAACGATTCTGATCAAATGCATCAAAAAAAGGATGACTAACTATTTTTTTCGTTTCTTCAACCGATTCTCGTCTTGTTGAAAGCGTCACACTCATCTTTCCTAATTCATCCATAGTTGCAAGCATAACCATTGCATTTGGTACATTCGTATTTAAATCCAATTTAAACCCTATAGATCGTTCACTATACCATTTAGGAACAGATTTTAAACTTCCCAACTGTTGTTTCACATTTCCAAAAAGTTTTTCTATTTTTGCATAAAATGGATGATGAGTAGCATATTTCTCTGAAATATTCCCTTTTTTCACAAAATCATTCCATTTTTCAATATATGTCCGCCATATATTACGAGAAGGATGATTAATAGGGAAAAATACTACATCAGGATATAAAGAGTTTTTATTAGCAGGAAGCCATTTTTTATCTAAATTCCCTTTACCCCATATAATAACAATATCTGGCGTTAACTTTTCCATCACTTTTTCAAAAGCTACCCTAGATATGTCAATATAGTTATCATAATCAGCATTAAGCCATTCATGACTTCCTGGACGGGACGCAACTGGTTTTTGAAAAAAATTAAAAAATGCTAAATTTTCCCATACATAGTCAGAGCACCACTTTCCTGAATGCGCAAGCATTTTAGCAGTATTTCGAAAACCTTTAAGAAAAGAATTCCTTGGCAATTTCATCAATTTGGGAAAATCTGCAAATGAACTAAAACTTTGAGTGTAATTTTGATCCAAATAATCACCAACAAGAACATCATTGGTCAAAAAATGATCGTTCTCTTTTTCCTCCCTCAGCTTTGGATCCGTAAGATAATGTGATTCGCCTAAAACAAGAATTTTTTCTGGGCATTTAAAATAACCTTTTCCAATATAAGGCCAATAAGTAACATCGTTAAGGCCTTCAAAAATATTTTTGGTTTCACGCATCATTTCAGCATAAACGACACCCATAAGCACTCCTTAAAAAGGTCATTCATTCAGTTTTTTTACAAAATCCGACATCGAAAGTAAATTCAGTCTTTCATTATTTGAAAATGTCGAAAAATTTATTAGTTGCTTGTCGTCCCCACAATCATATAGTACAACTTCTTTTTTCTCTTTACGACAAGTCCAAGATTCAACAAAACCAAATCCTGTATCTATCATACATGTTGTAACTTCATATTTTTCATTAACAAGATAATCTAAGGCTTCATGTATAGTCATATTATAGAACCTTTTAAAAATTCATGATATAAAAATAAATACGGAACCAAGAACATGCAATAATTATTAATTAAAAGCTAAAATTTCGCAATTTTTTCAATTCGCTCTTCTACATAAAGACCTTTTTGGACAGCGACACACATCAATGCTCCATAAATTTCCCAAAATTGCGGTCCATGGGGGCGCTCTCCATGAGCCTTCGAACCGTATTCAGTATAATGAATATGATGGGCATATTCATGTATAGCCGTTTCTTTTAAATGTCCCCAAGGAGCATATATACGAATTCTATGCGTATCAAAGATATAAACGCCAGCCCTTGTTTTCGGTTTCTTTTCAATAACAAATAATTCAAACGGTTCCTTGCAAGGATAAATTTTATGCAAGAATTCCTTGAAATAATCTGCACTAGGGTAATTCGCCATATTACATTCCCAGTTCTTTAAGTTCATCTTCGGTAAGCTTTCTTTGTCCGACAATATCGCCCTTTTCATTGTACGCAAAGAGCTTTTTTTCTTTAGCAACGCAAAAATAAGTCTTGTTCACAGAAACAAGCTGCCCCAATTCAACATTCAATGTGGTTAGAAGCACCCCTGGATTCTGAATAAACCAAATAATCGTTGCCTGCCCAAACCACAACAAAATTTTCCGCAGTAGCAATTCCCTTATAATTTTTCTTCGTGACCTTACTTTCGTCAAGCATCACTGCTGTCCACTAAAAAATAAGGCCATCCGTCCAGAATCCGCATAAATAAAGGGTTGCAGACGATTTGATTAGCCAACGGATTTGAATTCGTGCAGGACAAAAAAGCGTATTTTTAGGCTATATGCACGAAAATCCGTATATTTTTGCTCAACTGGTTTCTTTCCTAGACCGAAATCACTTCAACTATCTCGTCAGAAAGTACAGCGGAGACCGCTACGTCAAGCATTTTACCTGCTGGAACCAGCGGCTGGTGCAGATGTTCGGGCAACTTTCCAACCATGAGGGGTTACGAGCCCTGATTGTCACATTCGATGCGCACCGCTCCAAATGTTACCATCTCGGTGTCGGTCGACATGTAACCAGAAGCAACCTTGCTAAGGCTAACGAAAACAGGGATTTTCGCATCTTCAAAGATTTCGCTTATCACATGATCGAACTCGCCCGAAAAAAAACGGGAAAAGAAAATTTTCGGGTTCAAGGGGCACGTCTATGCATTTGACTCGACGACGATTAATCTCTGTTTGGAGCTTTTCGAATGGGCGATGTTTCGCTCGACAAAAAGTGGCGTCAAGATTCATACGCTTCTCGATGTCGAGACTCAAGTTCCCTCGTTCCTGTTGATTACGGAGGCCAAGGTGAACGACGTGAATGCCATGGATTCCATTCCTTACGAAGCTCGTTCCTATTATGTATTTGACAGGGCCTACAATGATTTCGAACGTCTTGCATGGATTGATTCCATAGGCAGTTTCTTTGTCGTCAGGGCCAAGACAAATATGCTGTACGAAATTATCGAAACGAAGGAAAAACTTGCAGACAACATCCTGAAAGACTGTAGGATAACCCTGACAGGACTCAAGACGAAAAAACTTTACAGTAAGCCAATCCGTATGGTGGAATACTACGATACGAAAGACAAACGAACATTCACCTATCTGACAAATTCGAACAAGATTTCTGCAAGCCGGGTAGCCGAACTCTACAAGAACCGTTGGCTAGTGGAGCTGTTTTTTAAATGGCTGAAACAGCACCTGAAAATCAAGAAAAAGTTGAGAATGAGTCCCTCGACCTTTTTGACAATCTCTTTTTATGTTAAATTTTTAGTGGACACTAGTGGTCAAGCATAAAGGAACCCTTTTTTCCGCCCCTTTTCCATATAGGATATTTCAAGGCTTGGAAAATAAATCGCCTTTGGTAACGATAGGGAACAACCCAAAGCATGCATACCTAACCGCATGAATCTTACTTTTACATCTTTGATAGCCATAATTAACTCCTCTATGTTTTTTGACTATCAAGAATGTAAATCTCTTGCACGACAATTACCGTCGCCATCTTATGTGTTTTTAGCTACTCCAAGTTATAATGCTACCGAAACGCTCCCCAGAAGCACTATTTTTGAACATTCCCAAAACTACATAACCTTTTTCGTATTTAAAAACGGAAAATTTCTTTAAATGCGACATCCGTTTTGCTTTATTTTCCCCCAATGCTAGAGCCCTTGCGACCACAAACTGAATAAGGTAGATTAATAAAAAAAACGCCTTACAGGAACACAAATAAGTCAAGGAGAAAAACATGTCTTGGAATATATCTGTATTTGCAGAAAAGTATGTAGATGGTTCATGGCATTATGTCATGTCTTTACACGACAATTTTAAATGGCTGATTAGCGACGAATATTTTGATAATCTTCGCAATCTATCTGCCGATGATTGTAAAAATGTATCTAGCGAACTGAAATCTCAATATAAGGATCCTAATACTGATGGTTTATTTAGATTCTATACAGTCAAAGTAACAACACCGACAGAAATGCAGACCTACGCGCGTACACTTATAGATAAGTGTACAGCCATCAAGAAGACAATTTGGGCAGCACTCGGTCTTCCTGAATACACTGATGACGAATATGATGATATCAATGATGACAAGTATGATGCTGACGGCAATATTGACCCTAATTGGAACCCGTTGACTCATCCAGTCGATAAAAGACTTTTCTCCAAACGGCAAGACGCTGACTTTGGCATGGCAAAGGGATACAGGATCCTAGGAATGCTAGATGTATTGGACACTAGAAGTGATTTTTCCGACAACATTCGCCTCATCTTAATAAAGTGCTAAAAAGATGTAGCAAATTACGACTATAACAGGATTTTCTACTTTATCCTATCTCCGCAGAATTCCTGGCGGCCGCATTTTTCGCAGTGGGCGCCCATCCAAAGCGTGTCAAATTGTTCTATAGCGGGTTCGACGATTTGCGGGTCGTTCGTGAGGATTCCCGCTTCGAAGTTGCGACGGAGCGAGCTTTTCATGCCGATGCCGGCTCCAGTCACGTTTGCAGAGCCGATGTAAGCGGTTTCAAGGTCGAATATCATCATCTTGAAATGCACTCGCGGACACATGACGCGTTCGAGGTCGGTCGCGAGAATCTTATAGCGGTCGAAATCTTCGCGGAAGTTCGGGCCGGGTTCTTTTGCGTGAATGAGCCGCACGCCCACGCCGCGCTTGAGGAGTCCTGCGAGTTGTCCAAGCAACGGTATTGATTCACCGTTCTGCTTCACGTAAACGTCCTTGATGTCGGCGGTGCCGATCCAGAGCGTTTCGCGGACTGTCGCGATACGGGAAATCACTTCGGAATAGTGTTCTTCGTTTTGGATGTACTTGGTGAAGGTCGGCATAGAAAGAAATATAGTATTGTAGCACGACAATAAATGTCGTCGGATTTATATATATTAGAAAAAGGAGATTCCCGCTCGGAGGCGGGAATGACAAAGGAGCCGAGTGACGCAGAAACATGCTTGCATGTTTCTATATCCGAGGCGAACTAGTCAGGCCCCGTTAGGGGAATGACATGTTTTAGCGAGGTCTTATGGAAAATCTTGGGCGCGGTGAACGCATGGTGCGAATTTTTGTGTACCTGATGGCACACTATAACAATCGTTATAGCGTTACGGATATCATGCAGCATTTGGATATTCCCGCAAGTGAATTGCGAAGCGTGCAGCGCGATATGCAGGCATTGACAAATCTCGAAAGCCATTACATCCAACGCATTACCGACAGCGGTAAGACTTATTACCAGGCGGCGCTCGAACGTGCGAGCAAGCTCGTATTCCCTGAGTTTGGTGACATGGTTTTGCATTTCGTCTTTTTACAGCGCATCGCGAACTTGTACCCGGCAACAGCTAGCCTTCTCGATGACCTTACCAGAAGAATTACGCAGGATTTGCCCGCGAAGCAGCAAGACATTCTGAAGAGCTATTCAAAAGAATTGAGCGGGCGCATTCTCTTCATGGGGACTCCGCCCAATTACGACGAAGACGTGAGCAAGCACCTGCCGACTATTCTGAACGCGATTCGTCAAAAGCGGAAAGTACAGATAAAATATATAGACAACTGGGGAACGCCATCGGATAAGCCACGCGTTCCGCTGATGGTTGCCATAAGTCATGGAGACATTTATATCGGTTGCGTTTCGCAGCACCACCCCGACAAAACTTACGCGTTAAAATTGCAGCGCATCGAGTCGGTAAAATTGCTGAAGGAAACCTTTGAAGAAGACTCGAAGGTGGTCGAATCGTTGCGCAAGCGCATCCGCATGGGCTCATTGCTTTTGGGCGACCAGAATCCGCAAGAAGAAAAGGTCGTCATTTACTTTCCGAAATACGCCAAGAATTTTTTGAAGGAACGTCCGTACCACCGCTCCATGAAAATGGAAGACGCGCCAGGCGGCGAAATCCGCGTGACGATGAAAGTCGAGGTGAACGAATTACTCAAGCAGTGGATTATGTATTACGGGAACATCGCGACGGTCCAACAGCCGAAAAAACTGAGGCAGATGATACTGGAAACGGCTAAAAAGCTGGTGGAAAAGTACGAATGATAAGGGAGATTCCCGCTCGGAGGCGGGAATGACAAAGCTCCCAAAATAGGTGACCCCGGAACTAGTCCGGGGTAACAGTGTAAAAAAAATGGCGGCCCGAGGGTCGCCATTTTTAGATCCTTCGACTTCGAGGCTACGCCTCTTCGCTCAGGATGACACTGCACAGCACTTCGGCTGTCTCAGCGTCTTTACTTCACCAACACGCGGAAGGTCTTGGACTGACCAACGCTGCGGACCATGTACACACCCGGCGTAAAGCCTGCGGCGCGGATGGACTTGGCTACGCTCTGACCGTTGACTTCGACGTTGCCGAGGAACTTGCCCGTCATGCCAAAGACTGCGTAAATCTTTTCAGGAATCTGGAGTTCCACGCGAGTCTTCTGGAGTGCAATCGGGCTTTCTTCGCAATCAAAGCCCATGCAGAACTTGAACCAGTCTACGTTCACGAAGTTCCCGACAATCAGCATTCTGAGTACATGTTCGCCCTTCGGGATTTCCTTGGTCTTTGCTTCAACCGTAGAATAATGATCCCAATCTTCGCCCTTTTCGGCCTTGATGACATCGGTAATTTCCTTGCCATCAACGTAGAACTGGACGCCGACATCATCAGATGCCGTAGCCATGTTCAAACGAACCGTGTATTCAGACGCAATCTGGTTATCGATAGTGTATTCCACCCATTCGCCATCTTCGGTGTAACCGAGAGCGAAGCCCTTAGACTTGTCCGCAGAGTCAATTTGCACGATGTCCACTTCATCTTCGCGATAGGCGCCGCCCTTGTTTTCGCGGTCGTTATCGTAGAAGGCCTTGTTGTGACCGCCGACATCGTAATCTTCCGCTTCAATCTTGCCCGGGATTGCAGATGCGACTTCCTTGAACGGGGTCTGCGGAACAGCAGTCTTTTCGCTTTCCATATACCAATAGTCAAAATCGAAACCACCCTGCTTGACTACGAAGAACAAGTCTTCAACGCCTGCAGCATCACTCAAGTCGAAGGTGTTTTCTTGCCAGCTGGAGCTTGCCGGGATGTTCATCGTTGCAAGCGTTGCACCTGTTTCGGACTTGGCGTGGAGTTCAATCTTACCGCCATTACCTCTCGTGCAAACGATGATGCGGTCTGCGCCATCACCCATGTCCACAGAGCGAACCTTTGTATAGAAGTTCGAACCCATGTTGGTGAGGTAGACGTTATCGCCCTGCTTTGCCACATGCTTGATGATGGTATATCCACCGCTCTTATCGACATTGATGCCACCGACCCAAGACTTCGTTTCGGCTTCAACGCGCGTGAACGGGTCAAGGTTCTTAATCGGCTTCTTGACGCCATCATTCGTAGACTTGATGGTCGGAATTGAACCGTCAGCATTCCAGGTAAATTCTTCAACTGCAGTAGAACGGCTATAGCCACCGCCACTCACGTTCTTCTGGTTGTGATAGAAGAAGAAGCTACGCCCCTTGAAGTCAATGAGACCGGAATGGTTTGTGAACGCAGTCCCGTTACCCTGATCCATGATGACGCCGCCCCACTTCCACGGACCCGTCGGAGAATCACTTGTCGAATATGAAATCTTTTCGGGCACGCCATGGGAAGCGTAAATCATATAATATTTCTTGTCGCGCTTGTGGATCCACGGACCTTCAGTGTAAACGGAGTTGCCGCTCGGAGAGAATCCGCGACTCATGTCCGTCACCTTGATATCGCCATCGAACTCAATCATGTTTTCTTTGAGCTTGGCGTAATAAAGCTTCGGGTTGCCCCAGTAAAGCCAAGCCTGGCCATCGTCATCAATCCAAACGGTCGGGTCAATGTAATCCCAGTTCGGGCCTGCGAGATGCTGTCCATTGCGCGCATCCTTGAACGGGCCTTCGGGCTTGTCTGCCACGGCAACGTTGATAGCGCGGCCACCGCGAGTCGATTCTACAGTCACGTAGTAGTAATACTTGCCATTGCGACGAACAACTTGAGCAGCCCAGTCACCGTTTTTCTTGGCATTGCCACCAAAGCTTTCATTCGTGAGGATGAGTTCGCCCATATCGGTCCAGTTCACCATATCGGTGGTGCAAGAGACGCGCCAGCCGTGCATGGTAAAGAAGGAACCGCCTTCGTCGTTTCCCGTGTACACGCAAACGGTATCGCCAAACACGACCGGAGCCGGGTCCGGCGAATAATACGTCTGGATAATCGGATTTTCAGCAAGCGCATTGGACGCAAAACCAAGTCCAAACGCGAGCAAAAGTTTATTTGTAAGTTTCATAGTCATCCCACTCCAAAATTATTTTACCTGAATCATCTTGCCAAAGGTCTTGTTCTTACTCTGGACAAAGTAGACTCCAGACCCAAAGTTCTTTGTCTGCATAGCTTGCATCACAGAGTTTGTCGTAGGCATACCCATCACACGGATGACGCCCAAGTGCTGACCGCGGATATCAAACACGTTCAACGTAGAGCTGCGAGAGATATCCATGTTCAAACCGTAACGGATGCTCGGCTTGATGGAAATGATTTCATCCTTGGACTTGCCGAACTTGATCCAGTCGATGTTCAGGTAAGCACCCGTGATAGCCACGCGAAGCACATGTTCACCAGCTTCGAGAGCGGTCGTCTTGCCTTCAACCGTGCCATAAGTATTCCAGTCTTCGCCCTTCGGGGCAACAATTGTATCGCTAATCGCCTTTCCATCCAAAAAGAGCTGGAAGCTAGAGCCTTCAAGACCAGAAGCCACGTTTGCAAGAAACACGTATTCACCAGCTGTGACATTCACGGTGTATTCCATCCATTCACCAGCTTGCGTGTAACCCACAGCGTAGCCCTTAGACTTGTCCGTAGAATCAATCTGAGTGATGTCCACGCCATCTTCGCGGTAGGCGCCGCCTTCGTTCACAAAGTCCTTGTCGTTGAAGGAAACGCTCTGGCCACCTTCATCGTAGTTTTCCATTTCGATGGTGCCCGGGATTGTCATGTTGTCGACAAACGGAGCCTGCGGAACCACGTTGGAGAAATCCGGAAGCGGGATAGTGTTGATGCGATCCCCGATGTTCTTGAATTCGCCCTGAAGGCCAGCAGCTTCGGCAACAGAAGCGATGTAGCCACCGTTGTTCTTTTCGGTAAACTGACCCGGAGCGTTACGGCCAACGCCGCTCGGAGCATTCTTGTAAGAGTTGTTTTCGACAGCAAAGCCACTAGAGCCTTCGTCAAGATAAATCGGCAAAATCCAGTAATCCGACCACTTGGACTGGGACATATCATGGATGTAGTTTTCCTTGATTTCGCTACCCGTGCCCTGGTTGCTCAATGTATAAATCGGACCGGAGTCGCAAAGCAAACGGGCAATGTGGTGGATGTTGTTCTTATTAATTTTGTTGTTCGTCATGGCCGTTTCGCTCTTGGTCCAGCCATAACCCACAGAGATACCGGAATAGTTTGTATAGGACACTTCGTTATTTTCGATGACGACATAACGCGGATACCCGGCGGCAATGCCCACAGCGCCCTGATGTTCATTCGTCACATTCGTCACGAGGTTGTAACGGATTGTATCGCGGGTACTGATTTCGTCCTTGTCCTTCGGATTGTACGGGATGTGAATTTCGGTCGTGGAGTCTTGAGAGAACTTGCCGAGCATAATGCCGCAGCCGCCGATTTCATAGAATACGTTGCCTTCAATCACGTCATCATTTGTACCAGAGACAAAGTCAAGACCAGTTGCAGCCATCTGCGTGAACGTGCAATTCTTGATTTTGAAATGGTGCGCATTTTCGACGCGGAAACCAGCATCCGGACGCCAGAGGAGGAACTTATTGCTGCCGAGGCGGCCATTTTCCGGGAGCACGTCAATGTTGAACATACTTGCCTGCAAATCCAGGAAGCCCTCTTCGCTCGGACGCAAGAAATTGGAGTTTGCAAAGGTTAAGCCTTCAAAAGACATGTAACCAACTTTGTTCTTAGTATCCTTACCGAGAATGCTGAAGAGCGTATTGACGCGCGGAACGACAACATTTGCGGTCGCCATGTTTTCGCCTGCGCGGGCCTTGTAATAAAGCGTACCGGTCGATTCGTCCAAATACCATTCGCCCGGCTGGTCGATAAATTCGTAAGCATTTTCAAGGTAGTAAACCTGCTGCTTCGGCGGATTGCTCATGAAAGCCGTGCCAAGCATCGGGTATTTGCGCTTAAAGAGCTTTGTTCTTTCAGGGTCGCGCGGTTCAAGCTTTGTGACATTGCCGTTCTTTGTAGCCGATTCAAGGCGCAAAATGCTTTCGGCCCAGGCAATCATCAAGTGGATTTCAACTTTGTTCAAATTCTTCCAGTTGGCTTCGCCAATATCGCTGTTGTTGACGAGGAAGGCGCTGCCGGCAGAGTCCACTTTGTTCAAGCGGAAGAAGTTATGGTCGCCGTTATCGAGCAAGTTCGGCATACGCGCGCGAATTGCCTTTTTGCCGTTCACGTACATCTGGCGGAAACGGGCATCGACACCTTCGACCTTCCAGATGTTGTTCTTTTCATCGTGAATCGTCCAGCCAGACATCGGGATACCGCCCGTAATAAGCGGAGTTTCGTTCGGATAGGCTTTATAGCGGACGTAGAAACCATCCTTACCGCCATCAGCCTCAGTAAAATTGACCGTAGACGAAAGCTGGTAGGTACCGCCACGGAGAATGACCGAAATATCGCCCGTCATGGTGCCGTTGATGGCGCGCACAGCCTTTTGTGCCTGCGTAATGGTCTTGAACGGGGCCTCTTCGGTACCCTTGTTGGAATCGCTACCATTGGGAGCGACATAGAAAGTAGCCTGATCAGCGGCGGTAGCAACAGTAACACCCAGGAAGAGTGCAGAAACTGCGGCAAGATGACCAATTGTTTTGAAGCTCATACCTAACCTCACGTTTAAAAACCAAACATAGTTTGCCCTAACAACACTTTAAAATTATTCTCGAAAATGCGTTTTTTTCATGTTTTAAGGCGAGATATTGTGGACTGTTTATCCATAGCTATGGGAGTGTGGAATATTCCGTTTTAGAGGAGTAATGTAAAGGGAGATGCCCGCTCGGTGGCGGGCATGACAAAAGCACAAAATGCCCCGCGGGAGTGCGGGGCATTTTGAATGTGTGAGGCGAAATTTCGCGAGAGGGCGGCGCCCTCCCTAGTCTTTTACTTAGCGAACGTTCACACGCTGAATTTGGTTACCCTTGACGGAGCGCACCATGTACGTGCCACGTGCATACCCAGCGTTCTTGAGCGCCTGCGGCATGCTAGCGCCATTCAAGTCCACGCGGCCGAGGTGCTTACCCGTAGCGCTGAACACGTTATAGGAGTTTTCGGATTCAAACGACGTGAGATGAACCTTTGCAAGCCCAACCTTTTCATCGCAAGTTTCTTCGCAGAACTTAATCCAGTCAATGTCCATCCAGTCGCCGGTTACCGTAAAGCGGAGGATGTGTTCGCCTTCGGTCAGCTTCACGTCAGCCTTAACTACGTTGTATTCATCGTAGTTGTCTTCGCCTTCGCTTGCAGCAGGTACTGCAATTTCTTCAGTAATATCCTTGCCATCCATGGAGAGTTTGAAGCTAGAAGTACTGTTGGCAGAAGCCACAGAAGCATTCATGGCATAAGTTCCCGTCGAAGCCACCTTCACGGTGTATTCGAGCCATTCGCCAGCCTGGTTGTAGCCAACAATAATGCCTGTCGCCTTCTTGTAAAGGTCCACGCCAGTACCCGGGCGGTAATCGGAATCGCCGTGGTTTTCTGTATCGCTTTCGTTGTAAGTGGTGTTGCCCTGACCCACGCCGTTCACATCGAAATCTTCCACTTCGATCTTACCCGGAATGTCAAGAGGCTTGCCCTTGAACGGTGCGCGCGGAACCGGTTTGAGAACCAAGCGGAGCAGTGCAGAACCGTGAGCCGGAAGTTCAATAGAAACACTAGAGACCGGTCCCAAATCCTTCTTTTTCCAGGCATCGCGGACTTCTACTTCGCCTTCTACGCCAATGTCTTTAAAGTTGCATTCGACGGTCTGGGTAGAATTGTTATTGTTGAGAAGAGCCACGGCGATGTCACCATTCTTCAAAGGCTTGGTCCAAACTTGCTTGCCGTTCTTATCGGAGATGCGGTGGCCCTGAACACCCAGGGAGTCCTGGTTAATGGCAATCATGTCCTTGTTCAGGTAGAGTTCCTTGGTCTCGTTGCTCATGTTGCGCACATCGGAACTGATCATGATGGGAGCAGCCATGATGGACCACATCGTCATCTGGGAGCGCTGTTCCTCGTAAGAGAGGCCTCTGTTACCTACTTCGAGCATGTCCGGGTCATTCCAGTGACCGGGCTTTGCAATCTGCCAATACTTGTTGTTCGCATCGATAATTTCGTAGACGCCGCGGTACCACGAAGTCGAAATCCATTCGGGACCAATGTCGAAAGTGGTGCGCCAGAGGTTAGCAATTTTCGGCATCCAGTCCTTGTATTCCCACATGCAAATGCTGAACACGATGTCGCGTCCGGAATTGCGGAGAGCGTTGGACATTGCAGTGTAATCTTTTTCCTGCGTTCTCGGATCCGAGTCGCAGTTATCGTACTTCCAGTAGTCAACGCCCCATTCAGCAAGCTTCTTGGCGTCCTGAACTTCGTGGCCGTTGGAACCACTTTCGCTTTGCCAGTTGCTATTGTAATGGTGGCAGGTGCGTTTGCCACGGTCGCCGTAAAGACCGAACTTGAGGCCCTTCTTATGCACGTAATCAGCGATGGCCTTCATGCCACTCGGGAAAGTCTTCGGGTTGTTCTGGAGGTTGCCCTGGGCATCGCGCTTGGTGTCCATCCAGTTGTCGTCAAGGTTCAGGTAGATGTAGCCCGCATCCTTCAGGCCGGAATTGACCATCGCGTCGGCAATTTCCTGAATCTGCTTTTCGTTGATGTTTTCGTGGAAAACGTTCCAGCTGTTCCACCCGAGCGGGGGCGTAAGCACCAGGCTATCCGGATGCGCAAAGGCCTGGGAAACCAATCCCGCTAAAGCCAAAGAAGCCAGCACTCCAAACTTGCGACCATTTTTTTTGTTCAAACCAAACATAAGCACTCCTGTATCCTAAGTATTAATCATCCCCAAACTAAAAATACCCCCTAAAAAACAAAAAAATTAAAGGAATTACACATGTTCCTTTGACATTTTATCCACGATGGATAATTAGTGATTATTTATTAGTCAAGAGTCATTGGTTTTTAGTGGTTAGTTATTGAGAGATGTAAAAAAGAGCGTCCCCGAAGCCAGGGAGCGCTCTTGGTGAGAGAGAGTTTTTTTTAACGGTCAACGGGCAACATGAACGAACGCGTTTTATCGCGCAAGATGTAAACGCCCTTGCCAAAGCCAGCGTTTTTCATCGTTTTTTGCATGTTCGGCACATCGTTTTCGATGATTTCGACAAATCCGAGACGCTTGCCCGCAAGGTTATAGACATTGTACTTGCCAGCGGTAGTTGAGAGGCGAAGTGCCGTCGTTAAACCAACTGAGGGTTCCGCAATTTTCTTGAGCGTGACATTATCGAGCGTGAGCGTACCCGTCGAGGCGCCCGCATTAAAGCTCAAACGAGAATCCTTGTCCGTTGCGGCGGTCATCTGGAACTGGAAGGAATACTTCTTGGATTCCGTGCCAAGTTCAAAATTTGCCTTTTCGGTGAGGTAGCTTGCCCACGGATCGACGTGCTGTTCCACATTCACTTCGAGCGTGCGGGAGGCGCCGGCACTAGCATCAAAGCTCACTTCGTACCACTGACCTTTTTCAAGATGCAAATCGTGCTGGATGAGCTGCACTTGGTAATTCTCCGTGCCGACTGCAGAAATGTCGAGCTGATACTTGCCATTTTTCACATCGCCTGTTGCGGCGGCGCTGCCGTGAGTCTGCAAAGTCCAAGCGACATCGGTCGAATCAAAGCCGCCGTTGAAAATGCTGTCGCGATCGGTCGGAACTTGAATTGCGGGCGCAAGCGTGGAACCGTCCAAGGAATAATTCTTGACAAAGTTCCAAATTTCAACACTCGTATTGACACTGACAGCCTCGTCCATGGAATACCAGTGACCCTTGCCAGCAATCGTGAGCAAACGGACTTCGACGTTATCCTTGCAGCCGCTCCAGACTTCGAGAGAAGCGGCAGAACCCGGCTTGCTCGCCGGATAAGGCTTTGTAACCTTGGAACTCGAAGAGCATTTTTGCGCAGAGACCCAGCCCTTGAGGGTATTCACGGTGCTGTTGTAATTCACCACGTCATCGGAAGTGCCGTGCGTATGCATAATCGGCATCGCGCGCTTGGGCGAGTTCACCCCGCCGCCACCAGAAACAGGCGCAATGGCCGCAATCATGTCGCCCATCTTGTTTGCCGCATGGTAGCTCATCATGCCGCCCATCGAAAATCCCGAAACATACACGCGATTTTTGTCAATGCCGTACTTGTTGTACATTTCATTGATAATCGCCTTGAGGAAATTGATGTCCTTGTCGCCACCGATGTCCCAGGCCTTGTTTTGACCGTTCGGGAACACGACCACAAATCGTGCGGTATCGGCAATCGGTTCCCACTTGGCAGCGTTCTGCTGATACGGGGCATCCTGATTCATGCCGTGCATTTGGATAATGAGCGGACGGCCCTTTTCGATATTTTTCGGCGCATACACATTCATGGTACGGTTCGTGCCGTTCACGTTAATGTTGTCTGCAAAAGAAAATGTTGCAAGGCTTGCTAGAACAGCAAGCGAAAGCAATCCATGAGCTTTTTTGAAGATTTTACCAAACATACCTTATCCCTTAGAGATATCCATTTCACCTAAAGACAAAATACATTTGGAAGCGTAATTTATCGCATGCGGATTATTATTTTCCATTGCTCTTTTGACAATGGGTTGAGGGGATAAAATGTGTAATAGGGAGTGTTTAGAGAACAACCAAAAACGGCTTGGATATACCCGCAGGAAAGCAAGCTTTCCGCGGGTGCATCCAAGCCTTGGGGGTGTTTGAGGAACTATGAATAAACTATAGAAATTACTTTGTTACGGATAGGCGAAGGGTGTTGCCGGTGGTGAGGGACTTGACGACGTACACGCCGCTTTCCTTCACGAGGCTGTTCACCTTGCTGCGCACATCAAAGTTGCTGGATGCATCCACACGACCGATGAACTTACCGTTCAAGCCATAGACGCTATAAGACTGTACGCCTTGCACATTATGGAGAACGCCCTTTGCCAAGCCAACAATGGGATCCGGATCCGTTGCATTTGCACCCTTCACGAACGTAAAGTAGTCGATATCAAGCCAAGAGCCGACAACCGTGAAGCGGAGTACATGATCGCCTTCCGGGAGTTTTACGTTTGCTTTTACCTTGTTATAATCGTCATAATTTTCTTCGCCAGAACTTGCCGCCGGCACAGAGAGTTCTTCAGTAATGTCCTTGCCATCCAAGGAGAGCTTAAAGCTCGAGGTAGAGCCCGCAGCAGCAACCGCAGCAAACATGGTGTAATCTCCCGCTTCCTTTACGTTCACGGTATATTCGAGCCAGTCGCCTTCACTGTTATAGCCGACAATGACACCAGTGGCCTTTTCGTAGAGGTCCACGGGTGTACCCTTGCGGTAGTCGCTATCGCCATGGTTTTCGGAATCGCCGTCATAGTAAGAGGAACCATCTTTGCCCTTGCCCGGCACGTCGAAGTTTTCGGCCTCAATCTTGCCCGGGATTGCATTTGCAGGGCAGTTTTCGCCAGCAGCACAGAACGGAGTCTGCGGAACAGGTTCAGAACCGGCGCCGTCGAGGTAAATTTCATCGTTCACATCGGTACCGACCTTGAACCAGTCAAAGTCCGCATAGCCGCCCGCCTGCTTGGTCGCAAAGTTGAAGAGGCCCCAGCGCACGCCTACAAACATGTGGAGGTCGTAATTGAGCTTCACTTCGCTACCAATCTTTGTCCAAGTGTCGCCATCGGTGCTGTAATAGAAATATGCAGTACCACGGTCAATCGGCAGGTCAAAATCAATTCGCAGATAAACCTTGGAACCCGAAATCGACTTGCTTTCCTTCTGGCTTTCACCATTCTTGTTTCCGGTGTACATCACCACCTTGTAGCTGCCGCTTTCCTTAGCCAGAGCCACAAAACCCTTGTCATCCTGCAAAGCAACGAGACCTGCAAAGTCACCATCCTTCATGCCGGTGCCATCGACAAGCGTACGGCCAGAGCACTTGGGACCAAAGGAGCGCTGGGTCAAAGTATTCTTTGCGTTCACCACGCGAGAATCGGTGCGGCTCGTGGTAATGCGATAGAAGCCCGGATTTGCAGACAAGCTCCAGTTCTTGTTATCAGGGTTATGGTTGAACTGCCATTCGAGAGCCAGTTCGCCAGATTCAAAATCATCGCTGGTCACCATGCCGTAGCCCGGGAGCGGGGATTCCGGCAAGTCAATCGTCGAGGGAGCCTTGGATCCGCTCGTCGGAACCGGCCAACCATCCTTCCATTCCATCGGCACCAAGTGCGACATACGGCCAACCGGGCCGGAATCGCGGAACAAAAGTGCATACCACTTGCCATCCGGCGTATCGAAAATGCCACCCTGGGCAACACCGTTATCTGAGAGGAAATACCTTCCGCTAAATCCAGAAAGCAAGTTCTTGGAACGGTAAACAATTTCGCTACGGCTCTTGCCAGCCGGCCAAGAAATCGTGAACAGGTAGTATTCGCCGTTCACCTTTTCCATGTGCGAGCCTTCCTGCTGCACGTAGTAGTTGCTGGTTCCAGTCACCTGGTTCACGCTCACGCCGCCGAGCTTACCGCTCTTGCCACCGGCCTTCACGCCAGAAGCATCGTCGTTCAACTGCACGTAGCTAATCTGGTCGCCACTGCCGTAGAACACCCACACGGAGCCATCGTCATCAAAGAACAAAGAAGGGTCATGGTAGAACGGGAGCTGCACTTCGGACCACTGGCCACTTTCCACATCGGCGGTTTTGTACAAATGAGTCTTGCCTGTCGTGTACGACGGAGTCAGCACGTAGAAAAATCCCTTGTGGTAACGGATGCTCGAAGCCCAAGAGCCCTTACCGTAGGCGTCCTTGCCGCCATTCAGGTTCTGCTGGTCGTTGTTGGTGAGCGTCTGGTAGGCATAACCCACCGTGCGCCACTGGGCCAAATCCGTGCTCTTGAAAACAGGCACGCCAGGCGCAAAATGCATGGTCGTCGTGACCATGTAATAAGCATCGTCAACACGGACAATCGAGGGGTCCGGGCTATCGACATACATGATCGGGTTATTGACCTTAACGGCTGCACTATTCACTACAGCAAAAGCAGCCAAAACCACAGCCGACTTCGCCATCTTACTAAACAATCCCATAATCACTCCTTTCCAACCAAGGCTAGATAAGATTAACAATCATAATTTATCCCATTTACATGGTTTTAACCCGCAATCGCACGCCCTTTTTATGGATTTTTTATCAATAACACCCCATTACGGCCCCGAAAACCGCGCCTCTTTTGTAAAAAATCCTTTTCGCAATTTTCACAACGCTTTATAATTTTTCACAACACCATTTCGCAACACCTAAGAAACTTCCATCTATATTTTGTACAGGTCTAGCGAAGATCGTGGGGATTTGGTTGGACCGGGTGGATGAATAGAGTTTGGAATGTTTAACTATAAAAAGGAGTCGCTATGACCATGTTTAAATCCATGGCATTCGCAGGAACAGTAGCAGCACTCAGCTCACTGTCTTTCGCTTGGAGTATCGATGGCGTCGTATCATCGAAGGCCGGACAACCTCTTTCCGGTGTAAAAATTTCATCTTTCAACTATGCTGGCTTAGAAACCGTTTCGGCAGCTGATGGCAAATTCGCCCTCTCCTATGACGACGGTGTCGGTTTGCAGATGCTCAAGTCTGTTCAGGCTCACGTCGGTTTCAACCACAATGTTATTACCATTTCGGGCATCAAGGCCCAGACGCTTACCGTTTCTGTCATGGACGCTCTTGGCAAGGTCGCTTTCTCCAGAACGCTCCACAACGTTTTTGGTCTCGCCACGTTCGACTTGAACAAGACAAATGCTAGAGGCGCCAAATACATCCGCATCAATGCCGATGGCAACCGCGACACTTATCAGCTCGGCAAGAACGTGACCCTCATGAAGGATGGCGACCCGCTGCCGACCATCATGTTTACCAAGGATGGCTACAACAACTTCACCTACACGATGAAAAGCTTTACCGAAAGCAACGTCCAGATTACGATGGATGTCGCTTCCGCTCAGCAGTCCAGCTCCAGCCAGGCAATCGCATCGAGTTCTTCTGCCAAGCCGGAATCTAGCGCAGCCTCTTCCAGCAGCGCGAAAATTGAAGAAGTCATCAACTGCACTGGCAAGACTTACCAGGCTGGCGACCACAAGATGTCTGTGAATGTCGACGGCAAGAATCGCACGTTCATCATGCACGTTCCGAGCGCCTACAAGGGCGACAAGCCGGTACCACTCGTTGTGGACTATCACCCGATTGGAGGTAGCGGTCAGGGCCAGCTCCAGGGTACGACTTACAAGTCCCAGACAGACCCCGAAGGCGTCATCTCCCTCTACCCGGATGGCACTGGTGGAAAGTCCATGATGGGTGCTGGCTGGAACGTAGGTCCGTGCTGCTCTAACGATGACGACGTCAAGTTCTCTCGCGAAATGATCAAGTCTGTCGAAGAAAAGGTCTGCATCGATACCAAGCGTGTTTACGCAACCGGTTTCTCGATGGGTGGCGGTATGAGTAACCATGTGGCATGCTACATGTCCGACATTTACGCCGCAGTAGCCCCGGCCGCTATGGACTTGAACAAGACCAACAGCGCCACCTGCAACCCCGATCGTCCGATTTCGATCATCATGTTCCGCGGCACAAACGACCCGGTCTGCAAATACCAAGGTGGCGATAGCGGATTCAACGACGGTTTGAACTTCCTCGGTGCCGAAGGCAACTTCAATTTCTGGAAAGAAAAGAACGGCTGCTCGGGTTCTCCGTCCAAGAACTCCAACGGCTGCGACGAATACTCCAACTGCAAGGACGGCACGAAGGTTGTGCTCTGCACCAAGCAGGGAGGCGGTCACGACCAGGGCGATGGCAAGGTCGGCTGGCCGTTCCTGAAGTCCTTCACGTTGCCGTAATGAATTTGATTTCATAATTCATCCTATATACACCAAAATCGCTCTGGGCAACCGGAGCGATTCTTTTTTTGCATTTGGTTTTAACTTTTGGCTTTTGATTTTTGAAAAGAAGCCCGTTTTTTACGTGAATAAATTGAAACTCCTCGAACTTTTCACGTAATTTTTCGTACAAAAGAAACAATTTTCAGGCATTTTCCACCAAAAACTCATCGGGAACACCCCTTTCTACAGCCTTTATCAAAAAAAACAGCTCAAAATCAGCTTTTTAGGCATCAAAACTACAGACAACGTTTGAATTTTACGTGAATGCCGCGTATTTTTCAAACTTTTTCACGTAAATTTCAGCATTTTCTAAAAAATTTCATTTTTTGACCGCTCCTACATTCCCCGGACAAGTTGCCGCACATATCTAATAACAAACGCTTAAAAACGAGTGCGCCGAGCGCCGCCCCTGCACACTGCACAGAAAAAGCCCCGGCTTTCGCCGGAGCCCTTGTAGGAGTCACTCTAATCTTCCCGTATTTATTCTCTCATTTTATTTATTAGCCGTACACAAGCCCAAGGGCAACAGCGACGACAAAGAAGAAAGCAATTTGCTTTACGATTACCAACTCGTTTTTATTCATGTATCACCACCTTCTTGGTTAGAGATTTACTTCCGTTTTTGCGGACAAAGAACACGCCCTTTGCCTGCTTACGGAGTTTTGCGTTTTCCCTCACTACATTCACGGCGTCGGCCATGCCCTTTGCGGTAAACGAGCCGAGCTTTACCCCCTGCATGTCGAACACGCTAAAGTTGCTTTCGGCCTCAGTCATACCAAAGCGGATATTCTTAATTCCAATGGGCGGCTGAGCGCTGATTTCCTTGAATTCGATATAGTCAATATCAATCCAGTCGTTTGCAATTTCAATCTTCAGTTCGTGTTCGCCAGCCTTCAGGGAAACCTTGCCACCATCGACGATAGAGAACGTGTCAAAGCCCTTGCCTTCGTTCACCATTTCATCGCCAATGCGCTTGTCATCCATGTAGAGCACAATGCTACCGGTCGCATTGTCACCGGCTACGTTCGCTGTAATCCCGTAATCGCCATCGGCCTTGACATTTACGGTGTACTTGAGCCATTCAGACTTTTGGCAGTGACCGACGACAATGCCCATGTTCGGCTGGTAAATATCGACATCGTTCTTGCGGAGCTTACCGCCTTCGTTGCCCTTGCTCAAATCGTAATAGGCCTTGTCGGCGCCGCCCTTGTTGTAGTTTTCAGCTTCGACCTTGCCAGGGATTTCAATCGGGTCCGTGTACGGGCCATATTCCTCGGGCGGTTCATCCGGAACCGTAGACTGGCTCGGGTCCACAAGGTTTACCGGCGGAGCATCCGGATCAATCGTCTTGTCGATAAGCTTGAGCATTTCGGAGCAGTAGCGCTTGCCAAGTTCAATCACGCCCGCACGGCCAAAGTGGTACGGATCCTTGCCGTTACCCTGCAAGCCCTTGGAAGAGGCAAGTCCGAACTTCTTGAAATTTTGCTTGAGCTGGGCAATGCCGCCGTTTTTGCTAGAGCAGCAGTTCTGGCCTTCCTGGAGGAGTTCGCCCGCCACAAACGGCACTTCGTTTTCGTCCAAGCCAAGCGCATCAATCACGTCCTTGTAGGTCTTGTAAACGGTCTTGCGCCAGTTGGCATCGGTACCGTCACTTTCGCCCTGGTGGAAGATGAAGCCCTTGATGACGCCCACTTCCTTTGCCTTCTTGGCAAGTTCCAGAATGCGTCCCGGAGGGTTGTTGTCGTAATCCTTGGGCCAGCCCCAGTTCATGATGTCCTTGCCATCGCCCCTGAAATAAGCTTCGTACTGGTCCTTGTCGAAGGCGCGGATGCTCACAGCACCGATGGCAACCGGGATAATGCCCACGGTCACGCCCGGCAAGGAATCGGCCATAGCGCGGCCAAAGTAGTCCGCCGGGGAGAGGTTTTCGAACGGATGGAACATCGGAGGAATTGCCGGGTACCATTCGCCCGTCTTGATAGACTGATTCGTCTTGCCGCTGCGTTGGCTTGCATTTGCATTGTGCGAAGCAAGCATGATAAAGTTCTTGGGCGGATTTGCCTGGTCCTCAGACGGTACGATATCGCCGTTGCCCGCCATGTTGGACTGCCCGTAAGCAATGTAAATATGGAAGTTCGGGTTCGGAGCCGCATTCGCCCCCACCGCAAACATAGAAAGCCCTGCAACAACACCTGCATAGGCCAGGATTTTTTTCAATTCTCTTTCCACGCTCATTTTTATATCCCTTAATCCAAAATTTCTATAAAAAATTTACCCTAAAATTGATGAAAAAGCTCAAACATAAGCTCCATATAATATGGACGTTTTGTCAATGATTTGCGAAATTCGCTCAAAAACCGCATTTTACAAAAAAAACAGGAGCCAATTGTTCGGCTCCCGCTTTTAGGAATATGAAGTTATTTCGTCACAGAAATGCGGTAAGCATTGCCTGACTTGAGAGATTTCACGAAGTAAATGCCATTCTGACGCACTGTGCTCTTGGTCATGCGCTGGACATCGGCCTTGGTCGTAGCCATGAACTTGCCCACGAGCACGCCGTTCACGTCAAAGACGCTGTAATTTTCGGCTTCGGTCGGCAAGCGGAAATTAGCACCACGCAAACCAATCGTCTTATCGTCCGGATCGGCGGCGTCCTTGCCCTTTGCAAAGTTGAAGTAGTCGATATCGAACCAGGAACCGGTCACCGTCATGCGGAGGATATGTTCGCCAGCCGGGAGCGCTACGTTGGCCTTGACCTTCACAAAGTCATCGAAGCTCGTTCCCGAAAGAGCAACATTTTCTACAAGAGTTTTTCCATCCAAGGAGAGCGAGAAACCAGACGTCGAATTGCTCGTAGCGACAGAAGCAAACATCGTGTAGTCGCCCGCTTCTTTCACGTTCACGGAGTATTCGAGCCATTCGCCTTCTTCGTTATAGCCGACCACATAGCCAGTAGCCTTCTTGTAAATGTCAACGCCCGTACCTTCGCGGTAGTTCGTTTCGCCACGGTCTTCGGAATCGTTTTCGCTATAAGACTTGTTGCCCTTGCCCGTACCCGGAATGTCGAAGTTTTCGGCTTCAATCTTGCCCGGGATTTCAGCAATCTTGCCGCCAAACGGTTCGCGAGGAACAGGGTCTGCCGGAGTGCCAACGCCCACGAGCGTCACGATGCAGTCCTTGTTGCTTGAATTGCCGGCATCCATGGTAATCGTCACGGAGCCATTCTTGACTTCGACTTCGCCTTCGTACTTTGCATTTTTCGCTTCGCTAGTGGTGTACACATGGAAAGTTTCCACATCGGCACCCTTCACATTGACGGTCACAGTCTTGCTATTCTTGTAGTCGCGGTTCACGAGCACCACGATAACGCTATCGCCATCTTTGCTCTTGTAAGCACTTGCAAAGACTTCCTTTTCGGGGTTTGCTGTAGCGCCCACGCGGACAGCACCCGGGCGGACAAAGCGCGCAAACTGGCTCATCACGTAACCGCGCTTAGAAATCTTGCCGATTTCATTCTGCGGAATCTGGAGCTTGTTGCCAAAATCCTTTTCCATAATCAAGCCATAGCAGCGACGGATGTACCACCAGGTGTACTGATTGAAATTGCCTACGACCATGGCGCGGTGGATTTCGTAAGCTACGTCCATGGCGTTCACGGTATCACGCTTGTTGGCGTTCGCCTGGTCACCCGTATTCGTAATCGTGCGCCAGTAGTTACCGCTACCCTGGCTTTCGGTGTAGTGTTCCGTCATCCAGCGTTCGACTTTTTTCTGGTCAGCAAGGCTGTACTGGAAGAAGTTGTCCCCAGTCCTTCGGTCACTCGCGTAAAAATGCGCGCCGAGAATGTCCCAGTTCTTGAGGGCATTGGCATCGTTCAAGACCTTGTTGTAGAGGTTCTTGTCATAACGAAACGATTCCGTCGAAATCACCTTGACCCCGTTCTTGCGCATTTTGTCGGCGTAACCCTTGGTGAAGTTGTAGATTTCGTCGGCACTCCAGCAAGCCCATTCATGGCACCAGTCCGGTTCGTTACTGATGGAGATGGCGTACAGGGGAACGCCCTGATTCTTCATGTAATCGTTAAAGCTATTCAGGTGGTCCACATACTTCTGGTAATTCGAAGAAGCCATGTGCTGGTTCGCCCCTGCGTACGGCGATGTCCACGGAGTCGCATAAAGGATAAAGTCATCGCCGGCGTACTTTTTGGCATACTTTGCGGCCTGAACTTCCTTGTTGAAGTCATTGGAATTGGCGTAAACCGGAATACGGAGCGTGTTGAGGCCGATTGTGCCATCGCCCGTACCAAAAGCAATCTTCGCATCGGCTTCGGAAAGGCCTCCACCGCCCTGCCACTGGTTATGCACCATGCCGCCAAACCCGCGGATAACCTGGTGTTCTTCGGTCACGTCAACGTTGACCGTCGAGGCAAAAGCAGGTATAGCAAAAACCAAACCGTAAGCGGCAGCCTTCAAGACTTCACCCATACACTTCATAATAAATCTCCTAAAAAAGTAATCCCATATTTTTTCGTAATTTAAATTTATACCCCTCGCGCAATCATTTTACACCCCCAGAATAATTTTCCATTGTCATTTTGGTAATGAACTAAAAGACTCTGTAACAAGAGTCTTTTTTATTCATAAATGAACTTCATGCGGGCGGGGCCCCAGCTCGGAGTTGCGAAGGCCGCACGGGCCCCTCCCTGCACCCTCCCCATCCTTGGCCGACGCTTTATTCTCTCGACGATTAGATTTTTTCTGTTTTTTCATTAAATTACACGCATTGTATTAGGAGATGCAAACAAAACACCTCGGAACGTTCGTCCCGAGGTGTAATGACGCCATTCAGCGCCATTAGGGTGTGTGGTTTAGGAGGATCGTTTGGGCTTCAGGCGCCCTACAAGGCCGTAAACAATAGCCTATCGCAAACTCAAAAACATCCCAAATTTTTCGCCTGCAAAACAGCAAGGCTTTCCAATATGGAATTTAGAAACTCCAGACGCCCAAAAGGCATTTTCCCAAATATTTATCATTGACATTTTGGTAATGGGGGGGGATTAGGAAAGTTGCGAGTCATTTGCAAAAACACCCCGGGGTGCCCGAGGTGTTCCTGTTATTTGGTTTCGGAATTATATGAATTTTATCTAGCGACAGAAGTCATGAAAGTCTTGCGGCCGTCAATGCTCTTGAGCATGTAAACGCCCTTGGTAAAACCAGCACTCTGGAGGGCTTCGCCAGCCTTCTTTCCGGCGAGATCCACCGTGCCCATGAGCTTTCCGCTCACGCTATACACGCGGTAGGTGCTCGGGGCTTTCGCCTGGAACATCAGAGCCGGCTTGAGACCCACTTTTTCCACATCGCCAAGGGAGAACCAATCGACGTTTACGTTGTCGCCAGTAATCACGAGACGGATTACATGAGTGCCCTTAGTAAGTTTCGCCTTGCCACCATCGAATTCCTTGTAGACGCTCCAGTCTTCACCTGTCTGCGGAACCGTAATGGTATCGCCAATTGCCTTGCCATCGGCCAAGAAGCAGAAGCTTGCGCTTTCCATGCCAGTAGAAGCTGAGGCCTTGATGGCATAATCGCCATCTTCCGGGACTTCGACCGTATATTCGAGCCATTCGCCAGAAGCCGTGTAGCCAATAGCCATGCCCGTGCCACCTTCAACAATGTCAACGCCCAAATCTTCGCGGAACTTGGCATCGCCCTGATTTTCAGAATCGTTATCGCTGTAAGAATCCACATCGCCACCGCGACCCGTGCCCGGGATGTCGTACTTTTCAGCTTCAATCTTTGCCGGGAGCTTCACGGCGACGCTATCGTAGGGAACTTGCGGAGTCGGCGGAGTTGTGCCGCTACCTTCAAAGCCCCATGCCTTAATTGCCATGGTGGAGTCCTGAGAGCCCTTGAACACGAGGAAAATTTCATCTACGATGCCCTTGAGGCCGGTCACTTCGCAGGAATTTTCTGCAAAAGTGTTCTTGTTGCCGGTATTCTTGAGCGTACAAGTGCCAGCGAGCGTACCTGTAGCGGAGCCCGAATGAATTTCAATCTTGTTGCCATCAGCAGCGCTTGCCGCCTGAACCACAAAGCCCGTTGCCGCCGTGCCAAAGTCCACGCCACTCACGCGAATCCAGGATTCCTTCGTGGAAAGCGGGAGCAAGAGGTGTTCTGCGACCTTGCCCGGAGCCCAGTTCGAACGGCTGCGGATGCCCTTCTGCTTGGAGCTCGTCAAAGCCGGGTACCAGTCATACGGATCGAAGTTTTCAATCTGCTTCGGACCTTCCTTCGTGAAGGTCAGCGACTTCATGGTACCGTCATTGTTGTAGAAAAACTCGTCAACGCTTACGCTGCGGTGGAAAGCCGGCACCGGATTCGGCTTGCCATCGTCTGCCGGGATTTTTTCGAGGCCGTCATAACCGTTTGCAATGCGGCGGTCATGGTAAGCCACGTACCAGTGGCCCTTGAATTCTGCAATGCCATGGTGGTTATTATTGTTCGCATTGATGTTCTGGCCGTTAATATTCGGGTTCCCCATGAAGATACCCTTGTATTCGTAAGGACCCATCGGGTTCTTGGACATGCCGTATGCAATGCGCAAGTCGGCCGTACTATAAGAGAGATAGTAATTACCCTTATACTTATGGATGTATGATGCTTCCATCGCCTTCGGACCGCCAATTTTCAGGTTGGTCTTGGAGCTCACATCGAAGCCCTTCATATCCTTGTTGAACTTGTAAATATTGAAGATGTTATTGTTGTTGTCGTTTGCCGGGCGGGAATTGCTACTACCGCCACCGAACGTGAAATAGCCCGTGCCATCGTCATCGAAGAAGATTGCCGGGTCAAAGCACCAACCGATACCGTCGCAGTCTGCAAGACCGCCACCCCAGTTGTTGATGAGCTTCTTGTTGCCAGAGACCGGGTTTGTCCACGGGCCTGCAATGCTGTCGGCACCGATAAGGCCGACACCGCCACCACCGCCATCCGGGAACACAATGTAAAGTCTGTGGTCATTCGGGTTCACCGCAATGCCAGACGCCCAGATATCGCCAATGCCATCGACCTTGCGGGCATCGTAAATGATACCGAAGTCGGTCCAGTTCTTCATATCCTTCGTGCGGAAACCGTAAAGGGCCTTGATATTATAGCCATTGGCATTCGATGCAGCAGGGTCATCCGAGTCGGTTATGACATAGAAATAAGTATCATCGGCAGCGGCACCCGGGTCCGCCAAATAGTGGTAACTCGAAATCGGGTTGTCTGCAAGCGCGCCCACACCAAAGCCCGCCAGCAAGCCAGCCATCGTTAAACGTTTCAGTAATCTCATTGTTCACTCCTTGGGATCGACCAAACACACCGCCATCCCGTTTTTTATAAAACTACCCTCAAAAACACCAAAAGACCCACGAAAAATCGTAGGTCTTATGGATAAAAAATCCAAAACTGTCATTCCCGCCTCCGAGCGGGAATCACCCTCTTGAAAGGAGATGCCCGATCAAGTCGGGCATGACATTAAAGCTTGTCAGGCATGACATCCTTAGCGAGTGGTGCGAACTCTTGCGACTGCGCCGTTGTGACGGTTACGGATGATACAAACGCCCTGCACGCTCTTGGACATGGCGTTATCGCGCCAGAGCTTCTTAGCTTCGTGGATGTGGCGAGCCGTGAAGCTCGTAATCTTCTTGCCGTTCAGATCGAACACGTCGAACGTGGCGACAGAATTTGCACCAAGCACCCTGAAGCCCTTGATACCAATCGTTTCGTCGTCCGGATCCGTAGCATTCTTGCCAGCAGCAAACTGCATGTAGTCGATATCGAACCAGTCGCCCGTAACAGTGAAGCGCAGGACATGTTCACCGGCCGGGAGCGTCACGTTAGCCTTGACCTTGATAAAGTCATCCCAGCTATCGCCAGCAACCGGAACTTCAGCAACAGACTTGCCATCAATGGAAAGCGTAAAGCTAGCCGTGGAATTGTCCGTTGCCACAGAGGCAAACATCGTGTAGTCGCCATCTTCCTTGACGTTCACGGTATATTCGAGCCATTCGCCGGACTGGTTGTAGCCCACGACATAGCCTGTAGCCTTCTTGTAGATATCCACGCCGGTGTCTTCGCGGTAGCTCTTGCCGCCGTTGCTTTCGGCACCGTGGTCTTCGGAATCGTTTTCGCTGTAGGACTTGATTTCGCTACCGCGGCCAGAGCCCGGAATGTCAAAGTCTTCCATTTCAATCTTGCCCGGAATATCCCAAGCCTTGCCGCTAAACGGCTTCTGCGGTTCCGGCGGAGTCGTGCCACTGCCTTCGAAGCCCCAAGCCTTGACTGCCATGGTCGAATCCTGATTACCCTTGAACACGAGGAACAGCTGCTTTACGACGCCCGAGAGGCCTTCGACATCGCACTTGTTTTCCACAAAGGTGTTCTTGTTGCCGGTATTCTTGATGGTGCAAGTACCCGCAAGCGTACCCGTTGCAGAACCCGAGCGGATTTCGACCTTGTTACCATCAGCCGTGCTTGCGGCTTCAACGGTAAAGCCCGTTGCGCCAGCGCCAAAGTCCACGCCCGACACGCGGAGCCAAGCTTCCTTGCTCGAAAGCGGGAGCATCACATGTTCGGCAGCCTTGCCCTGCACAAAGTTAGAGCGGCTGCGGATGCCCTTCTGCTTGGAGCTCGTGAGTGCCGGATACCAATCGTACGGGTCAAAGTTTTCAATCTGCGCCGGGCCTTCATCCGTCACCTTCACCGTCTGAATGGTGCCGTCAGCATTGTAGAACATTTCATCAACAGAAACGCTACGGTGGTAACCTTCGTTTGGTTTTGCCTTGCCATCATCTGCCGGGATAATTTCCAAGCCGTTGTGGCCCTTCGCGATACGGCGGTCATGATAGACAACGTAAGAATGGCCCTTGAATTCGGCAATACCATGATGGTTGTTGTTGCCGTTGATGCTACGGCCGTTCATGCTCGGGTCGCCAAGAATCGTACCCTTCCAGGTGTACGGGCCCATAACGTTATTCGATATACCGTAGTCAATCGTCGGAGCGCCCTGCTGCCAACCGGTACTGTAAGAGAAGTAGTAAGTACCCTTGTGCTTGTGGATGTAAGAAGCTTCGAGCATCTTGCGGGTCGGCAAGTTGTTCACCTTCACATGGGAACCGTTGCCCACCGGGGCGTTCTTGGCATCGTTCAATTTCACAATGTCAAAGTTGTCTGTATTCGGGCGGCTGTTGCTTTCGCCACCGCCCCACGTCACGTAGGTCGTGCCGTCGTCATCAATGAAGATGCCCGGGTCAAAGCACCACGAAACGCCATCGCAACCGATGATACCGCGACCACCGACAAGCTTATCCTTGCCCTGGCCCACAGCGTTTGTCCACGGGCCTTCAATTGCAGGCGCCTTGATGTAGCCAATGCCGCCACCACCGCCATCCGGGAACACGATGTAGAACGTGCCGTTGTGGACAGCAATGCCAGAAGCCCAAATGTCGTTAATGCCGTTCACCTTGCGGGCATCGTAAATAATGCCGAAGTCGGTCCAGTTCTGCATATCCCTACTGCGGAATGCATAAAGGGCGTAAATCTTGTAACCGTTAGAATTGTACGGAGCCGGGTCATCGGAGTCCGTGATGATGTAGAAGTAATCATCGTCAGCGGCTGCACCCGGGTCAGCCAAGTAGTGGTAAGTAGAAATCGGGTTGTCAGCGAGAGCGCTTACTCCAAAGCCCGCCAAGAGTCCAAACATCGTTGCTTTCTTAAGTAGTTTCATAACACTCCTTAGGATCGACCATACACTGCCAATCCATCCAATCTAAAAGTATGTCCAAAATCACAAAATAGCCCTGAACACGCCAAAAGATTTATGGACAAAACGTCAACGAGTCCGTAAAAATTTGGATGCAAAAAAGGCCCCTCTTGCGAGAAACCTTTTTTAGATGGATGTGTGTTTCTTGGAGATTCTAGCGGGTCATGCGGACCTTAGCCATCATGCCAGTGCCACGGTTGCGGATGATGCACACGCCCTGCACATTAGCCTGGGCGCCACCACGAAGCATGTTCTTCGCTTCGTCCATGCTATGGGCCGTGAAGCTAGAGACCTTCTTACCGGTCAAGTCAAACACGTCGTAAGTTGCAGCAGTGATTGCATTCATGCGAACCATCTGACGGATACCCACTTCGCCACCTTCATCCGGGTCCTTGGCATCCTTGCCTGCTGCAAACTGGATGTAGTCGATGTCCATCCAGTCGCCAGTCACGGTAAAGCGGAGGATATGCTTACCCGACGGGAGCTTCACATTAGCCTTCACCTTGCTGTAGTCGTCATAGTTTTCTTCGCCATCGTTCTTCGGGACAGAAATCGATTCCGTAATATCGTCACCATCGATGGAGAGCTTAAAGCCAGAGGTCGCATTGGCAGAAGCCACCGCCGCAAACATCGTGTAGTCGCCTTCCTTTTCGACATTCACAGTATATTCCAGCCATTCATCGGCCTGGTTGTAACCGACAACGTAACCCGTCGCCTTCTTGTAGATATCGACGCCGGTACCTTCGCGGTAGCTCTTGCCGCCATTGCTTTCGGCACCGTGGTCATCGGAATCGTTTTCGCTATAAGAATCGTTGCCTGCGCCATAGCCCGGTTCATCGAAGTTTTCCATTTCGATCTTGCCCGGGATCGCCCAAGCCTTGCCGCCAAACGGAGTCTGCGGTTCAGGTTCGCGCTTCGTACCCTGGAATTCCCATTCAAGAACGCCCATGGTAGAATCCTTGCCATTATTCTTGAACACGAAGAACACCTGGTCGACAACGCCGGTGAGGCCCTTCATTGCGCAATCGTTATCCACGAAGGTCATGTTATTGGCTGTCTTCGCCAGTTCGCAAGTACCGGCGAGCGTACCTGTCGCACTACCCGTATGAATTTCAATCTTGTTGCCATCGCCCACGTTTGCGGCCTTGATGCGGAGGTTTTCAGCACCTTTACCGAAGTCCACACCAGTCACGCGGATCCAGGATTCGCTACGGCTCGTAAGCGGCAAGAGCACGTGCTTGACCGGCTGCCCCTTAGTCCAGTCCGTACGGCTACGGATGTTCATCTGCTTGGAGCTCGTCGTTGCCTTGTATGTCTTGTACGGGTCAAAGTTCTTGATTTGCTTCGGTCCTTCACGTGTGAAGGTGAGCTTGTTCATCTTGTCGCCATTCCACGTGAGTTCGTCGATGGACACGCTTCTGTGGTTTTCGTAGTTCGGGTTTTCGGAGCGCACGCCCTGCTGCGTCGTTGCAGCCGGATGGTTGTCAGAAGTCACCAAGCGACGGTCGTGGTAAACGGCATACCACTTGTCCTTGAACGGAGCAAAGCCCTGGTGGTTGTTACCACCTTCGCCGTGCGCATCAGGCACGGAGCCAATTCCCGGAATAACCGTACCTACGAAGGTATAAGGCCCCCAAATATTGTTGGACATACCATAGTCAATCACCTGGCTACGGTTGTTGAAGCTCAAGTAATAAGTGCTACCCTTCTTGTGCAGGTAAGGAGCTTCAAAAGAGTTCGGCAAAGAAACCTTCTTCAAGGAGTTCTTGTCGAAAGTAATCTTGCCATTGCTTTCGGTAAAGCTGATAATGTCAAAGTTGTTGCCATACGGGCGGCTGGAGCTTTCGCCACCACCGAAAATCACGTAACCCTTGCCGTCGTCATCAATCAAGATGCCCGGGTCAAAGCAGTGCGCAATGCCGTCGCAGCTACCAATCAAGCTACCGCCACCTGCAATTCTATTGACGCCATGGGTTTCCTTGACCGGGTCGGTATAAGGACCATCGATAGCCGGGGCGGTAATCATACCCACGCCGCTTGCACCATCAGGGTAAACAATGTAAACCTTGCCGTTTTTCACGGCAATGCCCGAAGCCCAGGTGTTGTTCGGATAGTTCCCGAATTCACGCCTGGAGCGGAAAATCATGCCGTGATCAGTCCAGTTCTTCATGTCTTCAGACGTGAAGGCGTAAAGGCCGACAATATCGTAGTTCCAGTTCGTCTGGTTGTTATAGTCATCCACATCGGTCAAGATGTAGAAGGTATCACCGTCAGAGGCGCAAGAAGGGTCCGCCAGATAGTGATAGCTAGAAATAGGGTTGTCAGCAAGCGCGCTTACACCAAAGCCAGCAATTAAGCCCAGTGCAGCCAAACGTTTCATGTTCATACACACTCCTTCGGACCAGCCATACACCGCCAATCCATCCATTATTAATCTACCTCCAAACAACAAAAAAAGACCTGCAATGCGATGCAGGTCCATTGATAAAATGTCAATAGTGGATAAATCTACTCTTCTTTCCGGACAACGCTCTTCTTCACAACCGGGGCGTACGGGTCAAAGATACCGTAGCCAAAGACTTCGATATCGTCCACCCAGACTTCCGTATCCATAGCGCCGAAGATGCCAATCTTTGTGACACTGTCCTTCACCGCTTCCCAACCGTAGTTACCGCCATTGCTGTCAGCCGTATCCAGTTCCGCCGGAATCACGGTAAACTGCGTCCAGACCGTATCCGCCTCGAAATGGCGCCAAGACTTGATATTATCGGAACTCGTCACGGAATCGTCATTCACGAACCTGTCGAACGAGAACGAAATTCTCGACGGAGTCGAGACGCGGACCCAGAAGCGGATAGAATCCAGATCGCTCAAGTTGACATAGCCACCCAGTTCACGACCGATAAGCGCCCAGTCCCACTGAGCCGCAGAATCGCGTTTACAGATAAAGTGTGCAGCCTTGCCTTCGCGACCAAGACCTGCCGATTCAATATTAAAGGTGACCTCCGCGTTGAGCGATGCAGCAGCTTCCCACGCACCGGCGCCATTTTCAAAGTCATCAAATACAAAATATTTCTTGACGTATGCAGAGTCACCAAGGTAAAGGGCGCCTTCGCCAGATGGCGCACCAACGTCAGCCTCAATGCGGCCATATTCCGTGACCGAGTCAGCATCAGCTTCGTTCACGAAAGCGACAATTTCGACATTGCCGTTCGGGAGCGATTCAAATTCAAAGTAACCGGTAGAATCCATCGGGACCTGATAGTCCAAGCCCTGCACAGAAACTGTTGCAGAACGGCGGACCAACTGCGGAAGACCGACACGACCGGAGACCTTGGTCGGTTCCGAGACTTCTACTGTCAAAGGTGTCGTGGAATCAGATTCGACGTATGCAATCTTTACAAAGCCCTTCAAATTCAAGGAATCACTGCGGGCTTCAATTATATAAGAACCAGTCGGGACATCAGACAGAACCACTCGGCCCTGTTCGTCGGTTTCAAAGTGCAACTGGTAAAGGGAGTCCGAACCCAGTTCGGTTGCACCCGACAAATAAGATTCAGGGCGGACAATAACGTCCATACGTGCAGCAGGCGTGCCATCGGCCAATTGAGTAAGCACCGCGATGGAATTTTCCGTTTCCATCGACGATCCTGCGGTACGACCGCTATCGCAGGCGACATTGCACAGTGCCAACATCGCCAATCCGTATGTCCACGCCCGTTTAATCATTTTTTTACTCCTGCACCTTCCCCTTTTATTATAGTATTTTCCGACGCCCCTCCTTTACGGGCAACCGGATAAAAAGCCATAGAAAGCTGCATAACACGATCAGGATTCTTGGCTCCGTCTACTCTTTTTTGGACTAGACGGCGGAATTCCCTCAACATGTCGCCCAAATCCTCGAAGCAGGACTGGTCTACAGATAGGGTCAGTGTAGAAATATTACGTTCATTGACGGGGACGTTTTCGAGCGCATCGCTCGCAAGGCTCAACACCTGGCGCTGGAAATTGCGCACAGCCTTCGCCTTTTCGGGGCCCCCTACTGTCAAATGGGCTTCGGTGAGTGCGAGCTTGCCCGAGGCAAGTTTCTTCACGAGACCGACGCTCTTCAAAGTTTCAATGGCTTCGAGAGCCTGTTCCTCAGTGATCGGCGGGCAGATGTCCTTTGCAATCTGCTTGACGTTTACAACGCCACCGTTCAATTCCAGGTAGGCGCGTACCGCAGGAATCCACCAGTTTTCGAGGAGTTTAAGTTCAGCAGCCTGCAAAGAATGGCGTTCCACGTCGCGCAGCGAGAGTGCTTTCGCCATGAGTTCTTCGCGCTTGGTCTTATCCTTGCTGACAGCAGCAGAATACAGGAGGTCGAAGTATTCGGCCTCGCGACCACTCAGCGCAAGGATTTCCTTTGCCGCAGGTAATGCATGAGCAGGCAAGTGCTGCTTCTTTTGCAATACGCGATAGAGATAGCTGGAGTCTAGCCCGAGCTTGTCACCCATCATGCGGTAGCTGTAGAAGGGCATCTCGACCTTGCGCCTGTCGTAGAATTCCTTCAAGAAGTCGCGGTAATCCGCTATGTCAGAAAAAGTAACCATCAATATCTAAAATATTTAAAACAGAACACCGAAGACCTACAATGTAAACATTTGGTATGGATATTTTGTCAATGGGATAGCCGATGGTCATAAGATAATAAATGCGCAGAATGGATTAAAATGGCGTTTTTTGAGAAAATGGCGAAATTTACGTGAACTCAGCTTATTTTTCACCATTTTTCACGTAAAATCATTACTTTATACAAAATATTTTTGGTCTTTTTCATCATTTCGTCTTCTTTTTTGCGGAAATAAGGGCGTTTTATGAAGCAAATGGACCTATATAGGGGGTAAAAACAGGCTTTTTCAGAGAAAATCGATTACTTTGTGTGAAATTTTACGTGAATACGAACAATTTTTCATCGTTTTTCACGTAAAAAACAACCATTTTTCAATTTTTCGATTTTTAGTAGCAAGTTAGTTTATCCAAAACAGGCGTATTTACAACCGACGCCCTCATTTTGCCCCACAAAAAAAGTCCGCCGAAGCGGACTTTTCCTAACATTTTCCGATAGCAGTAATCCTGCCTACTGCGGCTCAGCCGCTAGTCTTCCCCGAGGTATTCCACAGCGAAGATGAGCGTTGCACCGCCCGGAATCGGGCCTGCGCCGCGGCTACCATAGCCAAGGCCTGGCGGCACCACGAGGATTCTCTTTTCGCCCGGGAGCATGCCCTGCACGCCAAGTTCCCAGCCGCGGATCACATTGCCCGCACCGAGTTCAAATGCAAACGGCTGTCCGCGGTCGCGGGAGCTGTCGAACTTGTAGCCGTTCACCATCCAGCCCGTGTAATGCACAATCGCGCGGTGACCAGAACGGGCCGGTTCGCCTTCGCCCTGCTTCACGACGGCATAACGCAAACCTTCAGGACCGTTTTCGTACTTGAGGAGCGTTGTGTCCGGGAAGAAGTCCATGTGCTTAGCAAGTTCCGGGTCCACTTCAGAAGAGACCATCTCGACGCGGAACACGAGCGTGGAGTTCGGCGGAATCATCGAGAATGCCGTAGCGCCATAGCCCATCGCCGGAGACACGCGCAACCAGCGGACGCCACCTTCGCGCATTCCTTCAAGGCCCGTTTCCCAACCCTTGATCATCTTGCCGGCGCCCATCACAGCTTCGAGCGGCTTGCCCAAATCCTTGGAGCTACCGAACTTGCGACCAGAGAGGAGCCAGCCCGTGTAATGAACCTTTATTACGTTACCTGCAGCGTTCAGCTTACCGCTGCCCGCCTTTTCGTCGTAGACCTTGAGCCCGCGGCCCATGTCATGCCATTTTAATTTATCTACATCAGCAGGGAATTTGTCTGCTTCAAGCGGCTTTTCAGCATGGACAAGTTCAACGACGAACATCAAGTCGCTATTAGGCGGAATGCCCTCGAGAGAGTTATCGCCATAAGCCATCACGGACGGCACCGAGAGCTTGCGGATTTCGCCAATCTTCATGCCGACAAGGCCCTTGTCCCAGCCTTCAATCACCTGGCCCACGCCCACCGTGAATTCCAGCGGCTGTTCGCTATAGTAGGAATTTGCAAAATAAGGAGCTTCGACCGTGGAATCCGTCGCCGCCTTGTTCACTGTAGCGCTATCGACAGCCAAGTAACCTTTATAATGAACCTTAATCAACTGACCTGCTCGAATAGCCTCTCCCGCGCCCTCCTTGAGCGTTTCAACCTTAAACGGGACGGCCCAGGCAGTACAACAAGCAAGCAACACAAGAAAAAACTTTAATTTTGACATAATATCTCCTGCCTTATAAAATAGAAAATGCTAGTTTTTCAGAGTAAGGATTTATCGTAAACGGATTTAAATATGCTATCAATCATCATCGTCATTGCGATTGTGCTATTGTCCATCGTCCTCGCCGGGATCGGAATTTATGTGGGCATGCACAATTCCGACGAAAAAGAAACGACAAAACCCATTATCGACGTATCGGGGCAATACGCAGCCATCGGCCGCCCCGCCCGCGAGACGCTTACCGCCGTGAAGCCGTCCGAAGCATCTATCAGGGCATGGCTCGAAACGCAGCCGCTCACTCCAGAACAAAGGTTAGCCTACATCGATCAGTGGAACCGCACTCTGGAAGAAACGATCAAGACCATTGACGAAGGGGATAAGCAAGGGATCGCCACTTACAGAATTGTGATTGGTCCCAAAGGCAAGAATTATTGTAAATTCGTCAGTGAGGAAAATTTCATCACCCGCGAACAGATTCGCAATCACGCGGAAATTTTACCACCCTACGTATTGGGCTGCGACTGTAAGCTTTTACCGAAGCAGCCCTGGGAAAACCCGAGCAAATCCGGATGGAAGGCAGTGATCCCGACACACGGAAACACTTACAACGTCCCGGATTGGAGGCAACTTGCGTAAGTCATTATTATCTGCTATTCTTTTGGCACCTGCCATGGCACTCGCCACAGGCTCGGCCATCATCACCCTCCAGATGCCTGTTGGCGCACGCCAGCTAGGTATGGGCGAAGTCGGAGCTGCACTTGCCGATGACGCAACAGCCATGTACTACAACCCGGCAGGCCTCGCATTCGGACCGCTCGCCGACGAATGGCGCAGCTCCTACAGTGCAGACGCCAAAAAGACACCGTTCTTCACGCACATGGCATCCCGCTCCAAGAACGGGTTCTTCGACAAGAGCGAACTCTGGGCAGGCACCACGCAGGGCATCCTCAAGTTCGACGGCGAACAGTGGGTCAACTACTATTCCGTCACCTTGCAAGGCAACGCCAAGATTAAGGACGCCGTCCGCACTTACGTGGGCACCGAACGCGGACTCGATGAATACACCCGAGTCGTGAAAGCATTCAATGACGTCAAGAACGCCGACGACGAATCGCACGTGGTCGAAGTCAAGATGCCCTGGGACCTCGTCGTCAAGGACACCATCACGGCCATTCTCTACGAAAGCCTCACCGAAAAGCTCTGGGTCGGTACACCCAAGGGCCTTTACCGCTTTGACGGCAAGGGCTGGAAGTCCTTTGAAACGGAACTCGGCGAACGTCGCGTGACAGCCCTTGCCAAGCAAGGCGCCTCCCTCTGGATCGGTACGGACAACGGCCTCTTTGTCTACCGCAATGGCGCCTTCGAACAGAAAGGCAAGGTTCTTCCGAGCCAAAAGATTAACGCTCTCGTCTGGGCCGAAAACCGCAAGGAACTTTACGTGGCAGTCAACGGTGCAGGTGTCGCACGCCTCACCCCGAAAAAGAGCGCCAACGACAAGGACCGCTGGAGCCTGTTCAACCAGGAAGATGGCATCATAGACTTGAATCCGACCGCACTTGCAGTCGACAGTTCGGGTCACGTCTGGGCAACCCACAAGGGCGGTCTCTCGCACTTCACGCTCCGCAAGTGGGAACAGGTGCAGTTCGCCAACAACACTGTAAATGACGTTTCTGTGGACCGCAAGGGCGCTATCTGGATTGCAACCGACCTCGGCGTCTGGCGCCACATGCCGGACTACGCCACCGCTAGCGGACGTAAGGCCGAACTCGAACGCGGCTCCAAAGAAGACCCGACCATGACCAAGCGCGATGACGAATGGACGCACTACCACCAGGGCAACGGCCTTTCGACCAACAAGGTCTGGGCAGTACTCCCCGAAGGCAACGACGTTTGGTTCAGCACAGCAAACGGCATGGAACAGTACAAGGACGCCGACTACCAGCTCACCGCCTTCTACGAAAAGCTTTTGCCGGTTTTGAACATCCCGGACCTTTACCACCTCTACGGCGGCATGACCATTCCGCTGAACGACTGGGGAACGCTCGGTGTTTCCGTGAACTTCGTCTCGTTCGGTTCGACTGTCGCCTCGGGCGACCTCGACGCCGATGACCTCGTGGCTTACAACAGTTCTGAAATTGTCGGTGGCGTGAGCTACGGCACTCGCTTCCCGAACGACTGGGGCCTCGGCCTCTCCATCAAGTTCTTCTACTCCGACCTGAGCTCCGGCGCTGCCGCAGGTGAAGAAGAAGCCACCACGTTCGGCTACGCATTCGACATCGGCGTTTTGAAAAAGAACTTCATTGTCCCGAAACTCAACATCGCACTCGTGCTCGCCAACATCGGTCCGAGCGTGTACTACGTGGACAAGACCATCGAAGACCCGATTCCGTTGACTTGGCGCCTCGGACTTTCTTACGAAATTCTCAGCATGGCCGATTACAAGTGGACGGTCGCGTTCGACTACAACCGCGAAGTTGTGAAGGATGACGACAAGGGCAATCCGGAACCGTTCTACATCGCTTGCTGGAAGTCCATCGTTGATCCTGATGGCGACACGAACTCCTTCCTCCAAGGCGTATTCAACTTCGGTACAGAATTCATTTATTCTAACACGATTGCACTCCGACTCGGTTACTTGTACGACCGCGTGGGCAAGCGTAACGAAGTAGACTTCGGTGTGGGCGTGATGCTCTCCGACGTGCTGCAGTTCGACTGGGCAACCATCAAGAACGTGGGCCGAGCAGACGGCGTACGCGATGGCCAGATGAGATTCGGTTTGCTGTTTAAGTTCTAGGTGGCTTCGCCGCAGTAGAAAGTAGACAGTAGGCAGAAAAAATCGCGACTACGTCGCCTGTTAACATTCAGCGAAAAAAAGGAGATGCCCGCCAACGAGAGCGGGCATCTTTTTTATACGATAACAGAAATATTTTACGTCTATTCCACGAGCTTTACTCCACGCGTTCAAGAATAATCAGCGCGCGGTCCTGAGTGCTGTTCGGGATGGTGTAGAAATGCTTTCCGACAAACTTGTAGCCGAAATCTTCAGGGTAGAAAGTCTTGAGTTCATCGGCTACTGCAGGGCCCTTCATGAAATACACACGGCCGCCGACCTTGAGTGAATTTGCGATACGCGGGAGCGTTTTTTCCATGAGTTCGAATGCACGGCTAATCACGCCATCGACCGGGATGGTCATGCTGCGACTCGTGACTTTATGACCGAACACGTCAATTCCCTTGAGGCCCATCTTTTCGATGACCATGTTGAGGAAGTTGATGCGGTTCGGGCGAGGTTCGCACAACGTAAGTCGAATGGACGGATTCACAATCTTAAGCGGGATTCCCGGGAAACCAGCACCGCTACCGACGTCAATCATGCGGGCTGGCCACTTAGGCACGTAAGCGTTGATGAGCGTACAGTCGGCATAATGGCGTTCCACCATCGTCTCAAAAGCATTGAGGCGAGTCAAATCCTGGTCATCGTTATTCGCACGGAGCAGCTGATGGAATTCCCAAATCTGCTTGAGCGTCGGTTCCTGGAGTTCCACACCGTAGTAATGCAATAGCTTGTCGAGCCCTGCAAGCGAAGGCGTCACACGCTTTCCGTTGAAAAGCGGGAACTCCGTACGCGGAGCTTTCATGTGCGGGATAAAATCCTTGCCAAGCGCACTGGCGCCACTGCGAGGTTTGGAATTTTTGGACCAAGATGAATTTGCCATATTCCAAATTTAAAAAAGTTTTTTCAATAAAAACTGAAACAAAAACGCCTCTCATGCGTGTATATATAGCGGAGGTTCCTTTTGTTCAGAATACTTTTAACTTTCGCGCTCACTTTTTTTACGGTCATTCATGCGCAGGCGCCATTTGACGAAGCCCAGGTTTTCGAATGGTGGGACGACGGCATCATCACGCCCGAAGAGGCCGAAGAAATTTTTTCGAGACTCGAAGAAGAAAACTACGACGAAGCGTGCCTGCTCGCTGAAGTATACGCGCAAGAGCCATGCCCAAAGCCCGCGCAGCCCAAAGCAAAACCTTCGCAAAATGCGCAGAAAATGCCAACTATAGTTCCGCACGGCTACGTTTCATGGAAAGGCAGGTACAATTCCGACGGGCACTTGAAAAAACACCGCGAAGAATTGCAGCTTCAATTCTACTATTTCAAATTGAGGCTTGGTTCGCAAGAACTTTTGTCTTACCACCGAGACAACTTCGAAGCGCATTTCGGACAAGTTTCCACAACGGAATTTCACAGCCACATTCCGCTAGACACGTTATGGGGCGCCACACTCCTCTACCCCATCAGCAAATTCAGGCTCGGAGCATTCATCGACTCCAGCAAAACGTTCAACGCGCACGTAAGCTTTAAGCCCAACCGCGAAAACGAACTTAACGCCACATTCTGGAAATTCCCTGAAGCCTCCGCACTTGCGCTACAGGCCCGCACCATCCTCGGGCAAATCTCTGCATGGTACCAGTTCGGGCAAGACCGCCCACTCGTCAAAGTCCAACTGCAAAGCAGCAAGAACTGGATTTCATGGAAGACCACCGCATACCTCCACGGCGACAGCATTCCGCAAGGACTCAACTTGAGCAAAGGCATCGCCGAAAACTGGCTTTGGGCATCACAAACCGTTTCCGCAAAATGGCCCGAAGCATTGAACACAGCGTTTTCCATCAAGGCACGCATCTTAAGTCCCATTGCATCAGACTCCATAAAAAAAGACTCCGTGAGCGCCCGTTTCAAAGCAACATTTACCTCCGGTCCTGAACGATTCCGACCAAGCTTAAGCGCGACTTGCCTCGAAGCAAGCGACAACTGCCGCACAACCGAATGGAAAGGCATCATCGAATCTACATGGGAGCAGTTTTCATTCAAAGCAGGCGCGAATTTGCGCTACGACCGCACCAACAGCACCAAACTCCCCAAAATCGAGCTCGGCGCCACCTACCACGCCAATTCCGCCACCGCCAAATTGACCGTTGCATTCCCCGAATCCACCCCTGTAAACGGCATTTTCGTCCAAAACGAGGTCAAATTTGACGCCGAACCACTCGGCTGCGACTTCGTGTTTGCGTTCAAAAAGACCAAAACCAAGCCGTTCAAGCCAAATTTCGCCCACATCCAGGCCATCCTCAAATTTTGAGACATTTTACCCCAAAACACCCCTTGTATACAAGCGTGGACACAATTGTAACCACAAATTTTTGGAATATTCTAATCTATTTGCTGTAAGAAATCTATTATTAATAATACCCAAACACTCTCAGACTCCTTTAGGTTACCTCCTTTGCCTGAAGGAGTCCTTTTTTTTATCTTAGGGATATGTTCTACATTACCGCAATTATCGGATCTATCGTCTTTTTGCCCTCCATCGCACTGAATATCGCCCTTGCGCTTGGAGCACCGCTAGGCATGTACGCCATGAACGGCCGCCACAAGGTCGTGCCGCAGGAGGTCCGCAAGGCCTTCATTTTGCCAATCATCATGCAATTTGTGGCGCTTTTTACGATTCTCAGTGCCGGGCATGTGCTTCCGGAAACGATCCCGTTCGGGATTGTGCGCATCCTCGCCTTTTTCTACGCTGTTTACCTGACGTTTTACACCGCAACGGTATTCTTTAGCTTAAGCGCCCAGGAACGCCATGTGATGGGACCGCTCGCCATAGCCTCAACCATCTGCTTCTGGATTACTGCTGTCGGAACGCTTCAGTAGGAAGCTTGTCGTAATTTGGAGTTAAGAATTCGGGGAACACGCGGGAGACAAAAAAACGCGTCCATGTGCCGTTTTTTTTAAAGGCATACATATAAAACCTTAAAAAACAGCTTTTTATATGTACCTCTCGCCAATTTATTACTTTATACAAACCCTTTTCAATACAACCAAAGCATATAAAACGCAAAAAAATCCTTTTTTATATGTATTTTTGAGTCAAAAGCTTCCGTTTACAGCACAAACAAACTAAACACACACATATAAAAAATAAATATTTTGATTTTTATATGTCACCTCACTCAAAAGCACGCATTTTAAACGTAAGAAAATCCACAATTCACATAAAAAAGTGTTCCAAACAGGAAAGAAAGTCTTTTTTAAGGCAAAACCTTTTTCTAAAAATCTACATTTACACCAATGGACATCGAAAAGCAACAACCGAAGCATAATTACCAAGTCGATTTAGACCGCATCATTCGCCGTCTCGAAAAGTCGGGCGAAGTGCCGACGCTCTTGTTGCATGCGTGCTGTGCACCGTGCAGCAGCTACACGATTGAATACCTTTCGCAGTATTTCAAGATTACGCTTTTCTATTACAACCCGAACATCGCTCCCGCCGAAGAATACCAGCATCGCGTGAACGAAATCAAACGCTTTGTCGCTGAGTTCAAGACAAAGTATCCGGTTACACTTGTCGAAGGCGAATACGACCCAAAAAAGTTCTACGATGTCGCCCGCGGACTCGAGAAAGAACCCGAAGGGGGCAAACGCTGCCGCAAATGCTTTGAGCTACGCCTTGCCGAATCGGCAAGACTCGCCAAGGAACTGAACTGCGACTACTTCACGACGACGCTTACGATTAGCCCAATGAAGGACGCCCAGGTGCTCAACGAGGTCGTGCAGGAACAGTGTGACCTCTACGGCATCAAACGCCTCCCGAGCGATTTCAAGAAAAAGGGCGGTTACAAGCGTTCCATCCAATTGTCGCACGAATACAACCTCTACCGCCAGAATTTCTGCGGATGCGTCTACTCCATGCGCGAAGCTCTTGAACGCGAAGCGAAAAAAGAGCGTGACATTTAGAGCGTTATTATATATACTTTTATAGAATGCACAGAATATGGATATACGTAGTAGTCGTCTTAGGGGCTATCGTCGCTAGCGCATGCAGTGACGACGTTACCGAAGCACATGACGAAACCGCCGATATCCATGACGACCCGCCATCTGACGCCATCGAAATTATCGAAGTTACCGACAGCACGTCTAGCAAAAGTTCTTCTAGCATTTACCGTTCATCAAAAGCGAACCTTTATTTTTCAAATAAAGTTGAAATCAAGAGTTCATCAAGCGAACAGTCATCGGGCAAGGAAAAATCAAGTAGCTCCAAGCCCGCGCCAAAATCATCTAGTTCGCAACCAAAGTCCTCAAGCTCGGAGCCGCCCGCCAGTTCGAGCAGTGAAGAAAGTTCCAGTTCCGAGGCGCCAAAGTCCAGTGCCGAACTCCGCTTTTACGATTGCGACCAATACGACTGCGTCACCATGGAATACCTGAATCCAGACATTTCTTACGGCGAAATGCTCGACAAACGCGACAACCAGGTTTACCGCACCCTCGTCATCAGCAACCATGTGTGGACCGCGCAAAACATGAACTATGAAATTGAGAGCGATGAGAACGACGAAATAAATAGTTGGTGCTACGACAACGAACCAGAAAACTGTAAAAAATTCGGCAGGCTCTACACTTGGGAAGCGGCAAAAAAAGTTTGTCCTGAAGGTTGGCATTTACCCACCGAAGATGAATGGCAGGAACTCATCGCAGAGCACTCTTGCGATATTGTGATAAAAGACGGAAATCCACCCGTATACCGTTGCGCAGGGACAACACTGAAAGCAATTGACAGCTGGGAAAAAAGCCTCGACAACACCAACGAATACGGATTTTCTATTGTTGCCGCAGGGATCGTAAACTCAGGGAAATTCATGAACCAGGGTATAACGGGCTACCTGTGGGCTTCAACAACACAATATGAATCTGAATCACTCGCAACCCTAGTCATATTTGAATATAACGAAGATTACACAAGATTCGTATTGACAAAACCAAACTCCGGGCTATCCGTCCGTTGCGTCAAAGGGGCCGCCGAGTAAGACGAAAATAAATTTCGCCCGCACTCGCGTTTTCTATCTTTAGGTTTATAAACTTTTTAACCCCATAAGTTCCATTATGTACGATCCTCGATTTTTACCCATTTGCAAAGAAGACCTGGACGAACTCGGTTGGGATTACGTTGACGTGATCATCATCAGCGCCGACGCCTACGTGGACCACCCTTGCTTTGGGCATGCGGTTGTCGGACGACTTTTGGAACATGAGGGTTTGCGCGTTGCGATTTTGCCGCAGCCGAACTGGCGCGATGACTTGCGCGATTTTAAGAAGCTCGGGAAGCCAAGACTTTTCTTCGCCATTTCGAGCGGCATGGATTCCATGGTAAACCACTACACCGCCGCCAAGCGCCTCCGCAGTGACGACGCATTCACGCCGGGGAACAAGGCCGGATTCCGCCCCGATTACGCGACATACACATACGCAAAAATTTTGAAGAAGCTCTACCCCGATGTGCCGCTACTCATTGGCGGTCTCGAATCAAGCTTGCGCCGCGTGACGCATTACGACTACTGGAGCAACAAACTCAAGCCGAGCATTCTGTTCGATACGCAGGCCGATATTCTCGTTTACGGCATGGGCGAAAAGCCGCTGAAAGAAATCGTTCGTTTGCTCAAAAAAGGCGTTCCGTTCTCAAGCCTGAATTCTGTTCCGCAAACTGCCTACTTGGCGCCCAAGGGAAATGTCCCGAAGAACAGCAAGTGGGAAGACTTACGACTGTACAGCTACGAAGAATGTCTGGAAAGCAAGAGGAACCAGATCGAAAACTGCCACCGGGTGGACATCGAATGTAACAAGTGGTTCCAGCACCGCATTCTGCAAGATGTCGCCGAGCAGACCGTGGTGATTAACCCCGCGTACCCGCCGATGGAATATGGCGAACTCGACGAAAGTTTTGAATACCCCTACGCCCGCGAGCCGCACCCGCGTTACAAGAAGCGCGGCAACATTCCGGCGTTCGACATGATCAAGTTCAGCATCAACACGCACCGCGGCTGTTTTGGCGGCTGCAGTTTCTGCGCCATCAACGCACACCAGGGCAAATTCATCGCAAGCCGCAGCCGCGAAAGCATTCTGCGCGAAGTCGAAATCGTGACGAATATGGAAGGCTTTGCCGGAACGATTACAGACCTTGGCGGCCCGAGCGCGAACATGTACAACATGCGTGGCCGCGATCCGAGCCGTTGCCAAAAGTGCGCCCGTGCAAGTTGCCTCACGCCCAAGATTTGCGACAACATGGACACGCACCACGCCGAAATCTTGAGCCTTTATCGCGAAGTGCGCAACCATCCGAAAGTGAAGCACCTGTTCATCGGAAGTGGTGTGCGTTACGACATGCTCTTGCAGGAGACGGATGACGAAGAACTCCGCAAGGACCACGAAGAATACGCCCGCGAGCTCATCGACTACCATGTAAGCGGCCGTTTGAAGGTTGCTCCGGAACATACGAGCGACGCCGTTTTGAAACTGATGCGCAAGCCGAGCTTTACGCTGTTCCACAAATTCAAGGAATTCTTTGACGACGAATGCAAGCGCATCGGCAAAAAGCAGCAGCTGATTCCGTACTTTATCAGTAGCCATCCGGGATGTACCGAAGCCGACATGGCCGAACTTGCGCTCGAAACAAAGCAATTAGGTTTCCAGTTGGAACAAGTGCAAGACTTTACGCCAACGCCGATGACGATTGCGACCGAAATGTTCTACGCCGAAATGACGCCGGACGGAAAGCCGCTCTTTGTCGCGAAAACTCCCGAAGAAAAAGCAAACCAGAAGCAATTTTTCTTCTGGTATATCCCCGCGAACCGCCCGCACTTGCGCGAAGTTTTGGAACGACTCAAGATGGGTAAGGTCAGCCGTTTGTTGCTGAGCCGCACAGCTATGGCCGAGGGCAAGGAATACTTCCCGAGCAAGGAACGCGAAGAAAACGAAGACTTCCGCAATCGCGAAATGCAAAAGCGCGACGAACGCACAAACGCATTACGCCCGAAAAAAGAGAAGGTCAAGAATCGCTGGAGAGACGAAGGGTACGAGCCGCGCGGGGACCGCTGGGAGGATAATCGCGAAATGCGCCCAGGAATGCGCGGGGACCGCTACGAAGGCCGCGAGAATTGGCGAAACGAGAATCGCGACCGCTTTGGCGAGAATCGCCGCGACTTTGACCGCCGAAGCAATGTATTCGAAGACCGCCGCGATTTCGATCGCAATGGGGATCGCCGCGGGAATCAGCAGAATGCGCCGTTCCGCGAACACCGCAATATAGAAGACAAGAACCGCTTCAACAGCGGCGAGATAAACCTCGCCAGCCGCCGTTCACACGGTAAAGGATTTAAGAAGCCATCGTTTAAGAAGTAGTTTTAGGAGTGTGCAAGCACACTCCACCACTCCCCTTTTTCACGTTCGACGGAGACTTTGAAGCCGGCTTCTTCGAACCACTTGAGGATGTAATCCTTTTCAGTGACGAGCTGTCCGCTGATGATGAGTTCGCCGCCTTCGGTGAGCAAGTCTTCGATGTCGTCGCGGAGCGGCCAAAGCTCGCTGCGGATCATGTTGCAGAGAATCACGTCGAACTTCGTTCCGTCCTTGAACGCGTCCAAGAATCCGAGCACGCAGTCACTTTCACCAAAGCCATTGCGTTCAAAGTTTTCCGCAATGCAGGGAATCGTAAGCGGGTCGATTTCCGTTCCCACAGCAAGGCTTGCGCCCTTGCGACGTGCAAACATCGCGAGGATGCCCGTGCCCGTACCAATGTCGAGAACAGTCTTGCCCTTAAAATCAATATTTTCCATGAGCGCGGCACAGCTACTCGTCGTCTCGTGCTCGCCCGTTCCAAATGCAGTCTTTGCCTCAAGTTCCAAGACAACCGCTTCAGGATCTTCCGGCGTGAATTCCACCCAAGGTGGACGCACCCAAAGGTGCTCGCTCACAGCCACCGGCTGTGCGCGGTCACGCCACCACTTGTCCCAATCCTTCGCAGGCTCTTCAGTTACAACAAAGTTGTACTGCGGAAATTCCGCCACGATGCGGTCGCGTTCCGCCTTGTCGCCCGTGTAAAAACAGAACTCCGTGCGGCCAGCGGTCACCGGGTCGAGTTCTTCGAGCGTCGCAACACCCGCCTCAAAAAGCAGGTAGCTTGCAATTTCATATTCTTCATCGGGGCAGTTGCCCTCAGCCTTGTACCAAGTATCAATTTTCTGCATGGGTAAAATTTATGAAAATTAAAGGCTCGTAAAATACAGCTCTTGAAAAAGTGATATATTTACAACGAGCTAAATGCACTATCTAGATTGCGCCCCCGGAATAAATCCGGGGTGACAAAGAAAAGTGTCGCGAAAACAACCAACATGCTTTATATCCACCAATTCCCAGACTGGACGCGGTTCCGCTTTGATTCTCCCAAGGTGCTCCAAGCGCTTGGGCAGACCCGCCTTGAAGAAGGCAAGCTCATCGGAATCATGCAAATCTGCGGACTCAAGGACATCGAAGCAAAACTCCTCGCCGAAGACATCGTTGCCAACTACGCCATCGACGGCTACACGCTTGACCCCACGAACACGCTAGCCGAAGTGGAACTCAAAAGCAAGGGCTCGCAAAACTACATCAAGAACTATCTAGGCGCCATACAGAACGCCTCGCAGCCCCTCACCGAAGAACGCCTTTTCAACTGGCATTCCGCGATGGGTCAGAACAAAGTCTTAAAGTTTCGCGAAGTCCCGAACGAAGTGCAAACGACCATCGACGAAAAGCAACTCCATTTTGTAGGCCCGAATCCGGAACGCCTCCAAAGCGAAATGGAAAACTTTTTATCGTGGTTTGAAAGCGCAAATATAGATGGGGTGATTAAAGCCGCAATTGCACATTTCTGGTTCATCACGATTCGCCCCTTCGCCGACGCCAACGGCAGACTCGCCCGCGCTATCACAGCGATGCAACTCGCCCGCGCCGAAAACACGACGCATTGCCAGTACGCGCTGAACAAACAAATTAACAACAATAAAGCCAACTACTTCAAAATTCTCTCGCGCACGCAAGCAGCAAGCGGCGACCTCACCGAATGGATTCTGTGGTTCCTGCAAATGCTGCGAAACGCCATCAAAGATAGCGAACAACTTTTCGCAACAGAAATCAGCCGCATCCAGTTCCGCAACGCCCACGCTAACGACACATTCAGCGCCCGCGAACAGCAGCTCATCGACGAAATCATGGCAGGCCGCCTCGCGCAGCCCTTTACCGCAAAAGAAGCCGCAGCGCTCTTCAACGCAAGCCACGACACCGCCCTCCGCGAAATCCAAAGCCTCATGGACAAAGGAATCTTAGAGACCAATAAAAAAGGTGGTCGTAGCATGCGATACAGACTGAAGAATTGTGGTGGGACTGAGATTTGATGGGCGGGCTATGTCACATAACTTCCAAAAGCATTTTTTCATCGGGCATGACTGCTTTCAGTTTTTCTGGCATAACTTTATAAGTCGCAACACCCATAGGCTGGTTGTAATCCTGCAACAGATACTCAACAAAGGACTTGTCAGCGCCCTTACACAAAATAATACCGATGACCGGATTTTCGTTTGCCTTCCGTTCGTCGTCATTCAAAACACGCATGTACGCCGAGAGCTGTCCGAGATACGCAGGCTTGAACTCTCCCTTCTTCAATTCCACAACGACAAGACTCTGCAACTCACGATTATAGAATAGCAGATCAACCCACATATCATGCTCAAGTTTTTCAATATGAACTTGATGACCGACGTACGTGAAATCCTTTCCAAATGTAAGGATGAAATTCTTGACATTCTGGACAATGGAATTTTCGACAACGCGCTCGTCAATATCCTGAGGATTACGTTCGTCAAGTTCTTCCACATTGACAAAATCAAGTAGGTATTCGTCTTTGAACATTGAGATTGCTTTTTGAGCGTGGAGTGTTTTGGGCAGGGTAAGGGCGAAGTTATTGGGAATTTGTCCCTGATGGTGGTACAAGTCCGCCTTGAGGTAATCGCGCAAGGTATACTTATCCCAATGGTTTATGAATGTCTGATGAATGTAAAACGCTCGTTCTTCCAAAGTTGAGGTCTTCAGCAGAATCTCCATATGGTGAGTAAAACTCAATTCCAAAAATTCGGAGAAGTCCAAATCGTTCGCCAATGGCGAACGATTTATATCAAGAAGTGCAAAAATCGGTATTTTTGTCGTTTTTCCTTCAATTTCGGCATTTTCCAATTCGCCAGCCATTGGCTGACGATTTAAAACAGGAAGCCACTGCTCAAAGAAAATCCTCATTTTTTTGATATTTGATGCAGAAAAGCCTCGCAATCCAGGCATTTCGCGTCTAAGTTGGGCGCTGATCGTATCAATCGCCCCTGTTCCCCACGTTCCTTCGCGAGAATTCTCAGAAACAAACTTGCCTACCGCATAATACAGCGAAAGCATCTGCTTGTTGGCAGCCCGAGCCGCCTCCAACTGACTTTCGAGAATAGCGGACTTTATTTGCTGAACAGCATCGTTATAAAACGGGCTTATTTTTTCCATTATAGCCTCCATTAGCCACATTTGTGACCAGTTGATGTTAGAGGCGTCCCCTTATCCCAAAATCAAGGAATAAAAAAACGCGATTCTCCATTTGACAGAGAATCACGTGCTGCATTAATGTACCTAATATCTAAAAAGCTGGCAAGGGACCTAAGGAAATTTTACAAAGAGCTTTGGGTCAACTTTCCTTCCCCATCAACATTCAATACATGTTCATCAATCAATTTCTGTTTAATCACAGCTATGTCATGTTCTCGATTACGACAAAGACGTTTACGTTCACCAAAATCGCTGTACTTGATAATGACAAGCTTTATTCCATTTTTAGGAAGCAAGTCTTTTCTGCGTTGATCATATATAGCTCGCTGTTCTGCACGAGTTCTTCCGTCACAAGTTTTCTTTTTATCAAAGAATGATACATGTTCCGTATGTTGGCGTTCCCAATATTCAACAACAAGATTAAACTTTTCGTAGAACGCATCCACGGGGAGTTTTCGACCTACATTCTCTACCAAAATACCATTTTTCAGAACATCCCCCCTTAAGAAATCAAATCCATACTGTGTTTTGACCTCTTTCTCTTGGTTCAAAATTTCAGAACACAATTCGATGACATAATGTTCATCGGATTTATCTCTCTTTTTCTCAATTATTTTGTTTGACATATTTATCCTTGTAATGAATTTACATATTCTTTCTCTACCCCAATTTCCCTTTCAGTTCCTGGAAGCTTTGGAGGGCGCTTTGGAGGTTTTCGATGATGTCGTCGGCGAGTTCGTCGGGAGACGGAAGGTTGTCAAGGTCGGCAAGGGACTTGTCCTTGATCCAGAAGATGTCGAGACTTGTCTTGTCGCGCTTCAGGATTTCTTCGACTTTGAACTTGCGGAAGCGACCTTCGGGATTTTTCTTTTCGTTGTAGGTTTCCTTGCGTTCAAAGCGGTTTTCAGGATTGTAGCACTTGATAAAGTCCTGCAAATCCTTGTCGGAAAGCGGGTTCTGCTTTAGCGTGAAATGAATATTGGTGCGGAAATCGTAAATCCAAATTTCCTTGGTCTGCATTTCTTTGCTGGCGGGTTTCTTGTCGAAAAAAAGCACGTTCGCCTTGACACCCGGCTTATAGAAGATGCCCGTGGGCAGGCGAAGAATCGTGTGCAGGTCGGTTGTCCAGAGCAACTTTTGGCGGATGGTTTCGCCAACGCCACCTTCAAAGAGAACATTGTCGGGCAGCACGACGGCGGCCTTGCCATTTGCATTCAGAATGGTGTTGATATGCTGGATAAAATTCAGCTGTTTGTTGGAACTTGTCGCCCAGAAATCTTCGCGGTTATAGACCAAATCTTCGTCTTCGTTTTCGCCTTCTTCGTTGGTGAACGTGATGGAAGATTTCTTTCCAAAGGGCGGATTGGTAAGCACGTAATCGACGCGGATTCCGGGGTCGGTGAGCAAGGCGTCGCCCTGGGTTACGGGCAATTCGCCGTAAATATCGCCAATGTTGTGCAGATACAGGTTCATCAGGCAAAGTTTGAAGGTGTTCGTCACCAGCTCGTTGCCGTGGAAAGTCTTATTCTTGAGGAATTCCTTCTGTTTGCGGTCAAGCGTGTAATTATTCGGGTCTGCGATGAATTCTTGTGCGGCAAGGAAGAACCCGCCGGAACCGCAACAGGGGTCGGCAATGGTTTTCATGGGTTCAGGACGCAGGCACTTGACCATGGCACGAATCAACGGACGAGGCGTGAAATACTGGCCCGCACCGCTCTTGACGTCTTCTGCGTTTTTCTGGAGCAGGCCTTCGTAGATTTCGCCTTTCACATCCGAAGACATCGAAACCCATTTTTCGCTATCGATCATGGACACAACACGGGCAAGAATTGCGGCCTTGCTAATCTTGTTTGTAGCACCCTTGAAAATCTTGCCCAGAATGCCGCCCTGTTCGCCCAACTTTTCAAGCGTAAGCTTATACTGATTTTCGAGTTCAGAACCTTTCAGCAGAACCATATCAGACCAGCCGAAGCCCTTGGGAATACCCGTATCACGCTTGTAAGGCGGCTTGGAATATTCATCCGACATTTTCAAGAAAATCAAATACGTGAGTTGTTCTAGATAGTCGCCATACGAAACGCCGTCATCGCGTAACGGACCACACAAACTCCAGACTTTGGAAACGATAGAAGAAGACTGCTCGGACATTATTCTACCCCAATATTCCATTTTTTTGCAACAGATTTATCTGCATCGACCAGGTTTAGCAATGAACTTTGACATCGCACAAGATATAGACACCTTTCTTTTAACCAAAGAAATTTTCCACGAATACTGTCATTTGTTTCCTCATCAATATTTTTCTGACAAAAATCCAAAACATGATCTATAAAAGATGGGATATAGCTAAGATCCTTCAAAAAAGCTAATGACATAAAATTAATACTATATAATTCATCTTGGTCTTTAAAGAAAGGAAGTGAATCAAAATCTGTTCTGATTTTATCGTAATTTTTTCGACCATTTTCAAGAGTCTGTTTTGTAAAAATAATTCTCGGATATATCGCCGTATTTTCTTCTAACAAATAAGAATTAACAAGACCTTTTCCATAAATCACATCATTCTCTGAAAAAATAGAACCGCTCGTTATACCACCACGAACTAAAATTGGAGTTTCCATAGTCAAAAGAGACATTTGTAAGTATTGACATGTTCTTACTAAAGCGAAAAAAGAATCTTTTATAGAAGCATCTATATACAAAATTACGCTATCAGACATAACATAATGCTTCACCAGCGAAAACGCTTCGACAGATTCATCGTTTATTTTGAATCGAGCCTGCGAGCTAATTCGAATCTGTTGAAATACATTATACAAATAATCACATTCTTCTTTCATTACCAGATTTTTAAAACCTAGTATATCAAGAAAAGCAACATGGCATTCCGTATAATCCTTAGACATCACAAGCCTCCTTCGAAGGCTTTTTTGAGAATGCTTTGACGCATCACATCAGCTTGGGCTAAAGCATCATTTACCGTTTTTTTAATACTATCGCAAGCCCCTAACCGAGACTCTATCTGAGAAACAACTTGTTTTTGTTCTTCAAACGAACAAAAAGGTATTCGCAAAGCCTTAACCCTATCTTTATTTAAAGCTTTTTGATTATTTCCTGATCCAACCCTACGAGTATGATCATAGTTCAAAACAAGATAATAGTATAAATACAATGGGGAACAAGGCGTTTGGGACACAAGTATAGAAGCTGTATTTTGATTGTGTGCAGCAGGAACTTCTAATACTGCAGCCTGCCCTCTTGTTTTACCCTCTCCTATCATGGCTAAAAGAACAGAACCCTTCGGTCGAACCTTTGCTGATGAATTTAATACGCCCTTGTCCGTAATGCATTCATTCGTCTCATATATTTTGGTGAATTTAACTTCACCGCTGCTAACCCAGCATATATTTCCATTCCAATATGATGGTTCCGTTCGTCTAGGAGTTCCTCCTACACAAACTTCAAATATTTCACCAACACGAACTTTTTTCCATGCTTTTGGAATACAAAGACTTAACTCGTTTTCGTCCCCCGCAACATCCTTAAACGTTTCCGCGGGTCGATAAATTTCATTAAAATCTATTTGAGTACAATCGCACTTTTGTTTTTTTCGCCACTGTTCAGTAAATTTCCCTTCAAATGCATCTTTCAAAACAGATTGGCGATAAACAGCCAATTGTTCTTTGGTCTTTTTTAGAGTTTCAGCAGCACTATCTAATTCAGAAAAAAGTTCTTCAATGCGATTTACTACACGTTTTTGTTCATCTAGAGATGGAATGACTAATTCCGCTTTTTTCAAAACATCAGCATTCAAATGCGGAGTTCCCGTTCCCTTCATTTGAGTATTCAAAAGCCTATACATACTTTGAATGAAGTAGTAGAGATAACTATTATCCACACCTTCCGCAGAAATTTTTGCAAGAGTAGAACCTGTATATCCCTTTATCGCTCTGCCAACATATCCTGATCTAGAACCATCACAAACAATTAGCAAATCGCCATCATTACAAGGAAGGCATTTATCGTCATCCGTGTAATTGTCAATTACACCGGTTTCAAAAGCCTTAATATCAACATAGGGTTGCATACCCTTTTCTTTTACAGGACTTTGCGTTTTAGGCTTTTTTCCTTTCTTCAAAGTCAACAACGGACCAAGAGTCTTTTTCTCAGGATTCTTACCACTCATTTCGTCGCCCCATTTTCAGACTCATTTTCAAAATATTCATCAGTTTCTTTGCAAAGACCAACAAGATACTCTAACTTTGATAAAAGATTTTCTTTCAACCGATAAATGACATCATCCTTTTTTGAAACATTGCTTTGAGGGATTTCATTATCAATCAAATCATAGAGTTCGTCAATTTCATCAAATGTGTATTTATACGCTTCAATAGCGTTTTCCGAGCCATATCGTTTAACCAGTTCCTCACGGCATTTTTTTACCATCTCCTTAGTCGAATCATACATGCAATCACCCATTATCAAATCACGACAAACAATCTTTTCCCTTGCATAATCCAAGCCTTGGAAAATCTTGACCATTTTCACATTCTTGTGGGCGTTGATATATGCTTTATGTTCAGAGTCCAATTTTTCAAGAACTCTAGATAACACATGGTTAATACACTTTGCAGAATCTTCTATAGAATCCATCAGGTTTACTTTTTTAGATTCATGATTTTTCGAATCCACATCATCCTTTAAGTACGATATAGAATCCTTTTCCATATCCATTTGAACCAAATATATAAAGAAATGATTATCCCTATTTAAGGGATGACCTGTCACATCATTTCTCATTTCACGAACATCATACGCTTCAAGATATTCATCTTTCCATTTTATTTTTTCATCAAAGAACACCTTATAAATATTATCTGCCGCATCCTGTTGTACAAATAGGGCCTGCAACAAACCATATGTATAAAGATATTTTCCCTTCATGTTGGAGGGATAATCATTTTCTACATAATATTCTATAGCCCACGACGAATCTTCAAGTACATCAATACTTGCGGTAATACCAACCCACTTTTCATAAATGGGAATTAGTTGATTCATTCGTTCTTGACGTTGAATGTGTTTACGAATCCTTTTTATCAAATCAAAAGAAACCATTTCCATAAACTACACATCCTGCGTACTAAGATAAATTTCATTAGAAAAGCTAATCAAGGAATCTATGATAAAGATTGCCTTCAGCGCATGCTCCTGTGTTCCAAAATTCAACTGTTCCCCATGACAGATTTTATTTCTATGAGGCACAGTTAATTCTTCAATCGGTTTTTGAGGATTTTTCAAAACAAAATCATTTATGTATTGCAAAGATCTATCCCATAAAGCAATACATTCTTGCACATGCATTATTTTTTGGAAAAGTCTTCTCTTTTCTTTTGGAAACTTCTTTGAATCCGTTATCCCATACAATTCATCTATTTCTTTTATATCTTCTTCAGAAATGACTAAAGATTTTGCCCTAGAATAACAATCTATATCTTCAGCAATTCCATATAATTGGCACATTAAAACAGAGCATGTTCCATAGTAAAAATGATTTTCGAAAAGAGACAAAGCCTCTTTCAAAATAGGTTTACGCATCTCATTTATAATGGGAGCGTTTTCCCATGATTTCGCAAGAGATGATTTATACTGATTCTCATAAAAGGATAATAAAAAAGGAAAAAAATCTTCTTTTTCTAAAGACATCACATCATCGACTCTTTGGAATGTCAAATGATATAATGGCCATCCACTTTTTTCTATTGAAGATAAATACTTTACACCCCTAAAAAAACTTTTTACAGATTCATTTTTTAAAATAGATTCTAATGGTTGAATAAAATCAAATTTTATATTTTGAATTTTTTTTGCTACATCAAAAACACAAGATTTATGGATTGAAGCCAACGTCTCACTTAGTTGCTTTACCGCAGGATTGCTAACAATAGATTTTTGCATTTCAGCAATTCCTTTTGTCAATTCCCTCACTGGATCGATTATAGATGAAAAATCAGGCAATCCAATCTTTATTGGATCTAAATTCGGAATAACAGAACCTAAAATTTTAGAATCTTTTTCAGACACAATTAAGCCACCAAGTCCACACTCATTTGGTGCAATATGAATTCATAATCTTCGCCGAACAGTTCATAGAATTTGCCCAAGCCACCCATTCCGTCAAAAGGGCTATATTCCAAATCTAAAAGTTCAATACTCAACGATGTGGCTATGTGGTCTCTAATTAAACGGAGCCATTTCATCTGCTCATCGGTAAAGTGAATATTACCAGCATTGCATTTTAAAGTCCACTGCATAAAGTTATAATTTACACGGTCTGCAAACGGAGCCAAGTTTTCAGAGAATCCCAGTTCATAGCGGATAATGGAAATCAAATCCACAATTTTCGCCTTTACGCCCTTCTTTACTTTTTTAGGATTCTTGATAGCGTAACAATTCCACAATCGCTCTACAGTCACATGCTTCGCTGTAAGTTTGTCATAGAGCATGTTGAGTTTTTCAATGACCATCGGTCGGTCTGCATAAGCGTGATCATAAATGATTCGCAAGGCAATGATTTCGTCCTTGTTCTCGTTGATAAACTCACGAAAATTTGCGATCACCATATCAGCGGCTTTTTCCTGGTCCGTATCAAAGCCTGCAAATTCCACATTATCAAGATTCACATTGTCAATGACCTGTTCGTGAACACGACGAATATTTTCGATATATTGACGAACATTAGGATCGTAGAATGGTTTCACTGCTTCGCGGATGACTTCTTGCGGGTCTTTCCCTTGCAAGTAATCTTCGTCAAAGGCGTTCAAGAGATTTTCAGCAAGAGTTCCAGCCGATATTAAGACATACTTCTTGAAATCAGTCCGTTCGTCTTCGGTCATCTGGGAATTCAAACGCACAAGCCTATTCGCAAGGGATGTCAAGGTGTCGGCATCCTTTGCGCCCATCGCCACATTCATCATCAATTCTTTCAAGCTGACGGTCGGCTTCCTTTCTAGCGGGCGTGTATCCGTCTTCTTAGATTTCGTCACACCGACGGCATCGACAATTACGAAGTGGTCCTTGTTCTCCGTAGCAGACGGCGTCACTTTTTGCAAATCGTCCTTGCTCAAGGTTCGCGTTCCGCGCCCCTTCATCTGTTCAAAGTAATTGCGGCTGCGGACATCGCGCATAAAGATGAGGCATTCAATCGGCTTGACATCTGTTCCCGTTGCAATCATATCCACCGTTACTGCAACTCTCGGATAATAACTGTTGCGGAAAGATGATAACAGGGTGTCCGCCTTGTCAGCCTGACAGGTGATTTTCTGGCAGAATTCATTGCCTTCGCCAAACTCCTCGCGGACAATTTGGACAATATCATCAGCATGGCTGTCGGTCTTTGCAAAAATCAAAGTTTTCGGAACTTCCTTGCGGCACGGGAATAGAACAGTCGAGAGGCTTTCCTTGAACGCCTTGATGACCGTCCGAATTTGGCTAAAGTTGACAATATCCCTATCCAATTGGGACGGTTGATAGTCAACCTCTTCGTCAAGCTGTTTCCAGCGTTTTTCGCGAGACATCCTGTCACGGCATTCCACCTGTTGTTTCAGGATATGTCCGCCGTTCTTGCCAACCTTAGTTTCAATTACAAAGACATCTTCGCCCACGTTGACATTATCAATAATCGCCTGTTCGCGAGTATATTCACTCACAATGTTTTCGTCAAAGAACGCAAAAGTCCTCTTGTCGGGCGTTGCCGTCAATCCGATAATGAACGAATCAAAATATTCAATAACTTGCTTCCAGTCGTTGTAAATGGAGCGGTGGCATTCATCTACAATGATGCAATCAAAAAATTCTGGAGGATACTCTTTGTTATAAACAACTTTTTTAGAACGCTTTTGGCCAGAGATTTCAAATTCTTCAAGATGAACTTCTTCTGCAGACTCATCAAGTTCTTCGCCCGTCAGAATTGAATACATACGCTGAATCGTGCAAATACAAATTTGCGAACTCTTTGGAATAGAGGATTTCTTTAATCGACGGACTTCATACAACTCAGAGAAAGATCTGTTGTCATCCGACGGACGGTACGCCAAAAATTCGCGTTCTGCCTGCTCGCCAAGACCTTTCGTATCAACCAGGAACAAAATGCGATTCATTTTGCCGAATTTCAAAAGTCGATACGACGCCGTAATTGCAGTGAACGTCTTACCTGCACCCGTCGCCATCTGCACAAGAGCCTTGGGGCGATTTTCAGCAAAGGACTTGTCTAAATTATTGATTGCCGTGACCTGACATTTTCGGAAACCTTCCGTATTCAATGCCGGCAGATGCTTCAAGTTGTTGCGAATCGTGTTCGGTTGCTTTAGCAACAGTTGCAATGTTTCGGGACGGTGAAAACTAAAAACTCGACGAGAGCGATATTTTTCATCGCAATAATCCGTAAAACGAGTCAACTTATTCGTCGCTTCGTATGCAAAACGAATTTTGTATTCGTTCTTGATCCACTTAAAAGTGCTGTTGGCGTAGCGTGCAGATTGCGATTCCACAGAAGTCAAAATTTCACCAGCTTCTTCGCGCTTTGCCTCTACGACACCAACGGGAATTCCATCCACAAATAGGGCGTAATCTACAGGCCCGGAATCGGTAGGGAACTCACGCACGGCAACGCCCAAAGATGCCATGAGGTTTACCTCCTTGACATCTTGAATAACCCAGCCCGATTGGACTAGTTTCTTATCTATTTCTTCGCGTGCCTTTGCTTCTGGCGTCATATTAGGAAATATAGGTTAATTGTTAATAAAAGGAATCATATATACCTACGAAAACACCCACTCAGGTTCACCACGCATTGGTAGGACCGAAGATTAAAAGAATCAGCAAGGCTAACTTACACACCTTACATAATATTTGACAAGCATTTTTCATATTTGAACTTCATCTCCATAATTTTGTTGATTTACGCTTCTACCTGAATAATACGGGGTATTATTGCGCAAAAAGCTAATTCTACTGTCAAATAGAAGCTTTTTCACTCCTCAAAACAACTTTTTGGGCACAAGTTATTTTTGAGGGAAACTTAGTCACCACAATTTTGGGGCGTGGGTTAGACGCTCCACTTTGATTTTTCAATAATCCGTACAAACCTATTGACAAACAGGATTTCCGAATCTACATTTAGTGCACAAGTGTATAGTCTTTGGTATTTTTCCGCTTGTATGCCAGAGGAGTTGACAATGAAGAAAGATGTTGCGGCCAGTGCGGTCGGGGCCGGTGCGCCGAAAAAGCCTGAATTTTCCCTGATAGACGAGGATTTGCTCAAGTCGCGGATATATACCATCCGCGGGGTAAAGGTCATGCTCGATGCCGATTTAGCGGAGATTTACGGGTATTCGACCAAGTCTTTCAATCAGCAGGTCAAGAATAATATTGAAAAATTTGACGATGATTTTCGATTCCAGTTAACGAGGACGGAATATCGCGAAATTCTAGGGTCAAAATTTTTGACCCTAGAACAGGGAAAATACTCAAAAACCAGTCCCTACGCCTTCACGGAGCAGGGCATCTACATGCTCATGACGGTTCTCAAGGGCGAACAGGCGACCGCTCAGAGCAAGGCCCTCATCCGTCTTTTCAAGCAGATGAAGGACTACATTGCGGCAGAGAATGCACCGAATGTTTCTGCGGGGATGGTCGCATTGGCGACGCAGACAAGTCAAAATACGCGGGATATCGCCGAGATCGCTACGGACGTTCGCACGCTCTCCAACAAGGTGGAGCGAAACGAGAGTTTTCTCCAAAAAGTCATGGCGAATTTCGTCGACCCGAGCACCTTCAAGCACTTCTTGATTCTGAACGGGCAGCGGCTGGAGGCCGATGTCGCCTACACGCAGATTTACGGCATGGCGAAGAAGTCGGTGCTGATTGTGGACGACTACCTGGATGTAAAGACGCTCGATTTATTGCGATGCGTAGCGCAGAATGTTTCTGTCAAGATTTTCAGCGAACAGCACGGAAGGACCAGCCTGACCGAGAGCATGCTGGCGGACTTCAAGGCCGCCCGCCCGGATGTAGAACTTGGCGATGTTCGCGCCACGGGTAACATATTCCACGACAGGTACATTTACCTAGATTTCGGAACCGCCAACGAGAAGCTGTTTCACTGCGGGGCTTCGAGCAAAGATGCCGGCAACAAGATCACGACCATCATGCAGCTGGAAGACATCGCCGGGTATCGCCCATTGTTTGAAAGGCTGTTGCAAGGGTGAAAATACTGTTTTCTGCTCTATTTTCGTAAATAAATATATTGACAAATAAACAAATATATTGTATTTTAAACAATGAAATTTAAAGAAATTTGTGACTACGCAAAGAAAAGAGGCTGGGAACTGGGGCGAATCAACGGCGACCACCACATATTCGTGAAGCAAGGCAAGCGCCCCGTCCCCATACAACGAAACAAGCACGAGATAGAAGGCGTCTATCTCAAGCGCATCTTGAAACAATTTGACCAGTAGAGGCCCCTATGAATTACGCAGCGAAAATTGAGAAAGACAAGGATATGGGATTCGTGGTTTCGTTCCCCGATCTGCCCAACGTGAACGCGTTCGGCGACACGCAGGAGGAAGCTCTCAAGCAGGCGAAGGACGCGCTCGACGGTGCGATGGAATGCGACCTGGATCTTGGCAACACGATGATTCTTCCCAAGACAAAGCCCGATTCCGACAAGGGGCTCTACCCGGTCGAGCTTTCCCCGCGAATCGAGATTGCATACAAGCTCTTCGAGGCTCGCAGGGGGCAAAAGAAATGTGATGTGGCACGCCGCGCAAACATCACCCCGCAGGCTTACCAACGCTTTGAGACTCCGAAGGGTTCGCCTTCCATCGAGACTCTCTACAAGCTGGCACACGCCCTCGGCAAGCAGCTCGTAATCGAGTTCGTGTAACAGGCCAAGGCTGTCACGCTGAAAAAAAAGATTACCCTCCCTCACAAACAAAAAATCCCAGCCGCAATGGCCGGGATTAACAAAGCTCTAAACCCATCGACTTCAGCGCATTTACATTCGCTCCGCCGATAAAGTGATGCCCGCTCGGAGGCGGGCATGACAAATACGTTTACTTCTGCAAGTTCAAACTTGCATTAGCAGCACCGTACAAACTAATGCTGTAATCCTTGATGAGGTACACCGGAATCTTGTTCAAGAGCGGGCGGATGTTCGGATTGTAGTTTTTTTCGAACCAGGTCATGAACAAGTTATCGCGTTCGAGCCAGCGGAGGTCCTTCTGCACCGTTCCACCAGCGAGGTAGAATCCACCCAGCGGGAGGAACAACGTGCAAGCGTCGCTAGCGAAGCGGGCAAGCATCTTCACGAACATGCGCATCATTTCGGCAGCGACCGGATCGGTATCACTTGCGCGGCTGATGTACTTCGGGCGGTCATGCCAATCGGTTTCTTCAATTTTCTTGAAGGCATCGTTCTGCGGTACGCCCTTCGTGTCGCGCCACCATTCATAGAGGTGAGCAAGGCCCATGCCAGAGACGAGCGGTTCGACGCCCGGCACGGTGCCGATGCGCTTTTCCATGTAGTCGCGGAAGTCCTGAGTTTCCTTGTCGAACGGAGCAAACGTAGAGTGGCCACCTTCGGAGCAAGCCGGGATGTACTTCTGACCGTCAAATGCGAGGAAGCCAACGCCCATGCCCGTACCCGGACCAATCACGGCCTTCGTTGCAGCCTGCGGCTTCGGTTCGCTACCGTCGGTGTGCTTGAACTTGAGGATCTGTTTCGGGTCATCGACGTCGAGAGTCGGGATGCCGTAGCTAATGGCCATAAAGTCGTTAATCACGAGGGTCGGAATGCCGGTTGCATTCGTGATGGCATCGCCGTCAACGCACCACGGGAGGTTCGTCATGACGCACTTGTTGTTTGCCACCGGACCTGCGGCGCTGATGCAGATGTGGGACGGCTTCAAATCCGCGCGGTTTTCGATTGCTGCCTTGAGCGTTTCACGGATCGGGGTGTCGAGTCCTTCAATGCACTGGCTCGGGCAAACGGTTTCGAGAATGAGCGTAAACTTGCCATCCTTGTAGCCCACAAGACCAAGATTCGTATTCGTACCACCGATATCACCCGCCAAAACGAGACGGTCAAACTTTGCATCGGGATTAAGCCATTTAATTTCCATAATTTAAAACTCCATGTTTTACGTTCAGGAATATAGTTTTTTCTCAAGGAAATAGGAGATTCCCGATTAAATCGGGAATGACAAGTGCGTATTTATGCGTATGTAACAAAAACAACCGATTTACTCCGCTCAAAAAATATACATTAAGCCCATAGGGACCTATTTATATTGAGTGGGTCATAATTCACTTTTAACAAGCAGAGACCATGCGCGCTATTCTTGCACTCTTTTATTACATCGTCGTTTTCACTATCATGGTTGTTGCGGGTATCCCCTACACCCTCTATTGCGGTATCCGCGGGCACTGGGAAAACTGCACCAAGATTTGCACTTTCGCCTTCAGGAACATTATTTTCAAGCTTTTCGGCATTAAAGTCGCGGTCAAGGGGGCAGAAAACATTCCAAAGGGCGTAAACTACGTCATCGTCGCCAACCACCAGAGCTTTTTGGACATCAACGTCGTCTGGCATTCCATCACGTCGGCGTCATTCATGGCGAAGGCAAGCCTCTGGAAAGCGCCCGTATTCGGCTGGGTCCTGAACCGCTCCGGCAACATTCCTATCCACACGAACCCGCGCAAAAACGCAGGCCTCGGCAAAATCCTCAAGAAACGCCTCGAAAGCAATTACAACATTGTCGTGTTCCCCGAAGGCCACCGCAGCGAAGACGGGCACATGTTCAAGTTCCAAAATGGAATTTTCCGTTTGGCAAAAGAACAGCACTTTGACATTTTGCCAGTTACATTTATCAATACCGGAAAGATTCTCCCAAAGGTCAAATGGGCAGTCTATTCCGGCACCGTCGAGATGGTCGTTCACCCGCTGATCCGTTATGAAGATTACGCCGAGAAGCCAATGGCCGATCTCCGCGACGAAACCCACGATTTGATTGAATCCGCTATGCCGTACAAGCAGGCGGAACTTGCCGCAGCAAAAGAAGCGGCAACAGAAAACAAGGAGGCTTAATTATGGCTAAGGAATTACCGAGCGAAGAACAAATTATTGCAATCCTTCGTGACGAACCTATGGTAGGGAGCCAGCTCCGTAGCGCTCTCGGCCTCCCGAAAAAACAGAAGATGGCTTTTAAGCAGCTCCTCGCCGACATGATCGAGCGTGGCGTTCTCAAGCGTTCTGCCCACAAGGAATACCAGCTGGGCGATGGCGAACCGCTCGAAGACAAGCGCGAAAAGCGCCGCAAGAAGCTTGCAGAGCAGGGTGTCGAAGACAACCGCCGTCCGGGCGCACGTAGCCGCCGTCAGACCGAAAAGGATTCCGGCACACGCGTGAAGCGCGGCATTCTGCACCAGACCGGTGACGAAGACTGGCAGGTGACCGAAATCGATACCGGCAAGGTGTACGAGATGTGCCACCGCAGGCAGGCGCCGGGCAAGGAAGGCGAGACCATCAGCTTCACGCTTTATCCACACCCGAAGCTCAAGCACAGCTACTTGGCAAAGGTGGACCGCTCTGCCGAAATCATGAACGTGACTTGGGACGAAGTCAAGAAACAGTTCATGGAAGAGAGCAACTTGCCCAAGGGCTTTAGCCCCGCTATTGAAAAGTACGTGGCCTCCATTACAGAACCGACCGAAAAGGATTTCAAGGGCCGCGTGGATTATCGCAAGCTCGACATTCTTTGCATTGACCCCGAAGGCGCCATGGACCACGACGACGCTATCAGCGTGGAACGCAAGCCGAATGGCGGTTACAAGCTCGGCGTACACATCGCCGACGTGAGCTACTATGTGCCCGAAGGTTCTGACCTCGACGAAGAAGCTCTTGAAAGAAGTTATACGCAATACCTGCCGTGGACGGCAGTGCCGATGCTCCCGGAAAAGCTTTCAAGCGGCGTTTGCAGCTTGCACGAAGGCGTAGACCGTTGCGCATTCACCTGCATGATTGACTTGGACAAGGATGCAAACGTTCTCGGTTGGGATTTCCATCGCAGTGTCGTGAACATCACGAAGGGAATCACGTACCAGCAGGCAGTGAAGATGATGGAAGAAGGCGACGATTCCATCAAGGCTCTCGCCGAAGTGACAGCGCTCCTCAAGAGAAACCGCACCAAGGATGGCTTGCTCGAATTCCAGACAACCGAATACGGCTGCAAGTTTGACGAGAACGGTGAACCGGTCAAGATTTTCCCGCGCGAACACGACGATTCCAATTCTTGGGTCGAAGAGTGCATGCTCATCGCGAACAACTGCTGCGCGAAGGAACTCAAGCAGCGCAAGCTGCAAGGCATTTACCGTATCCATGAAGCTCCGGACACGAAGGACATCATGGAACTCTATTACATGTACCCAGATCTGTTCAAGGACGCTCCAGTGATGTTGCGTGACTTGGGCAAGCCGCGCAGCGGCGACACGAACTTAAACCCGGTAGCCTTCAAGCTTTATGAACACTTGGTGAAGCGCGCTGCTGGCGACGAGACGCTCACGAACCGCATTTTGCGCAGTATGCAGAAGGCTCATTACGACAGCAACAGTTTCGGACACTTCGCCTTGAACTGGCAGGATTACAGCCACTTCACCTCGCCAATCCGCCGTTATGCCGACCTTTGGTGCCATCGTGAACTCGCCCGCAAGGGTAAGGAAATCGACGCCGAACGCGTGAACAGCGTGATTGAAGTCTGCGACTTGATTTCGGCAAACGAAATCAAGAACATGAAGGTGGAACGCATTTCTATCAAGGTGTGCAGCTGCTGGATTTTGAAGAGCCGCATTGGCGACAGCTTCGAAGCAAATGTAACAGGCATCGAAGAATGGGGCATTTACGTTTCCATCGACGATCCGATTGCCGAAGGTCTTGTGCGTTACCGCGATATCGCAGGCGACGACTTCTACGTGTTCAATCCGGACCAGGGCCTTGCATTTGGCAAGCGTAGCGGCCGCACCTTCCGCCGTGGCGACAAGGTGATGGTTCAACTCCTCAGAGTTGACCCATTGCGCGGTCAGGCAGACTTCAGCATCACCGAAAAACTGAGCCCTGAACCGAAGAAGCGCCGTAGCCGTGAAGATACCGAACGCGACATTCGCAATTTCAATGAAAGAGCTGACCGCGCCGCGGCCGCCGAAGCACTCGGCTATGTGAGCCAGCCGGACGAAGACGACGATTACGAACCGGAATACATTTCTCGCGGTCGCCGTGGACGTCGCGATTTCGACGGTCCGATTTTCGAACGCACCAGTCGCGATTCTCGTGAACGTGGCGGTTTCCGCAAGGGCCGTGACGAATTCGATGAAGGTCGCCGCTCCGACAAGCGCGGAAAACACGGTTCTGAAAAGCGCAGCGGTCGAGACTCCCGTGATTTCGGCGAAGGATTCCACGTAGCGAGCGAACCGCGTGAAGCAAGGCGTGGCCGCAGGTCCAGCGAAAAAGGTCGCGGACGCAGCAGCCGCGGAGGCCGCAGAGGAAGATAGCTGATGGACGCATGCAATAAAGTCGCCCTCTACGCCAGTTACCAGACCGGGGAAGACCTCCCCGGCTATGTCCGTTTTGCGCTCAAGCATCTTGCCGAGACCGACTTCAAGGTCGTCCTCCTCACGAATCGCCGAACGCTTTCGAGCGACACCTACGATTTTCTGAAGGAAAATCACATCGAACTTTTCCTCACCGAAAACCGCGGGTTTGATTTTGGCATGTGGCGGCGTTATTTGCAACTGCAGGCGAACCGCACCGACGCAGCCGGCAACTACGTTCCCGGCCTCATCACGCGCGATGTAGAACGCTTGCTGCTCATCAACGATTCCATCGTCTATTACCAAAACAAGTTCAAGGAATTCTTTGAACGCGCCGAAAACAGCAACGCCGACGTCGTCTCACTCACAAGCAATGACGAATTTGCACCACACCTGCAATCGTTCTTCTTGTACATGAAGCCCCCCGCACTCGGCGTGTTCTTCTTGCACATTTTCGAGACTCCCGAGCAGACCGAATTCTACGATGTCACCCGCAAGCTCGAAGTCGGCTTAAGTGAAAAATTCACCGAAGCCGAAGTCATCATGGAATCGCTCTACCACACGGAACGTCCCGTGTTCTTCGCATACGACGAGCTCATCCAACAAGGCGCTGGTTTCGTAAAGCGCAAACTTCTAGAACGCCGTTTCAACTACGAAGAAAAGAAACACTTCGTACGCCACCACGCCTACGATGCGCTCAACAAGGACTACACTGCCCTTGTGAAAAGCGCCGGACTCGACGCAGACTTTGACGAGAATTGGCTCCCAAAATGTAACGAGACCAAGGCAGAGCGCATCAAGGACTTTATCTGGGAAAAAAGTTTCCAGCTCGTAGGCTTCCCCGCCAAACGGCTACTCGATAAAATCAAGAAAGGAGATTCCCGATTATCCCCATCATCCCCGTCAAGCGAGGACAGGCGCGAGGACAGGTAGGCGGGCATGACAAAGAGGCGGGAATGACACGAATGGCGCAAGTCAATCACAAACGTAAAATAGGTATATGGAATGAGATTTTTTGGTTCAACAGCGATTGGCTTTGCTGCTTTTGGGGCATCGTTATGGATGGCGGGCTGCGGCTCTGATGGAAACCCCGCTACCGGCAATGGCGACATTGACCCGAACCAGCCGATTTCTCTTTTCGATACCTTGACCGTCCCGAGTGCAGCCAACTTACCTGCTTGCGACGCTAGCCGTGAAGGTCGCGCGTTCTTTGTTCAGAACGAAAACATGCCACACCTTTGCGTGAAAGGCACGTGGCGCAGTGCAGCGGACTCCACAGATTTTAGCATCACATGCAGCGACGGATTTTTGCACGCAGTTGACAAAGTCACGTCTATGCCCAATGGCACAATCGTCGGCAGCGCAGACACGGTCTTTGTCGAAGGTTTCATTTCGCCGATTTCCGGCATTGCGCAAAAAGGGCCGTTCGTCTTTGGCACAAGCGTTACCGTCACCGAAGCGAACAAGGAATTCAACACCGAGACTTACCAAAAAGCAGAAGGCTGCATCCTCACGAATGACGGACGCTATACCTTTAACGAAGTCCACTCAAATTCCAACTGCGTGAAAATCAGGGCGACCGGTTTTTACCGCAATGAAGTGACAGGCAGAGTTTCAAACAACCCCATTACGCTTGCTGCAAAGACTTGCTCGCCCGAACATGCAAACGTGAACATTCTCACGCATATCACCATCCCGCGCATTGAGCAGCTCACGATGAACCACATCGATTTTGCCGAAGCCAAGGCGCAGGCGGAACGCGAAGCATTTGCCGCATTCGGGATTGACACGGTGCAACTTTATTCGCAGCCGTACTTCACCGACGGACGCACAGACAAGCCCGTTGCCGAAGATTTGGACATGTTCGGGAACAGCGAATATAGCGCCGCACTGTTTGCCATCTCCGCCATGATTCAAGGCGAGCGCAGCGAGAACGACATGATGAATCTCGCAAACAATCTCGCCGAAGACCTCAAAGGCGATGGCATTTGGAACGACCAGAACTGGAAAATTCAAATTGCCGACTGGGTTGTAGGTCTTGACACGCTCTGGAAATACAACGACATCCGCAACAACGTTTCATCGTGGGGAATGAACATTCCGAATTTTGAGCGATACATGCGCGCGTTCATCCCTATCGCTTACGGATTCGAGCCATGCACTGACGCCAACGCAGGGCTAGTCACGTACGTCAATCAAGGTCAAAGCGCACTATTCGCAAACGACTACGAGCACGCCGACCATTCCAGAGTCCGATTCATTTGCGACGTGAGTTCCAAGGAATGGCGCATTGCACAGCCCATTGAAAAAGACACGGCTGGATTCGGCCCCGGCGAATACGACAAGGAAGTCCGCGAAGGCCGCGTGAATCACGACAACTATTACATCTTCGAGACCGCCACAAACGCATGGCGCGTCGCCACCCCGCAAGAAGCCGACGGTTTCACCGACATCGCCGAAGTCTACGCTAGCCTCAAGTCCGATGAAAAAGCAGTCTTCATCATCCGCCACAGCGAACGCACCGATGACACGGGCCCGAACGGCCACTTGACTAGCAACGGAAAAACGTATGCCCGCAATTTAGGCGCACGCCTCGCCGCCGTTGCCAATGAAGACTTTTACTATGGATACTCGGGCTACACACGCACGCAAGAAACCTGCGAAGAAATCGCCATCGGAAAAGGCCAAACTGGCTACACGCTCAACATCCTCCCCTACATGGACGGAGCCTGGTATATCAAGGACGAAGCCACCGCCAACAACTACATCAACGCCGAAGGTGGTTGGGTTGTATTTTCCAAGTACGGTTTTACAGGCGCCTATCCAGACGCATTCTACGATTTAGAAACTCGCAGCGAAGAACTCCTGAAGAACAACATCCTCGCAAACCTCCCGGCCATGAAACGCGTAAACGTCATGTGCACGCACGATTACCTCGTCGTGCCGCTCCTCGCCTACACCACCAACGGACACGCGAACGTGCGCTATTACGAAAAATGGCGCTGGGTCAATTACCTCTCCGGCGTTGCAATGATCATCTCCGCTGACGGTTCCGTCCGTTACGTCCCCGTCAAGGGACTTGAATCGGGAACGATGTAATTACTTGCGCTTCGCACGGATTTTCGGATCTAGCCTATGCTGTAACATCGTGAGCACACGAGTCAAAATCCAAATGATGATCAAGTAAATAATTGCCGTCATAATCAGCGGGAAGAACGCCTCGTAAGTGCGACTGCGGATAATATCCGACGCTTTTGTCAAATCCAGGATGGCGATATAGCCCACCACCGATGTCATCTTCACCATGCTAATAAATTCGCCTTGGAACACCGGCAAAAAGTGGTGTGCCGCCTGCGGGAAGACAATTTTGAAGAACGCACGAGGTTTCGTATAGCCAAGCGCAAGCGCCGCTTCCATTTGCCCTTTATCGACGGCCAAGATTCCCGTGCGCATAATTTCGGCGGCATAGGCGCCAAAGTTCATGCCAAAGCCAATGATGGCAACCCACACGCCATCAAGCCCCGTACGTGCAAACACGATGTAAAACAGCACCATCAAAAGCACGACCGACGGAATCCCTTGCAAAAGGCGAATGTAGCCTAGCGCAAAAACATTCGCGTATGGACGACTCGAGAGGCGCAACATGCAAAAGCCAAAGCCAATCAGCGAGCCCAAAATCCCCGAAAGGATAGAAATAAAGATAGTCACGCCAACACCTTGCGCCACAAGCTTCCAGCGATCTTCACGAATAAATGTCCTCTCGAAGCTTTTCTTTAAAGACCCCCAAAAGGTTTCTTCATAAGGGGCAATAGCCTCTTCTTCTGCAGTCCGTTTTACAATGGCAACGACTCCGCCATCATAAACAGGGGTAGAAAAATTAACACTTTGCTTCCGCTCCTCGGTAACGGTAATCTCCCCCACGGCCAAATCACTTGCGCCAGACACGATCGATGGCAATATGGATTCAAAATTCATATTCACAATTTCAAGTCCATAACCATAAGCCTCACAAAAACGGACAACCCAATCAATATCATAACCAACAATAGCATTGTCCTTAATGTAAACAAACGGGGCTACCTCCACATTCGTGGCCAAGTGAAGTGTTCCATTGGTCGCTTTCAACTTTGACAAATCAATTTTCTTGAGCGATTCATCGGATCCAAACCAGACTGATTCCAAATCAGTTTGCAAACCTTGTTTGATAGAATTTTGAATAAATTCTGTCATTTGTGCACACAGCTTTTCGCCTTTTTCGCTCTTTGAGAATGCAAAGGCATAGTTAGCCTTTTCTAAAATCTTATTTACAATTTCAACTTCTTTACGATTTTCTACCAAAAGCCTTGCGGTAGGCTCATCAACTAGCATGGCATCCAATTTTCCAGCATCAATCGATTTGACCATATCAGTATAAGTATTGAAAAACAGGGACTTCGCTGTCGGGAAAAATTCATTCAATACTTTATCGAAGGCCCCTCCTGTCATAAGGCCAATCTTAACGGTATCGCGATTCAGGTTTTCAATCATTTCTTCAGGACTTTTCGCAATCTGCTGTTTGGCTTTTCCATCAAGAATCTGCACCGCCATCACGCATTCAGAAACGTAAATAGGGTGCGATAGATAATTTTTCTCCTTGAATATAGGAGTTGCACTAAGCGTTGCCGCCGCAAAATCATACATTCCCGTTTCAATACCAAGAATCACCGATTCGAAAGCCACGTCGTGAACTTCGAGACCGCAACCTTTTTCCTTGCAGAATCGTGCCATCAAATCCATTTCGTAGCCGACAATTTTGCCATTCTTGATGTATTCAAATGGCGGATTTACGGCGCTCGTCGCCATCTTGAACGTAGGCATTCCCGATTTTGCCTTCGGAAATTCCACGACCTTTTTTTCTTCATCTTCACCGAGCCAAATGTTATCAATCGAATCCAGCATTCCCGACAGATGCATTTTATCGATAAACTCATCCATTTCGTCACGAAGCGCTTTAGCCTTTTCATTCTTCGGGAAAACAATCACAATATCCATCGGCTCGAAATCGGCATGAATATAAGCAAGGTTTGGATTTTCGAGTGCGGCATAGCGGATCACGGGCTCGTCATTGATAAAGCCATCCAGCTTGCCGTTCGCCACCATGTAAGCCATGTCCGGAGTAGACTTGTAATACTTGATTTCGGCCTTGGGGAGCATGCGGCGCGTTTCTTTATCGACAAAGACAAAGCCCGTTTGCATTCCAAGTACAAGATTCTCGTTTTTGTTCATGTCCGCAATGGAATTGTACTTGAGGTGCAATTTTCTAAATCGTGGCGGAACATCCTTCAATGCAGAATCATGCCCTTCTTCGTAGCCAATCGTATATCGCGGGTCGTTCAGCTGGGCCGCACTTTCAATTTTACGTACTTCTTCATCGCAGCCCGTCAACAAAACCGTCAAAGCAATGAGAGCAGCCAAATATTCGAGAATCTTTTTCATAGCACCCCCTATTTGACATGGAAATGAATGACATTCAAGTTATTGACAACATTTTGTTCATAATGTTCCGTAGCCACATCAATCAGTTGTCTAGAAATTTCGTCGCAAAAATCCAACGGATTTATATTCGGCCCTGCAAATTCAATCCTGATTTCAGCACGGCTGTTATCTTCGGAATACTCCGCCATTAAACGGATATCCGTACCTTGCGGCAACTTTGGAACAAGTCCAAGCATCACCATTTCGTCAAGCACATAGCTCACATTTCGAATGGTCCGATTTTCCATCTGGTTCTTTTCGGCAAAAACTAGGAACCGGTTCATAACGCCCATAAAATCAACGTCTCCAACGACAAGATGTTCGTCAAACACTTTAAGGTGCTTGATAAACAGCCTCGTCTTTTCGCGTTGCGGGTTTTCGAAAATCTGCTTCGGGGTCCCTTCTTCGTAAATCACGCCCTCGTCCATGTAGAACACACGCGTCGAAATATCGCGAGCAAATTTCATCTCGTGCGTAACAATCATCATCGTGAGTCCCTGATTCGAAAGGCCCTTGATTACCGCAAGGACCTCCCCAATCATCGTCGGGTCCAAAGCGCTCGTCGGTTCATCGAGCAGTATAATTTCAGGATCCATCGCTAGCGTACGCGCAATAGCGACACGCTGTTTTTGCCCGCCCGAAAGCTCCTCGGGTAAATTATCGGCCTTGTCCGCAAGCCCCACACGACGCAAAAGTTCCATTCCCTTTGTGCAGGCTTCCTGCTTGGAACGGTGCAAAATATCCATCTGTGCGACCATGATATTTTCAATAATCGTCAGATGGTTGAACAAATTAAATGACTGAAATACCATCCCCATCTTGCGACGAATTGCAGGTACATTCGCCCCACGCGCTGTAATCGATTTTCCGTCAATCAGTACCTCCCCCGAGGTCGGACGTTCCAAAAGATTTATACAACGCAATAACGTCGACTTGCCTGTTCCCGAAGGGCCGATAATCGACACAACATCGCCACGATTAATCTCGGCATTGACATCCTGAAGCGGAGTCGCATTCGGGTACACCTTTTTCAAATGACGAATCGAAATCATCAAAATACCCTTTTTCCCCTTAAAAAATGTGATATTTATCTATTTCCCCATTTAAATTATATCATTCCTTCCTAAAATGATACAAAAAGTTTACTTTCACATCAAAACATATATATATTAAACCGTACAGAAGGTCTTTAAGCATTATCCAGAGGGGAGCTTTATGGATATTGGAAATATGTCGTCCTGCAACGTCAGGGGTTCTAGCCTGTCGAAAAAAACGATAGGATTAACAGCTGTATTATGTTTATCTATGATACTTGGTGGTTGCGGTGACGACAATTCTTCTAGCGCTTCTGTGAACTTGAAAAACGCACCGATTGCAGAAGGCACGGCGCCCGCATTCTTGAAAAAAGGCGACAAGATTGCGCTCCTTTCGCCCTCCTACACAACACCCGATTCCACAATCCAAAAGACCGCAGACGTCCTCGAGGACTGGGGATTCAAGCCCGTCATCGGTAAGAGCGTCGGCAAGGTTGAAGCAGGCAAGTTAGCAGGCACCGCCGAAGAACGCGCCGAAGATTTTGAAAACGCACTCAAGGACACAAGCATCAAGGCGATCCTTTGCAACCGCGGCGGTTACGGCACTATCCAGCTCGTTGATTTGATTGACCTGCAGCTCGTAAAAAAGAACCCGAAATGGGTTATCGGCTATAGCGATGTGACCACGTTACACGCCATGCAGACCAAGGCGGGCGTCATGAGCATCCACGGTACCATGAGTTCGAGCATTGCAAAGACCGAGGGCAAGGATGAAAATAGCACGCTCCTGCGCGACTTGCTCAAAGGCGAAGTCCCGACGTACAAAGTTCCTAAGCACAAATACAACCAGAAAGGCAAAGCCGAGGGTATTCTCGTAGGCGGCAACATGGCAACATTTGTGCCAATCATCGGCGCTAGCGACATCGACGTTTTCCAGAATGACGGTATCATCCTCTTTATGGAAGAAATCGGCGAGAACTTGCGCAACATCGACCGCATGTTCCATTCCATTGAGCTTCACGGCGTGATGGAGAACGTTAGAGGCGTTATACTTGGTGAATTTGTAAGCTCCGGGACAGACCTCGATTACGAAAGCACCGAAGCGATGCTCTCCAAGTATTTGAAGGAATACGACATTCCTGTGATTTGCGGATTCCCCGCCGGGCACGACGACATCAACGTACCGATCGTTATGGGATCCAAGGTGAAAATGGAAGTGACTAGCGACGGGGCTACAGTTTCCTTCGACATCAAGGGCGAAAAGAAAACAGTCGACACAGACAAGCTCACGACTCCACAATCGCTCCCCAAAGCATTGCTGAAAATGATGGCGGGCAAGACATTTGATGTTGAAGAATAATTTTTGAGGTATTTTTATGTTTTGCAAAAAACATGTCATTGCGAGCTTACTTGGATGTACGGCGACAGCATTTTTCCTTACCGCGTGCGGCGACGATTCTTCGAGCGGGCCATCGTCTGAAGATTCCGCCATCCAGAAAATGTCCATCCGCGAAAAGGTCGGGCAGATGTTCTTTGTGCGCCCGGAAGCGCTGGACACAACCATCCACTGGAACGAATACGCTGAGCTCCCCGATTACAAGCTTGAGCAGGTCAACAAGACCATGTTAGCGGTTAATAAAGACTACCCTATCGGCGGAATGATTCTTTACGCACACAACATTGTCGATGAAACCCAGCTTGGAAACTTCATCGCTGAAATTAGGGAACTGAATGGTTCGCCGCTCCTTGCGATTGACGAAGAAGGCGGTCGCGTGGCGCGCATTGCCAACAACGAAAATTTCGATGTGCCTAAATACGAAAGCATGGCCGCCATCGCAGAAAGTGACGACCCGGAAGAGGCTTACAAAGCCGCATTCACTATCGGGAGTTACGTCAAGAAATACGGTTTCGATATTGACTACGCTCCAGTCGCTGACGTGAACACGAATCCAGACAACATCGTTATCGGTCCGCGAGCATTCTCGGATGACCCGGAGACAGCCGCCAAATTTGTGGTAAGCTATTTGAATGGTCTTGAATCAGCAGGCGTCATCGGCACGCTCAAGCATTTCCCTGGGCATGGCGATGTAAGCACGGACACGCATTACGGCTACGCTTCAACGGACAAGACCTGGGATGAAATGCTCAAATGCGAAATGATCCCGTTCAAGGCGGGCATCAAGGCTGGCGCCCAAATGATTATGACCGCCCACATTGCCGCCCCAAACGTTTCTGGCGACGATTTACCGGCAACGTTATCATCGGTTATTTTGCAGGATAAACTCCGCGGCGAGCTCGGTTTCGATGGCGTTATCGTGACTGACGCCATGGACATGGGCGCCATCACCAAGCAATTCAGCAATACCGAAGCGGCTATCAAGTCCATCCAGGCTGGCGTCGATGTGGTGCTTTGTTCCAGAGAATTCACGCAGGTTTTCGACGCCGTTGTCAAAGCGGTCGAAAAAGGCGAAATCAAGGAATCGCGCATCGACGAAAGCGTCAAGCGAATTTTAAAACTAAAACAAAAAAACTAACAAGGAGTTGATTATGAATTTCAAAAACAAATACACTGCATTGATATTCGCGTCAATGTCCGTTTTCTATGCTTGCGGAGACGATTCTTCGAGCGAATCTTCAAGCAATGCCCCTGATACTAAAACAGATTTAGTATCCTGTTACGTCTACAATGTCGTCAACGAAGAAAACGACGAAATCGACGAATCCTGCGTCGAAGTCGAAAAAGGCTCTTCATTCGAAAAAAGCATCAAACAAATGTGCGACGATATAAACGCAGACATTATCGATGGAGCAAAAGACAAGGCTGAATACGGGGACGGGTGTAGTACAAAGAACGTCCTCTACACTTGCGATGACGAAAATGCAAAGGAAAAATTCACCTACATCTATTACACGCTCGACGAAGACCGAAAAGCTTTAATCGTCAAAGGCAATGACAAAGCCACGTGTAAAAAGCTCATCGAATTCGAACAGCAGGAAATTGAAGACGATCCCTACGACTTCGAAAAATCTGACTCGAACCCAGATGATGAATAAAACGCTATGAAATACAAAAAGAAGCTGCGGGTGCGGCTTCTTTTTTAAATGGCGATCCCAGAACAAGTCCGGGATGACATCGCACGGCGGGAAAGCCCGCGCATTTCAATTACTTCACGATTTCAGCGTCCTTGACGTTCTTGCCCTTGAGCTTGGTAGAAGCGGCGGGCTTGTTGCCGTTAACCGGCGGGAACTTGCTGTAGATGTACTTGTACTGGGCAATGCTCCAGATGTTACCGATAATCCAGTAGAGCACGAGACCAGACGGCATCACGGCGCTGAACAAGAGCATCATGGCAGGCATCATCCACACCATCATCTTTTGCTGTGCAGGGTCCATGCCGGCGTTGGAGTTCATCGTCACCTTGGTCTGGAAGTAAGTCGTTGCGACCATGAGCCACGGGAGAATTGCAAGGCCAGACGGCATGATGATAGGAATGCTGATGCCACTCCAGACAACGTCACTGCGGCTGAGGTCAGAGATCCAGAGGAATGCCGGAGCGCCACGGAGTTCAATTGCACGGCCAAGCACAAAGAAGAGGCCCATGAAAATCGGCATCTGGATGAGCATCGGGAGGCAGCCACCCGTGCAGCTTGCGAGCGGGTTGATGTTGTTTTTGCTGTAGAGTTCCATCATAGCGGCCTGCTTCTTCTGCGGGTCGGTACGGTACTTCACGTTGATTTCATCGAGCTGCGGCTTGAGAGCGGCCATGCCACGCGTGGACTTGATTTGCTTCACGGTGAACGGAGTCGTAATACCGCGAACGATGAGCGTCACGAGGATAATAGCAATACCGTAGTTCGGAATGATGCTGTAGAAGAGGTTCAAGAGCTTAAGGAGCATCTTGCAAATCCAGACGAACCAGACGTCTGCACCGCACCAGCTCCAGCCACTCACGATAATCTTTTCGTAGTCCTTGTTGAGAGCGGAGAGTTCATCCCACTTGAGCGGGAGAATCATCAAGTCGTAGCTGAGGGACTGAGCGCCACGGAAATCGTCGGCAATCGTAAGCTTGTACGTACCCGGATCGACTTCGCTATTTTCGACCTTCATCGGCTTTGTCTTGAGCACGGCCGGAACAGCTTCATCGAACTGGACCGTCATAGCCACGTACTTGCGACGCAGCCCTGCCCAAATGACCTTGCCTTCAGTTGCATTGAAAGAAGCCTGTTCGCGCGGCATTTCACGTTCCACAGAATAGCGGTCATTGAAAACGACTTCGCTGAAGTAGTAGGTGCCACCACCGCCGATGCCCATGAAGCCTTTGGACTTCGGGATATCTTCCGTTTCCTTGAGACCTCCCTTCCATGCGAGTTCATAGGCATTCGGTTGGAAGCCGATAAACTTGTTTTCTTGACGGACTGCCGGACCTTCCTTGGTAAAGCCGTAAGAGCGGATGACCTGGTTGCCGTTTGCGTCCTGGAATGCGAACTGTACCTTTGCGCTGTCGTTCACGACAATCTTTGCAGGCGTGTTGCCGAGTTCGAACATCGCTTCGCTCAAGTCTGCGTTGTCGAGCTTCAAGTCGAATGCGCCGAGCGTCGTATCCTGGATGAGTTCCGGGAACTTGCCGGTAGAATCCGGAAGAGCCTTCACGATAACACTCTTGACCTTAGCACCCTTGTTGGTGAGGGTCATGATGAACTTGTCGGTTTCGACCGTCACGGAGCGTTCTGCAATTTCGGCCTTCGGAGCGGTAGATTGCTTCGCTTCACTCGCAACGACGCTATCACTCCCGTCTTTCGTCAAGGTTGGTGAGCCTGTCGAACCACGTCTTTCGTCTGTACCGCCCAAGACCGGTGCAGCCTTGATTTCAGGCGTCTTGCTCGGAATCACGAGCGACTTTGCAGAATCTGCAGCGACCTGCTTTTCGGTTTTAGCCTTAGCCTGTGCGGCACGGGCTGCAGCCTGCGCCTCGGCATTTGCATTATTGACAGCCATCCACCAAATCACGATGACCGCGATAAGGATGGAACCAATGAGTGTATTCTTGTTCATTTTTTATCCTTAGGGAGCGGAACGGGATCATATCCGCCCTTGCAGAAGGGGTTGCATCTTAAGACTCTAAAAACCGCAAGATAGAAACCTTTGATGGGCCCGTGGAGGCGTAAAGCTTCAATTGCGTAGTTTGAACACGTAGGCTGGAATCTACAGACCCCATGAAAAAAATAGGGGTGTACCAGTTGGTATAGACGGATGGGGGCAATCAAAGCCGCCACCAGGGCATTTTTAAGCTTCTGCCACATCCGGTTGCTTGTCCCATTCCATCTTGTGGAATATTTTCTGGGCGGATTCACGGAAACGTTCAGAGGACATTTCCTTGGAATTGTCGCTCACGATAATCATTGCCCAGACGGGCTTTTTGATATTCGGGACAATACCATAAAACAGTGGACGTAGGATCCTACGGCACTTATTGCGATACACGGCATTTCCGTTCTTCTTCTTGGCTAAGAAGCAGAAACGACAAAAACCGTCCGGAGCTTCAATCCATCGCATGCTAAAAGCAGGTGCGCGGAGGAACTTTCCTTGGACGGCTACTTGCCGGTAAGCGGGCTGATTGGGCAGCCGATAAGAACGCAGAGTGGCTATAAGCCAACCCCGACTTACTTCTTATAGATTTCGTCGCTGACGGTGAGGACCTTACGGCCCTTAGCACGGCGACGGCTCAAGACAGCACGACCCCAACGGTCTTCCATACGGGCCATAAAACCGTGCTTGTTAACGCGCTTACGATTGTGAGGCTGGAATGTTCTTTTCATGATAAAAACCTTTCTATGAAAACAGAATTTTTTTGAGACTCAAATTTAGTAAAATGTCGGTATTTATCAAGGGGTTACAACCGACCTAAAGGGTAATTTTTCACCCTTAACGGGACTCAAACAAAAAGCGTTCAATGAAAACACAATGTATTAACAAGATGTAAACAGATATTTTTAAAAAGCAGGTCAGTGGTCAATGGTCATTAGTTAGTAGATAATAGACATGCAAGCACATGTCACTCCCCATATGCGGATCATGACTACTAAGCAGCAAAGCTGCAAGTAGTCAAAGACGTCAAGCGGGGCACAACAACGCCAAAACATTTTCAAGCAAGATTTAACTAATAACTAGCAACTATCGACCAATAACTAACGACTAACAGCCAACAGCTCGCATTTCCTTTTATATCTTTTACTTATATAATAGATTATAGCGTAAAAGCAGGATTTTATGGAACTCACTCCGCTTGACATTAGAAACCAGACATTTCATAAGAAATCTTTTAAGGGGTACGATCCGGAAGAGGTGAAGGCTTTTCTGGAAACCACGGCGACCGCGTTTGAAAACATGTTCCGCGACCGCACAAACTTGACCGAGCGTCTGAAAGTCGCCGAAGAGCGCGTGAACTACTACCGCCAAATCGAAAAGACGATTCAGGACGCCGTCGTGACGATGCAGCGCACGATTAACGAGGTGAAGGCATCCGCCGAAAAGGAAGCGGAAATCATCATCGCCGAAGCAAAGGCACGCGCTATGCGCGAAGTCGAGAGCATCAAGCGCGAAAGCGAAAACCTCCGCACCGAAATCGAACAGCTCCGCCAGCTCCGCACAAACTACTTTATCCGTTGCCGAGCCCTCATCCACAGCCAAGACGAGCTCCTCTCCGCGATGGAAAACGACCAGCAGAAGGAATTCGAGGCACCCGCCACGATACAGAACGACGGCATCGCCCTCACGTAGCACGTCATGAGAATCAACATCAAGGTACATGCGCGTAGCAAGCGCGAAAGCATCACGCAGCAACCCGACGGAAGCTACAAAGTCGAGGTCAAAGCCCCACCGGTCGATGGAGCCGCGAACGAAGCGATTTGCGAACTCGTCGCAGAGCATTTCCACGTGCACAAGCGAGATGTTTCGGTCGTGATGGGTTCTACGAACAACAAAAAGGTCATCGAAATTTTGGGGATGTAATGAGATTTTCGATCCAGTCAAAAATTCTAATTCTTTCATTGTCGAGCACGCTTATAGGAACGCTTTCACTCGGCGTTCTTAGCACGTTGTTCATCAGCAGAACAACCCAGCGCAACTCCATGCAGTACATGAAGGATCAGGCAAATAACGAAGCCGCCAAGCTGAACTACCTGTTCGAATCCCACGAAAAATACACAATGGCAGCAGCCGCGGGTATTCAGTCACAGATAAATGAAGATTCCACATTTTTGACAAATCCAGAAAAAATCGAAAAAAACATCGAGGGCATCAGGGAACGTCTCAGTTCTACCATAAACAACCTATCAGGCACCAAAAGCGTTTTCGTAAATTTCAATCCAGACATTACGCATTCCCCTCAAGGAGTTTATCTTGTACGTAGTTCAATTGATGGGGCATTTCACTCCCGTGCATCGACAAACATAAAGCAGTACAGTCCCTCGGATAATGAACACGTCGGCTGGTACTACAAGCCCGTCATGACCGGAAACCCCGTCTGGATGCCGCCTTACTTCAACAAGAACATTAACGCTTACATCATCTCTTACGTTATTCCAATGTTCAGAGGCAACAAGGACATTGGCGTTGTCGGCATAGACATAGATTTTGAACAATTAACCAACCAGCTTTCGCAAGTTCATTTTATGCAAAGCGGTTTTGCGTTCCTCGAAGATGCCGAAGGCTTGATTGTTTACCACCCCACCATTCCTAACGGACTCACATTCAAGCCCGAAGACGATCAGGTCAAGCTTTCGATTCCGCTCAGCAACGGCATGAAGCTCGTCACTGTTGCACCGATTCTCGAAATTAACGCCCAGAGAGACAAGCACATCAAACAAAGTATCATCTTCATTTTACTTCTCTTGGCCATCACGACGACCATCACGATTTTCTTCTCGAGAAGCATTACCAAGCCGCTTAAGGAGCTCACGAAAGAAGCTAAGAAGATGATCACGGGTGACATGAATGCGGAATTTAATATTCGTCAAAACGATGAAATCGGCGAACTCGCCAAGAGCTTTGCAGCGGCAAAATTCCACATCAGTCAGCACATGAAGCAGATGCAAGGGCTTGCTTTCTTGGATTCGCTTACTGGTGTACGCAACAAGATGGCTTACGACAATTACATTGCCGAGCTTGAAAGCCGTATTGAAAACGGCGAAATAAAATCGTACGGTATCGCGATCCTCGATACGAACAACCTCAAGGAAATCAACGATACATACGGTCACGAAAACGGAAACACTTATCTCGTGAATTCTTGCAAGCTGATTTGCCAGATTTTCGCACACAGCCCTGTCTTTAGAATTGGCGGTGACGAATTCCTCGTTGTCCTCACCGGCAAAGATCTAGAGAACCACAACGAGCTCATGAGCCAGCTTAAAGAAAGCATGGACTTGACCAAGAAAGCATCGTTCCCTTGGAAGCAAATTTCGATTGCATGCGGTCTCGGAATTGCAGATTACGCGAAAGCAACGACGATTGCAGACACGTTCAACAAGGCAGACAAGAACATGTACATCAACAAGCGCGAAATCAAAATCGCAGAACACAGACCACTCAGCCGCGACGAAGAAATGCACGAAGAGAAACACGCCGCAAACGAAGCCCAGGAACCGGGAACAACTGACGAAAACGCATAACGAGATGCGCCAACAAAACGCCGCGAGTGTTGCGAGATGCGTCGCAAAATATGCGCAAGAAGCGTCGCGGATTAGGTTTTGTTTTTGTACTCTTTAGGCGAGCAACCGGTGTATTCCTTGAATGCTTGCGCAAACTTGCTGGAGTTTGTATAGCCCACACGGCTTGCGACTTCGGCGACATTGAATTTGCCATCTAGCAAAAGCTGGGTGGCTTTTTTCATGCGGTACGTTTTGAGGTACGAATAAATGGAATCGCCGTACGCTAGCTTGAAATACTTTTTCATTTGCGTCGGGCTCATTTCAATTTGCTTGGAAAGTTGTTCGAGCGTCAAATGCTCTTCGACATTTTCGCGGAGAATTTCGCGCAGGAGTTCCATTTTGCCTTTGTAAGCGCTTGGGATCAGCGCCGCCGTTTCGTACTTGGCTTCGGAATCGAGACGGCTCAAGAAGAGGATGAGTTCAAGCACTTTAATCTTGAAATACGGCAAGCGGATGTTTTTCGGGAGCCTGTAGAGTTCCGAGAAAATGTGACTCACATGTTCGCTAGACGGGAGCTTCAACGGAAGCGTGAGCGGCTGGATTTTTTCGATAAGCGCCGCAAAGTCAACGCCCACCGCCTTGAACATGTTTATGAGTTCGCATTGGCAGCGTTCCATAGAAAACACGACAGAAATCCCGTGATAGCAATGCACCGGGAATTTAAACGTTTTGCTTGCCGGCATATTGTCGAGCAAAACGAGGCCATTCTCTTCCATGGATTTCGGCATGGATTCCGAATTCAGCCATTCTGCGCAACCGTTATGGCAATGGAGCACAATCAAGTTCTTGCCTTGATTTTCAAAATTGAAGGTAAATTCCTTGAGATGGAAATTGCTATAGAAAACCTGTAGCCCAGGCAATACGTTATATGTTAGAAGGTGTCCCGTCCCCGTTTTATTTTGTAGCATATAATGGGAAAAGAAATCTGTATTCTGGATTTGAATCAGATTTTTATCGGGTACGGGTTTAATCATAATATTACTCTCAAAAAATTAGGCTTAACCAAGTATTTTAGAATAAACCAATTTTGTTAGTTTTATCTAACTTAGTCCAGCCTAAATTTAGGCAATTTTATTTAAAACGGCAAGTGACTCCACTAAAAGAAATACTTACCTTTTACCCATATTTGCGTATTTTTCTTGTAAGTTTTAAACGTACCGCGCCTTCCGCCAAGCCAATCGCCGCCTAACGAAATCGTTATTTGGTCATTCAGGAGGTAATCCGCCGCCGGGCGCACATAGAAACCGATATTGTCGACATCGACCATCCCGTAAACAGAAAGCTTGAGCGTATTGTTCAGGAGTTCCTTGGAGATGCGAGCCGTAAGCATGGACGTATTCTGTTCCGTTCCCAGCACTTCGCGGTAATCCATAATTACCTTGTGCATGTACTGGAACATAAAAGTCCAGTTATCGCCTGCATACCAATCAACACCTAGCAAAGCATTGAAAGTCTTTCGCAACCAGTAATCACGTGAATTGTTCAAGGCAATGGGCTCGCCAAAATACGCCGCCACTTCGCCACGAATCACAATTTCGCCCACCGGGATAGAGACATCACCACCGACAACGTTCATCGGCTCATACACGCCCTTAATCACGGCAGATTTCGTTTCCGGATTGAAGTTTGCAATCGTTACGGGAGACTTATTGAAAGTGCGCAGCGCCGTAAGCGAGAAATCGAGATTCTCCAGGAAGAAACGCAGACGTCCACCCACTTCGCTGTTCTTGATTCGCTTTTCGGGAGTACCGCTTAAATCCATGCTCGTATTCGCAGGCAACGGCATCGTCCACGGATTATCCTCGCCCGAGGGCATCACAAAATACTCCGGAACCGGCACAAAGACGAGTTCGGCGGAGAAGCTTTCGCCAGGATACTTGAGGTTGATGGCGTTCACCGGCACGCGAATGTCGTCGTAATCGTTCGCCATGAATTCCGTGTAGTCCATAGGCGAAATCAAGTCCGTCAGGCGGAGCCCATCGGCAACGCCCCACGTGATAATTTGACGACCCGCCTTGACTTCAAGGTATTTGCCGGCGTAATCGAAAAACGCTTCACGAAGGAACGCTCCCGACTGGTCTTTGATGAGGCTGTTGTACGCGAGATTGACACTCGAGAAAAGCGAAGCCTCGCCGTAATTCGCACGCATTTCAAGACGGAGGCGCGTCCGCGAAGACATGATCTTGTGCGGACTTTGCACCTGCAGCGCGTGATACGAATCCACAAAGCCGTTCAGCTGCAGAGAAAGCTCGTCCTGCGCATGGGCAGACAAGGCGAACGCTGCGGACAACGCCAATGAAATCATAGATTGCTTCGTCACTTTGTTCCTCGCAATGACGTGTTTTATCATTTTTCCTCCTTAATGGGAGATGCCCGCGCAATGGCGGGCATGACATTCAAGACTTAACTGGATCCTTCGTCCCTACGGTCCTCAGGATGACGTAGAATGTGTCTCCCCCTAATTATTACAACCCGCGTTCCAACTTGTTCACAGAGAAGATCTTGGAATCGAGCTGGATATTGTATTTCGGATCGAGGAAGAGGAGTTCCGTGGAGTGTCCCGTTTGCACGTTCTTCATTTCCATCTTGCCGACCGTCCAAAAACCGTCAACCTTCTTGATGTCCGAAGAAACCATCTGGCGATGGAGTTTGCCGAGCTTGTCGTAGAATTCGACCTTGGCGACGACATCGCAATCTTTGCGGATCCAAACGAGTTTCTTGGAGAAGATTTCGCCTTCCTTCTTGGGAGTCGATTCGACGACGTAGTAATCGAAACCATCTGCAGATTCTTCGCGCAAGAGCTTGTGCGTATCTTCATCGACATTGCGCTTGCCGATATCATCGTATGTGAAGTCGGAGCCCATGAAGTAATCGGTCTTGGAGCTCTTTCCGCTGATGCGGCGGGTCTTCTTCAAAGCCGGGAGATAGAGCCATTTATCGTCTTCTTTATTGACATCGTCATAGTTTACGGTCAAGAAACCCGTGCCTTTCACATCATTCGGGTAAAGGAAGAACATGATGGTCTTGGTATCTTCGCCCACGTCTATTGCATACGAAGTAATCTTGCGGACACGGGTGTTACCGCTCTTGTTCACGAGCTTCATTTCCATCGAGGAAGAACGCGTGTCACCATCCGGGCGGTTCTTGACCTTGACCATGATGTCACGGGCATTCGTCTGAGCCATGGACATTGCACTGAGAGCGACAACGAGCGTCGCAGCAATTTTTGAAATTTTCATAGAATCCTCCTATTTTCCGAAAATTTTAAACTTCTTGATTAAAAGCGGTGTCACGAACAGGTCGGCAAGCAAGGCCGAGACAAGGCCCACAAACACCACAAAGCCAAAGTTGAACATCTGCGTTGCAGCCGAGGTGGTAAAGCCCGCAAATGTCGCCACCATGATAATCGTTGTCATTACAAGAGCAGGTCCTGCAGTGCGGAACACCTTGAGAATAGATTCCGTGTAATTCTTGCAACGGTCAAATTCCACATGGCCATGGTTGATGAAGTGAATCGTATCGTCCACAGAAAGGCCGATGATCATCGGGATAAGCGTTGCCGTCATCATGTCGAGCGGGATGTTGCTAAAGCCGAGATAGCCACCCACGAAAATACCCGGAGCGATGTTCGGAATCATGCCGATGAGACCCGTGCGGACGCTGCCGAAGACAATCATCAAGAGCACCGCCACAATCACGACAGAGATGAGGAAGGATGTCATCTGGCCTACTTCCAAATACTGCTGCATAGCGGTAAACTGCGGCAAGTTACCCACAGCTGTCACCTTTGCATTCGGGTAAAGTTCACGAGCGAAGTTCTGCAAATCTTCGATTTCCTTCTGGAGTTCGTTGGAGTTGTAGCTAGAAATTTCGACCATCAAGCGGAGCTTCTTGTAATCGTAATCCATCCAGTAGCTTGCTTCGGAACCACCGGCATTTTCGTACAAGAGCAAGAGCTGGGCCACCTGTTCTTCCGTTTCCGGGATAGCGTACATTTCCTGGCGGTTTTCATTCAAGGTGCGGTCCAAGTCCTTCAAGATGTCGAGAATGGAAGTGGAACGTTTTGTCAGCGGATACTTTTGGGCGTGATCCTGTAACTGCTCCAACTTCTTGAGATTATCGACTTCCTTTGCCTTGTCGTTTTCGCCAAAGTCAATCACCAAGTCGTAAGAGTAGAAGCTACCGATTTCAGATTCGGCAACGTAAAGCATCTTGTTCACATATTCGACCTTGCGGCCCATCGTGCGTTCCACGTCAAACGCGGGTTCCATCTTGGTGACGCCATAAATCGAAATTGCGGTAATCACAGCAAAAATAATGGCAATCGGCTTTCCGTGAGTCAGAACAAACTGACCAAGATTATTGAGGATGAGGCCCATGCGCGTATCGCCCTTTTCGAGCACCTTGGCGTTCGGCTTTTTGTCCTTGCCAAAGCTCAGGAGAATCGGCGAAACTGTAAGAGCCACAAGGAGAATGAAGCCAACAGCGATAGAAGAGAGGATGCCCACGGAGCGGATAGGCTTAAGCATCACCGACAGGAACGACAGAAGTGCCACAATCGTCGTGAGGCCCGAGAACAGCACTGACCAGCCGGTTTCTTTCATGGCGTAAAGCACAGATTCCTTGCGCTTACCCGTGAGCATCATATTCTTGCGGAAGAAAGAATGGATATGAATGTTATACGCAATGGAGACGGCAAACGCCAAGATGACAGGCACCATGATGTTGGTCGCATCCATATAAAGACCGAGATAGCCGACCAAGCCAAAAGTCATGATGACGCCCGCGAACGTGGTAATCAGCGGAGAAACGATTCCGCGGAGCGAGCGCGTCACAAGGAACATTACGATAATGGAGCAGAGAACCGTAATGAGGAAAATGCGACTCATTTCTTCGCCGATGTACTTGAGCTTCTGATGGCTCAAGTAAGGCATACCCGTTGCAAGAGGGTGCAGCGGAGCGTACTTTCCCTTGGCGATAATTTCAGAAGTTTCGCGGCCAGTCTTCATGTCCGGAGCTTCGGCTTTAACGCCCTTCGCCTCGCCTTCGGCTTTCCACACAGAATCTTCCGGGAACGGACGAAGCTTGATGTTAATGAAGGCCTGCTTGCGGTCTTTAGAGACAAGCTTTTTTGCAAGCTCCGGCTTTGCGGCGAGGCGCTTTTCGATTTCGGCAAGGCCCGCTGCATCTGTCGGGATTTCTTCCGGCACAATCTGCACAATTTCCATGCCTTCGTCCGTACCGAGCATGTATTCCAAATCGACAATCGATGTTGCCTTACCGTCAGAATACGAGAGGCTATCGCGCAGCTCGTTCGAAAGCTCGCGCAAGAGTTTCAAATTGTCGGGGCTAATGATGGAATGATCGCTTTCCACCATCACGCCCACGAAATAGTCATTGCCGAACGTTTCCTTGAACTTGTCCGTTTCGACAAGCATCGGGTCGCCTTCGATAAAGTAGCTGTCCCATGAGGCTTCGACGTAAATCTTTTTCATGCCCACGATGGAGATCGCAAGCAATGCGATAAACGAAACGAGAAGCAAGGCCCTGTGTGATATCAGGAACCTTGCGAAGTTTTCGAATTTTTCGTTCACCTTTTCGATATTTATTCGAATCCGTGACATTTCCTCACTCCTTTTTTAATTCATTGACGAATTGTATGTTGTAAATCTTTTCCATCTGGAGAACATCCAAGACTTCTGCGACTTTTTCGTAAGGAGTCTTTTTGTCGATTTTCAAGGCCACCGGAGCTTTCTTGTTTTGCACGGCGGCACTCTTGTTCTTCAAAATTTCAACTGTCGCCAATTCACCGTTGATGGCGATTTCGGTTTCTGAAAGTTCTATAAAGAATCCTTCGGAAACTTCTTGCTTGACTTCGCTCGAGGTCTCGGGCAATAAAAGCTTGAGGACAGATTTGTCCTGCTTAAAGACAGACGTCACCAAGAAAAAGACGAGCAACAAAAACACGCAGTCAATTAAGGGCGTCATGTCCAGCGATATGCGACGACGTCTTTTAGCCATTGCGGGACTCCGTTCTCTTAGCGTCGCGTTCTTGCAAAGTCTTGCCCAAGTGCAAAAGCACCTGGTTTTCGACTTCGTCCTGTTCCTGCTCCATGCGGGCGTTCAGGTAGTTGAACGCAATCACATGCGGGATAGCGACCACAAGCCCAAGGACCGTTGTCACGAGGGCAAACTTAATGCCCGTCGCAAAAGCGGATGGATCATCAAGGCCCGAGGCCGCTATCACCGTAAAAGCGTTGAAAATGCCCACCACTGTACCGAGAAGGCCAAGCATCGGAGAAATCGATGCGATATTTTCAACCGTCGTAAGGCCCTTCGTGAGCGGCGAGAAAGCAAGGCCGATTTCAGTACGGATGCTTTCTGTAATGATGTGATGGTCGGTATTGCAAGTCACCACGCGATGAATAACTTTATCTGTCAAGCGAGGCTGTACCGTTTTGTTAAAGACAATTAGTGAAATCACCTTCCAAATAATAATAGCGTAACCTATAAAGTTCAGCGCAATCAGGATATAGCCGATAGTACCGCCCTGTTTGACAAAGTCGAGAATGAAGTTCATTACGATCTCCCTGCATTAAGTTTGTACTGGATCGGAATTTCTATCCGCCAGCGTTCTTTTTCTAAAAGTTTTGGAATAGGTTGAAATTTTCCCATGTTGGCAACAGCTTCCAAAGCGCTATTGTCCAGCGACGAATAGCGGCTCGATTCCGAGACTTCGATTTGTTCAATCTTGCCATCGGCAAGGATGGTAAAGCGAACGCGCACCGTGCCTTCCTGCTTTAAGCGCTTTGCCGTCGCAGGGTAATCCTTGATTTGCTCTAATTGCTTTTTGAGCGAGCGCAAGTAGGTACGAGTCACCATTTTCACGGAATCTGCCGAAGGTTTAGGCGGTTCCTTGACCACAGGGGGCGCGGGAGGCGCTTCGACAACAGGTTCCGCAACAGCGACTGGAGCCGTTTCTGTTACCGGTTCCGGGATTGGTTCCGGTTCAGGAGGCTGTTCTTCGACCGGTTTTTCCACCACCTTCGGGATAATTTTAGCACGAACGACCTTTTTCACAACTGGCGGTGCTTCTGGAGGTGGCGGGGGTGCGATATAGACCTTTTCCGCATGCATTACGGGAGTGTCAGGGCGCTGCGTTGAGATTTCTTGTTTCTTGAAATACGGGTTTAAAAGTGTGGCGATATGGATAAGGATTGCAACGGCAAGCCCTATATAGAAGGCCTTGTTGAAATACAAAGCTGAATAAATTCGTTTCTGAGTCATTTGAACCACACAATTGGACGGACAAAAATAAATCAGAACACCCCTTATATTCTACTCTAAACGGTTTTAAAAAGCTCCAATTAGACAAGGATAACATTTTTAACAGAAATGGCGATTTTAAGTGAATTTCGCCAACAATCCAAAGAGTTTTGCTTAAATCCAATCCGGCTTAAATCAAAGAATTTTCCTCAAAAAATTGATTCTTTGTTCTAAATTTTGTTAGCCGAAACTATCTTTTCAGGAATTTCACAAACATGGTTAAGGATAAAGAACAAAATAATTCATTTACCTTATTATGGCAATTTGCCGGAAATAAAAAATTTCAACTCTTCAGAGCCTCCTTTTACGCCGTTTTAGGCGTACTCTGCGGCATTGTCCCATATTTTTGCGTAGCCAAGCTGCTTTCAGCCTTTTATTACAAGACGGCAACAAGCAATGATGTATTGATTTACAGCTTTATCGCCATCGTCGCTTATGCAATAAAAGTTTTCTTGACAACGCTTTCGACGATGACCTCGCACGAAGCCGCTTTTTCCATTTTAAAAACATTACGCACAAAGATTACAGAGAAAATGGAACGCATTCCGATGGGTGTCATGCTCGACAAAGCTTCCGGCTCTTACAAGATGCTCGTCGTCGATACGGTAGAACGCATCGAAAAACCTTTTGCTCACATGGTGCCAGAAATGACCGCAAACATCGTGACTCCTTTGACAATAATAATCGTTTTGTTTGTCACGGATTGGCGCATGGCTCTCGGCGCTATTGCGACCATTCCCTTGGGATTTCTGGTAACCATGGGGCAATTAATCGGCTACAAGGAAAAGTCCGCGCGTCAATTCAAGGCAAACGCCGACATGAACGACGCCATTGTCGAATACGTGAATGGTATCGAAGTCATCAAGGCATTCAACCAGAGCGCATCTTCTTTTGGAAAGTTCACAAACGCCTGCAAGTTTTATCGCGATACGACACTCGAATGGTGGCGCAGCTGCTGGCTTTTCTCTGCAGCAGGCTTGAACACGCTTTCGTCCACATTGCTCGTGACACTCCCTCTTGGCACATACTTGTTCATGAACGGGAAAATCGAATTTGCAACATTCCTGACGTGCGCAGTGCTCAGCATGGGCATTTCCGGCCCGATTTTGGCATCGATGAACTATGCCGAAATGTTCGCTTCCGTTTTCCAGGCTTTTAAGCAAGTCAATGAATTTTTGAACGAAAAGGATCAAATTCGTCCGAGCGAAAACGTAAAGTTCAGCGGTTCTTCTTTTGAATTTAAGGATGTAACATTTGGCTATAAAGAAAAGAATGTCTTGAACAAAATATCGTTCAAGACAGCAGAAAAAGGCGTCACCGCCATTGTCGGACATTCTGGCAGCGGAAAATCCACTATTGCCAAATTGATGGCCGGATTCTGGGATGTGGGTGAAGGCGACATATTGCTCGGTGGCGTCAGTTTGTCAAAGATTCCGTTCAAGCAGCAAATGCAAAAAATCAGCTATGTTGCACAGGACAATTACCTGTTCAATGTATCCATCATGGAAAACATCCGCATGGGCCGCCCAGAAGCAACCGACGAAGAGGTCTACGAAGCAGCAAAGGCCGCCGGCTGCCACGAGTTCATCAGCGCACTTGAAGACGGCTACAACACAAAAGCAGGCGATGCTGGCAACAGGCTCTCCGGAGGCGAACGCCAGCGCATCACGATTGCACGTGCAATTCTCAAAAACGCAGATGTCATCATCTTGGACGAAGCAACCGCTTACGCCGACCCCGAAAACGAAGCTGAAATCCAAAAGGCTCTTTCGAGACTCATTCACGACAAGGTGCTCATCGTCATTGCACACAGGCTTTCGACCATCAAGAATGCCGAAAAGATTCTGGTCATTGAAAAAGGCGAACTTGCCGATAGCGGCACGCATGACGAACTGATGAAAAAATGCGATTTGTACAAATCCATGTGGGAACGCCACATTGCAGGTTCTGACAATAAGGAGGTGGCATAATGCTTAAAACTTTGAGAAGAATTATCAAGCTTTCCGGCAAATACAAAAATCGTGTTTACTGGGGACTTGTCTGTAGCATTCTGAATTCAGTTTTCAACAGTTTCTCGGTTTTTGCATTCCTCTGGGTGCTCATACACATCGACAACCTCTCGATGGAAATCATTTGGCAAACCGTCGAAATTTTAGCCGCAGGACTTTTCGGTAAAACCATCCTCAAGTTCTTAACAAATATGTTCATGACCGCCGCAGGATACATCATCTTTACGGACAAGAGACTTGAACTTGGCGATAAGCTGAAGAACGCCCCGATGGGCTATTTTTCAAAAGAATCGCTCGGCCGCATCAACAATACAATTACGACAAACATGGCGACTCTCGAAAACTTCACGATGATGGCCGTTGACAATGTTGTCGGCGGGATTTTGCAAGGCATCGGTATTTCGATTTTCCTTATGATTTTCAACTGGAAGATCGGAGCTGTCGCTATTTCCGGAATTTTGCTTTCCACATTATTCTTATCGCTCATTCAAAAGAAATCTTCAGCATTATCTTTAAAGCGATACAACGCCGTAGAAAAAGTCACAAACAACGTCATCGAATACATCCGAGGCATTGCAGTCGTCCGCTCCTTTGGGCGCGGCAACGCTGCCAAGCTCGATGAAACCTTTGAAGAGTTTGAAAAGACGAGCGTCAATATGGAAAAAGGGATTCTCGTTCCGCACGGATTGTTCAGGGGCACACTTGAAGTTTTTAGCGGAATAATAACCTTAATTTCTGCATGGCTTACTTTGCAAGGATCAATGGACTTCAAGTACGGAATAATGTTCATTATCTCATCATTTGTCATCTACGGTCAAATGGAACTGCTCGCTAACGGAACATTCCTGATGGAACAGATCGAAACCGCCATGGACCAGATGGACGAAACTTACAATGTACCAAGACTGACCGGAACTGAATCTGTTGATGAAAAAAATACCGATATTGAAATCAAGGATGTAACTTTCGGCTACGATTCCCGCATCATTTTAGACAAGGTCAGCGCCAAGATTCCGGCAAAGTCTAAATGCGCTATCGTCGGTTATTCCGGCAGCGGCAAGACCACTTTATGCAACCTGATTGTCCGTTTTTGGGATGTTCAATCGGGTTCAATCACATTCGGCGGCAAGGACATCAAGAGCTATGCGCCGGATGAATTGCTGTCGCATTTTTCGATGGTGTTCCAAAATGTTTTCCTGTTCAATGACACCGTCGAAAATAACATTAGATTCGGCTGTCCGAATGCAACGCACGAACAAATCGTAGAAGTTGCAAAACGCGCCCGTTGCCACGATTTCATTGAAGCACTCCCCGACGGATATAACACCGTCATTGGCGAAAATGGCAGCAGCCTTTCCGGTGGTGAGAAACAACGCATTTCGATTGCGCGAGCCCTCTTAAAAGACGCACCGGTCGTCATCCTCGATGAAGCGACATCTTCTGTGGATCCCGAAAATGAATCGGAATTGATGGAAGCGATTGCAGAACTCACTAAAGGAAAAACGGTCATCTCTATCGCCCATCGTTTGAATACGGTAAAGAACGCCGATCAGATTCTTGTCATTGACCACGGACATATCGTACAACGCGGCACACATAAAGAGCTCTGCAACGTCAACGGCGTTTATAAGAAATTTTTGGATATTAGGAAAGCTTCGGCAGGCTGGAGCATTACCTAAACAAAGGATTGCGAAAAATGGAAAAAACTCTCGAGGAACGCTGGTTCCCCTTCTCCACTTATGCCCTAAACGACACGGAACATAAAAAAATATTCTGTTTTCACCATGCAGGAGGTTCCGCAAGCGTATACCGCAAGTGGACTTTCGAAAAGAAAAACACGAATTTCATCTGCGTCGAGCTTCCCGGCAAGGGAACTCGCCGCCGCGAACCGTTTGTCGGCGACTTCAAGAAGCTCCTCGATCCGCTTTGCGAATGCATCATCAAGGTCACTCAAGGAAAACCGTTTATCCTGTTCGGACACAGCATGGGTGCCGCCATGGCATTCTATGTCGCAGAGCACCTGCAAAGCAAATACGGCATCCGCCCGGAAAAGCTTATCGCCGCAGGCCGCCAGGCCCCGCAGGATGAAGATCCGGGAGAATTCAAGACTTATATGGGCGACGATGCGCTTATCCGCGAACTCAAAAAGTACAACGCCACGCCCAAGGAAATTCTTGAAAACGAGGAACTGCTCCACTTTGTACTCCCAGAAGTCCGCAAGGACTACACGCTCAACGAAAGCCTGATTTACAACGGCGAACGCATTGACGCCCCGATTTACATCAATTGCGGTTCAAGAGACATTGGCGCCACGTCAACAATCATGCAGCGTTGGCAAACCGTCACAACAAAAGAATTCAAGGAAAAGGAATTCGAAGGAGACCATTTCTTCGTCCTGAATTCAGAAAAATATCCAGAATATCTCGCTACAGCAGGTTAAAAATTTATGTTCACAAACAATCTTGAATGCATCCATTCTGCCGTTTTTGCAAAAGCTTTTGAAACGCCATCAGCGACCGCACTCGTATCGCGAAATGCAGACGGCACTTACAGCCAAAAGACATACGCCGAGCTTTCTGAAAGCGCCTTGAAAATTGCGACATCCCTCAAGACCGCAGGTGTAAAAGCAAAAGACCTCGTCGCCATCGTTTTACCGAAGGGAATGAACCAGATTTTCTGTACGCTCGGGATTCAGGCCGTCGGTGCCGCTTATGTTCCTGTTGGAATCCACCAGCCGATGGAAAGGATGCACAAGATTTTTGACGCTGCAAAAATTTCTGCAATCATCACCGATGATGCACACGCAGAACAAATTCGCAAGGAAAATACGGCCTGGAAGGTCATCGCCATCGATGAAGCTCTGCAAAATATTCCGATGATCGAAGATGTAATTGTCGAAGACCCTTCGCTCCTCGCCTACATCATTTTTACCTCTGGCACAACGGGCGTTCCGAAAGGCGTGATGATTTCACATCGTGGCGCAAGCAACACCATCCGCGACATCAACGCGCGCTTTAATTTAACAGCAAATGACGCCTGTATGGCGATTTCAGAATTAGACTTTGACCTTTCCGTTTATGACATTTTCGGCATGCTTTCCTTGGGCGGAAAGGTCATTGTCCTCTCTGAAGAAACTAAAAAAGAAGCAAGCATCTGGAAACAGATCGCAAGCGATCAAAAAGTGACTTTGTGGAATTCCGTCCCGGCACTTTTTGAAATGTTCACGATTGTCGCAGGCGACAAGGCAAGCACAATCCCGCTAAAGACCGTGATGCTTTCGGGCGACTGGATTCCGCTCCCGCTTTTCGGCGCCACAAAAAAACTTTGGCCAAGTGTTCGATTTATCTCACTCGGTGGCGCTACAGAAGTCTCTATTTGGTCCGTTTGGTACGAAGTAAACACATTGAATCCAGAATGGAAATCCATCCCTTACGGCAAGGCCTTGTTGAATCAAAAAATCAAGGTCATGGACGAAAAAGGTCAGGAATGTCCAACCGGTGAAGCGGGCGAACTCTGGATTGGCGGCGTAGGCGTTGCTGAAGGCTACTTGAATCAACCGAATTTGACGCAGGAGCGCTTCCCCGTTGAAAATGGTGAACGCTGGTACAGGACAGGCGATAAAGTCCGCATGATGGCTGATGGAAATTCAGAATTCCTGGGACGTCTCGATACACAGATCAAGCTCGGCGGTTTCCGCATCGAACTTGGCGAAATCGAAAACGTCATCAAGAAAAAATCAAACATTGTCAACGCCGCCGCAGTCGTTGTCGAAAACGGAACCAAAAAGGAAATTGTCGCTGCGGTCATCCCCGCACTGAATAAAGAAAAAATTGCAAAGTACGATTATAAGTTTGTTGAGGAATACGAAGACGAAAATCTGCCAGAGCGCACCAACGCCGTCGCCGCACTGATTCACGACATCCGTTCCAGTATCAAGGTGATCCCGGAAAAATCAAAGAACGCGTTTGCACTGTGGAACAATTGGCTTTTCAAAAACGGCTTTGAAAGCATCCGTCCGAGTGTAGAATCTGATTTTTCAAAAAATTTGAACAGCGCTGAAAATGTTGAATTGCTGAAAAACGTGCTTCTCGGCAACCGCCCGGAAACGGACCTTTTAATCAACAAATTTTTCGCTCCAGAAAAATTGCTTTGCGAAAGTGTAGCGTTCAAGACTTTCATCGGCAAGGCCGTCACGACAGCCGCCGCTGACGACATCAAGAAGATCGCATTCCTGAATGCTCGTTCTGGGCTTGGCGTACAAGAATTCTTGAATCGCTACCAAAAGAACGGAATGGAAATTACGTTGTTTGACGAGTCCACAGGCATGCTTGACGAAGCCCGCGATACACTGCGTAACTGGAAAGACAATCTCAGATTCAAGCAGCTGGACCTCAGCGCATGCGTACAGGAATTAGAATCTTACGACTTGATCATTGATGCAGGATTTTTGCACACGTACAACAACCCCGCCGACGCCATTTCCTTTGCCTACATGATTCTCAAAAAAGGCGGAAAGTTCATGGCTCTCGATTTCGAGAATTTCGACCCGGTCGCCATCGTAAGTTCTGCCGTTCTGGAAAACGGCTTTGCCAAGTATACGCGCTTGCGCCGTTTCACGTCACTCTTGACGGATGAAGAATGGGAATCCATTTTCAAGGAATTGCCATTTGAAACCATCTCGCTTGAAAACAATTCTCACTTTGTACAGACGATTATCGCAAAAAAATCCGCTAACGCAAAGGAATTTCTCGGCAGCGAATTTGATGAATACCTGAAGACGAATCTCGTTCCGTACATGATTCCGTCTAGAACAGAAATATTCGTCAAGTTCCCGCTCACGGCAAACGCCAAGGTGGACCGCAAGACAATTACCGCATATTTGAAAAAGACAATTACCGTCGATGTAAACGAAAACTACGAAGGGCGCGAAAAAGAACTTGCGAACATCTGGAAGTCGTTACTCTCACTTGAGAAAATCGACCGACACGCCAACTTCTTTGAAATCGGTGGCGATAGCCTTCTGGCCACGCGATTCATTGAAAAGATCCATACGCAGTTCGGCGTCGAAATTTCGCTCCGTGAATTTTTTGAGAACGCGGAATTGCACGACCTCGCCCTCATTTTTGAAGAACGAATCAACGCGCTCGGCGACATTGAAGAGGGTGAAATATGATCGGTATTCTCGGTGCATACGGAAACATCGGAGTTTGGGCAACGAGATTCATCAAGGTCAACAGTTCGCAAAAGCTTCGCATTGGCGGACGCAACATCGATAAAGTCGATTCCACAATTCGTGAAGAATTTGCAAATGCGGACTGGGTAAAAGTTGACGTATCCGATAAAGAACGCATTGAGCAGTTTATAACCGGGTGCGATTGCATCCTGGACTGCACAAAGATTTCAGAAAAAGACGCCTTGCAAATGGACGACATTGCCTCCGTTGCAAAAGTTCCTGTAGTCCATTTAGGAATTGTCGGTTATCGCAAGGGAAAATACAGCACTCCCATCATTTACGGTGCAGGGAGCATTCCCGGGCTTTCTGGACTCATTCCGCAGTATTTAGCGCAACATTTCGACTCTGTCGAAAAGTGCGATTTCTATTACGGCGGGATCGGTTCCTTCTCGTACACGGCCGCCCGCGATTACATGGAAGGCATTTTCGAAAGCACTAACCATTCCATGAGCTACTGGAAAGATGGCGAATTGCAGCCATTCACGCCAGCAACAACAAGCCCAGCCGATGTCCTGGAAAGTTTTCTTGGAACATTCAAAGCGTTCCCATACTTTGATGAAGAATCAGCTGCGGTCGTCCAGAAAATCGGATTCAGGGAAGCCCGTTTCCAGATGTGCCTTGGCGGCGAGCGCACCTTAAGAACTTTGGATTCTGCAAGGTCACAATACAAGCAAAATCCAGAAAAGACGATCGAGGAAATTTGCCGTTCAACCCAGCTTGACTGCTTCGGAAAAAGCGAAAACGCCATCTTTGTCTGCAACATTGACGGAACCGCAAATGGAGCCGATTGTCAAAAGCAATTGATCATTTCGGGACTTGCGCCTTCGCAGTTAACAGGTTCTGTAGCCGGCGCTACGGTCATAACGGTCCTAGAAAAAGAACTCCCCCATCAAGAATTTCTTCTGGGCGAAACGGACTTAAGTAACGACATCATCAACAAGCTAAGCAATATACAATCCTTTTCATGCGTAACAAAGAACGTGAGTGATGAAATTGAAGGAGAAATTTAAAATGCAACGAAAAAAAGTCATCGTGTGCGGAAGCACTTTTGGGCAGTTTTACATCCACGCTCTTCAAAGCATGCCCGAGCGATTTGAACTGGTAGGCTTATATGGTAAAGGCAGCGAGCGTTCCAAGAAATGTGCCGACACCTACGGCATTCCGCTGATTACCGAATTTGACCAAATTCCTCAAGTTGACATTGCATGCGTCGTCATCAGCTCAGGTACAATTGGCGGCATCGGCACGGACCTCGCCATCCGTTTTATGAACAAAGGCGTCAATGTCATTCAGGAACAGCCGATCCATTTGAAGGATGTTTCGCTCTGCTTTAGAGCCGCAAAGCGCAACAATGTTTATTACAAAGTCTGCGATCTTTACCCAAAGCTTTCTGAAGTCTCGCGTTTCATCCGTATCGCAAACGAGCTGAACAAGAAAGAGTTGCCGCTTTACATCAAGGGCGCATTCTGCCCGCAGGTTTCCTACCCCGCAATCGACATCCTTTCGCATGCATTGCCATCCATTTTTTCGTTTGTCGTAGATAGCGTTGCCGATGCCGTCGGTCCATTCGACATCTTGACCGGAAAACTGGATGATATTCCAATCATGCTGGAATACAACAACCAGGTTTTCCCGGAAGACCGCGACAATTACGAGCACCTGTTGCACAATTTCGCCTTCGTGTACGAATCAGGCCGCCTCATCCTTGAAGATACCTTCGGCCCCGTCTTGTGGAAGCCGAGAATGCATATTCCTAAGTCTTTGTACAATCCCGAGAACCAAAAGAATATGCCGGCCTATGTTCTTGAAAACACCATAGAACCGCTAGGCAATTACAGTCCAAAGCACTTTGACCAGGCGCTTTTCGGAGACTGGAAGCAGGGAATCGCAGACAACATCCTGGAGTTGGAATCGATGATCGACAACCATGTCGATTTAGCGCCACTCGCACAGCGACAGATTCAAGTTTCCAAGAAATGGAACGAGCTTACAAGCGCCTTCAGCTTTGCAAAAATCATCCACCCAGACGGTCATCATTACATTCCGTCTAACGATATCAAAAAATTTAGCGGGGAGAATGTATAATGAACAATATCGAAGCCCTCATCGAATCCTTTGAAAAATCCGGCATCCATCTTTTTATGGATGGAGAAAAGCTGCGCTACAAGGCTTCTAAAGAATTGATGACCCCAGAAGTCTTAAGCCAACTGAAAGCACACAAGGCCGAAATCATTGAACAGCTGAACAAGAGCGCAAACGAAAATACATTCGTCATCGACCGTACACACCGTTACGAACCGTTCCCGTTAACGGACGTACAGTCTGCCTACATGCTTGGCCGCAGCAAGACTTTCGAATACGGCGGTGTTGCATGCCACGTGTATCTCGAAATAAAGTATCAAGAACTGGACACTCAAAAAGTTAGGGACATCTGGAACGCTCTTGTCGCAAAGTACGACATGCTGCACGCCGTCATTAACGAAGGCGGATTCCAGCAGGTACTCAAGGAAATCCCGACATTAGAAATCCCAGAATGGGATTTGGTAAAGCACCCGGAAAAAGCAGCCGCTTTTGAAAATTTCCGCAAGGAAATGGGTAGCCGCGCATACACCATCGGCAAATGGCCTATGTTCGGGCTTGCCGTTAGCCGAAGCGCAGAAGGGGCCATCCTTCATTTCTCTATCGAGTTTCTGCTTGCGGACTGGACAAGCATCTGGAAACTCGTTGCCGAATTTGAAGCCGCCTATTTTGACGGAATCGCCGTTTCGGGCGAAGAAGAAGTTTCTTTCCGTGACTACCTAATTGCAGAAAAGAAAATCAAGTCTAGTGCTCGATACGAAAAAGAAAAGAGCTATTGGATGAACCGCATTGCGGAATTGCCCGAAGCTCCAGAACTTCCGAAACTTCCGGCAAACGAATCCAAAGATTCTTTCGGCAGAAAGTTCCTGCGCATTCCGGCAGACGCCTGGAACCGCATGAAGACGCGCGCAAAGCAATACGGTCTCACGCCTACCGTTCCCATACTTTCGTGCTATGCAGATGTTTTGGCCAAATGGAGCCAGAGCAAGCGTTTCTGCATCAACATGACCGTTCTGAACCGCCTCCCGCTTCATGAAAAAGTCATGGACATTGTCGGAGACTTCACTTCGCTCAGCCTGTTAGAAGTTGATTTGTCCAAGCGCGAGAACTTCCTCGTTCGCACACGCAGACTCAATGCACGTCTATTCGAAGACCTGGACAATCGCCTTTTCAGCGGCGTCGAGGTCATGCGCGAAATTTCAAGACAAAGCAAAAAATCTAGCCTTTCGATGCCGATCGTCTACACGAGCGCGATTGGCCTTGCCGATTCTGGATCGCCTCTACGCGGTGAATTTTCCGGCGGCATTTCACAGACTCCGCAGACATTCATCGACTGTCAGGTGATGGACGGCGCATTCGGCTTACAAGTCAACTGGGATTACCGCGAAGGCGTATTCCCCGCTGGCGTACTCGAAGCCATGTTTGAAGCCTTTGAAAAGCGCTTGCTCGCATTGGCAAATGAAAACGCAGACTGGGAAAACATTGCAGAAATTGCGCTCCCGACACGCGATGCCGCCGAGCGCTTTGAAGCAAACGATACGAAGAAAAAATGGAATGTCCGTTTGCTGCAAGATGATTTTATCGAAAGCGTCAAACGCACTCCGAAAAAAATCGCCATTGACGACGGCCATGTAAAATTCACATTTGAAGAACTTGACGCACGTGCCAAAGTTCTTGCAAGCAAGCTGATCAAGCTCGGCGTAAAGCCACAAGATTGCGTCCCCGTGCTGATGGAAAAATCGTCATGGCAAATCGTCGCTGTTTTTGGCATTCTGTACGCTGGCGCCATTTACGTTCCCATCGCAGCCGCCAAGGCCAAGGGTCGTGCCGAAAAGATCGTCAAGAAGACAGGTGCAAAAGTTGCCATTGGCATTTCTACAGACGAAGCGCTCCTTGAAAACAAGCTTACGACAATAAATGTTGACACGCTCAGCAATGATGCCACAGCCATCGATACAACGACATTCCCGAAGCGCATTCCCGAAGACATCGCCTACATCATTTACACAAGCGGAAGCACCGGCGAGCCGAAGGGCGTTGTCATTACGCATAAAGGAGCCATGAACACCATCGACGACATGAACGACCGTTTCAATGTCACTGCCGACGATGCCGTTCTTGGACTTTCGCAGCTCAACTTCGACCTTTCCGTCTATGACATTTTCGGCATTCTCGCTCACGGCGGAACGGTCATATTCCCGACAGCCGAAGATTACATGAACCCTGAAGCTTGGGAAGCATTAATCCACAAGCATAACATCACCGTATGGAATACAGTACCGGCGTTGATGAAGATGCTCCTCAACTTTGTGGAAAGCATGAGTTCTGCAGAACCGCTCCCACTCAAGGAAGTATTCCTTTCTGGCGACTGGATTCCTGTGGATATGCCCGAAAAGATCCGCAAATTTGCGCCCAACGTGGATGTCATCTGCCTCGGCGGCGCAACGGAAGCATCGATTTGGTCCAATTACCACCGTTACTATCCGGATGACGGTCTCAAGATTTTGCCATACGGCCGCCCGCTCGCAAACCAGACCATGCATATTCTGGACGAAAATCTTGAACCGTGCCCGACAATGGTTACTGGGCAGATTGCACTTGGCGGCGATGGCGTAGCCCTCGGCTACTACCTCGATGAAGAACGCACTGCCGCACAGTTTGTAGACCTTCCAAGCACTGGTGAACACGTCTATTTGACAGGCGACATGGGTCGTTATCTCCCTGGTGGCGAAATCGAGTTCCAAGGCCGCAAAGACAATCAGGTCAAAATTCGCGGACACCGCATCGAGCTTGGCGAAATTGAAAATGTCCTGCGCGACTATGAATTCATAAACAACGCCGCAGTCGTTGTCGCCCCGGACCACAAGGAAATCTACGCCATGATTGAAACATTGGCCGGGTATTCCGACGAATCGTTAAAATCATACTTGGACAAGTTCCTGTTGCATTACATGATTCCGTCCATCATCTCGCCTGTAGAACACTTGCCTTTGTCCGCCAACGGAAAAATTGACCGTAAAAAGATTGTCGAATTTTTCGTTGCCAACAAGGAAAGTGCAGCCAAGAACAGCACTACAGATTCAAGCGTTCCAACGACTCCGCTCGAAAAGGAAATTCTGGAAATTTGGTCCAAGGCTCTCAAATCTGATAATTTGGGATTGGATTCCAACTTCTACGATTTTGGCGCAGATTCCTTGACCATGGCGCAGGTCGCCACAACGCTCAGAAACGGAATTGCCTCAAAGGTTCCGTTCGATGCACTTTTAAAGCAGATGCTTGACGAACCCACCGTAAAAGACACTGTTAGATTCCTAACTGAAAAGCCAAAGAATGAAAATTCTAAACAACGCGAAATGCTCAAGACCATTCATTATGGAAAGCCCAACAACGATTGTCTTCGCATTTTGCTGCCGGCCATTTTCTGGAACGCAGATAAATTCAACATTCTTGTAGAACAGCTCGTTCAGCAAGACCTTGGTGAAATTCTTTTCTTCGGATTGAACGACCTTGATGAATTCTGCAAGCTGAAACCCAAGGAAGTCGGCCCGACTCTCGCTAAAAAGTTTGCGGAAGCCGTTCTTGCAACAAATTACAAAAAAGTTCAGATTATTACCTACTGCTACATAAGCCCCGTCGGCATCGAAATGGCCGAACGCCTCATTGACAAGGGCATAGAAGTCATCGATTTCGGCATCATCGACGGAAGCCGTCTCGGGTTCCAATGCAAGACGAATACCGTTCGCGACATCTTCTTTGCAGAAATGATCGGAGTCGATTTTAACAAATGGGGACTCAACATTGAAGATTTCGTCGTCACGTTCAACAAGATGATGAGTTCGACCAACAAGAAGATTATCACGGATAAGGATATCGAACTTTTGTCCAAGGAGTTCACTTCCGGAGAAAAACTTGTCGATTTCATGCACATGTCCGATGACGAAAAACTGGATTTGTGCATCAAATACACAAGCGCTTTTGGCGAAAACGCCGATAGAAGTACATTCGAAAGACTTGTACGTATGTTCAACCAGGGATTCAACGTCATGACGGACTTTACGCCCGCACCATTATTCGGAAACCTGAGATACTTCAAGGCCCATAACGACGATGGCATCTACCGTTACTTCGACATTCTCTACCACGATTGGGACGAGCTTTGCCTCGGCGAATTGGAGGTGTCCCCCATTCCAGGAAACCACTTGACTTGCCTCTCCAATCCCGAATACGTCAAGGCAATTGCAGACAAACTCAACTACAAGAAGCTTTCGAGGTGATGCGACATGGATATTCCACACCTTATTAACGAATTTGCGACCCGAGGCGTAACGCTTTGGCTAGACGAAGGCAAGCTCAAGTTCCGCGCTGCAAACGGATCGCTCAGTGTCGAAGACAGGGAATGCCTAAAAGCCAACAAGGCCGGAATCGTCGCACATCTCGAAAAAATTGCCGCAGAAGAATCAAACGCATTCCCGCTTTCGTCCATTCAAAAATCGTACCTCGTCGGTCGCGATCCCGTTTACGATCTTGGTGGCATAAACACCCATTATTACATGGAGCTGGAAATCGGCGAAACAATAGACATTCCACGGATTGAAAACGCATGGAACGAAGTCATTGCCCACGACGACGCCCTTCGACTTGTAATCTCTGCAAAGGGTACGCAACGCGTTCTTGAGACCGCACCGAAATACTCTATCGAAATTGTCGAATTGGAATCGGCCAATCAACGGCTCGAAAAACGCAAGGAATGGAGCCACCACATTTACCCTTTAAATCATTGGCCATTCTTTACAATGCGCGTTTCGCGAGTCCCGAACGAAAATGACGTTTTGCATTTCGATTTTGACTGCATGATTATGGACGCTTGGAGCGCAAAAATTGCGCTTTCGCAAATGTTCAAGCTCTACCGCGGCGAAACCGTACAATGGATTGATTACGGATTCAAAGATTATTGCAGCGACTTGATCAAATTCGATAGTCAGCAAGATTATTCGCAAGCCGAAGCTTTCTGGAAATCTAAAATCAATGAATTGGTATGCGAACCCGACTTGCCATATGCCAAGCCACTTTCCGAAATTCACAATCACCGTTTTGCTCGTATTTCAGGAGAATTGTCTGTTGACGAATTTGCACTGTTCCAGCAGAGATGCCGCGAATACCGCACGACACCGGCGGCAGTCATCAGCACCGCCTATCTAAAAGCGCTTCTCGGGTTCTGCAAGAACGATTCGCTCACCATCAACTCCACCATATTCAACCGTTTGCCGCTCCACAAGGACATCAATTCGGTCGTCGGAGATTTCACGAACATCGCTTTCATCACGCTTTCCAAGAAATGCAAAAACTTCTTGGAATGCGTCCAAAGCGTTCAAAAAGACTTGTGGCAACTTGTACGATTCCACACGTATGATGGCACAAAGATTCTCAAGTTCAAGGAAGGGCTTTCGCCGATGCGCGCACAAATGCCCATTGTGATTACATGCGTACTCGAAAACGGTCAAAAGTCCAACAGCGATATGCCCGATGGACTGCGCCAAATATACGCATTGAGCAAGACTCCGCAAGTGGTGTTAGATTATCAGGTCACCAATTTTGACGGGAGACTTTCGGTCAACTGGGATTACGCGGAACCTGCATTTGCTCCAGAGACTCTGAAAGAAATGTTTGCATCAAACGTCGGTTTACTAAAAAGACTGCTCACTGAAAAATGGGACGAGGTTTTGTAAATGCTATACATTTTCACAGGAACAGAATCTTTTACGGAACTAGACTTGGCCGGATTATGGCCATTGCTAAGCGAACAGCGAGCCAAGCGAGTTGACAAGTACCGTTATTTCAAGGATCGCAAGCTTTCGGCATTGGCATACATCCTCTTGCGTTACGCTTTAATCCAAGAAAAAGACATTGACGAAAAAATAGAATTTGAATTCGGCCCTTACGGAAAACCGTTTATTAAGGGAATGCCGGAACTGCAATTCAGCTTATCGCACTCCACCGAAGGTGTTGTTTGCGCTCTCGCAAGTTCACCCGTAGGCGTTGACATCGCAGACATCGACCCCGCCAACCTCGATTGCATTAAAAGCGCAATGCACCCCTCTGAACAGCATGCCATAAAAAACTCGAATGACAAAGCACGCACTTTTGCCCGTTTCTGGTCGATGAAGGAGAGCTTCCTCAAATACACAGGCACAGGAATCGACAACAACATCGCAAGCCTTGATTTTTCGGACTACGACGAAAACCTGTTCGATTACAGATACGCCAAAATGCAAGTTGTCGATAGCGAGAAATCGGTCATCACCGCTTACTGTGCAGAACTTTTGCCAGTCAACATCCTCACCAAAATTGATCTTTTCGACTTTTTAATAGGAGAACCCCGCAATGCAAAACTTGCCCTCGCTTAATCAAAAACTGAAAGAATATCTCGAATGCGATTCTCGCATCATTCTAATGAAAAACGGAATTGCAACAAATTTTTCGAAAGCCGAACTCAAAACACGCATTCTTTGCGCACGACATACTTTCGAAAAGGCTGGGCTAAAACAAGGCGATCTTGTCATTTTCCAAATCAACGGAGCTTCAAAAAAAGCTTTCATGGGAAATTTCTATGCATTATTGAGCATGGGAATCGCCCCCGTTTTATTGACGGCCGCCCGCAGCAAAGACCACGTAACCCGTTTAATTCGCGTGGCAAACGCCAATCCACAAGCGGCTATCATCGCTGACACCGAAACAGCAGAATTCATCAAGTTCTTCTGGAAAGAATGCGATTTGAACCGTTTGATTGTCGTTCCCGAAGAAATCACAGAATACCCGCAAAACTTGCCCACCGAAATTGAATATGTCGATGTAGACCCTAAAGCGCTCGCGCTCGTTCTTTACTCCTCCGGCAGCACCTCCGACCCGAAGGGCGTCATGATGACCAACGAAAGATTCCTTCTGATGCTCAAGAATCTGAACATCGCGTTAAAGACAAGTTCAAAGGATACATGGTTGCAATGGCTCCCACTTGAACACGCTTTTGGAATTGTCACGCTCATCACCATCCCGATGTACTACAAGACGGGCGCCGTTCACATGGACGCCGCAGAATTCATCCAGAATCCAAAATCATGGTTTGATGCAGTCAGCAAGACTCGCGCTACAAAGACATCTGCACCGAATTTTGCCTACCCGCTTCTTTTGAAGGCAATGGACGGTAGCGAAAATTGGGATTTGTCTTGCATTGATTTTATCTTGAATGGCGGTGAGCCGCTTTCGAAAAAGGTTCTTGCCGAATTCACGCAAACCATGGCAAAATTTGGAATGCACGAACACGCCATCGTCCCGCTTTACGGACTTACAGAAGCTTTGGGCGCCGTAACGTTCAACATGGACCACGAATACCCGGAACTTGATATCAATAAAGTGACTGCAGGCATTGACTTCGACATGAAAGGTCTTCGCGAAAATGCAAAGGACATTGTCTGTCAAGGCCGAGCCATCCCCGAAATGCAAATCCGCATTTGCGACGACGATAACAAAGTTCTTCCAGATAACACCGTCGGAAGCATCCAAGTTTTCAGTGACTACATTTGCACAGGCTACCTGAACAAAGATTCATCCGACATGTTCGTTGACGGTTGGCTCGACACAGGCGACTTAGGCTTTTTGAGCAACGGTCTCTTATACGTTGTAGGCCGTAAAAAAGACATGTTCTTTATCCACGGCAAAAACATTTATTTGCGCGACATTGAACAAGTTGTCACTTCTAAATTCGGCTACCGTTGTGCCGCTTGTGGTGTGAACGACTCAGCCGCATCCACCAATTACATTTACCTCTTCGTTGAATACGGCGAACCCGAAAAAGTAAACGTCAAGTCTCTCAAAGATCACGTTTTCTCCGAAATGGGATTCGGCTTAAAAGAAGTCATCCCGCTCAAATCGTTGGTTCTCACAGGCACCGGCAAAATCGCAAAAGAAAAATTGTACGCCGCCTACAAAGAAGGTAAAATTTAAGGAGACTTTATGTCGCAATTTTCGCAAAAAGAAATTCTTGAAATCGTCAATCAAATTTTAAAACAGAACGTTCAAACAGACACATCTCTTTACGAGGTTTTTGAAGATTCCATCCAGATGTTCCGATTCCTTGGAGAAATCAAAAATCAGCTGAGCATAGAATTCGGCATGCTAGACTTAGTCAAGGCAGAAACCATCGGCGACTTGGTTGACAAGATTCAAGAAAAACTCGGCAACGGAGCCGAGGTCGAAAAAAAAATTCCCTTGACGCCAATGCAGCAGTCCTACCGTCTAGGGCGTGAGCAGAATTTCCATGGTTCTGTCAATTCTACCCATATCTATTTTGAAGTAGAACACGCTCTAGACATCGACAAGGCTGAAGAATGTATCCGCAAGCTCATTGAAAAGCACGAAGCGCTCCGAGCATTTGTCGAAGACGAAAACCAGTGCATCCTCGCCAAGGACATCTGCAAGAACTTCAAGATTACACGCGAAGCCGTTGCAGAGAGCGATTTGAAACAACATCTCGAACAGAAGCGTTTACGCGCGCAAACCGAAATGCGCGATCTCGGCAAGTGGCCGCTATTTGACATTACAAACATTTCTACCGAAAAGCGTTCCATCGCCGCAATCGATTTGGAACTCATGTTCATTGACGGGTTAAGCGCACAGGGACTCGCCTCTGAATTTTTTTCACTTTACCATGAAGGTGTTTTACCATCATTCGACTTCGACAATAATCAGCAATACATCGATTGGATCAAGTCTCGCAAGGATTCCACCAAACACGATAACGATGCAGAATTTTGGCACAAGCTCGAAGCCAATATTCCCGCAGCACCGAAGTTCCCCGTTATAAGCACAAACGACAACGAAGCCAATATTTGCAACCGCGTTCAAAGAAAGTTCAGCAAAGAAACGCTCCGTAAAATGGAAATCACCGCCCGCAAAAACGGCGTCACCTCCAGCGTAGTCCTCTTCTACCTTTACTTAAAAACGCTCGCAAGATTCAGCGAAAGCGGTGATTTTTCCGTCAACATCACCATGCTCAACCGTCCTTATGGTATTGAAGGCATGGACCACATTATCGGCGATTACACAAGCAACGTCATCTTTGACTTTTCATCAAAAGCACTTGAAGGCTTGAACGTTCGCGACACGCTCCAGAAAGTTCGCGACCGCATGTACGAACGCATCGACCACAGCGCTTACGAAGGCGTCGAAGTCATCCGCGACTTGATTCGTCAAAAGCAAATTGACAAAGAAAACCCGATGCCGATTGTCTTTACAAGCATGCTCTTCGGCAGGCTCCCTGAACCGCAAGGACTGCAAGTCAATTATGTACAATCGCAGACATCGCAAGTCAGCATCGATAACCAGATTTGCAAAACGCACGATGGCGGACTCATGATTTCGTGGGACTATCTTGAAAAGATTTTCCCGAAAGATTTCATTTCCGAAATGTTCCAATTCTACGGTGAGTCCATTGAAAAATTTGCAGATAGCGCAGACTTTACAAGCCCCATCATCAGTGTTGAAAAAAGAGTAGAAGCTTACAACAGCACCGCAAAAGCATTCAGCATTGAGCACCCGATTGCATACTTGCAGCGTTCCTTCGCCAAGTTCCGCGACAACATCGCATTGCAAGACGGCGTCATGACCACCATGAATTATGGCGAACTCGAGGATTCCATACGCAAGGCCATGTTCATGCTCAAAATGCAGGGCGTGACTTGTGGCGATTCCGTTGCCATTCTCTCGCAAAAGAATTTTTCAACCGTCATTACAATCTTAGCCACGATGGGACTTGGCGCGACATACATTCCTGTTGACGCCAAATGGCCCGAAGATCGAAAGAATTACATTGTCAAGAATTCCAATTGCAAGCTGTTGGTAGAACCGCAAAAACTTGTAGAATCGCCAACCCGCGAACGCGCTGATTTTGCACCGAATCCAGACCTTAATGCGACCGCTTACGTCATTTACACTTCCGGAAGCACAGGCGTCCCGAAGGGAGTGCTTATTTCGTACGCAGCAATGATGAACACCATCATCGACATCAATGAGCGCATGGGCGTAAACGAGCATTCTACAATTCTCGGACTTTCTTCGTACTGCTTCGACCTTTCCGTTTACGACCTTTTCGGCACATTGATTGCAGGCGGCAAGCTCAACATTGCAAAAGACATTCGCGAAACCGATGAAATCCGCAAGTTCATGGACAGCTCCAAAAACATCTTGTGGAATTCCGTCCCTGCCGGCATGGAACTTTTCATCGACAGCCTTGATGAATCCTACACCAATAACGAACTCAAATCCGTTCTCTTGAGTGGCGACTGGATTTCCGTTTCGCTCCCGGAACGCATCCGCAAGCATTTTCCCAATGCCAAAATTTACAGTTTAGGAGGTGCTACCGAAGCATCCATTTGGTCCATCTACTTCCCGATTGAGCAAGTGGATCCATCATGGCAAAGCATTCCTTACGGATACCCGCTTGCAAACCAGACTATTTACGTTCTGAATGAATCCCTTGAAATCTGTCCGCCCGAAGTACAGGGAGAAATCTACATCGGCGGCGTAGGCGTGGCCCAAGGTTACGCCAATAGCGAAGAAAAGACGAAAGCCGCATTCATCGAGCATCCGAAATTCGGACGCATTTACAAGACCGGTGATTTCGGGCGTTTTTCGTCGAACGGTTACGTCGTATTCCTCGGACGCAAGGACAGCCAAGTTAAAGTTGGCGGTTACCGAATTGAACTCGGCGAAATTGAGCAACGCATGAACGCCATCGCGTCCGTTGATAGCGCCATCGTCGTTCTGGACACGAACAAGCAAATTGTCGCATTCTACACCGGCACGCAACAGGATAAAGAATGGTTCAAGAATGAGCTTTCGCAGTTCCTGCCTGTGTACATGATTCCGCACAAGTTCATCCATCTGGATGCAATGCCGTTATCTTCTAACGGAAAGCTTGATCGCAAAACGCTGATGCAGAATCTTGCCGCAGGTTCCGCAACCACAGCAAACGCAGCGGAAACCAAAGCACCGGTAGTCCTCACCGAAACGCAATCCGCAATTATCGACATTTGGAAAACAGTCCTTGAGCTCAAGGAAATCGACTGCAACCTCGACTTTTTTGAGCTCGGCGGTGACTCCATCAAAGCCCAGCGAATCGCACAACGCATTGACCAAAAATACGGAATCCGTGTTCCGTTCGTCTCCGTTTTGAACGCACAAAATGCAAGGGATTTTGCCGAATCTGTAGAAGACATGATTGTTCCTAAAAGCGCCACCGAGGCGTTATCCGCCACAGATTCTAGCGAATCCGGAAAAGGCAGAGAATTTCCGATGACAGGTGTTCAGCTTGCCTATCTGAACGGTCGCAACGATCACTTTGAACTCGGCAAGTACAATGCGCATTATTACTTCGAAATCGAATCGCAATACACCATTCCCGAAATCGAAAATGCCATCCGAAAAGTCGTGAAAAAGCACGACGCATTCCGCGCCATCTTCCTCCCGAATGGTACGCAGAAGGTTCTCACCAACGTTCCCGACTACAAGATGGAAGTCGTGAACTGCACCCCGGCAGAACGCGAAGCAGAAACTCTCAAAATCCGAAACGAGCTTTCACATCATATTTACAAGCACGATGAATGGCCTCTATTCACATTCAAGGCCGTCGACTACGGCGAGGACACCCGCACGGTTTTTGTGAGCTTCGATTTGATGGTTTGCGATGGCGACAGTATGCAAATCTTCTTCTCGGATTTGGGACGCATTTTGCGTAAGCAGCCTTTCGAGGAACACATCGGCTACTCCTACGAGCGCTACGTCCGCGACCTTTCTCGTTCTCGTGACGAAAAGCGTTACGAAGAAGATAAAGCGTACTGGATGGAACGCTTGCCGACATTCCCCGAATACCCGCATGTGCCACTCGCTCAAAAAATTTCGGACTGTACCGAATACACGATTACACGAAAGCAAGATGTTATCTGCAAAAAGACCTGGAGTAATTTCAAGAAGGTCGCCAAAGAACATCGCCTTTCGCCATCGGCACTGCTTTGCACCATTTATGCCAAGGTTCTTGAGCGCTGGAGCAACCAGCAAGACATGGTGCTGAACTTGACCGCATTCGAACGCAAGCCATTCCACAAGGATGTCGAAAAAATCATCGGTGACTTTACGAAGCTCTTGCCACTCGCACTTTCGATGAACGAAAATGACTTGTGGAAACAAGCCTCTGATGTGCAGACACGAATCATGGACGGTCTTGAGCACTTGTCTTACGACGGCACCGAAATCATGCGCGAGCTCGCCAAATCAAGGAACCAGTTCGGCAAGGCCATTTTGCCCGTCGTATTCACTTGTGTTCTGTTTGATGCCCCTGAAAACTATTACGAAGTTCTCGGCAAATTGCGTTATTCCATTTCACAGACTCCGCAAATTTTCATCGACAACCAAATTGCAGAAATGGGCCAAAAGCTCTATGTCACCTGGGACGTCGTCAAGGAAATTTTCGATCCAGAAATTATCGACCAAATTTTTAAGGACTTTGTCGAAAACATCCGCTACATTGCCAACGGCGAAAACAAATTGCACTTCCCTGAAATCAGGAACGTTTGGAGCCGTTACAACCCCACTGTTGGCGCAGCCCCTGTAAAAACATTACACGGACTCGTCAACAACGCCATGCAAAAATACAAGGACCGCACAGCCGTTGTCGGGAAAGAGTCTTCGCTTACCTACGCAGAACTTGACACGCTTTCAAACCGCATCGCCAATTACCTCCACGATAACGGAGTGATTCGCGGCGACCGCGTTGCCGTCCTTGGCGAACGCATCCCGGAAACGATCGCAAGCATCCTCGGCATTCTCAAGGCAGGCGGCGTTTACGTTCCCATCGATGTTTCGTACCCCAAGGAACGTGTAGACTTCATCATGCAAGATGGCAACTGCAAATTCCTGCTGAAAAAGTCGTATCTCGAATCCAAGGGAATCTTAAGTTACAACGACAAGCCTCTTCCAACAATCAACACGCCCAAAGACGAAGCCTATATCATCTACACTTCCGGTAGTACGGGCAAGCCCAAGGGTGTCATCATGCAGCATGGCGCAACAGCAAATACGATTATTGATGTTAACGAACGCCTCACGCTCAACGAAAACGACACGCTCATCGGCATTTCTTCCATTTGCTTCGATCTTTCCGTGTACGACATTTTCGGCGCTCTCAGCAGTGGCGCAAAACTCGCATTAGTGAGCGACGCCCGCGACATGCGCGAAGTCTGCGAAGTTCTCCGTGTGCAGAATGTGACCATCTGGAATTCTGTTCCCGTACTTTTCGACATGGCGATGAAGCACCGCATTTCTACAAATGATTCTAGCAATCTTTCGCTCCGCAAGGTCCTCCTTTCGGGCGATCGCATCCCGCTTGACATTTGCACGACATCAAAGAATGCTGGTTGCAAGGCAGACCTTATCAGTCTCGGCGGCGCAACCGAAGCGGCCATTTGGTCCATCATCTACCCGTTCAGCGAAGTGCGCCCAGAATGGGACTGCGTGCCTTACGGCTACCCGATGAAAAACCAAACGTTCTATGTGCTCAATGCAGATTTGAAGCCCTGTCCGCCAGAAGTTCAGGGCGACCTCTACATCGGCGGCGTGGGTCTTGCAAAGGGTTACAACAACGATCCTGAAAAGACAAGCAAGGCATTCATCAACCACCCAAAACTTGGCCGCATCTACCGCACCGGCGATTTGGGCAAGCTAAAAACCGAAGGTTTCATCGAATTCCTCGGACGCTCCGATACGCAAATCAAGCTCAACGGATTTCGCATTGAACTCGGTGAAATCGAAGCCGCTTTGATGCACACGGGACTAGTCACACGAGCCGTTGCCGCGCTCAAGGATGTTCCAGGGAACGGCAAGCAAATCATCGCCTACGTCCTTGGAGCAACCGTCGAAAATGCCGAAAGCGTACTCCGTGCAGAAATTGCAAAAGTCCTCACGGGTTACATGATTCCATCAAGAATCATCACGATGGAATCATTCCCGCTCTCTGCAAACGGCAAGGTCGACAAAAAGCAGCTCCCGATTCCGGAAGCGCCAATCGCAGCGGCCGCACAAAATGCAAGCAACACAAACGCAAATGAAAACATCTCCGATGAAGAAAAAGCAATGCTTGAGCTCTGGCAAAGCGTTTTCGAGAATCCAGGCATCACGCTTGATGACGACTTCTACTCCATAGGTGGAGATTCCATCACCTTGATGAAACTCGTTGACAAGATTGCACTAGACCTCAAGAAAACCGTAAGCATCGACCAGATTCTCCAAGCTAAAAATATCAAGGAATTCATCTCTCTCATCTAGTAGTCAAAAACTCTCCTTAGTAAAAAACTAGCGTCGGGCATTTGGCCCGGCGCTTTTCGCATTTCGTTCCTTTGCATTCCACATCAATCATTGCGCATTACATGCCCCGCCACCAAAAAATATGGCGTGCCTTTCGGCACGCCATACTTGTCTTTCTTCTATGGGAGTCTGGATCAGAAGAGTAGGAGTCTTAAATCCCTAGTGAATTAATTAGTCCTGAAGCGGAACGATATAATAGGCATCGCCAGAAGAAACATCCATTTCCTTTTCAAGCTTATCAGCCTTCGCATCATAACGGTAAATAGCGGACTTTTTACCGTCGTTATGTCCAAAGACAACCGTTCCATCCGAATCAAGGTGGATTGACGGGGCAAGCCAAGAAAGAGTCGGACCAAGGTCAAGATTCGTTATCTTCTTTTTCTTCAAATCAATCAGGATTGGCTGCCATTCATAATTGTTCATATTTGACGGGTCTTCAAAAGTACCGAACAAGGCAACATACTTACCATCACCCGCATAAGCACCACCTGTCATAAGGCCACCAAATTCGACCCTCTTTCCCTTATACGCACAATCATTCAAGCGAAGGACGTAATCCTTATCAAATTCTGTTTCGCCCTTCTTGATACGAACATATCCTTCCTTGTAGTCGTCACCGAGCATGCCGAACATAGCCATAGCATAGAAGTAGATATCGCCATTTTCATCAACAAAAGCCATCGTGTTATTCATATCGTCATAAATACCAAGATAAGCTGTCTTGTCTTCCTTAATAACTTTCTCTACCTTATCTGTAGCAATATCAACAATAGCAACGGTTCCATACGGAGAGCCGACACCCTGTTCAATATCAACCATCTGTGCAAGCGAAACATAAACCTTGCCATCGCGAATAACAGCAGAACTCGGAGCCGCAAGCTGAGCGCCCTCATCCGGTGTAAACTTCACTTCGCCCAATTTCTTCAATGTTTTCGGGTTAAGAGCAGTAAGCTTGTCTCCATACGGCTCTTCGATATACATTTTATTTTTGTCCACAAAAATGAACATAAGAGATGGGCCGGACGTAATCTTGTACGTTGCCGTGGCCTTCTCTGGCATTTGGCCATCCTTATCAAGTTCATAGCGAGACAAAGTCGTGGACGAAAAATCCTCGCTCACCATCAATGTGTAGACAGCACCGTCAAAATAGGCTACAGATCCAGTAGACGGACCTTCATCAAAATTTTCAACGAGCTTCTTTTGGTTATCAGTAAACTTGCCAACGCCAAAATACTGAGCATTATCCACTTTAAATGAAAGTGCATAATTAGCGGCTTTAGAATCCTTTCCAGAGCCGTTGTCTTCAGCATTGGAACCAGAATCATCACCGCAAGCCGACAGAACAAGGCTCAGCGATGCCGCCAAGAAAATATTTTTAAAGAGGTTTTTCATGTTTTATCCTTTGTTTATATGTTAAAATTCAGTTTTGTAAAGAACGCGCGGCCCATCTTGGATTCACCAAACTTATCATAGGCTGTCACATCCATAAGATTATGCATCTCAAAATTCCAGGAGAGTCTATTCGCCATAATGGAATATTCAATACCGACATCCTGTGTAAAGGCACTCGGAATTATACGTTTCTGCTTTTTCGAAACTTTCCAAGAGTAGTAATATTCATCCGTATAATTTGCAAGCCAATAGATTTTAAAGAAATCTTCAGCAAAGAACAGATCCCCTGCATGGAACTCTATTCCAAAATTTGTATAAAATCTTGGGATATTCGGGACAATCCATCCTTCTGAAATTCCATACGTACGGTCATCTTCTCGGCTACGCACATCCTGGAATGTCATATTCCATGAAAGATTTACATACTCATTGACATCAATGTTTGTTTCTACTTCAAAGCCCTTCGTCTTTGTTCCTGAGCTATTATAGCAAGGACGCGGCGTAGAAGAAAACGGGCTAATATAAATTCGATCATCCATGAGTAAATAAAATCCGTTCCATTCAAGATGTATTTTCAGAATAAGCGGAAGTTTATCCAAATCAACATCAATGCCCGCCGTAAAATTATTGGATTTTTCCGGTTTCAGAGTTGGAGCGCTAGCGACATAAAGTCCATCGCCAAAAATTTCATCACGAGTCGGAAAACGCAAACTATGCTGAAAACCAGCACGTAATGCAACGGATTCTATAATTTTCCATCTTATATTTTCACTGTAACCAAAATCCTTTTTATCAACATTCCCGTTTTTCAATCGAGTAATCTTGTCTTTTTCATTATCGGCATTTAGCTTGTAATAAAAGCCTTTCACTCCAAGTACATTCTGGAGACGTGAATCAAAAAAAATATTTTCCAGGGAAAGACCGGACACAATAGAAAAATCATAGCCGTCAAAAGGCGTATTATTGATTGTCCGGACCAAAGTAAGTTCATCCTTAAATTTCTGGGAATCATACTTATACAGGCCACTCCACGTAAGGGAGTGGTTATCATTAAAGGAATAAGCGACATTCCACGGCACATTAATGGAAAATTTGGTGTATTTGGCTAGAGAGGGCGCCCCAATAGCACGTTCTCCCAAAGGTTCATCAGACACGCGTGTATCGCCCTTATCCCAACTGTAAAAATACACAGAGCTTGTATCAACTAAATTAGCGTCAGATGCAGAAAGATTAAAAGACAGTCCCGCAGACAAGCCATCCAAGAAGAGTTTTGACTTTTCAACACCCAAAGAAAGCCCAAGACCATTTCCATCCATAGTCATTTTTTCCACTCGATGCGAAGTCGCCTGCACTTGCATAAACGATTTGGCATAAGAGCCGCCAACAGAAACTTTATCGAACCAGAAATTATTCAAGTTCACAAATGGCGCAATATTATAGCTATAATAATGGTTATGTTCTCGCGTCACCGTTGTATCCATGTACGGTGTCGTAAATTTGTAATCATTATCAGAATAATTGTAATAGGCGGAAATCCCTGTTTCTACAGAACGCTGTTTAGCAGAATCGGTAACCCACACATACTTTGCATCAAGCGAAACCTTGTGCGTATTGAAGCTTCCAAAAGAATACGAACCCGCAATGGAACTTTTGGGCAAATTGCGCGTTACGATATTAATCACGCCGCCCATGCCATCCGTTGCAAAACGTTCCGGCACATAGCTCTTATAAACCTCAATACGATCAACTTTGTCAATAGGAATATCATTTATCGAAAGTGAACCATTTCCATTATCCACAGGAACGCCATCCACAAGGACTTTCACGTTCTTGCCTTCCATGCCGCGAATATTGATTTTACTTTCGCCGCCGAGACCACCCGACTGGCGGATTTTCACACCGCTTGAGCGATTTGTCGCTTCGGCAATTGTCGCGCTGGAACCTTGCAATTCCTTTGCATCCAAAACTTTGACAGATTCTGCTTTTGTCTTCGTATCAACTGGAGATGTTTCCGCTTCGCTTTCATCCTCGACAGACAAGCCATCAAGAACTGTAACATCCGAGGACTTTGAGGGCTTTTCGCCTACAGCTGCGGGTTCATCAGCAACTGTAGCGGGTTCATCAAAAAACGCATCGTCATAGCTTGTCACTTCATCAGTCTGAGCAAACACGCAAGCAGAACATAACGCAACGGAAAAAGCAATCTTCTTATTCATCTTCAGGAAACCCCAATTCCAACATGGACGAGTAAAAATAAATTAAGCACCTACAATCATTCTACTCTAAATAGTTTTAAAACAATCCGATTAGACGAGGTTAACTTTTTTCGTGCGTCATCCTGAATGCGTAGCATGAAGGATCCAGTTAAGTTCTGCACTGGATTCTTCGCGTTGCTCAGAATGACGAGACGCGAAAACAAGTATGGCGCACCGTTCGGCACGCCATACCCGCTTCTATTGTAGTCTGGGTTTTCGAAGAAGTTCTAGAGCACCCACAGCGCAATGTGGTAAACGATAAACGCCAAACCAAGCGAAATCGCAAAGTAATAACCCGCAATCGCAAGCATCCACTTAAGGGAATGCGTTTCACGATACGTTGTACCCATCGCAAGTACACAAGGGATATTGAACATTGAGGCAAAAATAAACGCAAGCGCTTCGGGGATCGAGACCACAGCACGCATCATTTCGCCAAGATTCGCTCCGGCAGCATTGCGAGAAACAAGCGAGAACGCGTCATTTGTACTTGCAAAAACAACACTCATCACGCCAAGAGATGCCTCCTTGCTAAAAACACCACCCAAGTACGAGATAAACAGTTGCCAGCGCATACCGAAAATCTGCGTAAATGGTTCAATCGCGTTTCCAATCGTGTAAAGAACACTATGTTCCACATTTCCATCTTTCGAATACGAAATAAGCCAGAACAAAAGGGACACAAACCAAATGACCGCAATCGCCTTCTTGAAAACCGCCCAGACATTGCGAGCAACCGTCTTGAGCAAGATTTTCCAATGCGGCTTGTGGTACGGCGGGAGTTCCATAATCATGCCAACGCGTTCATTCACCGGCATCAGCTTGTTTCCGAAAAGTTTAGACGAGAGCCAAAACGATGCAAAAATCATCGCTACATAAACCAAGCCAAACAACGGAGCCGCCGAGCCAAAGAAAACAGAAGCAAGGAAAAGCACTACGGCAACTTTTGAGCCGCACGGAATCGACCACAAAAGCACCATCGCAAACAAGCGCTGCCCTCGTGTATCAAGCACTCGAGTACCGCAAACGGCGCCGCCCGTGCAAGCAAGCCCAGAAAACAGCGGCATAAATGCCTTGCCATGCAAACCAAGCCTTGAAAGCCACGAGTCAAACACATACGAAGATCTCGCCAAGTAGCCCGTATCTTCCATCAAGCCAAATGTCACGAGAATCGCAAAGACAAAGCTCATCATGGCGACAGTCACAGATAGACCGCCAATGATAACGCCATTGATGAACGACGCTACAGAAGGCCACCAGCCAAACTTTTCGCACATTTGAACAACAAGTGGTTCTGCAACATGCTGGAGTCCAAAGCAGCTTGCAATAATCGGGACTGCAATCATCATGCTCACGGCAAGCGTAAGCACGAGAATAAAGAACGCGACAATTTTACCCCAAATGCGGTGCGTCGCAATTTTATCAAAGCGAGAAAGCTTCATCGACTTTTCTTCGCCTTCAGACGCATCACGGAGAACTTCAGAGACAAAGCGGTACTTCGCTTCACCCGTCAAAAGTCCGCCATCAGAACCTTCAGCATCAAGAATTTCCTTGATTTCTTTCCAATGTTCCGGCGTCACCGCCGTTTCGACTTCAGAACGCACGAGCGAATCATTTTCCAAAAGCTTCGATGCAACCCAAAATCTTTCGCGATTGTCAAATTTCAGAGATGCAATCAAATCTTCAAGTTTTTTCAAATTCTCAACATGCGACTTTTCGCCTTCGCGTTCAACAATGTCACGAATCTTTTCCGACGAAATCTTCGCCTTCTTTTCAAGCGCACGATTCAGCGTTTCAAAGAATTTCGGATAGCTGTCCAAATCGGATGCTGTAAAGCCGAGCACCGGAATGTTCAAAATCTTTTCAATTTTTTCAACATCAATCTTTTTGCCTTTTTGCTCAGCGACATCCATCATATTGAGCACAAGCATCACCGGGCTTTTCACGCCCGCAAAATCCGCAAGCATGTAAAGGCTGCGTTCCAGCTGCGAAGCGTCAACGATAATGCAGACAATGTCGGCATAACCGTGTTCAATGTAAGTGCGCGTCACGACTTCTTCGGCAGAATTTGCCGTAAGCCCATAGCTACCCGGCAAATCGACAACGCGATAAAGCTCTTCGCCCTGCGTGAAAAAGCCTTCCGCCCTTTCCACCGTTTTCCCAGGCCAGTTACCGACATGCTGATGCGAACCCGTCAATGCATTAAAAAGAGTGGACTTGCCGGAATTCGGCTGTCCCAGCAAAGCAATCGTTCTCATGCCATCTCCACGTCAATCTGCATGCATTCCTTGCGGTTAATCGCAATCATCGTATCGTGCGAATACACGAGAATGGGGGAGCGTCCATCATTTTGCAGCACCAAGAACGGACTGCTCGGCGGGAGCCCCATCGAAACCACGCGAGAAATAAAGCGGGAATCCCCGTTAATTTTTTGAATCAAACCCTTTTGATTTTCCTGTAATTCAGACAAACACATTTTCAAACTCCTTCTATTTAAAACTGTAGCGAATCTTTGTTGCAAAACTTCTACCCGGTTTACTTTCACCAAACTTATCGAACGATTCGCTATCCGTGATGTTATCGACTTCAAAGCTCCAGCCCAGTTTATTATCCCAAATGGAATATTCAACGCCCACATCCTGCGTGAACGAAGCTTTAATTTTACGGCTTTGGCGGGAGCTAATCTTCCAGCCGTAGAAATATTCATCCGTATAATTTGCAGACCACCAGACTTTCAAGAAGTCTTCTTTGCCAAACAAATCGCCAATATGGAATTCCGCAAGATAATTCATAAAGAATCGCGGAATGTTAGGCACAATCGCCTTCTTGGCTACGCCCTGTTTTGCCGTATATTTCATGTTACGCAAATCCTGGAAAGTCCAGTTCGTTCCGAGCAAAACCCATTCATTGACATCTAACTTTACATCACCTTCATAACCCCAGCTACGAATCGGATTCTGCAATAAGTTTTTTGTTCATTCATGACTCCTAGTGTTATACACCTTTTAAGTTTCGCTCGCATTTTAGAAATCCCCAAAGACCGTCTCAACTCCAAATGGACCCAAACCAATCCAAAAAGTTAGATATAGCTAATACAACCTTTAATACAAGACCTCAATAAATTAAAATTGGTGCGAAAAACAAACAGAAGGTAACTATGAGTGTTTTCAAAAGACTTACACCTTATATGCAATCGCGAAAAATTTTATATCCGTTTGCACTTTTATTTTCATCACTGAGTTCCATCGCAGGAATCGCTCCCTTTATATATGTATGGCTCATCGTCCGTGAATTATTCGCTGACACAGGTAATATTTCATACGACATGGTCAAGCATTACGCATTGATGGCCGTCATTTTCTCTGTCATAAGCATCGTGCTTTACTTTTCCGCGCTCGTTTGTTCGCACTTAGTCGCCTTCCGCATCGAAGGCAACATCCGCAGAATCACCATGAAAAAATTGCTCAAGCTCCCGCTTGGCTTTTTCGACAAGAACCCTACCGGACGCATCCGCAAAATCATTGACGACAACGCAGCCGTCACTCATACATTCATGGCGCACGAACTCCCGGATTTGGCAGGAACCATCGTTGTTCCCATCGCCTCGCTCGTATTGATGTTCATTTTCGATTGGCGTCTTGGCATCGTATCCCTCGTCCCAATTGCCTATGCCATCATCACGCTCGGTTCCAAGATGAACAAGAGCAAGGACTTTATGCAAAAATACATGAAGTCGCTCGAAGACATGAACATCGAAGCCGTTGAATATGTGCGCGGCATTCCCGTCGTGAAAGTTTTCCAGCAAACGATTTTCTCGTTCAAGAATTTTTATAAGACAATTGATGATTACCATCAGATGGTCACTGCATATTCTAGCAGTTGGAAGTTCATCATGTGCTCTTACACGACGCTTATCAACGGCGTCGCCCTCATCCTTGTTCCCACGGCATTCCTGATTGCAACAAGTTCAGGCAACATCGCCGCCACAATCGTGGACTTGATGCTCTATGTTCTCGTGACCCCCGTTTTCTCGCAGTGTGTCATGCGCAGCATGTACTTGAGCCAAGCCGTAAACCAGGCAAAACTAGCCATCGGTAGCATTGAATCGTTGACAGATTACCCGGAACTTGCTACACCGACAAACCCGCAAGAAGTCAAGCATTTCGATATTGAATTCAAGAATGTCAAGTTCACCTACCCCGGCACAGAAAATGAAGTCCTTCACGACATTTCATTCAAAATAAAGGAAGGCGAAACGGTTGCACTCGTCGGTGCATCTGGCGGCGGCAAGAGCACCATTGCAAAGCTCGTCCCGAGATTTTTTGATGCCAACGATGGTGAAATTTTAGTCGGCGGCGCGCCCATCAAGGAAATACCCCAAGAAGTCCTCATGAAAAACACATCATTCGTTTTCCAGAATACTCGACTCTTCAAGAAGAGTATTTTGGAAAACGTCCGTTACGGAACTCCTGAGGCATCCATTGAAAGCGTCAACAAGGCACTCGATCTCGCCCAATGCCGCGAAATCATTGACCGCCTGCCCGAAGGCATCAACACCGTCATCGGTAGCAAGGGTACATACCTCTCCGGTGGCGAACAGCAGCGAATCGTTCTTGCGCGCGCCATTCTCAAGAATGCACCGATCGTCGTTCTTGATGAAGCGACCGCATTTGCAGACCCCGAAAACGAAAGCCTTATCCAGCAAGCACTGCAAACGCTTTCGAAGGGCAAAACAGTCTTGATGATTGCACACAGACTCACAAGCATCGTGAATGCCGACCAGATTCTCGTCGTACAAGGTGGCCGCATCGTGGAACGCGGCACGCACAAGGAACTCGTTGAAAAGGGCGGCATATTCGCCAAGATGTGGCAAGATTATCAGCAGTCCGTCAGCTGGACTATCGGAGGCAAGAATGTATAATTGGATTAAAAATCGCTTTGTCCTCTCTGATGAAGGTACAAAAACATTTATCAAAGGCGTATTTTGGACAACGTGGCATTACCTTTCGTTAATGCTCCCGCTTTCGTTCGTATTCCTATTCCTCAAGGAATTCATGACGAAAATGCAAAATCCGTCGGCAGAACCGCATAATTTCTGGGTTTACATAGCAATTGCGGTCGTCATTTACCTTGTCATGTACTTCATCTACGCGCTTTCTTACGACAGCACGTACGAATCAGTCTATTCGGAATGTAAAAAACGTCGCATCACGCTCGCCGAAAAGTTGCGCAAGCTCCCGCTCGCCTTCTTTGGCAAAAAGGACCTTTCCGACTTGACATCGACTATCATGAACGACGTAAACGCCCTTGAAATGATTTTCTCGCACGCCGTTCCTGAAATTTTTGCAGTCGCCGCGATGCTCGTTATCTGTGCAGTCGCACTCATCATTTACAATCCGTTGATGGCAGCAGCACTTTTGTGGGTAGCACCATTTGCAGGATTGCTCATTTACTTGTCCCGCAAATTACAGTTCAAAAACTTCAAGCATACCTACAATGCGGCCCGCGTCATTACCGAAGACATCCAGGAAAGCCTTGAAAACATTCAAGAAATCAAGTCCTACTGCGAAGAAGAAAGCGTCTGCAAAGCATTGGACGATCACTCCAAATTCTATGAACATTCCCAGATTAAAGGCGAATTCATGTCAGGAGTCATCTTGAACGGTGCCCAGATTTTCTTGAAACTCGGCCTTGCTTCCGTTCTCATTTTCGGTTCTATCCTCCTTGCACAAGACAAATTAAGCGTATTTGATTACCTCGTGTACATCGTCTGCGCATCGACGATTTACAGTCCCATTTATCTCGTTCTAAACAACATGACGGAACTATTCTTCTTGGATGTTCGTCTCAAGCGATTCAAGGAAATGGACGATATGGAAGTGCAACGCGGTTCCACAAAGTTTGAGCCCGCTGATTACGACATTGAATTCAAGAACGTCGATTTCTACTACAACGAAGAAAAGCAAGTTTTGAAGAAGGCTTCGTTCACCGCCAAGCAAGGCGAAATCACCGCACTCGTTGGCCCCTCTGGCAGCGGAAAGACAACCGCAGCAAAGCTCGCCGCCCGCTTCTGGGACATTCAAGGCGGCACCATCACGCTCGGCGGCCAGGACATCTCAAGAATCGATCCCGAAACGCTCCTCAAAAACTTTTCCATCGTCTTCCAGGATGTCGTGTTGTTCAACACCTCCATCCGCGACAACATTCGCATCGGTAAGCGCGACGCCACCGACGAAGAAATCCTGCGAGCCGCAAAACTTGCAAACTGCGACGACTTTGTCCAAAAGCTCCCGCAAGGTTATGACACAGTCATCGGTGAAAACGGCGATACACTCTCCGGCGGCGAACGCCAGCGAATCTCCATCGCCCGCGCCATCCTCAAGGACGCCCCCATCGTGCTCCTTGACGAAGCCACCGCAAGCCTCGACGTCGAAAACGAATCCAAGATTCAGCAGAGCATTTCGAAACTCGTGCAGAACAAGACCGTCATCATCATCGCCCACCGCATGCGCACCATCGCCAATGCAGACAAGGTTGTGGTCCTGCAAAATGGTCAAGTTGTCGAAACCGGCTCCCCCGCAGAACTCAAAGCGAAAGGCGGCCTCTTCGGCAAAATGCTCAAGCTCCAAGAAGTGAACTAGAACTCATTCAATAACCACCTACTAAATTGCCCCGGAGAAATTCGGGGCAATTTTCTGTTTCAACAAGTCATCACTTATTTAAATCTTGTCATTCCCGCCTCCAAGCGGGAATCTCCATTTTTGTTCAGCCCCCTCAATCAAATGTATTGCTTTTGTACGGACAAATATGTATATTGAATACCATGAACAAGACTGCAAATTTATACGCCCGCATAGAGCCTGATGTCAAAGAACAAGCCGAAAACATCCTGGAAACTCTCGGTATATCCGTTTCCAGCGCCATCAACATGTTCTATAAGCAGATTATTCTGCAACAGGGAATTCCCTTTGATGTGAAGCTGCCTAAAGCTCCCGAAAATGCCGCTAAATGGTCAAAAGAGCGCCTCGACACGGAACTCGAAAAAGGATACAATGACATGCTGAAAGGTCGCACCCGCCCTGCAGCGATGGTCCTTTCCGATGTCAAGAAAAAATACAAGGTATGAATTTTGAAGTCTACTTTTCTTCCGCCGCACAAACCGACATTGAGCAAATATTTGATTATATCAGCATAACTCTTTGTTCGCCTATTGCAGCGAAGAATCTAATGGGAAAATTTCAAGAATCGGTTAACACATTATCCGATTTTCCTGAAGCATTCGCCTTATGTCAAGACGAACCTTGGTTTTTACGCGAAGTGCGTTCAATACCAGTCGGAAACTACCGACTTTTTTATCACGTCAATCACGACAAGCGAGAAGTCGTCATTTTGCGCGTCTTTTATTACAGACAAGAAGCGAAATAGTCTTCATTTCCCGCATTCCACATACGCCAAATCAATCCGCCCCTTAATAACGCAATTTTCTGTTATCGTCCAGCCATTCCCTTTCAAGAAAGACTTGTATTCGTCTTCCGTCCATTCGTGCGCAAAACGAACACCGACAAGACTCAAAAACTTTTGCCACAAGTTTCTTTTGCCATCAGCAGGGAATATAAAGTTCGGAGCAATCAGCACGCCGTCATCTTTCAAGATGCGGCGGATTTCCGCAAGCGCCTTCGAGGGCTCCGGGATAATGTGGAGCGCATTCGCAATCACGACCACATCAAAAGCGTTATCCATAAAACGTAACGAAGTCGCATCAGCCACTTCAAAACGCACATTTTCCGGATTCTTCGCCTTGCGAGCCGTCTCAATCATCTTCGGAGCAAAATCGGTTGCAATCACGTGATTCGCGTGAGGCGCAATATGCCGCGCAATCATTCCCGGACCCGTTGCAAGCTCAAGCACATCCTTGCCCCGCACTACCTCTCCAATCCGCCCATACATAAAATCATAAATATCCTTCTGCGAACGCATCGCAAATTCATAAACCGGCGCAAAGATATCCCAAATGTTCTTACTCATATTTTTCTCCTAAAAAACGCACTTCCCTCTTGACAAGGAAAGTGCGCCAACCGATTAAAACAAAATCTAGTTATTAAAAGTTCTGTGCAACAACTATTTGCTTCCGCAAAATGGCGCCATCCAAGAATTCAAACATCGTGCGATAAGCTTTATCGCGAACTTCCTTACGCGAGAGGAACAAGTCGTGCATGCCGTCCTCAATCGTTACGGTCGTGACATCACTACCCAATTTCGGAGCCCACTTTTCGAGGAGATTCACATCAAGCATGCAGTCGCAACGCATGTAGTCGTCATCCCACTTGACCGTATTTACCGTGCAGCCGCTACGCATCATGAGAACAGGAGCCTTGATCTGCATTCCCGCATGGATCCACTTGATGCCGCGAGTTGTCGCACGGAGGTATCCAAAATACTGTTGTGGCCATTCATCGCTTTTCAATTCACGATTGAATTCCCACTCGCCCTTTTCACTTTTCAAAAGAGATATGTTGTACTTAGGGGCTTCCTGTTTCGGAGCGGGTGCATCGGGCAACAACAGCGCAATATCCGAAAATACAGGGAAAGCCACGTTGCGAACAAACCAGCTATTTTTATAATCTAGGAACGGGCTATTCAAAACGAGAGCCACAAAATCTTCGCTATTGCGTTCATTCAGGTAATTCGGCGTAATCAGCCCGCCCTGCGAATGCCCGAGAATAACAAATGGCAAATTCGCTCCCGAGCCTTTCGCAGCAATACTCTTGCTAAGCGCAATAGCCGCATCCAATTCCGCATAGTATTCCTTGACGCTACGCATATCAGAACGCGGCTCGCCTTCGCTATACGAACGACCGTTATAATGCAAGTCTATCGCAAAGAACGCAAAACCTGCAGAATCCGATTTTTCCGCAAGTTCTTCCTGGAAGAAGTAGTCATTGTAGCCATGCACGTACAAGATAATTCCACGCGGACTAGAAGCCTGCGCCACAACACGCGGAGAACTTCCGTAAGGATATTCAATCAACGTTGCATGAAAATCCTTGTCATACGGCTTTACGTCAATCGGGTAAACCTGATACGGTTCGCCAAGTTCCGGGTCCACAACCTTCTGCGGCAAAGCGTTATCAATAATAGTCTGCAACGTAGCAGCCGAGAGTTGCTTACTGTAAGCTTCATCCCGCTTCTTTTCCTTGCAGGCAGCAAGGCACGCATTTGCAGAAGTTGTAAAAAGCAATACGGCAGAGGCCGCGACAACAAAAGACTTTAACTTATTCATGCATCTACGATACAAAAATGCAATCGTTTACGCTACTCCAATTAGACCTTCAAAACTCCAGCGCGTTTTTTGAAATTGTCAAGTTTTAATACTATCTTTTTTCGTATGATTCAACCCATTTTACCCATTATTCAAGGCCTCACCATCCCATTTTTAGGGACGGTTCTCGGCGCAGCCTGCGTATTCTTTATCCGCGGGCAAATGAAGCAGAACCTCAAGCGCGGACTTTTAGCATTTGCGGCAGGAGTCATGGTAGCGGCATCCGTCTGGAGTTTGCTCCTCCCAGCAATCGAGGCTAGCGAGCATTTGGGTAAATTAGCGTTCGCACCCGCCGCAGTGGGGTTCTGGGCAGGTATTTTATTCTTGTTCATTTTGGATAAAATCACACCGCATTTGCATTTGGGTAGCAAGACTCCCGAAGGTCCGAGAGCAAAACTCAAACGCACCACGATGCTCACGCTCGCCGTGACGCTCCACAACTTGCCCGAAGGCATGGCAGTCGGCATCGTTTTCGCGGGTTGGCTTTCCGGGAATGTCGCCATCACACTTTCGGCAGCATTCGCGCTTTCCATCGGTATCGCCATCCAGAACTTCCCTGAAGGAGCTGTCGTTTCACTCCCGCTAAAAGCCGAAGGTGCAACGCGCAAAAAAGCATTCGCACTCGGGGCGCTCTCCGGAGCCGTCGAACCCATCGGTGCATTGATTACCTTAATCGCCGCCGAAATTCTTTCGCCGTTTATGCCCTACCTGCTTTCGTTTGCGGCAGGCGCAATGATTTACGTTGTCGTTGAAGAAATGCTCCCCGAAGTGAGCGAAGGCGATCACTTTGACGCAGGCACTATCCTCTTCGCCGTCGGTTTCACGCTTATGATGGCACTTGACAGCGCGCTTTAAAATCAAGCAAACAATTCTTTTATCGAAATAACCTTGTAATTGCCCAGATTTTTTATTTTTTTCTTGACTCCAGCCGTGACTCCCTTTCTGGAAAAAATCCAAAAATACAAATTGTCGCGTTTAATACATGGTGCGCACGCCTGCAAGTCAGAAAGTTCAGTCTCATCAAACGCCTTTTCAGTGTATTTGCATTCGCAAAGAATGGCATTATTCTCATCTTGGGCAACAATGTCTATTTCCTCTTGACGTTTCGCAAGAGGGTTATTACCCCACCAGCGTCCAACTTGTTCAGCAAAGAACGGAAGCTCGCCATTATAGGATTTTTCCATAATAAACTGCGAGCACACTCTTTCAAATCGATGTCCAATATATCCATTTAAGCTTTCAGTTGTAATCTCTCTATCGTAATAAATTTCAGGTGAAATAAGCCCATTCAACATATTCAAATGTTTATAAATAAACCTGAAATAAAAAGCAAAGTAGTTATCGTCAATGGAATAAAGCGTATTGCGAGCCTTGCCTTTTTCGCCAACAGGGATTTCTGTTTTGATAAATCCCAAATTTTGAAGGACGTTCAGGTATTTTGCAATCTTCGCCCCATCTTCTCCAACCTTCATCTTTATATCATTAAGCGTCGAAGCACCAGAATTGATAGCAAGCAGAATATTCTTATAAAAAAGCGTTTCTTTGAGTTCCATGCGAAGCAACGTATCAATTTCATTGTATAAGTAGCCCGTTGTAGAAAGGCAATTTTTGATGACGTTCTCGCGAATAGAAACGGAATCGTCAAAAAGAGAAAGGTATAGAGGAATACCGCCAAGAATTGAATAAACCGTTAGGACTTCTTCGTCACTATATTTTGGGAAAAAATTTTTAGATTCTTTATATGAAAATGGTTGCAATTTCAAATCGGCAGTCTTGCGACCATATAAAGGTTTGGTCGAATCATCAAACAAGTCCTCAATAACAGAAACTTTAGAACCGCACAAAATTAAAAAAATGTTCTTTTTTTTCAGAATTCGGTCAATAGCATTCTGCAGCCCCGAATCGTATACAGGATTTGAATTGTACAAATAAGTAAACTCGTCAATAATGATATTCACACGTTTAGAAAAAGCGGCACCATCGATGAACGAGTAGACATCCTGCCAAGTCTCAAGTGAATTCAAAAAATAGCCAGCATTTAATACCCGTTTCAATTCCGTACAAAAATTACGAACATTATTGGCTTCGCTCCCTTTGTCAGCAGTAAAAAACACAGTATCCTTTTCATGAAGCGAGGCAAAGTGAGCCAAAAGAAAACTCTTGCCCACACGCCTACGACCATGCATGATTAGCATTTCAAATTTCTTAGACCGATAAAGATCTTCAAGAAGCTTTAATTCTCTTTTACGTCCGACAAACATCTTATTTACTCCAAAGTTATTAACTTTAAAGTTATTTACTCTAGAGTTAATATAAATATTTTTCATTAGAGAATCAACAGATTCTAACAAAAACACTCTTTTTCAAGGGTATCATAAAAAAAAAGACAATACATTGTCAAGTTTTTTCATGACTTTTGCAATTTTTATCAATTTTAGCCAACCAATTTTATTACCTTATATTAAGTAATTATCAATACAGTAAGGAGGGTTAACATGAACAAAAAGTCTATCGCACTCACCCATGCATTGGCTATACTATTTACATCACTTGCCATTTCAGGCTGTTCTGGCGACAATTCTAGCGGGGCAAACGGAAATGAAGGCGCATTCACAAGCAATGGGAAAAGTCCCCTGATTTTGGATTCAATTTCGTCATGCATCATCAATCCCGATTCAATTGAAGGACTCATCGCATTAGATAAAATCTACCTTAAATATTTTGACGGAACATGGAGACTCACATTCCCTGCAAATATCAATGATCTAAGAGACAATTACACCATCGCAACTCGCAGCGCAAACGACACGTTGATCGTTTCCATGAAACGAAAAAAAGAAAGCACAGCCGTACCCGGCCTCGCCTGCCCCGTTCTAGTCTACACTTCGCTAAAAAGAGAACTAGAAGAGAATTATCTAGCAGCTATGGGCGCTTATTCCATCATCCGCTACGACGAAAATTTCGTTACTCTGGATTCCATATCGGATTGCATCCTCGACGAACAAGAAATAAACAAGCACTACTCTTCCGACTCAGCATTTGTCGAAGAAAAAAACGGGAAAAACGTCATTGTTTTCCCGTCGCAATTAGACTATCCTAGAAAATATGTCAAATCAATCGGAGCGTTCATCAAAGGTGACACTCTGCAACTGGACCTTCTCGATAAAGAAAAAACACCTGAGACACCTCTGTTCTGCCCAATCAAAGTTTACGGAACGTTAAACAAACCATTCAACGGAAAATTTGTTTCGACCCGTTCAGGAGTTTACGTTTACAGTTCAATATAGTGCGGGATAATATCCTCGTAATTTCCGCCCTTGAGCAGGAATCCCTTGGGAATTACGCCGAGCTGCGTAAAGCCGAGCTTCTTGTAGAGCTTGAGTGCAGACGTATTTGTCGCGACGACCGCGTTGAACTGCAAAATCCTGAAACCGATTTCCTTGGCCTTCGCGAGGCAATCCTTCACGAGAAATTCGCCGATATGCTGACCGCGCTTGTTTTTCTTGACCGCATAGCTCGCATTCGAAATATGCCCGCAGCGCCCGACATTGTTCGGGTGGAGAATGTACAGTCCCACAACCTCGCCGGAGTCCGCATCGATAGCGATGCCCGTGAATGACTGCGACTTGAAAAACTCGTCTCCCGTCTGCGGGTCAAGCAATTCCTTTTGCGGGAACGCGATTCCGTCTTCGACGATGTCGTTCCAGATTTCAACCGCGTCGTTGATATACTTTGTACTGTATTGTTCAATTTTAAGCATGAGAATAATCCTCTAATTTCTTTTTATTCCCCCAGCACGTGCCGGAGCGTGTCGAGGAAAAGTTCGCCCGCCCGCGTGAACTGCTGGCCCCGCCGC
>CADAWC010000003.1 GCA_902791475.1 Fibrobacter succinogenes
TATTCCCACATGATGTTACCGAGTTCACGATGGATATCGTTAACAGTGCGGTGACCCTTGATGGAGAGGAGCTTGTGGATGCGTTCTTCGGTCTGCTTCTTGCAGTCTTCGAAGGCGGCATCGGATTCAGAGACCTTTTCGAGCTTGGTACCTGCGAAGTAGCCACCGATGGTGAACGGAATCACGAAGTAACCGTCGGAGAGGCCCTGCATAAGAGCAGAAGCACCGAGGCGGTTTGCACCGTGGTCGGAGAAGTTAGCTTCACCGAGAACGAAGCAGCCCGGGATGGTGGACATCAAATCATAGTCGACCCAGAGACCACCCATGGTGTAGTGGATAGCCGGGAAGATGCGCATCGGGACCTTGTACGGGTCTTCGTCCGTGATCTTTTCGTACATCTGGAAGAGGTTGCCATACTTGGCAGAAACGCCTGCAACGCCCATACGCTGGATAGCGTCGGCGAAGTCGAGGTACACAGCCTGCTTGGTGTTACCCACGCCGAGACCTGCATCGCAGACCTGCTTGGCGTTACGGGATGCCACGTCACGCGGGACGAGGTTACCGAAGCTCGGGTACTTTTCTTCGAGGTAGTAGTAACGTTCTTCTTCCGGGATCTGGTCCGGAGAACGGGTATCGCCAGCCTTGCGCGGAACCCAAATACGACCGTCGTTACGGAGAGATTCACTCATCAAGGTGAGCTTGGACTGAAGGTCGCCATGGCGCGGAATGCAGGTCGGGTGGATCTGCGTGTAGCACGGGTTTGCAAAGAGAGCGCCGCGCTTATAAGCACGGAATGCAGCCGTGACGTTGGAGCCCTGAGCGTTGGTAGAAAGGTAGTAGACGTTACCGTAACCGCCAGTGCAAAGGCAGACTGCGTCTGCAACGTGGCTTTCAAGTTCGCCAGTGATGAGGTTACGAACGATGATACCGCGAGCCTTGCCATCGATCACGACGAGGTCCATCATTTCGCGACGCGGGAACATCTTCACCTTACCGGCGGCAACCTGGCGCATGAGAGCCTGGTATGCACCGAGGAGGAGCTGCTGACCCGTCTGGCCACGAGCGTAGAACGTACGGGAAACCTGCGTACCACCGAAAGAGCGGTTGTCCAAAAGGCCACCGTATTCACGACCGAATGGAACGCCCTGAGCGACGCACTGGTCGATAATCAAGTTGGAGTTTTCTGCCAAGCGGTGCACGTTGGCTTCGCGAGCGCGGAAGTCACCACCCTTAACGGTATCGTAGAACAAACGATAAACGGAGTCGCCATCGTTCTTGTAGTTCTTTGCAGCGTTGATACCGCCCTGTGCAGCAATGGAGTGGGCACGGCGCGGGCTATCCTGGATGCAGAAAGACTTTACGTTGTAACCAAGTTCACCGAGGGAAGCGGCAGCAGATGCACCTGCAAGGCCAGTACCCACGACGATCACTGTGAACTTACGCTTGTTGGCCGGGTTCACGAGCTTGAGTTCGAACTTGTGCTTGGTCCACTTTTCTTCGATGGAACCACCGGGGATTTTAGAATCAAGAATCATTAGTGGGCTCCTTACTTTTCAATATTGAAAGAAACTTGTACTTCGCCAACAGACGGAATGACGAAAGCAGCCTTGTCGGCCTTGGCCTTCTGCTGTTCGTACTGCTGCTGGAGGCTACGGGACTTTTCGATAAGAGCCTGGGTTTCAGGCTGGTTAGCGAGGTAGTAAGAGGCAACAGCGGTGATGCCGAAGCCAAGTGCCACGACGACGCTATAAACGATACCGGCGATATCGATAATCGGGGTCCACTTCTGGTGAGCGATACCCATCGTCTGGAATGCAGAGGAGATGGCGTGGAAGAGGTGCATACCGATGACGAACATGCTAACAACATAGAAAGCAGCCCAACCCGGATTTGCAAACATCTGGATCGTGGTGAGCCACATGTCGCGGATGATTTCGCCCTTGTCGTTCACATAGAGGTAGTGTTCGCCGAACTTGAGCATCATGAGGTGCTGGATGAGGAAGCCGAGAATGAAAAGCCCAGACCAGATCATGGTGAAAGTTGCGAAAGTCTTCTTGCCCTTGCGTGCGTTGACTTCGTATTCAATTCCGCCACGAGCCTTCTTGTTTTCAATCTTCAGCTTGATAGCAAGGAAGATGTGAATGGCAAAGGCAGCCACGAGTACCAGTTCGACGAGGTAAATCATCTTCACCGGGAAGTGGAGCGGGTTGAATCCGGTCAGGAATTCGGTATAAGCGTTGTAGGACGCCTGTGCCGCAGCCTGGTCGAAGTTCAAGAGCTGGAAGTTGCCACACATGTGGCCAAAGATGAACAGAGCCAGGAAGGCGCCTGTGCATCCCATGATCTGCTTCTTACCAATGGACGAGGTAAGATACTTGATGATCCATTGCATTTGAGTCTACTCCTTAGAAGGATGGTTTTATTGTTAAAAATTAGAGGACGCAGCAGGCCTTGAGAGAAGGCATTTCGTAAGCGTAGCGTTCTTCCTTCTTGAACCAGAAGTCGAGTTCGCGTTCTGCAGAAGCCGGACTATCGGAGCTGTGAACGACGTTTTCGGTCATGGAAGGAGCAAAATCATAGCGGAGGGTACCCGGTTCCGCCTTGGCAGGATTGGTAGCACCGTTAATGGCGCGGACCTTTGCAATTGCGTTTTCGCCACCGAGAGCAAGCATCACGGACGGACCCTTGGTCATGTAGGCTTCGAGTTCCGGGAAGAACGGCTTCTCGACGTGTTCAGCGTAGAAACCGCGAGCATCTTCGGAGGTCATCTGGTGCATCTTGACGGCGCAGACAGAGAGACCGGCAGCGATGTAACGGTCAATAATACGGCCAATCAAGCCAGACTTAACAGCATTCGGCTTGATCATTGCAAATGTCATTTCCATAGTAGTACCTTTTGTTTTAAGATGTGAGAAATATAGATTTTAGATGAGAGACGAGAGACGAAAGACGAGAGAAAAACTTGCTTTTAGACTTGAGCTTGAAAGAATCTCATAAATATTATCGCGAAGCGACATTTTATAATCTTTAGTCTCTAGTCTGTAGGCGGTATCCGCCGTTCTCTCGTCTAAATCGCTACTCTTCGGCTTCGATTTTTTTCATCAAATCATCGGCGAGTTTGCCGCCACTCTTGATGTTCTGGACAAGCCAATCGACAGATTCGTTGAGGTCGCTCTTCGGGTAGAGCTTCTTGAATTCTTCAAAGACCTTGAGCGCTTCATCATCCTTGTGCAGGTTTTCGTTCAGGATGAAGCCGCGGCTGAACATCGCCTTTTCGGCATCCGGAGAGTCAGGCCAAGTCTTGTAGAAAGCCCTGTATTCGCGCTGGGCTTCGTTGAAATTTTCCCTATCGCTAAGGATATGAGCCAGTTCAAAAGTAGCCTTCTTTGCCACGGAATCGATATCCATATAGCGGTCACGGATTCCATCCCAGGCAAGGTAAGCCTTTTCAACGTTTTTCGCCTGAGCGTAAAGGGAGTCTGCAGCCCTCATAGCCAATTCAACAGACTGTTCCTGCGGCAAAAGCGTTATGTTATCCGCAAAAAGATCGACTTTAGCCGTACCCCAGGAAGTCACGACTTCCTTGTCCCAACGACCAGAACGGAGCTTCAAGAAAGCCGTTTCGAAGACACGCTGTTTAGCCTGTTCGTAAGTAAGCGGCAGGTAGTCTTCTTCGGCGTAGTAATAGGTTCGTTTCATGAGGTTTTCGGGAATTGTAAACCAGTCATTCAGTTCAGCACGGGACTGTTCGTAAGAAAGCGACTGATGGACCGGATTACCCATACGTTCAAAGAGAGCCTTTAAAGAATCTTCAGGAACAGTAACCTGACTCAGAACACTTGTCCTGTAAAGCTTGATGATGTAGTCCACATCGCTCTGGCGCTGCAAAGCCCTGTATTCCCAAGAATGGTCAAGGCCGATTTCGCGGGCTTCGGATGCAAAAGCAAGCTGGAGAGCTAGAGCGCTTACCACCTGATCGTGCGTTTTACGAGAACGAACCATCATCGGATTGTCGTCATAGGCAATAAGAACATCCTTTTCGCGGAGGGCGGGTTCTCCGTTTTTCGTGACGAGGACGTAAGACGAATCAAGTTCATAGTTGGCCGTTGTTGCAAGTTCATGTGCAATAGTCTTGCGAACACGGTCCAGCGGTTTCTGTTCCGAGGCAACCGCCGATACACGATAGAACACGTGGAAACGTCCCGTCGATTCAGACTTGAGAATCGAAGAAACGGCGCCATCGGCCAAAGTATCAAGTTCAACAAACATGTTCTGGACAAAGCCGATGCCGTACGGAAGTGGATGTCCCACAAGAACCTTACCGACAAGGCCCTTCACCTTTTTCGTTTCCTTGTTTTCGCTGAACTTGGAGGCGATTTTCATAAAAGCCTTGAGGTCAAGCTTCTTATTCTTGAAGCGTTTGGCAAGAGCAGCCGAGTCCGCTGACTCCACATGGTAGACGACAAAACCGTTCGGGGTCATGTACCAGTCTTTGTGCTTTTCATAGTATTCTTCGACCGACGGCATCTGGATTTCGGTTTCCTGAATATTGAACTTTTTCAGGAGCGCAGGCCCCGTTTCACGAACAATCCTTTGGCGATGGTCCGAGACAAAACGTTCCTTGATATCGTCTGTAATCTTGACTTCGGCGTTAGAATCGGTCATATCCCTATGCAAAAAGGCATAGGTTCTCAAAGAGTCCTGGTTTGCCTCGATAAACTTGGCATCGGCAACTTTGTCACGAAGATTCATGTATGCAAGGGAATCCGGGAACATGTCGCGGTGCTTGTCATAGAAGAAAGCGAGTTCATCGTCGCTGTACATCAGGCGGTCCATTGAGTAAAGGCGCTGATAAACAAACGTCAAGAGGTAATTTTCCAGGGAAACATTGTGAGCAGCCAGCTGTTCCTTGAATTCAGGATGTTTCTGGAGGGCAACCGTATAAAGGGCCTTGCGGCTGAACAACGAGCCCGAAGCTTTTCTCATCTGTTCTGTATTGGGAACAATGTTTCCCACACGCATCATGAAGGCGTAGTCTTCTTTATAAATGGGTTCACCATTCACCCTAGCAACGAGAGTATCCTTTTCTCCGATGGAATTGCACCCAGTAAAAACAAGAGTACAGAAAGAAAAAAACGCAAGCAAACCCTTTTTCATAAATTCCTCATGAATATGTATGCGTGAATATAACAATTTTTATAGTTAATAGTTACTGGTTATTGGTTATTGGTCATTAGTTATTAGTTACTAGAGATTCTAAAAGTGAAGTTTTGGGAACTTGGGAAATAAAGCATTGTCGACCATTGACTAATGACCATTGACTAACGACTAGTAACAAATTACTTTATTCTAAATAAATAATAATTTACACATCCTATATACTTTCAAGCGTAAGTTCCTCGTAAGCTACCATTTACCAAAAGGGAACATTATCTATATTAGGGGCACTTGAAGAGTATTCTATCAATATTCGCTGTAAAAGCCGTCATTATGACGGCTATTGTGGGCGCCGTCGCTGCAGGCGTCTGGTATGTTCATTTTGCTATCGAAGAACTGCTTTCGACCCCCCACACCTTTGGTGACATCACAATCACCCCTTACGGCCACCGCCAAAACAACCTCCTCGACCACTTTTACGATTCCATAAAGGTTGAACAAGGGCTATCGACGTACATGATCCGCGGGCCGCACTTGGATGTTACCATCCTGGGTGAAAACAGGGGCGTTGCACTGGACGTAAACGAGGTTTCCATAAATTTCGTGCAGGATACCGCCAAAAGCAAGACCGTCACGAAAGACACAACCAAGCTTGAAGCTTTTGCAATTCCCGACAACTGGCGTACACCGCTCCCCGTCAAGATTTCCATGGGAAAGCTCGATTTTACAATGGGCGAAATGGGCTGGAGAGCCAAAAACATTCTTGCAAAAAGCAAAGGACAACGAAGCCTATTGCTTAACGCCGACAGCATTCAAGGCACCTACATCACCGAGCCGGCCAACTTACGGCTCGACTTGGACTTCGAAGAGAAAAACGTCATCGCGAACGTCAATGTATCTATGCCCAACAACAGCGTAACGATCAACGCCACCGCTCCCAAAAACGACGTCACCCAGTTGAAGGTCGCCACAAACATCAACGTCAAAGATCCTCTTAGCTGGGTCCCGATGAAACTTCCGAAGGCGGTTCCTGGAATAAGCAACCTGAGTCTAAGAGGAAATGTTTCGACATCGCTTACCAAAAAAACATTCCAATACAATTTTACGCTCAAGACGCACATCGGAGAAGTTTGGCCATTCTTGCCTCTCGATGCCACCATCAAGGTCAACGGTACCCCGAAGCAGACGAACATCGAATCCGTATTCCGCAACAACGAAGGCGGTCACATCAATATCGATGGTGTCGTCAACGACAAGCTAGACTTTGACCTTTCCGGCGAAATTGCATACATGAGCGCTTTGTACGGTCCGCAGATGATGCCGATGGACATGGACATCCAGTCGATTACAAAAACGGGCGACGACATAGACGCCTCTATCGAAACCCGCGAAGGCTCCGTCATCAAGGCTCACGTCAAAACAAAGGACAGCCTCAAAGTATTCTTCGCCGCAAACCTCGCCGCTACAGAACCTTGGGCCCTGGACTGGGTCAAGGGGAACGTCGAAATCGGGAAGAACCCCAAGATTATCGGTTCATTCCAAAACAACAAGTTGCGAGCCTACGTCAAAATTGATTCCATCATCAACGCCTACCACTTCAAGGCGGACTCGCTGCGCATGCAGTTGGCGCTAGACCTGAGTCACAAGACCATCGACTTCCCCAAAATCACGCTATTCACCCCCAACGACGAGATTGCTATCTCAGGCGATGTCGATTTCCACGAACCGACGCTCCACACCTCTTGGAGACTCTCGCAAAAGAATGGCGGTTCTGCCGAAACGGTCGTACACGTCGGGGACTCGCTCCTCGTCTGGGCTAAAGCAGACCATGCCGAAATCTCCACGATTCCGTTCTCGGACATTGAGCTGAGCGACAAGCTCAAGGGCACTGTTACAGGAACCATCGACTACAACCTCGATTCCCGAGTCGGCGAAGCAGAGCTCGATATCGACGGCAACGTGGAACCGTTTATCGTGCATGGGCACACCAAGATTCGAGAAGTTGGCGATACCGTATTTGTCGATACGGCGGTCTTTACGCACAACAGCAACAAGGTCGCCATGGAGGCTACGTTCGTATTGCCGAACGATTCGAATCCAGACTTCAAGCCAACCGCAGTGCTCCCCATCCAAGTCTTACATTCCTGGGCCTCGGCAGAAAACTTCAATTTGCCGATTCTGTTGGAACCTCTCGGCGATACAACGCTATCCTCGGGTAGCTTTAATGGTGAAATCTCGTTCGACGAAGAATCCGGAATGCTCGGAAACATCGAATTCAAGGACTTGAAGTTTACCAACATTCCTCCAGAACTCTTGAACCTCAAGCAATTGAATGTTACGGCAAAGAAGAACAAGATCGAACTTCTGACCAACTTCGACATCATGAATGGAGTCTGGACAGGTAACACGAACATTGTTGTGGACAACATCTTCGATGATAACAGGCTTGTCAGCCTGACCTACACAAGCCCGAACGGAGGCTTCATTAAAGGCAAAGGCACTATCAATAACGATCTGGACTTCTTAGGCGTCATCAATCTCGGCGGGATCTGGCTTATTCCTGAAACTCGTGCCGAAATTGACAGAACCGACATGAGAATAAACGTGCAGGCGAAACTCCGCGAAGGCTTGCCGGGAATTGCAGCTACACTTTGGTCGGACTCCACCATCGTCCGTTACGGAACGCTCCCGATGGACTTCCCGCTCCGCGTGAGAGGCGACCTCAAAGACGGTGTGCTCGCCATCAACGAGATTTCGACGCAGAACGACCGCGGCGATTTAATTCTCGCTACATTGCTTTACGATTTGAAAACAATGAGGCTCGAAGCAATCGACATCAGCACAGATAGTTACACGCTCGAAACGGACAACCATACCGTTACCCTAAAGAATGTCACAAGCCACTTGGAAGATTCCGAAGAGCAAATGTCCCTCGTCGCAAACATTCCTTTGATTCTTTACAAGTTCGATGACGAAACATTCGGCACCGCAAACTTGAGAGGCAAAAGCGACATCACGCTCAACATTCCGCATACACAAGACAGACAAATTAAGAACAAGAGCATCAACGGTAACTTCGTTATCGATAAGCTTGTCTATAGAAAGGATTTGGATATCGAAATCACGCCAAGTTCTCTCGATAAGTTGCTAACGCTCTTCAACAATGCGATTGCAAACCTCCGCAACAAAGAAAAGACCGAAGCCAAGATTTCTGTGTCGAGCCCAATCGACTTGTCGTTCCACATCAGCGATTCTCAGAGCGACTCCGTCGAAATCATCTCACCTTTTGCCTCTTTCCCACTCACGCTTGACATTTGGGTGCTCGGCACGACAACAAGGCCGCTCTTACGAGGCGATGTGACTAACGCAGACAACGGTTTCATTGGCGTCAAGGACATTTACGAATTCGAACTCAGCAGTTTCAATCTCTCGTGGAACGACGTTCCGTGGCAGCAAGGCATTATCGACGTTTCAAGTACACAGGAACTCCCCTACTGTACAGAGCAAGAGGACAAGGACAAAGAAACTTGCCCGATCAACTTTGATATTCAAGGAACCATTACAAACCCGCAACCGATGCCGAGTTCCAACTGCGGAACAGAATCGACCGCCGCAGATACGTACCGCAACATATTCCTTGGATGCGTCGCTACAGAAGACGGCGTCACAGCCGACTGGAACAAGCTCGCGGGCAAGGCCATTGGTAAAGTTATTTCTTCCACCGCAAACAAGACATTGGGCGGTGACTACATTGGCGATATCGACATGAAAGTGATGTTGTTCGATAACTCCGCCAACGACAAGGACTCTTCGTACGTCAAGGTTCCGATTTCTCTGGATCGCTGGGTCAAGAACTTGAGCTTGATTTTCGGTTACACGCAAGACCAGAGTATAGACCCGGTTTACGAACAAGCATTGCAATTTGGCGCCACCTACACACTCCCTGTATTCCAGGACAAGGAATACTCGCACAAGAACCACTTCTCGCCAACATTGTCCTTGAACGGGCTTTTGATATCGAAGCAATACACCTCTAACTCTGGTACAGAAAGCAACAACGAAAGCCGCGTCGAAAAGAACATCGGTATCAACTATACATACAAGTTCTGGAACCCCTGTATCTTAGGTATCGGGCACTGCGAAACGGTCCGTCCGCCAAGAGCGATGCGTCAGCCGAACGATCCGGACGCTATCGATTCCACTACGTTTAGCAAGTTTGGAAACAAAAAGCCTAGCGATACGAAGTCCACGGAGAAAGCAAAATGATTTTATTGATTTGTGCATTATTGTTTTTTTCGTCGATTGCATTTGCGGATAACGATGACAAAAGTCCTTGGTCTGTGTCCATCGAAGGCAACAAGGTTTTCTCGACGTTCCAGTTAAACGAGCAACTCGACATTCCCGATGAATTTGGACAGCTCGACACCATCAAGCAAGACTTTTTGATGCGTCTTTCTTCGGAAAATATAAAAGCCCTTTATTTTTCCCGTGGTTATTTCAGCCTCGACTTGAAATTGGAAATCAATCGTGAGCCGCTTTCGAACGGAAACATCCAGCGAAACTACGACATTACTGTAAGCGAAGGTGAATGCTATAAATTCAACGACGCCAAAATAATTTCAGCCGGCGATGAGCCCATCCCTATAGATTTAGCATCGCTGAAGATTACAAAGCACAGATATTACAACCAGGACGACATTTCCGAGGACTTGCAAGAAGTCCAGAAAGCATATCGCAAACAAGGTAACTTGCACGTTTATATTTCTTCCGAAGAACATGTCGATACAACGGCAAAACAAATCAACGTCATCATCAATGTGAACCCAGGTCCCAAAGTCTTGATGGGTAACATCATCACCACTACACAGCGCGTCATCAACAAGAACGAAAGGAAGCAAACACCCGAAGAAGGGCTAACAGACACTTCATGGCTTTCTTCACTTTGGCGAATCCCTAAAGGCGAAATCATTGACGGTAACCAGTATTTTAACTTCAAGAGCAAGCTCTATTCTACGCAGCTATTTACGCAAGTCAAGCTGAACGATTCACTTCGTGAAGACGGACTTTCGGACGTTCATCTCGATGTGATTGAACGCGTGCCGGGCGAAGCCCGTTACGGATTTTTCTTCGAAGAAATTTATGGTTTCGGAGCCATGGCCTATGCAGACCACAAGAACTTCTTTGGAAAGTTCAATGAATTTTCGACAAGCGTTCAGATCGCTCAGCACAAGCAAGAAATCACGCTCGGGTACGCCAATCCGCTCTTGTTCGGAACCGCATTCACGTTCATCCCGACAGCCATCCGTTTTGTAGACCGACTTTCTTTCAACCACGAAAAGATAAACCCGCCCGCCTACCCGGACAGCATCGAAGAGCGTTACGAAATCATCAACCGCGGTGACCTGACTTTCGGCATCACGAACAACATCAGATTCCGCGGCACTATTGATACCCGATACGTGAATAAAAACGAGGACAAGCTTTTCAAGCTCAAGGGCGAAATCGGCTTGACATTTGACTATACTAACGACTACTTCAACCCGACAAAAGGTATTCGCGTCTTCCCCACGGCGGGTCTTGGCACAAACTTTAGCGGAAAGAACGATTACGAAGACGGACACATTTACACTTATGGCGAAGCGACTGTCAACCTGTACATGCCGCTATTTTGGACGCTATACGGAGCATTAAGTGGCAGTGTCGGCAGATTTTTCAACACAGCCATCGAAGATGACGCACGCGTGTTCTATCAAGGTGGATCCCGTTCTGTACGTGGTTACCGTTTCCGCAGCATTTACGCAAGCTACACTTCAGAAGTTCCGACCACAATCACAACAAAAGATGAAGACGGCTCTGTAGTGACAAAGGATACGACTAAAGAAGTCACCAACACGGCTCTCACACCAATGTATTTCCGCATCAACGAGGAATTGCGCTGGACGTTGCCATGGAAATCTTTAAGAGCTTGGCAGATTGTGCAATTCTTTGACTGGGCGAAAGTCATGGACATGAAAGATGAGCAATTCAATTCATCGCAAGAAGGAAGCCTTGGTCTTGGCATCCGCTATCATTGGCAATTTTTGACGTTCCGCCTCGACTATGCAATTATCACAGGGCTTACAAGCGTAGACGAAAGCAAGAAGAACTCCACCAGATTTAAATGGGGACGTTTCGCCTTCGACTTGTCGCAGGCATTCTAAAGTGGCTGCGCAGCAGCTGGTAGAAGACCGCCAATTAGGAATTTACTGAATAATTGAACGATAAAGCTTTGAAAGGCTTGTGTGTTCAAGATTAACGTTGGCGGAGATTCCGGCGGCGGCAAGAGCAGCACAGATTTGTTCAAGAGTTGCATCTGTAGCATTTATCTTAAACGAAGTAGTATCGGTACCGACATCGGCGACTCGCCCGCTTTTCAAGACGCGACCACAATCGATAATAGCGTAATCCGTTGCCCACTGATCCATTTCAGCAAGCACATGAGAACAGACAATTGCCGTTCCGTTTTCTTCTTTGCGCCATTCGTCAAGCAATTGCCAAACCGTATCTCTTGAAATCGGATCGAGATTTGCAACAGGCTCGTCGAGAATCAAAAGCTTTGGGCTATGCAAAAGCGCACGGACAATCTGCACCTTTTGGCGGTTTCCGAGCGAGAGCGTTTCCAAGCGCTTATCGAGAGGCGGCAATTTGAGGCGTTCAGCAAAAGACATGCAACGTTCCAGCATCGCACCATTTTCGCGCCAAGATTCTTTGCCAAAGCCATAAAAGCCTGTAAAATACTGGAGGTATTCCCTGATGGAAAGTTTCGGATAAACGCCCGGATTTTCGAGAAGCACACCGTACTTTTCGGCATTCAGGAATCCCGCAGAATTGCGCAGGGACTCATCGATTTTGACGGAGCCTTTGAATGCGCCTAAGCGACCGCAAAGCAAGCGCAACAAAGTCGTCTTGCCAGCCCCATTCGGGCCAATCAGCGCAAAGAAGCTCCCTTGCGGGATATTGAGAGAAATATTAGACAGCGCATCTGCCGTAGATTTCGGATAACGGAATGTCACCGAATCGAGTTCAATCACGCGCAGAATTCCTTGACGGCAGGAGTCGGATTCTTAATCAGCTTGAGAGCCTCCTTAGAAGCCTTGACCGCTTCCATCTGCACCTTCTCACTAGCACGCTGCAAGTACTGGATGCAACGCCAGTCCGTGCGGACTGCGGCGAGCTGCACCGGTTCTGTACGGCGGCGGATGCTCACGTATTCAAATGCATGGTAGTCCTGCTTGACCGCAGCCACAACGACAGCCGCCGTCGGGACTTCGATTTCTTGAATGTACTTCCAGTCACGTTCCACAGCAGCAACGAGCACTTTTTCGCCAGCATTGTGTACAAATTTCAAAGCGTCCGCGCTCTGACGAACGGCCTCGGCCCAAAGTTCATCGGAAGCGCCATCGATTTTACGGACGATGCGCCAGTCCTGCGACACAGCAACCTTGAGAAGAGCGGGATTCGTGATAAACTTGAGCAAGTTCGGTTCAGCCTTAAATGCGGCGAGGAACTTAGCCTCGTCCATAGCGTTAAGCGCCTGCTTCAAAGCTTCGCACGGACCGCACTTCACGTAAAGAATAGCCTGCTCATTTTTTTCAAATGCAGCCTTTTGCACTGTTTCAGTCGGGTTCTGGATGAGACTGATGGCATACCAGTTCAGCTTAATTGCTTCAAGCTGTTGTTCTTCTGTGGGGTTTTCAATATTCTTGATTTCGGTCCAGGACTGCATAAAACCTCGTGTTTATAATACAAAGATAGTTTTTCATTTTAAGTACGAAGTAGGAAGTAGGAAGTAGGAAGTTGTTTTTAGTGCATAAAGAAAGCCCACAAGCGAGTGTCGCAGCGGCAAACTTGTTTGCCGATATGACCGAGCGTAGCGGCGGACGCCATAGGCGTCAAAAGCCCTCGGGAGCGAGAGCTATTTATCATTGGTTATTAGTTATTAGTCATTAGTTATTGGTTATTAGTTAATAGTCTTTGGCTATTGCAAACGAACTTTCACGACATGCGAGCCTTGACCCGCTTCACCATAACGCATGATGTAAGCGCCTTTTCGGAGTCCAGTCTTCACGAGATTCCAGGCTTCGCTTACGGAACCTGCCATCACATTCGCGGACTTAATCAGTTGACCGTTCAAATCGAACACCTGGCAACGCACCATCGCTACGCCATGTTCAAATGCAATTTTTCGCGCGATATTCGTTGTCCCCGACTCATCCACGAACTTGATCCAGTCGACATTGATATAGTTTGTATTGATTGTAAGACGAAGCGTCTGCTTGCCCGCAGCAAGTTCCAACTCGCCCGCTTCGACTTCGGAATACGTGACCCAATCGCCTTTAGACGGGATTTCAGTTTCAACCTTTTTATCGCCTACAGAAACAGTCACAGAAGATGCAGTAGAATTACCCGTAGCGCCATTGATGACTACTTTGTACGTACCCGTCTTTTTCACATCAAGCGTGTATTCGAAATAATCGTCAGCACTCGTGTAGCCAAGCGCATAACCCGAGCCGCCCTTGACAATGCCAGCATCATCGCTGCGGTAGCCTGTTTCATCGCTCTTGCCATCGGCATCGCTGTAAGCGTAAGTGTCGTAGTTTTCTGCTTCGACTGTTCCCGGAATTTCAATTGCGCCCTTGAACGGCTTGACTTCAATCGGTTCGCCAGAAACTTCAAGTTCAAGCGCCATGAATTCAATCGTGTAAGTACCATCGGAATTTGGCTTGACTTCTTTACCCTTCTGGCTTACAGTCTTGCCCTGTGCTCCCTGAATCTTTACGCGAAGCGGCACGCTCTTTGGCATATGCGCATGCGGAGAAGTCCACTTGACCATAAACCCGTTTGCGGTGTTCGTCGCAGTCGCCTTGTCAATGGTGAAGTGAGCACGCAAGTAAGCCCCCACCGTCGAGAAGCTCGCCACCCACAACTTCTTGCTGACCGCGTACTCAATAAGCGTCTTGATGTCGGCGGCAGAAATCACGTCCCAGTCAGCACCTACGCCATGGTTCAGTTGCACGTGCCACTTGCTCTGGCTTGCCGCCTGGTCCGCACTGCTCTTGAATGCCGACACCGTACTTCCATTCTGTTGCCAATAGTGGGAATCAATCTGCATCCAATCAGGTTCCGAATCCCAGCCCGTAAGGCCAGAACCGCCGCACCCGCGGCTAATGAAATGTTCCTTGTTAATCGCATTCTTGACTGTCTGATTCTGCGCGCAATACGGAGTCGCCAAAGATGTCGCTTCCAAGCCCATACCACGCAGTTTCGAGGCCGCGCCACTAATTTCCGAATTCAAGTCGGCGTTCTGCGTCAAGTTCTTATGAGTCGCCGTATGGTTTCCAATCTCATGCCCCTTCTTTGCATAATTCAAATGAGGTTGCGTATTGCTACCAAAGCCCATCGTGTTGGTACAAACAAAGAATGTCACCGTCACATCCGGCATATTGTCCAGGAAGGTCAGGTTGTTCGTTTGGGAATGGAGGCCATCGTCAAACGTGAAAGTGGCCGCGCCCGGATGACCGTTCCAAGGAACCGTCGTGATTGGGCCTGCAAAAGCCGAAACAGCGGCCAAAGAAAGCGCAGCAAAGGATAATTTTAAACATTCCATACATATCTCCCATACATATGCATGAAAATACCCTCTTTTAAGGTAAAGAGAACAAACTACGTTACAAAAAACATTGACAAAATGCTAAAAGCACCCTGAATTGCAAAACGCAGGCTCTTTCGAGTCTGCGCATTTGGAGTCTGTGGGTGTTGTATATGCTTCAATTTCAAAGACTATTTTTATGAGACAACGCGCCACCTTTACGGCGTACGCCCATCAATTTATCCCGAACCTGGTGTATATTTTTTTTCCCGTTCACGATAACCTTGATTTCAAGGCGTTCGATATAAACTCCGGTGCCCACTAAACGGCCATTATTAGAGCGCATATTCCAAGCTAGGAAAATTCTTCCCTTGTTTTTTAAGCAACCTTCTTCTCCATATAAATCACGATCCGAACATTTAATTGAACTGGAATAATCTCCAACAAATTCTCCCAAGTGACTGAAATACCGCGTATGGTAATAAAGTTCAACATCATCACCCGAAATTACAGTTTTTTCGCCACTGCGATATTCACCGATATTGAATTCATTTACATCGCCATTTTTTATGGCATCAATCAGTTCTTGGCTTACACCGGCTTGCAAAAGTTCTCTATCCATTTTTCCTTGTCGAATTGCATCGAACAAGTCTGCCTGCGTTACAGATAAAATTTCATCTATCGCAATGGTGGTATCGCGGCTCGCATCAACATTCGCTTCGACCATCGTCGCGATAAGCGCCTGGTCTTCCGGTCGAACTATTAATTTATAATTACCCTCGTTTATAGCTCCGTCTAAAATCCCGTTGACCGTCTCTTCGCTAAACCCGTAAGACGTATCCACAACTACGGTACGGATGTCGTTAAAAAGTTGCACAAGAGCTTCTTCTTCGCTGATGCTTGTAACGGTGGTGTCGTAGTGGACCGTATTATCAATTCGAGATTCAATAAACGCATCAAGATGATTCACTGCAGTCTGAGTCTGTTCAATCATAATTTTCGAGACATCGAAATCGACAAGACTTCCCTGAACGCCAAGAGAATCCCCTATTTCCTGAGCATTCTGCGCTGTGTTAGGAATAAGCAGAGCCTGTGTAACGGAATCCTTCTTGATGATATCATAAGGATCTTCGCCAATCAGTACCACATTGGGACTTTCAAGAGAAAGTTCCTGATCCCCGGCTATGACAACCCAAGGGTTCTCTTTATGGGCCTTATTTTGTGCAAGGTCCGTAACAATTCCATCAATGGTAAAACGAACGCGATCACCACTAGTCGGGAGCACCGCATCTTTTGCAGTCGCCTCGTAAATGAGCAACATGGTTTTATCAGCCCCTCCTTGCAGCATCGGATTTTCAGGAGTACGATTTTCTCCTGAACGTACACAGAGGAAATCGAACATTTGTACAAAATTCTTTTTGGATTCATCGGACACAGTTTCGCTGAAAGTAAGCAAGAGCATTACATTTCCATTATTATTTTTTGATTTTACAGCCGTAAGAATAACAGGCCCGACCCCATCAGCAATGGGTTCATTTTCCATATAGAAGCGACCAGTCTTTCCTTTGTCTTCATAGGTAAACCAATTGTTTAAACTTCCGACATAAACGTCCGAGGTGCCCCCTGTAAAGACCTTGCTTCCAAAGCCGCACACATCCCCAGAGCAATTTTGCGGAGTCAAGTTTTCAGCCGTAATTACAATATCATTTTCATTGACAATCGTAAACTTGGAGGTCGTATTAAACGATTCCCCAAAAGTAAACTGGATAGAATCGAGTTTGCTCTTTTGCTTGAGAGATTTATCAAAATGCACATACAAACTATCGGCACGACCATCACCGTTTCGGTCAATCGCAATGGCATTTGACACGCGGGGAACCGGCGGAGCCGCAAACACAAGGCCCGTCCACACGGACACACCTGCAGCAGCACCCTTCGCCGTAAGCGTCACGCCCGACACAGGCGCATTAGCACGGACAAAGAATGTTGCTTTTCCATTTGCATCCAAATTCACAGCATTGATTTTATTTCCGTCCACAGTATCCAAAATATCAATATTCACATCGGAGAATGATAGATTTATCTTTCGATTGTAATTGTTGACCTTCGCCCATTCTTCAAAGAAGGCAATATTCACTTGATAGGTCGCATACGCCCATTCGCCAATTTGCGCCGTATCGCCAGAAACATTTTTCCCGAGAATAGTCCAATCCGTCTTCATAAAAGCAACGCTTGGCACCGCATAAGAGGGAACCGTAATTTCAACTTTAGTCTTTTGGCTGGGATCTGCCTTCAACGTAATTTCCAAGAAGTAATGACCAGGAGCAAGGGCAACATTCGACACAATCGCCGCCGAGTCAATGTAGAATGTCGAATCGCTTGTAATTACGATGCCTTCGTAATGCGTTCCGACATCAAGAATTTCAGGTTCTGCAAGATTTCCGCCGGTGAGCGTAAACGTAGAGACGCCTCCAATCGTATCCAGTTCCGTTGAATTTGCATCGTAATTGCAAGACAGCTTATTTTTCTTATTGATTTGCCAAATTTCAAAACGCTTTCCTTCATCGCGATTATCAGACGTCAAGAAAATCGACGCATCCACATGCAAGTCAATGGAGGTGCGCATGCGGAAATTCGAGGAACCCGTATGGCGTTCAACGTAAAAGATGTGGAAATCATAAGTCTTTCCAGGAACAAGCTTGTTCCCAGTATTTTGACCAATCGTATCGAGATCCACGGCACCCGCCACTTGGGCGTGCTGGCCACCGATATCTACAGCCAATCGATTATCAATAAACACCCAAACGTCATCGTCTCCATAAAAATCAAAATACTGCCCTGGAACATATTCAAAGGTCGCCTGAATTTTTGCAGTATAGCCAAAATTATGCTTGCCGATTTTTGTTCCCTTAAGTTGGTCAAAATAAGGATTCGGAACGGTCTTTGCATCATCGAGATATTCAAAATCATCCAGTAGGAACATGCCATCTGAATTCTTTTCGTTGCCTTCCGATATGCGGTCTTTCGACACTTCTGCAAGCCAAAATCCATCATCGTCCAAAGAAACATAAAGGTCGCGGCAAGTCATATTGGTGTACTCGTTACCCGCAGTATCCATGCCGATAACCTGTGGCAAGAACCAGCTATCCAAATGATCCGTAATCTTGCAGTTTTCCGGGAACGGATTTGCACGAACAGGAACGCCGTTTGGACCGAGATTGTATTCGACCATGCCCGTCACAGCCTTCGATTTGCCAGAGCATCCACCCGACCCAAAATCAGCGCTCACACCGTTTGCCGGGTCGCCATTTTTACCGCTACCGTCTCCATCGCCCTTAGTTCCATGAAGCCAGTCGTAAACAGTCACAGGAATTTTCTTTAGCGGGCAATCGCCAAGAACGCCAGGATATTTCGAAAATAGCGCGGGCACATCCGTCTTGTAGCCTTGAACCCAAATCGTATCCGAAAGGGCCGCCACAGAATCAAGCGCAATTTCAGTCGCCATAGTCGGTTCCGTCGAGACCAAGCCTTCGGCGCCGACATAATTAAATCCGACGGTCTGTTTAAAGTAAACCTTGAAATCGCTTTCAGGGGCATCTACCGTAGCCTTGAACCACCCGCAGTAATTTTCAAGCGAAGTCATGGTGGCTACAGAATCGCCGCCCATATAAAGGACAGCATTCGTATTCGACCACGGAGTAAAGAAAGCAATTGTTTTTTGTTGGCCGCTTGCAAAAGCAGCCGTAATGCCTAGAAACAGCCCTAACACATATTTTTTCAACATCCCGACACCTTTTTTGGAGATAAATCTAAAACGGGAAGCGTACAAAATCACACAAAAAAAAGGCGAGCTTTGCAAAGTGTCCTCTACAGACAACACTTGTTTGGATTCTATCGCCACTGCGTGGCTCCAGAATGACAGTCGTGAGTAAAGCTTCCGTATGACACAAATGCAAAAAGCGGCCCGTTTTTAACGGGTCGCCTTTTAATCTTTCGCACCGAAGGTGCCATCTTTTACTCGAAGGACCGAAAATCCGCACTCATTCCTCAAAGGGAGCAAAGCGACCGCCCTCAGAACCTACAAGTAATTTTGCTCAGAATGACAACAGCAGTGTCCAGCAGCAATTGTACTCTCGCTTCGCTCAAGTACCAAATGCTAGGCTCGGAAATACCAATGCAAGCATTGTTGCTTCACTCGCCTTACGCATTTGTCCTAACCACTAACCACTGTTTACTAGCCACTACTTATAAAGCGGGTGCTTCTTGCAGAGAGCGACGATGTCTTCGCGGATCTTGGCGAGAGCGGCATCGTCATCCTTAGCCTGGATAGCGCGGTCGATAATGCGAGCCACTTCGCGGGTGTCTTCTTCGTCGAAGCCACGGGTCGTGATAGCAGCAGTACCGAGACGAACACCGGACGGGTCCATCGGCTTGCGCGGATCGAACGGAATCGTGGAGCGGCTGCAGGAGATGCCGACCTTTTCCATAGCGACTTCAGCTTCCTTACCGGAAACGCCCTTAGAAGTCATATCGACAACGATGAGGTGGTTGTCGGTACCATCGCTAATGACCTTGTAGCCGAGCTTCTGCATTTCGGCGCAGAGAGCCTGAGCGTTCTTGATAACATTCTTTGCATAGACCTGGAATTCCGGCTGCAAAGCTTCGAGGAATGCAACGGCCTTACCGGCGTTGATGTGGTCATGCGGACCACCCTGCATGCCCGGGAACACGCCCTTGTCAATTTCCTTGGCCAAAGAAACTTCCTTGAGTTCGCCCTTCACCATCTTCTGGATCGTGCGGTCCTTGCACATGATGATAGCGGAACGCGGGCCACGGAGAGTCTTGTGGGTCGTGGTCGTCACGATGTCGAAATACGGCACCGGAGAATCAATAGCCTTACCTGCGATGAGGCCTGCAATGTGAGAAATGTCAGCCATGGTGAGGGCGCCAACTTCATCAGCGATTTCCTTGAAGCGCTTCCAGTCGAGGTTACGGCTGTAAGCAGAGAAACCAGCGAGGATCATCTTCGGCTTTTCGCGGAGAGCAATTTCGCGGACCTTGTCCATATCGATGCGACCAGTTTCCTTATCGACTTCGTACTGCACGAAGTTGTAGAGCATGCCGGAGAAGTTCACCGGATGACCGTGAGAAAGGTGTCCACCGTGATCGAGCTTGAGGCCGAGGACCTTGTCGCCCGGTTTGAGAACGGCGAAGTACACGGCAGCGTTAGCCGGAGAACCGGAAAGCGGCTGGATGTTCACATGGTCGCAACCAAAGAGCTTCTTGCAACGATCGATAGCGAGAGCTTCCATTTCGTCGATAACTTCGTTACCACCATAGTAGCGCTTGCCAACGTAACCTTCACTGTACTTGTTCGTGAGAACAGAACCCATGGCTTCCATCACAGCCTTGGAAGTGTAGTTTTCAGAAGCGATAAGTTCGATACCATATTCCTGGCGTTCGGCTTCCTTCTGGATGATGTTATAGATTTCCGGATCGGTCTGTTGCAATGTAGATTTAAGCATTATAGCTCCTTTAAAGTTCGCGCCCCAAATATAGCTTTTTTAGACGAGAGACGAGGGACGAGATATACGATACTTGGTGCTTTTTAAGCATCTTAGTAGAGTTATCCTCTATGAGGAGACGAGAGATTTTTCTTAAAACTAGCGCAAAGTGCAGTCTTTTTATGGAAGGGGGAAGTCTCCCCCTGATTGCAGCCTTGCCCTATTGTCATGCCCGCCACCGAGCGGGCACCTCCTTCTAGGGCAAGTCTTCCATCACCCCCTCTATGGGCTTCAAACGCCAGCCCGTAACGCCCGGCTTAGCAAGATTCTACCGGGGACCGGATTCATTCCTGACACGGACGGCAAGTTCTGCACCAGCTTCATCAACAGTCACTTTGTATTCTGGCTTAAGCACCAAAGCATCCTGTGTATTTTCGCCACCACGGCTAAACATGTTGTCGAGCGCATAAACAAAACCGCGTGTTGCAACATCCGGCGAACCATCCTCGTTTTCAAGACGATAGACTGCAACCGGATTCTCAATATTAAACACATTACTTTCTACATAGCATTGAGCTGAATCCGAACATTCAACCCCCGCCATTTTCACGTCATAGAAGAAGTTGTTATAAGCGTGCAATTTTCCGTGACGAGCAACAACACCGTGAGCCTCCATGTTCGCAAAGTAGTTGTGATGCATCGTAAGCGTCTGAGCGGTATCCACGTAAATATCCGGTTCAAGCCCAAAGAGAATGCCTGTCTGCGCATTTTCAAAGCGGTTCCACGAGAGCGTCACCGCATACGAACTACGCTTGATGTCCACCTCAATAAGCGGATATTCTTCGAACGTGCAATGGTCCACCCAAACGTGATGCGTGCGGTTGTGGATCGAGAGAGCACGACGGCTTGACGTATCCCGTGCGGTAATCGCAGGCGCAGTGAACGTCAAATTTTCGAAAATGAGATTTGAGGATTCTTGAGTCAAAATGCCCATGCCCGTAATGCGGACATCGCGCCCACGACCATCAATAGTCTTATTAGACTTTATTCGCAGTGGAGAGCGTAAATTATACGTACCATCTTTTTCAAAAAGAATCCAGACAGGCGTTTCCTTCTCGGCGCATTCACGGAAAGAGCCCTGGGACAAAACAACCTTCGTCCCGTAATTTCCAAGCGAATCCACCTTTGAAGAATCGACGATATCAATCAAATCATCCGTTGTCGTGACAACACAAATTTCACCTTTGGACTTGTTGATTTTCCCAGTACTGTCAGTAACACCAGCAGCCCCAAGCGTCCCTGCAGCATAGCCTTGAAGCTGTTTGAGCAATTCATCGTGAGCGCTCCAGTCGCTCTCAGGGTATTCCGTTGCAGTCGAAGTCTTCGACTTCACCACTTTAATGGTCGATGAAGTATCGGATCCATCCACAAACAAAGTATCCCCTGCATTGGATTGGACCGTCGTCGAATGGACTTCCTCCGGGTCGCCAATTTGCACATCGAAGCTCCCCTGCGGAAGCGAGTCAATCACAAAATACCCCGTGCTATCGGGAACAACGTAACGGTCAAGGCCAGCAACGCGAACAACAGGCGATTCACCAAGCACCACATACCCCTCGATAGACGAGAGTTCGCCAAGCTTGATAGTATCAACCTTAGAATCCGACTTTGCATCGAGAGCCACAGAATGCACAGCACCCGAAGCCTTAGAATCACTCACGTTACGCGCTTCAATGGTATAGCGGCCGTTACGGACTTCAAACGAAACCTGCCCATCCTCATCTGTTTCGTTCCAAGCATTTTCCGTAGGGCCGCTAGAAAGGTAATTGTCAGGCAAAATACGAACACGCGCTGTAGATGCAGGCGTTCCATCAGCCATTTGAACATACAAAGCAATAGTTGACTCGGCTTCGGTGCCACCAGCAACGTTTCTTTCGGTGCACGCCGTCAAAGCCAACGCAAAAACTCCAAGCCAAGCAAGCAAGCGCACTTGAGCAATCGCCATCAAACTAGTTTTCATGATTGCCCCCTTGAACTTCGGCAGGTTTGCGAGATTCATCCGCAATTTCACGAGAAGCATTCTGTATTTCGGCACCGCGAATGCGGCGTTTGCGCCCACGCCTTTGCGGTGGCGGATACGGGTCCGAAAGCGGGAAAAGTTGCATGCCGAGCTGGAAAACGCGATTCGGCTTTTGACACGCACCTACTTTAGCAAGCACTTCGCGACGGAAGCGGCGCACCATTTCGACAAGCTCTTTATAAGTCGTTTCGTCACAACCAAACGCAAGCGTCGAAAGATTGCGCTCACTACGATCAAAGCGGTCCATCGCCGTTTGCGCCACGTCCAGATTCTGTTGGATGTAAGCGTTCACCGCCGTATTGTACGATTCAAAGCCACTCGAAACAAGGCCTTGCGTTTGTTCATAAAATCCTGTTTGCTCGTTTTTCTTGATCATCGACAAGCGTTCCAAAAGCGCAATCGAAGACTTTACCTGGCTTGCAGAAATCGGCGGGCGCACCATAAGGCCCAAGGCGGCATCGTCACCCACATACGGGTAAAAAGTCACAAGTTCACGAACGACAGCATGGTACCAATGGTCAAAATATTCAAACTGGTCCTTCGCCAAGTTTTCCACCTTGCATTCCTTGGACGCGACAAGCTTTTCCAGGAATTGACGGCTTTCGGTATGCGTTTTAGCCTGGTTAAAAGCAACCATGTTGGCAAAGTACGCTTTTTCGCGTTCGTCACTGCAAAAGATAGACGCAAAAACTTCGACAATGCGGTCGGTCAGATTACGCTTACCCTGCAAAATCTTATTGAACATCGATGAATCAAAGCCCGCTTTTTCGGCAATAAAACGATGGCTAAAACGCCAATCGCTTGCATGGCGCTCTTCGTAAGCGTCTTTCAAAAATTCGCGGTAATTCAGATATTCAAAGATATTGATCATGTTTTAGTAGGCAGTTAGAAGTAGACAGTAGGCAGGAACTGCATAACTTAATATACATTATTGTCCACAGTTTTGCAAATTTCATGTCCACATTATGTTATAAAAAATGCGTTATTTTTTTTTTGAAAAATCTAAAAAAGTTCATTTTTTACGTGAAAAATATCGAATTATCAGATTTTCTCACGTAAAAATTCAGACAAACTTATCAAATTTTACTAAAAAACTGATTTTTGGAGACATTTAATTTTTTTATGCTTCAAAAAAAGCAAAAAATCGTCCATTTAAAGCAAAAGTTCGCCTAAAGCGAACTTTTATTACAAACAACATCATATTCTTACGTGAATATCAAACAATTTTCTCAGATATTCACGTAAATTTCGGCAAAAATTAAAATTTTCGTTTTTTAATAGCGGAAGTAGTTGCCTTTGGGGAGGTTTCGCAAATCCGACTGATTGCGAACATTTTGCACTTTCTGGCCAAGCGCATTGACCGTGATGCCTTTGGCTCGCGGCTTTGTCGCAAGTTTTGTCGGAACAATCGAAACAGGTCCCTGCTGATTTTCGCGAGCGGCCTTGCAACCGGTACGATAAACATCCTTCATATCAAACGCAATCATGTCGATATTCGGGCCGCCATCTGCCGTCGCCGACTGTAAAATCACTTTGAAGTCCAAGGCATCCACCCAGACGTTGTCGATATAGACCGTATCCCACTTGTCCCAGCTTCCGGTGGACTTGAATGTCACATCGTAGGTGCCATTATCTACCGTAACCTTCATATCGCGATTAGCGCTTCCCGAAAACGAATAGCGGATCATCACACGGGCCTTTTCTGCAGACTGGTCCGAAGTCACCATGTACGTGGCCTTGCTGTAGGCAGAATTATCAAGATTGAAGAAACCGCCGCCAGTATAGCCTTCATGATTCTTTTCAGTCCAGCCATCTCCAAATTCAGGTTCCGCCATGTCAATCACTGACGGCCAAGCATCCGTACCAGCCTTGAGCGAGCACAGAGCTTCGTCAAGTTCCTTGACTTCCACTTCACCGCTTGAACTGCTCGAACCGCCACCAGGACCTTCTTCGTAAGAATCTTCCGAAGCATGAGAAATCGGCGTGCAAGCGGCACCGCCCTTGAACATCGCCGTGTATGTGATGTCGCGAGCCTTCGTCTTGAAGCCGTAATAAATCATGTCCTTCGAGAGCTCGTTGCAGTCATCATCGACCCACTTTTCAAACGTCTGGCCGTTTGGCGTCACGCGGAGCGTCATCGGGGAACCCGCCGGGAAATACTGCGTCTGCGTAATGAGGCCGTTGTAATTCGAGAGGTTCGTCTTGACCTTGATGGTATAACGCTTCTTAATTGCAGACACAAGCGTCGTAAGCGCAGCCTTTGCATCGGCAGAGAGGTTCGTGTTGGACTTGAGATTATCTGCAAGCTCTTCGCAAATCATCTGGGCGTGGCCCATCGAGCCCATTTCCTGGAAGTGCGTCGTACCATCGTTCACACCATCAGGGAAATTCGGGTATTCACCCTTTTCCAGCTTTTTGTAGAGATAGCGGGTCACATAATCGCCCATACCTTTGTACGTATTGTTATACGTGTTGTACGACTTCATGTTCAAATCGACAAACGGAATCTTGTTGTTCTTGGCAACCGTCTGCATCATGCCGCGGGCATCGTAGTTGTTAGAGCCCGTCGAGAACACGTTGCGGCTACCGTTCAAGTTCATCGGAGAGACGAGGACGACATTGGCGCCCTTGCCCTTGCCAGCATCGACATACTGTTGGATGAATCCAGAGAACTTCGACGGCTCCACATAACGCGCGGCCTTTGAATAGTCGCGGTCATTATGGCCAAATTGCACAAAGAGGTAGTCGCCCTTTTGGAGCTTTCCCTTGACCTCGTCCAAGCGGCCTTCTTCGATAAACGTTCTAGAGCTACGGCCACCGATTGCATAGTTAAGGACTTTCACACGGGAGGCGTCAAAGAAATGCCCAAGCACCTGGCCCCAGCCCGTTTGCGGATAGACGTTATCCTTATACGTCTGCACGGTCGAATCGCCCACCACGTAAATCGAAAAACTGGTGGAATCGCTTACAGCGACACCTGTGAAAACAGCGGCAGCAAGAATCATTTTTAAAGAAAACTTCATATACAACCTCTGGATCCTTCGACTTCGAGGCAACGCCTCTTCGCTCAGGATGACATTTCGTCTAAGTTCTAAGTTCTAAATTCTATTTCACCTTTGCCCAAGTCGCAACAAGCTTTTCACGACCCTGGCGAACGACAACGCGGTAAACTCCGTTTGTACGCACGAGAGAAGACATATCCACCTCGCCCGCCAAAACAGCCTTACGCACGACAAGACTTCCGCTCATATCGAACACGCTTATGTCAGCACGTTCCGGAAGCAAAAGCTTATCGCCAAGGAGCTTTGCTCTAGCCGCCATCTTGATACCTTGCAGCGATGTCGGAATTGAATCCTTAGCATCCTTGCAATCCACACCAACACGGCAGACACCATCTAGGTTAAAGCCAAACGCATCAAGGTTCGGAGCACCATCAGAAGTCACCGACATGAACTTGAGTTCGGCTTCGCCCTGCGGCGCATCCATCACAACGTAAGCGGTATCCCACTTGTCCCAGCCACCTGTCGGAGGGGCGCTCAAATAGTAGTCGTGGTCAAGGTAGGCATTGAACATACGGTCTGTAGAACCGCCATTGGCGTAACGCACAGCAAGCGTCACGTAGCCTGCACCGGGGAACTTCACCTTGTAACTTGCAAACGACACGTTCGTGTTATCCAAGTTGAAATAGCCATCGCCAATATAGCCAGTCCATTCCGTTTGGGTCCAGCCAATTCCTGCAGTATCCGGCTTACTTGCGTCAAAGAATTTCTTGATATCCTTATCCACCTTGGTTTCTGTCTCCTGACTGCCATCAATCGGCGTGAACGGTTCAAACGTCACATCGTCAAGGCTCTTCGGGGTCGTTGTCGGGAATGCGGTCAAAGCCTTGCCATCGCCCGTGTACTTCTGAGCGGTACCGCCTTCATACACTGCAGTGAACTGCGTCGATGCAGAACCCATGACAAACGTGTGGATGTACGGAGACTTTACATTGGAGCGGCTCGGGGCGCCGACCTTGTTGCCGTTACCGTCATACCAGCCCAAGAACTTTTTGCCGGACTTCGGAATGGTCTTGAGCATAACCGTCATGCCCTTCGGGTAGTAAGCGCTAAGAGAAGTCGCTTCGGCAGCGCCTTCCGGGCTCACCTTGACATCTACCTGGTACATAGGCGCCATGTAGTCGCCAAGTTTTTTCACAATCGGATCCTTGTGGGCGCGCATCTGTTCTGTAATGATACGTCCAAAGGCATTCGCACCGTTCATCTGTAAATGCACCTGGTCCGTCTGGTCACTGCCCAAGTTGCTATATTCAGATTTTGTAGCATAGTTGAAGATAAACTGTGCCGAATAGCGTTCGCCCACAGAAATCATGTAGTTCGCGACCATTTCGCTCATATCGATAAACGGAACGTTCAATTCCGTTGCAAGGCTCTGGTTAAGAGCCGGGTAGCCACGATAGCTGTTATGGATCTGCGTTGGAGAATCATAGTACAAGCGACGAATCGGGCTCATGATAATCGGATAAGCGCCTTTCGCCCTGACATCGCTCACAAGCTTTTTCATGTTGGAGGCAAAGAAGTCTTCCGTGCTGTAGTTTACGTCGTTAATACCGAACTGGACAACGACATAGTCGCCAGCCTGCAACTTGTCCGCAATGCAACCACCATTGGAGCAGCCCTTCTTAAAGAACATGTCGTAATAGCCGACCGCGGTATTGCCTTTTTTATCCTTACCGCCACCGCCAAGCGACATGCCGCCCTGTCCACGGTTCACCACTGCCGCCTTGTTTACATCGAACCAGTAATGAAAATCCTGGCCCTGGCCCTGTTTGGGATAATAACCATCAGCCCAGTCCTGCATGGTGGAATCACCAAGCATGTAAATAGTGACCTTTGCGAGCGCAAGCGGCGATGCCACCATAGAAGCAACGACCGCGCCTTGCCAAAACTTAGAAAACATACCCATTTGAAAACCTCTTTAGAAAACCCAAAAGCTCCCGAGAGCAACTCCCGGAAGCGCACAAGTTATTTTGCGGCCTTACGCAAGCTCTTCGAAATCAAGCGTCCATTCAGTTTCACAACCATCATGTAAGCACCACGCGGGAGCATTTCGCGGTCAAACATCACCTTAGACGTTCCGGCAGTCACATTGCGGGAGATTCCGCCAACAAGCTTACCTGTCACATCAAAGGCATAGATTTCAGCAAGGCCTGCTTCGCGCGTTCTAAGAATTCCCGTTACCGGATTATAAACATTCGGCCTGAACGACTGAGGCGCAATCGATACCGGCTTGTCAACAACCTGCGTTCCATCGTAAAGTTCTACGCCGTCAATTCCGAACGTGAACATATCGACATTCGGGCCACCGTCACTTGTCATCGACGTCAGCTTAAGCGTATTGACACCAGCTTTCAGTTTCACGTCAATAGTCGCTTCTTTATACGTAGTCCAGCCTGTAGGCGGGAAACTCAACGTACCTGCCGACTTGCCATTCACGCTAACAGCCACGCTTCGATCAGCATTTCCACCATTAGCATAGCGGATTATAAGAGTCGTTTTTGCTTCAGTTTTCGAGAAGATTTCCCAAATGCCATAGCTTGAAAGAGTGTTATCAAAATTGAAGTAACCGTTTTTGAGGAATCCTTCATTCGTCGATTCTGTCCAACCAACGCCATCCTTCGGCTTAGAGGCATCAAGCATGGACAAACCATCGTTCACGACCGGAGTCGTATCGACCGGCACTTCGACATTTTCACCGACCACGTAAATATCCGGCTGTTTGAGTTTCTTCACCATGTCCGGCATAAAGAATCCCACATGCGGCGGCTGGTTGTATGCCGTATTTTCGGAGGCAACCGCAGTACGGTACGTGGCGTCGTGCATCAAGGTATAGACGCGATGCGGGCTTGTAACCGGAGTGGCAATGATATAAATCGTCGTCGGATCCTTTTCAGAGCGCACAACGAGTTCTTCACGCCAGTCACCAAAGAGGTCGGCCACGAGGCTCGGAGTATTCTTGGTGCCATTGCAACCCGTTACACCAAGCGCGGCCGGGCCGTCAAAATAAGTTTCGGACTTCTTGTCGATGGAGTTAAACTTTGTTACAAAAGCACCGTCCAGAAGTTCATCGTAGGCGTCACCGTCGAAGTAAATGCGGAAGTTCTGCGAAACAGCCGGAGAACCGATTTTTTCGTGCTTGACAGTGAACATTCCACCGCCCTTTGCAGACCACATTTCGTAACCACGATGGGTCGAGTCGACATCGGCAGCCATGCCGCGACCATTATCGACACCAGGCTGAGCCGATCCCCAGATAATCGTACCATCATGGGCACGAAGTTCATCGGTATATTTTGCAGTCGTATGTTCATGCACATCCCAAACTTCCAAACCCGGGCGGTCCGGATCCAGATCACCGATATGGTGAGCGTCGCCATGGCCAAGACCAGTGCGGTAGCGCAAAGTACCATCATGGTTCAAGGCTGCAGCACCGAAGAACACCTCATCATAGCCGTCGCCATCAAGGTCTGCCGCCTGGAGGCTGTGGTTTCCTTCGCCATAGAGACCCTTGCCCGGGTCTTCAGACTTGTGGTACCAGCGTTGCTTCAATGTTTTGCCATCAAAATCATATGCAACCACATAAGCAGACGTGTAATAACCACGTGCAAAAATTGCACTCGGATGGACGCCATCCAAGTAGCCAGTCGCAGCCAGGTAGCGTTCGCAACGGTTACCGTAGTTGTCGCCCCAGTAGCCCTTGCCATCCTTGCCCTTCACATGCTGGTTGATGTCTCGACTCGGCACAAAATCAACCGTCGAAACCGCAGCGCCATCAGCACCGCGGAAAACGGTCAAGTATTCCGGTCCCTTGAGCACAAGGCCGTTGCCGTCACGGTAATCCTTGGACTTGTCGCCAATCGCCTTGCCTGTTCCGTCGATTGTACCGTCGGCGGTCTTCACAATCATTTCCGCCTTGCCGTCGCCATCGTAGTCAAAGACCTGGAACTGCGTATAATGAGCACCCGCACGGATGTTCTTGCCAAGGTCAATGCGCCACAGGCGCTTGCCGTCGAGCTTGTAGGCATCGATAAACACCGTACCCGTATAACCCGTTTGCGAGTTATCGTGAGCGTTAGACGGATCCCATTTGAGAACCAATTCATATTCGCCGTCACCATCGAGGTCAGCCGTGCTCATATCGTTCGGAACGTAAGTGCACTTTTCACCGTTCGGCATAGTCTGTGCTGCTGGCGGCTCCACTTTAAAAGTCTTATATGGGAAGGATTTTCCGCTATTGGAGACCGTTTTATCCAAAACGAGAGACAGACCAATCTGGGACTGTTCTTTACCATCGACAACGGCAGCCACCGTGTACTTGGAGGTCGTTGCGCCCGCAGCATCAAGGTAGCTCGTGCCGGCAGACTTACCAACCGAGGCAATCTTCTTTCCATCACGATAGAGGACAAATTCCGTCGCTGGGTCGTCGGTGCCCAACAAGCGCCAGCTAACCAGCATACCCTTGCCCACGTTTGACGCGACAAGGCCGCGCGTCAAGTTTTCCATTTGACGAGGCGCAGCAAAAGATGGAACAGCAAGCCCTGCAGCAAGCGCAGAACTTACAAGAATAGACTTGAAATTACGATTGGATCCCATATACAACGCTCCTAACGGTGTAAAACCAAACTCTTGTTTCTTTCAAATATAATCTCTTTTCAATAAAAAGTCCACATTTTTTATTATACTTTTAACTTTCAAACGATAATTTTCTAGAAAAAGTCCACAAAAGGAATTTATTATTTGTCTACATTAGCAAACCTGTTTTTAGGAAATTTCGACCACAAAAAGTACAGTTTTCCGTAAAAAAACGAAACGAAACGCGCCAAAAGTTCTCGTAAGTCGTTCCTTTAACTATATTTAACACGAGTATGCCGCATTGGTGGAAAAATTTTTCGTGGGAATGGCTGTTCGATCATATCGCAGCCCGTTCTCCGACATTTGTAAAAATCATGGTTGTCACCGGAAAGTCATTCCTGTACTATCACGGAATGACCCGTGCCGCATCTTTGACCTACACGACGCTCGTGGCAGTCGTTCCACTCCTCATCATGCTCACCTCCATCACTCTCGCTGTCGGGTTCGGAAACTTCATTTCGGACTACCTCCCCATCGTGATTGACATGCTCAATCTAGACTGGCCGACCGAGCAAATCATGGACATTGTCGAAAACGCCGAACACATTCCCATCAAAAAGCTTGGATTTATCGGCGCAGGCGGTCTTTTTGTCACATTCATCCTCGCATTCGGGAGTCTCGAAACGAATTTCAACGTGGTCTGGGAAAACAAGACCTCGAGAACATTGATTCGCCAGATTAAGATTTACACACCATTCCTCCTCATCGGGGCTGCCGTAGTCGGCATGTTCGCAGGATTCGTAAACCACGTGCAGAACGTGCTCAAAGTCATCATTGTTGACGGTTTCCACTTTTCGCCCGAAGTCATCAAGGCGCTCATCACCGTATTCTGGTACTCGGCATTCCACATCGCGGCTCTCCTCGTGATTTTCATTATGCTTTATGCGCTCCCGGCGCGCCCGGCAGGCCACAAGCCCTACACCCGCCGTAAGCTGTTCTTGGCGTCGATGCTCTCGACTTTGCTTTCTTGGCTTGCCATCAACATCTACGTGAAGATTCTGATGCTCATCCAGACGGCAATGGTCACGCGTATGTCCATTTTCTATGGATCACTCGCTTTTATTCCACTATTCCTCTTCTTGCTCTTTGGCGTTTGGTCCATCATTTTGTGCGGCAACAGTCTCGTGTGGACGATTTGCCACTGGCCCGCGGTCAGCACAAAGAACTGGAGATGGGAAGGAAACACGGACGGACTATGAAAACAAAACTTTTGACATCTCTCCTCATGGCGCTCTCGCTCGCCGTAAGTTCCCACGCAGAACTCCAGGGTTCCAAAGATTACGAACCGGGCAAAGCCGAATCTTCCGATTGGAGCGCACTTTTGGGCGTTAGCGGTGGGAACTCCCTTATCGCTCGCGACGGAACGATCTTTATGAACCTCCGCGTCGGTATTGCATTGAACCCGCACATTAGCTTGGGCGCTTATTTTTCGACCATCCTCAGTGACGTGAAAAACCCAAAAGTTCGGCACCCGCAAATGCTCGACTACCATTCGTATGGCATTTTCGCCGAACCGGTCGTTTTCCGCAGCGGCTTGTTCTCAATTTCGCTCCCGGTTAGCATTGGTGGCGGCAGCGTGAACTTTTTGAACAAGGGCGACGAAGACGGCTTCAAGTCTGACGACGCTTTCTTTACGTCTGACTTTTCGGCACAATTCAACTTCCGCGTGACAAAGCTCCTTGAAGTTTCTGTGGGCGGCGGTTACAGACTGTTCGCAGGCATCGAAGAGAACAACCTGAAGAACAAGGATTTCCGCACCCCGTTTGGCGAACTGAGATTCACGTTTAAGGAGTTTTAGGAGTTAGGTTTTAGGTTTTAGGGGTTAGGGAGAAAGCAAAGGGGACCGTATCTGCTATTGGTGCTGCACTCGAAATTTTTAGATTCTGATGAAATTAGAATGGCCCGGCAGTGAGAGAACTGCACGGGCTGTTTTGGTTAATTCGAGGCTAATATTTCATTTTTGCCGTTGTGCACGACGTTTTTCAATTTCTTCTTGCGAAAAGCCCGAAATGACAGCGATTTTTTCAACAGGAATATCGCTAGCAAGCATGGCATCGACCATTTCGAGCTTGGCCTCTGTTTTTCCCTCTTCCTTGCTTTCATGAAGGTCAAATTCGTAAGTCATATACTTATTCCTTATGAGAGTGTCGGCTTTGTAAAAAGACACCTGGTCATTAATGGTTTCTGTTTCACGAGAATCCGCATTCCTTGTCGCAAAATACTTCATGTACGCCTTGACAACAGGATTCGTGAATTCCTCATACCTGTTAAAATTATAAAAATTTTTGAAGGTACGGTCATTTAAAGTTACGTTGAAATCCTCACGAGCTCTGTTTTCAAAATGATAAACGGGGAATCCTCGCCCAAAGATGTCCATAGGACATAAGAAAATGATGTATTGCTCTTTAAGGCTGGTATAGAAACCGCCCTTAGAAAGAGACACTCCATCGCCTACGCTTTGGTAGTATCTGGCTCGCTGCGGAAGTTCCTTTGTATCGACCATTTGACGCCTACGGCGTCAGCGGCTTCACTCGGTCATAAAATTATGCAAGCATAATTTTGCGACGCTCGTTTTGCACGCTACTGCATTTTCAAATCAAACGGACACCCTTATGCTCAGCATCGATGCTTAAAACAGCTTCAGGAATAGGAGTTTCTAGATGATCGATTTTAATGCCAAGCAGATGTTCAATAAATGGTTTCGCAATGTGTTTGTTGCTAAAAACAAGACCGAACATAATCGGGTCGGTTATGTCAAGATCGTCAAAAGATTTTATGTTCACAATTACACCTCTGTTAAGTTTAGAGGCTCTAATCTACAACGAAAAATTTTGAAAAAACGCAATTCTGCAAATTTTGCAAATGGTTGATTGCAAATTCGTTTATTTTGTCAACAGTTGTTTGCTGGGCTAATTTAGGACAGCCCTAAGCTATGCGTTTTTAGTTTTAGTCTTTTACACAACGAACGGATTTAGCAACGTCCTTACTACAATGGACCCAAGCCGCATGGTCACTATTATACGCCAATTCAACTTCATGAGCACCATCGTTGTCGCCACTAGAACTCCAAAAGCTTGCCACATAGTTCAAACCATCGTACTTTTCAAAGGCACTCCTGCTACCTGCAGGCAACGCAGAAAACGAAACAGCATCAGAACCATTCCCTTCACTATCCCAGCCAGAAGTCGCTTTGAGCACTTTGCCTGCGGTAAAACTTATGCCACCTGCGGTATATAGAATTTCCCAATCAGCTTGCGTTGGCAAGTGCCAACCGGAAGGACAAGCCTTCATGGCCGCGGTCCATGTGTATAAGCGACCATAGACAAGCATTTTTTCCCATTATCATTTTTATCATATTCATAAAAACCACAGCCCTTGCCATTCATACTCCATGTGCCCGCACTGTCCATCGCCGCAGCCCACGTGTAAAGGCGACCATATTTATCACAATAACTTGCTGTATCATTGTAACAATAACTATTTTCTGTTTCGTAGTTCAAGTTTTCAGCCATCCAAGTCTGAGTGCCAATTTTCACAGTTTTGTACTTTTGACCATCACGGGAATCAGTCATGGAACCCATTGCTACGTTCTCAGAAGACGATGAAGATTTTACGGATGGCGAGGATTCTACTGTTTGTATTGGCACATGAACCGGGGAACAAGTCACACGATACGTGTCGCCAGCAACGTCAATCACAAGCGAAGCTCCATAATCACCCGTAGTTGCATAAGTCACTTTCTGAGATAAACCACCAATACCTAGCACAGAAGCACTATCAGGAGTTCCGCCTTCAAAGGTCCAATAAAACGAAGCACTCAACAGTTCCGTAGCACTCAAACTTCCATTTCGAGTAAATTTCCATGAAATTTGATACTCTTCATTTACAGCAAAGTTGTCTGGACCACACGTACCAACAACTTTAGACGACGATGAAGCTTTGACACTACTACTCGATTTTGCCACAGAGCTTGATGAAGATTTTGCGGAAGACGAAGACTTCTGCGTCTGTTCTGATTTATCATCCTTTAGACAACGAACAGAGTACCAGAACACCTTATTGTGGTAGTTCAGACTAGCAAAATCGTAGCCGTAGAACAAGTACACGTCGTACGCATTATCGCTATCGTAATCTGTAGAACTCCAGAAATACGTGAGCACCCCCTCGCTACGATAATACCCATCACTATTTCTGTAGCCAGCAGGCAACGAAGAAAAAGAAAAAGAATCAGAGCCGTCACCATCGTCAGCCCAACCTGATTCAGATTTGAGAGCATTGCCAGCAGTTAACCGATTCCCCGCAAAATCAAATAAAGTTTCCCATTCCGTTTTGCTAGGCAAGTGCCAACCCGTAGGACAAACGGCTCTCGCTGTAGTCCAAATGTAAAGGCGACCGTACTTGGAGCAATTGCTAGCTGAATCATTATAGCAATAGCTATCAGCCGTTTCGTAGTTCAAGTTCTGCGCCATCCAAGTCTGCGAGCCAATTTTTACCGTTCTATACGTCTGACCGTCGCGAGCATCCGTTAAATTTCCTTCAACATCACTCTGAGCAAAACTATCGTTTGATTCTGCAACCTTACTTGACGAGCAGGAAATGACGACAGAGGAAGACGATTGATCAACAGCCGATGTTCGTTCACTTTCTTCTATTTTATCTTCAATTTGTGCCACATAATCGGTACAGGCGGAACAAAGAAATCCAACAAGGAGCATCCAAGACAAATAAATTAAACTCATGCTGTTTTCTCGTTAAAAATATTTAGTGGCAAAATCCATCGTCATCAGACTTCAAGTCAATGGAGGTTCTCATCATGAAATTAGACTGGGATGTATGGCGTTCTGCATAGAAGATGTGGAACGGATAGGTTTCGCCCGGAGACAGTCCGAGCGTGTCAAGGTCGACTGCGCCTGAAACCTTTGCATGCTGGCCACCAATATCTACGACGAGACAATTGTTGATGAACACCCACACGTCGTCATCACCGAGGAATTCGAAATACTGTCCAGGAACGTATTCAAACCTCGTCTGAATCTTCATGGTAAAGCCGAAATTATGCTTTTTATTTTGATTACTAGTAAGGTTGTCGAAGTAGGGGTTCGCTATAGTCTTTTCAGCATCAAGGTATTCAAAGTCATCTAGCAAGAAGAGCCCGCCTTCTGGACTTGTATCGTCTTTTTGACCAAACCAGAAGCCACTCGTATCGAGAACAAGTTCTATAGAACGACAGGTAGCATTGGTATACTGTTCACCGTCTTTTTCTGCTACAACTTCGGGAAGAAACCACTTGTCAAGATGAGTTGTAATTTTGCAATTTGTAGGAAAGTTTGCAGCAGGCACAGGAACACCATTGTCACCAAGCCGGTGTTCAACCATCCCCTTTATGTGACCGCTACATCCGCCGGAACCGAAATCTGCGCTAACGCCATTAACTGGGTCACCGTTTTTGCCTTCACCATCACCGTCACCCTTTTTGCCGTGAAGCCAGTCAAACATCATTACCGAGAGAGTCTTGACAGGGCAATTACCAAGAACGCCCGGGTAGCATGCATATGCATCTAGTTCATCGTTCGAGTTTTCAACAACCCACAGAGTATCACTCAAAGCCGCTACACTATCAAGGGAAATTTTCGCAGTATTTTTTGAACCAACAGTCTGCTTAAAATAGACCTTAAGTCCAACCGTTGGTAATTTTGCCTTGGCCTCGAACCAACCACAGAAGTTTTTTACAGCAGTCATGACAGATTCATTACCATCAATAGACATAATAGCGCTTGTATTTGTCCATGAAGGCATAAACCGAATTATAATTTGAGTAGAATCATTCCGATCCTGTACAGACGGAAACTCAGCACATTCAAGAGCTTTTATTTTAGATGATGAAGATATTTCCTCTTTTACAGAACTACTATACGCGTTTTCATTATCTGAACTGTCAGACTTTACACTGCTATTCGACTTAGCGACAGAAGATGAAGACTTGAGCCTGGAATTATCAGACGACTCAACAAAGGACGTCCGTTCTTGTTCTTCTATTTTATCTTCTATTTGCGCCACATAATCAGTACAAGCGGAAAGTAGAAAAATACAAGATATTACAAGCCACTTCATAGCATCTTCCTAAAACACAAAACTGAGACCAATACCAATTGCACCAGCAATAGCAACACCAATACCAACACCACGAAGCGTCTGACCCGTTTTTGCATCATCCAAATCCCGGTGCAAGTCGACGCTATTCCTTTCAGCAGCATCCTTAGCCTTGCTGTTCCCAACCACAGCGAGTACAACGCCAGTCACCGTTACCGCAGCACCAATGCCAAGTACAACCCAACGAGGCCCGCTCTTTTTAGCAACGTTTTCAGCAGAAGCATTTTCAGCAGAATCGCCACCTACATTTGCAGGGATGCTCTCGCCCACTTGCGGTGTTGTTTTACCATCCACTTCATTATAGGCATCATTTGCAAGCACACGCACCGAATCAGATGCTTTAGGATTCACAATAGGCATTTCAGTTTTTTGTTCATCAGCAACGTTTTCTGCAGGAACCGGAGCCATCTCATTAACTTCAGCAACAACGGGTTCGGATACTGGTTGAGTCATATTTTTCACAACGCCAAAAAATTCAGCCGACTTTTCGCGAACAAGAGCTAGGAGATCCTTCACGTCAGATCCTTGACCGTTGAAACTTGCGATGAGCTTATTTCCCGCCGTTTCGTAAAGTTCCGCAGACAGAGTCAAGTCGCCACCAAAGCTACCCACACGTGCTTGGCAAACGTAATCCGCAGCGATGTTCTTGCCTGTTTCAACAAGGCAACTGCCTTCGCAATCTTCAATTGCTTTCCCTGGAGGGAGCATCTGCATAATGTTTTCGCGGGTCATAATCGTGTAGTTTTGCGTCGCAGGCAATTGCGTCACAGCTTCTTCACGCAAAACATTCGTAAGATATTGACGGTCGGTAAGAGAAACAATTTCCCTTGCATTACCATCAGCTCCCGTTTCCAAAACGGCCACATACGCCGCGAAAATGTCTGTTGAAAGCAATAAAATCAACAAAGAAATCAATAGATTTTTCATAATTTCAAATATAATTTTTGTAAAAAGAAATTTCCAACATTCTTGCTAACGGTTGATTGCAAAATTTAGTGTTTTTCCGTTTTTCGTGATTTTCGTTTGTAGATTTACCACAAACCGCAAAAACTGCAAAATGTCAAGAAAAATACGAATCATTGACATCTGATTTTGCAAAACTTATTTTTAGAGGCAAAAGGCACATAAATGGCATACAAGGCGTTACAAATAGCTCAATTGCTTTTATCAAAAGCTGCAGAAGGAAATCAAGAATTGATGTCCAATCTCAAGCTGCAAAAAATGCTTTACTACGAGCAGGGTTTCCATTTGGCCGCATTTGACACTCCTTTATTTGACGAAAATATCGAAGCATGGATGTTCGGTCCTGTAGTTCCTGAAGTCTATGAAAAATATGCAAAATATGATGCAAAGGGAATTGAACCACCTACCCAAATAGACATCAAACTAAACGAAGAAGAAACAACTTTGTTCAACAACGTCTTTGATGTTTACAACCAGTATTCAGCCGTAAAACTAGTGGAAATGACACATAGCGAGCCGCCATGGAATTCAGTATCTCCAGGCAAAGGCAACATTATCAGCCAAGAATCAATGAAGAAATTCTTCTTAACAAGACTCGCCTAAAAGAAAAGACACATAAATTCAAAATTATTCCGCCAATACAAGGCGTCGCAAGTGTTTCTAGAACAGCTGTATCCAGCAACGACGTTCTTTTTTCATTCAAATATTTGGTTGAAGAATCATACAACAAGTGCTGCAACTCAAAATTTTTTACCGATTTACTTGGACGTTTCAAAAATTATTCGACAATAGGTTGGCAAGGAATCCGCGCTTCAGGGCGATTTGCACATTCTCCGTTCAAGCGGGGACAATCGCGTTTTAGTAGGATTACAGGAACAACAAGTATTTCACATTTTCTTCATAGAAGCCAGCTTCGGCGATATTAGCAATCACTGAAAACTAGAGGCTTCCTGCGAAATCTTAAAGCTAGTCCTTTAAACAACGGACAGAAAACACATCGCGTCTGGAGGAGTAGTCCCAACCAGCACCATCTGAAAAATGACTTAAAAAGATATCATACGAATCTGGGTCAGTGCGTTCATATTTAGTAGCGCTCCAGAATTCCGCAAATTCTCCTTCACGCTCATATTTTCCCCTGCCAATCCCAAAACCAGCAGGCAAAGCCGAGAACAAGAATGCATCCGTACCGTTGCCATCCTTAACCCAGCCATTTGTGGCCTTTAGCATTTTACCCGCAATATTTTTTCCGCCAACGGCATCAATCAAAACTTGAAACTCATCCAATGTCGGCAAATGCCAACCCGTAGGACAAGATTCCATCGCAGCAGCCCAAGTGTACAAGCGACCATACTTGGAACAATTTGCCGGATCATCGCCATAGCAATAGCTATTTTCCGTTTCGTAGTTCAGGTTCTGCGCCATCCATGTCTGCGAGCCGATAGTTACAGTTTTGTAGGTCTGACCATCGCGAGAGTCCGTTATAAGCCCGATTCGTTCGTCATCCGAATCATTTGCCGAAGTTGACGAATCGCCGCCGCAAGCGAGAAAGAATAACGAGAGCAAAAAAGAAATAAGCAATTTCATGACAGACGCCTTTCAACAAACATTTTAGAATGATTTTCTTTATTACAAAGATAGCCTTTTCGCACTAGGAAACCTCTAAAATTTGCTTTGAACAATCATATTAATTATCTTTTAAACGATGCTTGATTACATTTCGATTCGCGGTTGCAGACTCCATAATTTAAAAAATGTCAACGCCCAGTTTCCGCTGGGGAAAATTACGGTTGTGTGCGGGCCGTCAGGTTGTGGAAAATCGACACTCGTGATGGACACGCTCCATGGCGAAAGCAAGCGGCGTTACCTTGAGACGCTCTCGCCTTTTGCTGCGGATTTACTCGGAGGCAAGCGAACAATTCCGATCGACAGTGCCGAAGGACTTCCGGCGAGTTTAGCGATTGCCGCCACGCGTGGAGAAGCACCCGCAAAAGCATCTGCGCTTTCGATTGCCGAATGTGACAATGCTCTGCGAACATTATTCGCTGCGTTTGCAAAGCCCGCCTGCCCGATTTGCGGTGCTCCGATGGTAAGCCAGAGCCGCGAAGAGATTATCCGCGAAATTGCGGGAATGCCCGTTGGGACAAAGCTACAGTTTTTGGCGAAAATCGAAACGGAGAAGGAGATTCCCGGTCAAGCCGGGAATGACAAAAAGAAAGCGCAGAGTAAGAGTCGCACGACGTTGGATAAGCTTTCGGCGGTGTTTTTGGCGCAAGGTTTTACACGCGCGATTGCCGATGGTACCATGTATTCGCTTGCAGACTTGCTCCCTGGAGAAAAGGTCTTGACACCCAAGGAATTTTTCATCATCGTCGATAGAATTATCGTCCGCGAAAACACACGCACACGAATCGCAGAAGCCGTTGACGGAACGCTAAAGCTCACGCACTCTGCAATTACGCTTGACATTGCAGGCGAGCGCAAATTTTACAGCACAAAGCCGTGCTGCCCGAATGCAAACGATAAACAGCACCAAACAAGCGACATACGAGAAGCTATTGCGAGCCTAGATGCGCGTGCTTTCTCGCCATACAGCCGCACCAGTGTCTGCGAATATTGCGACGGCACTGGACTTTTGGAAGCCCCGGAAAGCAACGAGGACGAAAACGCAAAATGCTCGCACTGTCACGGGCTCCGCCTCAAGAAAACATACTTGAACGCGACTGTAGACGATGTCAGTTACAAGCAAATTCTCACGACGGAATTTGCAGATTTACCAGAACTTCTGCACAAAATTTTCGATAACAAAATCGGGCAAAATTTAAAAGCGACATTCAATTCGCTCCTCGACCGTATTGAAGCAATCAACGATTTGGGCATTGACTACCTCACGCCAGGACGAGCGGGACAAACGCTTTCGGGCGGCGAATTGCAAAGGCTCAAGCTCGCAAGCCTCAGCACAGGGCACTTGAACGGACTTTTGATAGCGCTTGACGAACCCGCCAGCGGTCTCCATGCCAGCGATGTCACGGCTCTTTGGAAAGTTCTCGAGAAAATTCGCAAGCGTGGCAACACGCTCGTACTCATTGAGCACAATCCGCAAATCATCAAGCGAGCCGATTATATTATTGAAATGGGTCCTGGCGCAGGTGAAAAAGGTGGCGAAATTTTATTCCAAGGCACTCGTGACGAAGTACTTGAGAATCCGGAATCGCCCACGGGAATGTGGATTAGGAAATTAGACGAGAGAGGAGATTCCCGCTCGGCGGCAATCCAAAACACCAAAGAAAGCGCAGCAATCCTCGTCAAGAACTTCGCGAAGTTCGACATGGCGCCGGTGAACGCCGCCTTCCCCATCAACAAATTCAGCGTGATTACAGGCCAAAGCGGCAGCGGAAAATCGACACTCCTTTTTGAAAATATAGCCAAACGCGCCAAAGCTGAAGAATTCAAAAAACTCGGCATCGACGCTCTTTCGATTCTCACAACCGGAGATTTTCACGGGAGCAAACGCAGCACCGTCTTGAGCGCTATCGGCCTCACCACACTATTACGCGACTTGTTCGCCAAACTTCCCGAAAGCAAAGTACGTGGCTACACCGCCTCCAAATTCAGCATGCACGCCCCCGGCGGTCGCTGCGAAAATTGCAAAGGCGAAGGAGTCATCTACGATCCGCTCGGCTACGAAGAATCCGAATGCCCCGTTTGCCTCGGCAAGCGATTCCGCGACGAAGTCTTGGAAGTTCGCTTCAAGTCGCTCTCCATTGCAGACATCTTGGACATGGAAATCGGTAGTGCATACAAGCTATTCACGAACATGAAGCCGTTCGCCGAAAAACTGAAACCGCTTGTAGACACAGGCCTTGACTACTTGAAACTCGGTCAAACGACAGCACACCTCTCCGGTGGCGAACGCGCTCGACTCCGCCTCTCCATTACACTCGCGCGAGCCAAAGCGCCGAACACGCTATTTCTCTTTGACGAACCCGCCCGCGGTCTCCATCAAAAGGATATTCAGCAATTGCTCGGCCTCATTCACGGACTTTGCAATGCCGGCCACACTGTCATTGCTATTGAACATGCGCAAGACTTCGTCGACGCCGCGGATTACGTGGTGGAACTGAAGCGGAAATAAAAAATTTTTCTTAACCTTCAAAAAAAATATATCTTAGATGTATTACGCAAGCCATTGTTTGGAGGATGCATGAACATTCGCAAGTACTGGAAAAGGATTTTGTTTTCGGCCACAACTCTATTTTGGGCTAGTTGCGGTGGAGACAGCGAAAATTCACCCATCATTCCATACAACAACGGAAACGAAACGCCATCCAGCAGCTCCGCCAAGAATACAACAAACAGTTCAGTAAACAACATTGCTAGCAGTGCAGAAATCCAAAAAAACAGCTCTAGCGAAGCACCATCAAGCAATTCCGAAACTCTTTCCAGTAGTTCTATCGAGCAATCTTCCAGCAGTTTCAACGCAACACTTACACACAAACTCGCAAGCGACACAACAGTAAAGTGTTATGGAGAACAAATGGGATACCACAAACCCGATTGTTTTTTACCTGGGAACAACTCTTATAAAAATAAATCGACCATCGTATCCGATCTTAAAGACCTTCTGGAAAACAACAAGACAAGAACTCTAGAAGAACTTAACGCCCTCGAAGATTCATTAGAGGCAATACATGAATTTGAAGACGCACCCGTTTACGGAGTTTCTTATTGCGTCAGATACACATTCTTGATTCCCTACCATTGCTCAGATGGAAGCCAATACTCCGTTCACATGCCCGTTGACAATCCAACAATTGTGGAACACAATACTCTCCCTGCAGACGAATACATGCAAGAAGACAACACCATATATTCATGGAAAGAATACAAAGAAAAATTTCTCAGTTCTAGCAGTGAATCGTCCAGTAGTTCAACTGTTCCCTCACCTCTCTGCACAAAAAACGATTTTGCCAACATTTTTGATATACAAGAGGCTTTCAATAAAATAATAACAGACCTTACAGATAGCACCATAAGCACCTTAAGTGAAGAAGAGCTTAAAGCGAAAAAGAACTGTCTAAACAAAATCTGGCCATTGGAACAACGCAGTTCTATCGCCACCAAACAAATTTGCGACGGTGACACAACTGTGAATCCGCGTTATCAGGCAAAGCTCGATTCCAACACAAAATATATTCAAAAGCAAATTGACGAATGTATGAAAGAGGAATAGCACATGAAAAAGTTTGCACTCTCAATTTTTGTATTCGCGGCATTCTGCTCCGCATACGCCGCCCCACTGTTTATCGGTTACTATCCCGATTGGGGGAAATGGCACAAGCCCGCCTACACTGTAGATAAAGTTCCGTACAACAAATTAACACACGTGTTGTGGAGTTTCATCACGCCAAATACGGATGGCTCATTGCGTGGCGATGCCGCAGAAGACCCAAGCGCACTCGACAAAATGGTAACGCTCGCCCATGCAGCCGGCACAAAAGTCATCGTCTCGCTCGGCGGTGGCGGACAAAGCGAAAATTTTGTACCCGTTGCCTCAAACGATGCGCTCCGTCAAAAATTCGTCGCAAACCTCGTCAAATACGTCGCTGACCACAATCTCGACGGGCTTGACATGGACTGGGAATGGGAATACAATCCCGTCCCCGAGGCAGACACTATCGCCTACAGCAAATTGCTCACAGAGCTACGCGAAGCCCTCCCCAAAGACAAAAGCCTTTCGGCAGCACTTCCCTGCTCGCCCTATTACGGAAAATGGTTCACAGCCGAAGTTCTCGTTAAAAATTTGGACTGGTTCGGATTCATGACCTACGACATGACCGGCGACTGGGATGACAAAGCTATGTTCGATTCACCACTATACCCGCACGAAGGTTATACCACCTGGTCGTGGGAAGAAACACGCGACTACTGGAAAAAGCGCGGCGTCCCGACAGAAAAGATGGTCTTCGGAATTCCGTCATTCGGGTTTCAATTTCAAGGAGCAACAGGACCGGGCTCCGACTTTACCAAAGGTACCGCCAAGCAAATCGCATACAAAGATATCGTCACAAACACCGACTGGAAATACTTCTATGACAGCGTCGCTGTAGAGCCCTACGGCGTATCTTCAACCGGATACGTGACCTTCGAAGACCCGCATTCTTCAGCCGTCAAATCGCGATGGGTCAAAGAAAACGGTTACGCAGGCATCATGGTCTGGGAAGTTTCTCACGACTACATCGAAGGCGTCGGGAATCCGATTCTCGATAGCATTGCTGTTGTATTGCACGAAGAAACGACAGGAATCCGCGACATTCACAAGAAGCGCGCGACGAGCTCCCGGCTAGACGCATCGCAAAATCCGAATGCGCAAACAAAGCGCGTAGATGCACTCGGGAAAAGCGTACAAAACAAAGGCCGCGAAAGTCGCCTAAAGAACAAGTTTATTTTTAGAGTGGAACCGTAAATAAACCTTTCCCCTTGCCAAACATCTCTTACTTTAGTATAATTTGATAACAGTTATCAAATTCAGAGATAAGCATGGGCGTTATTAAATACAAAACAAAACAGCAGGAACTGCTCCTATCTTGCTTTAAAGCGATGCAAGGCCGCCATTTCACAGCAGAAGATGTGTCGGCTTATTTCCAGAAGCAGAACATTTCTATCGGCATTGCAACTATCTATCGCCAGATTGAAAAGTTTGTGGCGATGGGCGTTGTTCAAAAGTATTTCCTTGGTGAACAAAATGCCGCCTGCTTCCAATACATGGGCGAAGAATGCCACAAAGAAGTTTCGCATTTTCACCTGAAGTGCGAAAAATGCGGCACGCTCATCCATCTCGAATGTCACGATCTTGAACAGCTGAGTTCGCACCTGATGGCAGAACACGGTTTTGCACTTGATCCATTCCGCACTGTTTTTTACGGACTTTGTGAGAACTGCCGCCTAGCGAGCTAACAACTTACTATGATCAAATTGATTCCTCTTCGGCCATCCCCAAAAGGCAACAGCAACATTAACCCAGCCAGGTCGCAAGAACAATGGTTGCGTAGACGAATACGGAATCACATCATTCGTTTTCGAAGCTAGACGCCAGCAAGGACGTGCAGCTATTCGAGCAGGCAGGTCGTAATTCCTCGATTTTGCCCGTTTCGTATTGGATTGATGCATTGAGCGAAGATGTAAAGCAATCGTACATTGACGACAATCCAGAAATAAAAGAAAACTGGGACACTCAATTTGGCGACCGCGAAAACCAGGTTGTGTTCATCGGCAAAGGCTACAACAAGGACGACATCATTGTCGAGCTTGAAAAATGCCTTGACGAAAGAGCGTATGCTTAACGGGTATCACAAAATATTTGTTTAACCGCAAAAAATCCGAAAAAAGTGCGACCAGACAATCACTGAGTCGCCTTTTTGTTTATATTCGTAATTATGAATTACAAACAGATCAATTTAAATGACTGGGAATTGCAAGGGGAAGGGGCTTTCGGAGAAAGTTACTTTTCTAAAACAGATTCGAGCATTATGCTCAAGCTCATAAAACCAGAGGGGCGCAAGGAAGACATTATCGCAGAGTACGAAAATTCTAGAAAGATCGCTTCCGTCGGCTTTAAAACTCCTGCAGCAATCGAACTGGTTGAAGAAAGTCAATCGGGACGCCTTGGCATAATCTATGAGAAAGTGCAAGAAAAAATTTCGTTCACAAGGATGATTCACGACAATCCAAGTGACCTGCCCCGCATCGCAAAAATCCACGCCGAAGAAGCGAAAAAATTTCATGGCATAAACTGCGACCCAACCCAATTCTTGTGCTATAAAGAAACCATACGCAAGGCCATTCCAAAGCTATTCACATTCAAGAAGTACAAAGATATCTTGAAGGCCGCTATAGAGCTAGTTCCTGACAGTCATGGTTGCCTACAGTACGATTTCCAGCCTGGCAATATCGTACATTCAAACAAGACCGGTGAAAATTACTGGATAGACATGGGCGATTTCGGCTATGGGCATTACCTTTTTGATATAGCCTTTCTGTACATGTTTACCAACATTCTTTGTACCAAAAAGAGCGTGCAACAAATATTCCACATGACGGAACAACAGTTGCGCGATTACTGGGTAGAATTCACAGCCGCATATTTTGGCAGGGCGATTCAACCAGACGAAATGTTCGGGAAAAAGATTCGGCTTCATTTAGCCATGGCTGTGACTATAAAATACCATATGATTCCTGCTCCGGGACCAATAAAGTATATCATATTGAATATTATGCTTAGAAACGCCCTCAAGGGAATCACTCTGGAAAACGTCGCCGAAATAATGGCGGCGGAAGTTTAGTTCCTAGAAAAATTCTTCGAAGGCTTTGGCATTAGCGTAAAGGTCTTTACCGCGCCAGTCAAAAAGTCCCGAACCCCACGCGCCGCCGATAGTCGGTTCCCAGAAGAAAGAGCCAATCCAGCGGTTCATTTCGCGAACGGATTCACGAGTCTTTTGGCGGGATTTGTCAAAATTGTAGTGGTTATCGGAATCACCACCGTTGTATTCCGCAACGACAAATTCCAATTTTGAATACTTTGTCGTAATCGTATTGAACAAATTCTTCCACTTATCGGGTGTGCCGTCGCCGTATGCCGTGTAAGCGGAGAAGCCCATCACGTCAGCAGGGATTTTATAGTCATCAAAGATGACGCCCATCCACCATTTTACCGTTTCTGCCTGGCGGATACGTTCAATGTGAAGCACCGTTTTCGTTGTCGGTGAGACTTCCTTGACCGCCTTGATGCCCGCATTGAAATACTTGGCGGCATTCGCCTTGCCCGCAGCGGTCCCCATGTCGCCATTGACGGAAGTTGCAGCCTTATCGACGCCATTACCCCAGCAGTCCGTTTTACTGTTTGGCTTATGTATCAAGATGCCAGGAGTCGTTTCATTGCCGACTTGCACCATGTCTGGCGTTGCCCCCGCATTCTTGAGAGCAAGCATCAAGTCCTTGGTGTATGCATAAACGGAATCCGCCATCGCATTGGCATTATTCACGTTACGCCAGCGTTCGGGGATAATCTGCTTGCCTGGATCCGCCCAGACATCGCTGTAATGGATATCAACGAGAAGCCCCATGCCCGCGGCCTTGACTTTCTTGGCAAAAGCAACAACGTGGTCTTTGTCACCATACGCTTCGGAATCATGACCGCAACCGCTTGCCGCATAGCCGTACTTTGCCTTGGGCGAAACAAACGTGCGCAAGCGAATGGAGTTGAATCCGTGATTTTTTAGAATCGTAAAAATATCGCTTTCTTTGCCATCGACATCGTAAAACTTTGTGTTATTTCGTTCGTATTCCTGGACTTCGGAAATATCGGCGCCATTGTAAAAGTCAATTTTTATGGGTTGAGCGGAAGATGAACTGGGCGCTTGCGATGACGAGGATTCTATTGCAGAGGAGGGTTGCGACGCATTAGAAGACGACGATGATTCAGCCACCGATGACTGAGCTTCGGACGAGGAGGAACTCTGCAACGTTTCAGATGAAGTCGGTTCTACAGTAGACGATGTCGCCACGGAAGAGGAGGATTCTATTCCTGCCGACAAAGAAGTTTCCGAGGACGAGGAACCACTCACATCTTGACTAGAAGACGATAAATTTTCAAAAGATGACGACGATTCTTGAGCCGAGGACTCCGGCACGCTCGATGAAGATTCTAACGATTCCTGCGCAGACGAAGAACTTAAAGCATAAACAGGCGACGAAGCCGTATCGTCACCACAAGATTGCATTAGCAAAGCAACAGAAGCGCAAGACACGCACGCCGCAAGATTTTTCAAAAACTTCATACCAACCCAATCCCTTCTAAAAGGAGATTCCTGCTCGGAGGCAGGAATGACATTTTCACGCTATACATTCACAGGAATGACTCTATAAAAATACATTTTAATCACCATTCCTCAAAATTTTAAATTGTAAAATTCCCGCATAAAAATTAAATTTCTAGCATGTTCAACGCGGATTTACTCACTTCGGCTAAAGTTCAGGATTTCATCAAGCTTGCAACCAAGAAAAAATTGGATGCATTGCAAGTTTCGACGCAGCTAGCCAAGGAATTCAGCAACGAAGAACGAGCCGCCATTATGGACTATATGGCTCTCGTGCCAAAATTCCGCGAAAAATTCGGAATCGAGAATACAGCGTTCCTCCTTTGCGACAAACTAGCGCTGGAACAGAGCACCGCGCAAGATATTGGACGCTGGAAAGCCACGCTTTGGGAATGCGCACGCCAAGCAAACGACTCCGCAGACGAAAACACCAGCGAAAACAGCAACCGCAGAGGTTCCGCCCCCGTCGTACACGACCTTTGTTGCGGCATGGGTGGAGATTCGTTCTTTTTGCCGAAGGAATTGACTGCAATTGGCGTTGACCTCGACGAAAACCGCCTTGCGATGTACCGCTACAACAGTTGCGTAATGCGAGGCGTTCCGCCAGAATCCAGCAACGCACACACCATCCTCGGGGATGTCCGCGAAGTCGCGGCGCACTCCAACGCAACATCAGACGCCCAACACGCCGATTATTTCACGATTGACCCTGCCCGCCGCGCGATTGAAGGCGAGAACCAGCGTGACCTGCGCAACCTCACGCCCACATTCGAAGAAGTCATCGAAATTTCGAAGCACTACAAAGGCGGCATGGCAAAAATCCCGCCGGGCTACCCCATTTGCGAAATCCCGCAAGGCACAGAAATTCTGTACATCGGTTCTCGCACGGACTGCCGAGAATGCTTAGTGCTGTTCGGCGAACTCGCCCAAAATCCAGACCACGTGCGCGCTGTGATGGTCGATAAAATAGGGAACGAAATCGCCAGCTGGACGTTCGCCCGCGACGAAAAACGCGAAGTCCGCAACGAAAGCGAACAATCGCAATACGACCACAATTACGAACTCGAAGGGCGCGACCGCGTTTACCGCACATCGAGCAGCGAATCCGACTTGCCTCTTGGCGGGATTTCCAAGTTCATCGCGGAACCCGCACCAGTATTGCTCCGCAGCCACCTCTTTGGAGTGGTCGCCCTCGCGCACGACGAAACCACTCATCTGATTTCGCCGGGCATCGCTTACGTGACGAGCGAAAAACCACTCCCCTCGCCCGCCTTCGCCAACTACGAGATTTTGGAATCGTCCGAGATTTCGACAGGCACCGTCCGCGCGATGCTCAAATCGCACGACATCGGAAAACTCACTCTCAAGCTGCGAGGCGTCAAAGTTGACCCCGATCAAGAAATCAAACGCCTCAAGCCCAAAGGCAAAAACAGTGCAACGTTATTCTACACACGCCTCGACGGCGAGAAAATCGCGATACTCGCGAATCCTGTAAAGGAGATGTCCGCCTCCGCGGGCATGACAAGCGGCGGAGCCGCCCCTAAAAACCTATAACCTACAACCTATACTATGTCCGTTAAACTTGAAGAATCTTGGCTAAAACTGCTCGCCGACCAGTTCGAACAGCCGTATTTTAAACAAATCAAGGCAAAACTTTTGCAGGAACACGCGGAACATCACGTGGTGTATCCCCCCGGACCGCAAATTTTTGCAGCACTCGACTATTGCCCTGTCGATAAAGTCAAGGCCGTCATCATCGGACAAGACCCGTACCACAATCCGGGTCAAGCTCACGGGCTTTGCTTCTCGGTGCCGTTTGGAATTGAGCCGCCGCCATCCCTCGTGAACATTTTCCAGGAACTGCACGACGACCTCGGCATCACACCGCCACCACATGGCAATTTGGAAGGTTGGGCCCACCAGGGAATTTTGCTTTTGAACGCATCGCTCACGGTGCGCGCCCACATGGCGGCAAGTCACGCAGGCATTGGCTGGCAACAGTTCACGGACACGATTATCCAGCGACTTTCGCAAGTCCGCGAAAACCTCGTCTTTTTGCTTTGGGGCAGTTTCGCCATCAAAAAGCAAGTGCTCATCGCGCCCAATCGCGGCCACCTGATTCTTACCGCTCCGCACCCGAGTCCGCTCTCGGCTTATCGCGGATTCTTCGGCTGCAAGCACTTCAGCAAGGCTAATAACTATCTTATCAGCAAGGGGCTCGAACCCATCGACTGGAGCATAAAATAGACGAGTGAACGCCGCAAGCGGCTACAGACGAGAGAATTTAGTAGGAGAATCATATGGCAAAGAACAGCAATGAAGAAAAGCACAACGAAGAGAACCGCAATAAGGTCATCGTCAGAACTAGCGTTGTCGGGATTGTCACCAACGTCATTCTCGCGAGCGTCAAGGCGGTTATCGGCCTTATGGCAAACTCCATTGCCGTCGTTCTCGATGCCGTGAACAACCTCTCGGACGCACTCTCGTCCATCATCACAATTGTCGGCAACAAGCTCTCGCGAAAATTGCCCAACGAAAAGCACCCGCTCGGTTACGGTCGCATTGAATACCTGACCGCCATGGTCATCGCTTCCATCGTGATTTACGCGGGCATCACCTCTTGCGTGGAATCCGTCAAGAAAATCATCCATCCCGAAGAAGCCGACTACTCCACCGTTTCGCTCATCATCATTGCCATCGCCGTGGTCGTGAAAGTCGTCCTCGGGCGTTACGTGAAATCGCAAGGCGAACGCGTGAATTCCGGTTCGCTTATCGCCTCCGGCTCCGACGCGCTCTTCGACGCCATCCTCTCCCTTTCCGTTCTCGCCTCGGCACTCATCTTCATTTTCACGGGTCTCTCGCTCGAAGCATACGTCGGCGTTCTGATTTCCATATTCATCGTCAAAGCTGGCTTTGAAATGTTGAAGGACACCGTGAGCGACTTGCTCGGCAAGAAAAACGACAACGAACTCACCAAGCAGATCAAGAGCCTCATCCGCAGCGAAGAAGGCGTCCACGGAGCATACGATCTCGTCATCAACGATTACGGTCCCGAAAAGAAACTCGCCTCCGTGCACGTAGAACTCCCCGACACCATGACTGTCGCCGACCTGGATTCTCTCACGCGCAAAATCGAAAAGAAAGTCTATCGCGAAACAGGCGTCATCCTCACCGCCATCGGCGTTTACTCTTACAATACCAAGGACGACGAAGCCTCCAAAATTCGCGACACAATTTCAAACAAAGTCAAGTCACACGATTGGGCGCTCCAGATGCATGGTTTTTACGTGGACATCGAAGCCAAGGAAATGCGCTTTGACGTGGTCATCAAATTCGGCGTGAACGCCCAGAAAGCCCTCGATACCATCAAGAGCGAAGTTGCGCAACTCTACCCCGACTACAAGATTCAAGTTTCACCCGACATCGATTTGGGTTAATGAGATTATAGACGAGAGACGAGAGACGAGAGAAATACTATATTTGCGGCATGACTCACAAGAACTCATTGGCACGTGTCGTCCTCTTTATTTTTGTCGGCCTCATTTTAGGCGGCATCATGAGCGAAGCTCTCGGAGCTTTGTTTGGCGAACTCGGAGTCCTCTTGAACGCCGGTGGATACGATAACAGCGTTCACCACATTTTTACTGCGGCTGCCGATTACAGTATCGGTTTTTCTGGCGATACCCCGCAGCCCGTCGTCATTGATTTGTACCTCGTCAAATTTGCGCTTGGTTTTGGCTTCAAGGTGAATGCCCTAAGTGCAGTTGGCATGGGTTTAGCTCTTTACATCATGAAATGGTCCGGAGAAAGATAATGCAGACTATTCAGGAACTTCAGGCTCAACTTGCTAACGGCAGTACCACTGCCGAAAAGCTCGCTCAGGCTTCCCTCGAAAAAATTGAATCTACAAAGAATTTGAACGCCTATATCTCGGTGCTGAACGACCGCGCTCTCGAACGCGCTAAGGAAAGCGACAAGCGCCGCGCCGAAGGCAAGTCTCTGGGCGCCCTCGATGGCATCCCGGTCGCCGTGAAGGACAACATGTGCTTGACCGGCACCCGCACTACAGCCGCCTCCAAGATTCTCGATAACTTTGTTGCCCCCTACACTGCAACAGCACTTGAAAAACTCGAAGCCGCAGGCGCCATCATCGTCGGCAAGACGAACATGGACGAATTCGCCATGGGTTCCAGCAACGAAACCTCTTACTACGGCCCGGTCAAGAATCCGCTCGACGAATCCCGCGTTCCGGGTGGTTCCTCGGGTGGTTCCGCAGTCGCCGTTGCCTCAGGCACGGTTCCTTGCGCTCTCGGTTCCGACACGGGTGGATCTATCCGCCAGCCGGCAGCCTGCACGGGCGTTGTCGGTTTAAAGCCGACCTACGGCCGCGTTTCCCGTTACGGTCTTCTCGCCTACGCAAGCTCACTCGACCAGATTGGTCCGTTCGGTGCAACCGTTCGCGATTGCGCAACTCTCCTTGGTGCGATTTGTGGCATTGACCCGCACGACAACACCACCAGCAATCGCCCGACCGAAGACTTTACCGCAAAGCTCGGCACTGGCGTTAAGGGCAAGGTCATTGGCGTTCCGAAGGAATACTTTGGCGAAGGCCTCGATGCAGAATGCAAGGCCACCATCGAAAACATGCTTAAGAAGATGGAAGCTGAAGGCGCCACGATCAAGGAAGTGAGCCTCCCGCACATCAGCTACGCTGTGTCCAGCTACTACATCATTGCAACGGCAGAAGCAAGCTCCAACCTCAGCCGCTACGACGGCGTGCGTTACGGCTACCGCAGCCCCGAAGCCAAGAAGCTCTTCGACCTTTACGCCAAGTCCCGCAGCGAAGGATTCGGCAAGGAAGTGCAGCGCCGCATCCTCCTCGGAAGCTACGTTCTCTCCGCCGGTTTCTATGACGCTTACTACGTGCAGGCCCAGAAGGTCCGCCGTCTCATCACGGACGACTTCACCGAAGCGTTCAAGACTTGCGACGTGATTGCGAGCCCGACGATGCCGGGTCTCCCGCTCAAGTGCGGCATGAACGAATCCGATCCGATGGCAGTTTACCTCTCCGACATCTATACCGTCAGCTTGAACCTCGCCGGCCTCCCGGGCGTGAGCGTTCCGTGCGGTATGGCAGGCGGACTCCCGGTTGGCCTCCAGTGGATTGGCAAGCCGTTCCAGGAAGCAGACTTGCTCGCAGTTGCCGAAGCAACCGAGCGTTTGAACAAGTAAAAAAAGCGCGGCTTTAAAAGCCGCGACTCTCATTAATTCTTGCTGAACGCAAAAAAACGACGCCCATCAAGGCGCCGTTTTTTGTATGGATCCTATCGGCCCGTTGGGCCTCCAGGATGACATTAAAAGATTCCATTATTTACGGTGTTCGTACAGATAAAGGTTCGCTTCCGGCACCGCCAAATCAGAACCTTTTAAAATCCATTCGTCATCGGTACCGCTACGATAAGTGACGACTACACTGTAACTTTTTTCTGATTGCAGAACTTCCTTCGGAACAGTCCAGAAGTTTTCCGTCCCGACGACAAATTCAAGCGGATAAGTCTTGTCGCCATCTACCTCGTTGAACACGATTTTGCGGACAGCATCTTTCGGGTTACGAACCTGAATAATGCTCCAGTACGTGCTAGCGCCTTCCTTAACCCAGATGGATGTGGAATCGCCCCACACGCCTTCGACTCCTTCGCAGCTCACAAATTCCCATTCGCCATAATAGCGGCCGACCTGGATTCCCATGATGTCGCTAGCAGGGGCTCCGCCCAAATCCACACCGCAGTTTGCATCCGGGCAACGGTCCGTAATGCGCACGGTCACCTCTTTCCAGCCATCCGGCGTCTTCGCCTTCACGTGAACGCAGCCGCCACATGCCATGCCACCATCCCACGGGCCCTTATCATCCCCCGGAGAAACATTCACATGGATTGCCGCATAATACTGAATATTCGTCTGTCCATAATTGCAGGCGCCGCCAAGGCTCGTTTCTTTCGCAGTGATGCTGCCATAAGTCGTCACGGAACCTTTACCGCCGTTCTCGACAAGCACAGGGTCTGCCGCCGTATAGCTATCGCAGTTCGTGCAAACACCGCTATCCGACGAACCGGCAGACGACAGTGTGGACGACGAAGACAAGGATTGCACGGACTTTTCAGAACTGCTGGAAGATTCCGGGACCTTTTCCGATGACGAATCTGCGGAACTGGAACTCGGCGCGGATTTTGCGGAACTGCTCGAATTCTTTGCAGAACTCGACAAAGCCACAGAACAGCTAGACTGTTCCTCAATCGAGGACACGGATGACGAAGATTCCTCGCCCACAGCCGCCGGCGAACCTTCCGATGAATCGCCGCACGCCACAAGCGCAAACGGCACCGCAAGCAAACCAGCGAGCAATGAAGCCATAACAGCAATCGAAGCAAAACGATCATTCAACTTCATAACACTAATATATATCAAAAAACGCAGCCTAGAAAAGCTGCGTTCCTTATTTAAAACTGCGCAATTGGAGTTTTCTCGATCATGTGTAAAATCAATTCTCGTAAAACATTTACCCAGTCATGCTCGATTACCCGTTCCTTGGAACATTGATCTTCATCCAAGCGACCAAAATCCAATCGTTTTCCAGCCTTTGCATCATAAAAAGCGTATGAAGCCGAAATCTTGACGCAGTTGTTTGTTCGATACCCCATAACCGGGATTGAAAAAGCAGGCGTGCTTAAGCCCGAATTATAAAGATTCAAGTTCTGGTAAGACTTCATTTCGATACTGTCTAGCACAAAATAAACTTCGGCACCGTCAGACATCGAAACCGGCTTTGGCACACGAAGACTATCGCCATCCAAGACCTCTACAGAATACGTGACACTGTCTTTCGAGATACCATCCAGTTTATAATGAACATTCGAGTTAAACTTAAGCGTGTTGTCCACATTGCTCGAGAACCACTCCTTCATTTTTTCCATATTTTCAGACATCATGAGAGTGTCTCTCCAATCCACAGTTTTTTCGGAAAAAGTTGACATTCCAGAAGCATCATTCGCACTTGTATAAAACCACGGGAAAACGGTCCATTCCTTAGAGTCTTCAGAATCTTTTTCTTTGTTCAAAACTACAGGTTCCGTAAACAAAACGTTCATGCTAGCCGGTTTTTGTGTCCAGGACGCATCCTTGTGTTGCTTTGTCCCTGAGCAGCCCACAATTGCAGTAGCAAGAACCATTGGAATCATCAACTTCACCAATCTCATTTTCAACTCCTTCTAAAATTTGTTCAAAAAAAATATAACAAAAAAATCGGCACGCATTTTGCGCACCGGTTTTCATAGGATATCCTTCGACTTCGGCTAACGCCTCCGCTCAGGATGACATGTAAGGCCCATCGACAACACTTCGATAAACTCAGCGCTTCGGCTCAGGGACCCTAGTCTCCCGTTCTGTAGTTCGGAGCTTCCTTCGTGATGGTCACATCGTGCGGATGAGATTCACGGAGGCCTGCGCCCGTGATACGGACAAACGTTGCCTTCTTGTAGAGTTCTTCGAGGTTAGCAGCACCGGCATAACCCATAGCAGAGTGGATACCGCCAATGAGCTGGTAAACGGTGTCGCGGAGCGGTCCCTTGTACGGAACACGGCCTTCGATGCCTTCCGGAACAAACTTGCGCGGTTCCTGAACGCCACCCTGGAAGTAACGGTCGGCAGAACCTGCCTTCATGGCGCCGAGAGAGCCCATGCCGCGGTAGCTCTTGTAGCTACGGCCATCAGCGAGGATGACTTCACCCGGAGCTTCTTCGGTACCGGCAAAGAGAGAGCCCACCATCACAGCGTGACCGCCAGCAGCCAAAGCCTTCACGATGTCGCCAGAGAACTTGAGGCCACCGTCAGCGATAATCTTCACGCCGACCTTGCGAGCCATCTTGCCGCATTCCACGACAGCGGAGAACTGCGGGTAACCGACACCAGCAATGATACGGGTCGTGCAGATGGAACCCGGACCGATACCCACCTTGACGATGTTGGCACCGCACTTGGCGAGTTCTTCGACAGCTTCCGGCGTGCAAACGTTACCGGCGCAAATCGTGAGCTTCGGATATTTTTTGCGAACGGTCTTCACCATGTTACGCACACCGATGTGGTGGCCGTGAGCCGTATCGATAATCAACAGGTCGACGCCAGCTTCCACGAGGGCAGCCACGCGTTCAAGAGTATTTGCAGAAGTGCTAACAGCAGCACCCACAAGCAACTGACCATTCTTGTCAAGGCTTGCGTTCGGGTTGTTTTCGCGCTTCAAAATGTCCGTCATCGTGATGAGGCCCTTCAAAGCACCAGAAGCGTCCACGAGCGGGAGCTTTTCAATGCGCTTTTCGGCGAGGATTTCCTTCGCCTTAGCGAGGCTCACCTTCGGGCTTGCCGTCACAGGATCCTTGGTCATGACCGTGCTGATTTTCACGTTCATGTCGCTAACGGTGCGGAGGTCGCGGCTCGTGAGCATACCGACGAGCTTACCCTTGGAGAGAATCGGGAAACCGCTCACCTTGTTGCGAGCACGCTGTTCAAAAGCAGCAGACACCGGTTCATCGGCATCAAGCGTCACCGGATTGGTCACAATACCGGACTGCCAGCGCTTGACCTTGCGAACTTCTTCGGCCTGGTCTTCAATGGACATATTCTTGTGGATAATGCCGAGGCCACCCTGCAAAGCAAGGGAAATAGCCAAGGGAGCCGTCGTAACGGTATCCATTGCAGCACTGATGATAGGAATGTTCAGCTTGATATTCGGAGCGAGCTGGGTGCTCACATCCGTCTGAGCCGGAAGAACAGAAGATTCAGCGGGAACGAGTAAGACGTCATCAAACGTCAAAGCTTCTGGCAAAAGTTTCATAAAGTACCTCTTTTGCGCATAGAATATAGTAATTTTCCCGCGCAAATCCTAGCTCTAAGCCCCTAGAAATATGTAAAAAAGTGGTTATTCGTTAGCGTTTTAAAAAGGGGGAAGCCTCCCCCTGGTTCGCACTACGTCGCTCTCCACCCCTTCGAACGGGCGCTCAGTCGCCGCCCCGTAACGCCCCGGCTTGTATTAGCGCTCGACAGCAATCGTCTTGGCAAAGGCCCCACGCTTGACCAGATAAACGGACGAACGAGCAAACTTGTTTGCTACAGCCAGCTTAAGCGACAAACCACTCTTCAGTTCAACCTTGCCGAGGAAATTTCCCTGCATATCGAACACTTGATAAATCCCCGCCTTGTCAAAGCGCTGTACCGTAAACGGAATCGCATCGGTCCCCGAACTCGAAGAACCGCCAACACTGCTCGAAGATTTCGCTACCTTCTCCGATGACGAACTCGGCACCATTTTTGACGAACTCGACGCAACAGAACTTGAACTTAAAGCAACGGAACTGGACGACGGAACTTCTTCACCTTTGACGTAAACCTTTATGTGCGGGAAATCAGCCGTACCGGAAACGCCGTTTCCCATGCTTCCGGCTTCGCCAAGGACCTTGGCTTCGTAGAGTTTTCCCATCTCCATGCCCAGCTTTTCCCACTGTCTCATGTGAGCGCTAATATTGATGATACCGCAATCACGGGCATTTTCACGAATGCTGAAATACTGCAAAAAAGTCGTATTGCCTTTGGTCTTGATGGCGGGGCCCGTATGTTCTCCCCAATAAACGGAGTATTTGGCACCATCGATTGTGTAATCGCCCATCTTATTGCTAGCGACCCAATCACCAGGCCTCCACCCTGTCAGCCAGTTATCGACAACATAATATTCAACCAGCTTACTCGGGGATTTCGAAACTTCTTCCATCCAACCGTAGACACCGACATAGGAGTAATCGGCACCATTGATATTCTGTTTCACGAGCTTGAATTCCGCAAACATATCGCCGCCAAGTTCGTTATACTTTTTGTCGCTATCGAACGAAAGTCCCGCACGGCAAAGGTAGTCTCCAGCACTCTGGAAAGAACATGCCATGGATCCATCTTCATAAATTGTAAGCGAACCTGAAGTAGCCCTGTCGTACCAAAGCTCGTAACCGACACCGTTGTACGAGCTCACTTCGTTCCCGTTCACTTTTTTGCTTGCACCAGTATGTTTCGCTGTATTGCAAAAATCCTGTGCCAAGGCCCCCGCCGTGAGTCCCATACTCAAAGCGATAATAATTTTATTCACCATACATACCTCCACCAAAAGTTTAATTTCAATATAACAACTTTTAGGGTTCTTTCACACAGCGGACGCCAAGCCTGCTGTTTTTATCCTCCTCACGGGTCATCATTGAAAAATACTGGGCCTGCTGATAGTCCATTGGACTATATGAAGCAGCAAATGCAATGGCAAGCGAATCGTTTTCCGTAGATTCATTGGAAGTCCACCACATTTTAAAGGAAGGCATCCCATCAAGGAGATTCATTTGATGCCCATCTTTTGTAGGAGTCCTCCAACCGCCCAATTTTTCCTGCAAATCGAGCACTTCCTCATAAGTAGGCAAACGCCACCCCTCAGGACACTGCACATCCGCCCACGCAAACGTAGTGTCCCCCAAATCATCAATCATCCAATAAAGACCGACCGCCTTACGATAGGCATAGCGTTTTCCATCGCGTCCGTCTTCAAGCGAATCAGTAAAGACTTCCCACTTATTTGACTTGCAGACATAGCCGTATTTATCCGTATCTTCAAGCGAGCCTTCTTTTTCACTTGTACATAATCCAGTCTGTTTTTCGACATCCAACGCATAACGCCATTTGCCAAAATCGCACACGATCAAAGAAGCATTCACTCCTCCCGGCGTCATAAAATAGTCCGTGCTATCGCATTTTATTCCATAAGAATTAGATTCCAGGGCATTTGCGACACGCCAATAATAATTAGAACGGCTCAATGAACCCACCAATACATCATAAGCGCAAGTGTAATACTCATCGTATCGCGTTTTTCCGACAGCTCCTAGAAGGTCCTCATCGCACTCCCCGAGGCCAAATTCCCCACGCCAAAAGTCTTCAACCGTCTTTTCAAATTCAGGAATCATGCCGTGGTAAGCAATGGATGTCATATCGAATCCAGTACCATAAACGCTTTTCCAACGATCAAAACTATTGCGGAAGCGATTCAGCTCAGTCGGCAAATAAACATCTCCCGACACCGTGACGACGCCACTATTAAAAGCAATTTTTGCAATCCGATAAATTGTAGAATCATCCACCGATTTACCGTTCTTGGCAAAATCATCTATAAAAGCGCGGACCGTCGAATCCTTATACCTGTCAAAAACAACGGTCAACCCCATCAACACTTGATCGCCAAGGCTATCCCCAAAAAGGCTCCAATCTTCGGCAGCACCAATGTATTCACCATCTTTCATCGGGACATGGAATATTTCAAAGAGTTCTTTTTCGGCCTGTTTTTTCGCTTCAGCAAACGGGAGTTTGTCATCGCGAGCAAGCTTTCGGACACGCTCAAATTCCAAGTGCGTCAGCAAGTTGACATTGACAGAATCCCGAGAATCCAGATCTGCAATAGCATACAAAGTACAGACCTTTTCTGACGGCAAGCTATTATAGCCAAGGACATCACCCGTCACAGAAATTTGGACAAACCGAGACTCCAGCGAATCCACATTCACAGAATAACGGCTAAAGCCCCCATCCACCATCCCCGTAAAAGAAGCCCCAACAGGCTCTAAAGTCACTTCATCTAAAGCAGTCAACTGTACAACGGAGCTATCCACAAAAGGCGTTTTTTGAGCAAAACCATGAATTATCCGAGAAGATCCACTACGGTTACTGCTCGAAAAGCTGCTTGAACTTTTTTCATTTTGTACATCCGGACCAACGGCGTTCCCTTCATTGCCGTTAGCACAAGCCATCAACAAAACCTGCACCAAGAGCAAAACGCCCCAGCAGCAGAACACAGCCCCTTTGCAACAAAATGACTTCATACCATTAGCCCCTTAACATATGTCTTAAATATACAATTTAAGGGATAAAAAAGAACCTCGACAAGTTCATCACCAGTCGAGGTCATAATATTTTTGTTGCATCCGTTGCATATAACGGCTTTACTTTCCGTTATAGCGTTCCATGCACTTTTCAATGCCAAGCTTAAAGTAGCATTCTACGAGTGCGGGGACTTTTGCGATTGCTTCGTCGAATTTCGGACGGTCTTCGGGCGAGAACTTCGCCAAGACCCAGTTGCTGAGGTCAAATTTCGGCGGGCACTTGCCCACGCCAAAGCGGATGCGCGGGAACTTGTCGCCCACATGTTCAATGATATTGCGGAGTCCATTCTGACCGCCATGACTGCCGTCCTTGCGGCAACGGATACGGCCTACATCCAAATTAATATCGTCGCTAAAAACGAGTAAATGATCGACCTTGACCTTGTACCACGTCATCAGAGCCTGCACTGCTTCACCAGAGAGATTCATATAGGTTTGCGGCTTCACGAGGAGGCATTCCTCGCCTGCAATGTTCACCTTCATGGTGAGCGCCTTGTGTTCCGATTTCCAGTCCTTGCTCGGGTCGGCGAGCTTTTCAACCGCCATAAAACCGGCATTGTGGTGAGTATTAGAATACTGTGTACCAGGATTTCCAAGACCGACAATTAAATACATAATAACCTATTTGCTCCAAAGAACCTGAGGCCAGTCACGACCTTCTTCGCCCAACATAAACAAGGGCTTTGCGTTTTTATCCAAAACAATTGTACGCGGGAGGCTGATTTCTTCGCCTTCCCTGACAAGTCCAAAACCTTCCGTAAGACGTTTGAACGGATCGCCCACGACCATAAACTTCGACGCATTAGTCTTTTCAATCCAGTTCTTGACAAGATTTTCGTCACGCTCACCAATGTTTACTAGCACAACCGCAACATTATTTTTCTGGAGTTCGTCAAAATTTTCAGCAAGGCGCTTGATCCCAGCTCTGCAAGGAATGCACCACGTTGCAAAATAAACTAATGCCGTACGTTCATTTTTTTCGGCAAGTTTTGCCAAGTGCGTACGAGTGAACGGTTTTGCATTGTCAGAAAATTCACGAACAGCAAACCACGGCAAAGAATCAGCAACAACCGCAGGCAAATCCATCTTGCGCGATTCTTCAGCTGGAGCCGCGGCAATCCACGAAAAAGCAACGAGCAAAACAACAGACAAAAGGCGAATCATTCGAGCCTCCACTTGTCTAATTCAGGCACCCATTCGTTGAACCAGTCACCCTTGGAAACATTTTCGTTCAAGCGCTTTTTTGCTTCATTCACATCGTAGCGACCAGAACCTTTCACCTTGGCATGTAGACCAAAATAGGATTCACCTTCACAGTTTGAACCGGACAAGAACAAATCCGTAGAGCAAGAGATTCCAAGGCTACCCTCGGCGCATTCTACTGGCGAAAGCTCAAGTTTTAACAAAAGTCCATCCTTGCATTCTGCAGTGCGAACTGGGTACTTTGCAGAGAAACGTTCAAAGACCGCACGACGCAACTGCTGCATGGAGGCATCAGCACCTTCAGTCTGGAAATAAAACGCATACTGCGAACGGAACGCATTGTAATTCTGCTGAGCGGAATCAAAAACTGTTTTCGTTTTATTTTCAGATGCAACACCAAGCCCCGCAAGGAGAGTTTCAATAGAAACCGTGCAAGCATACAAATCTTGCGCCGCTTTAAAAGCATTATTCTTGACGATCGGATGTTTCTGCTCATCAAAAATCTTCAAGGCAAGCATCAGGGAATCCTGCGTGATTTCAAGTTCACGTACAAAAGGCTTTGCCGCATCAGAACGCGTCATGCAAGCAGCAACACCAAATTTACCGCCCACGGTCAGCGTTGCAACAGGCCTTGCATCCTGGGCATTCTGCAACTGCGTAAACACCTGCGTTTTTGCTTCAAACGAAGACTGAATCGACTCTTTACCAGCAGCGTCCACATCAGCACGACGAGTTTCTACAGTCTTCGCCACAAGAACGGACTGGATTTTTGCAGAGATATCTTTTTGGGCAAGAGCGAGTGCAGCACTAGCATCATCCGCAAAACCCAAACCACGCAAATCATCGCCATTCGGACAGGCATAGGATTGCAAAAGTTCCGCTAAAGAAACACGAGAATCCGCAACAGGTTGCGGTTGCACTTTCGGAGTTGCCGTCTGTACAGCCTTTGTCTCGGACAGTTGCTTTACAACATCACCTGTTTCAAGTTCATCAAAAGCTTGCGAAGACTTCGCACGGATAGCATCAGCATTCACATCATGTTTAGCAGCTGCTTTAGAACCGCCACAACCTAAAAGAGATACAAGGCAGCCACAAAGCAACAAATTCAAGCATTTCATGCAAACAAATATAGATTTTATTTCTGGTCCGCATCTAGTTCGCTATACGCCTGCGCGGCCCTAGCTCGAACTTCATCGGCATTGCTATCCTGCTGTTTTACAGGTTCGGAGCTTGCACACCCTAAGAGGGCGATAAAACAAAGACAATAGAAAAGTTTCATGATATTCATAAGATGAATATACAAAAATCAACTACGACTTGCCGCGAACCCTCGGTTTGAACTATCCGGATATTCCGGATAGTTGGATTTTCAGGCAATTTCGCATCATTGGCAACTATTAAGTATTTCTTAATAGTTGCCCCCTCTGTCAATTCACCGTCTTCTAGAATGTATTTCACATAAGAAAAGACCCGCCCCAATCGGAGCAGGTCTCTTAAAGCCTTTCAGCTTGTTGCCAGAATTAGTTGGCAGCCGGAGCAGCGGCAGCGGCAGCGGCGTCAGCAGCCGGAGCAGCAGCATCATCCTTCTTCTTGGACTTAGAAGAAATCGTAAAGATAACGGTGCGCGGGCCAGAAGCGAGCGTAACGTTTTCCGGAAGCTTGAAATCCTTAGCGTAGAAGGTCACGTTCGTTTCGAAGTTGGAGATGTCCAATTCGAGAACAGACGGGATGCTTGCCGGCTTAGCAGCGAGCATGAGATAACGAGCTTCCTGAGAGAAGAGACCGCCCTGAGTCTTCACGCCAATCGGGAGACCGGAAAGCTTGACCGGGATGCGAACCTTAACGAATTCGTCATCAGCGATCTTAATGAAGTCAACGTGCGTGATCTTCTGGGTGAGAGCGTCCTTCTGGACACTGTAGACGAGAGCCGGATTGCCAGCCTTGCCATCGATTTCGAGGTCAAGAAGCGTGTAACGCTTGCCCGGAGCAAGAACCTTGCGCAAGTCGATTTCGCTGACGCTGATGTTCTTAGCTTCGATACCCTTACCATAATAGACGGCCGGAATCTGACCAGCCTTACGCAAACGGGCGTTAGCACGGTTTGCACCTAGCACTCTCGAGGTAGCTTTGAGCGTTGTGAGTTCCATTGTGTTATCTCCATTAGATAAAAAAAATTCATTGGGGTAGCTGGACTCGAACCAACGAATAACGGAATCAAAATCCGTTGTCTTACCACTTGACGATACCCCAATGGTGCGACAAAGATAGTAAAAAAGTTCCTTTTGTCAAAGACAAACGTGCATAAATTTCAAAAAAACAAGCAATTTCCAGGACTTAAACCGTAAAATTGAGTTACTAGTTAATAGTTAGTAGTTACTAGAGATTGCTATATAAACAATTTTAGTAACCAAGAACTACAAGATGCGGTAAAGCCTGCCTAGTAACTAGTAACTCCGAACTAATAACTGCGGCGAAGTCGCTCTACCAAGGCCAGAATTTGGTGACGGTCTGGTAGCGGGAAATCGGTTTCATCGCGGCAGCAGCCTTTTCGGCAAGCTCTCGGGTCTTGAAAATCCCGAAAACGGAGGCCCCCGAACCGGACATCAGGGCGACCTTAGCCCCCAGTTCCAAGAATTTCTGTTTCATCTCGGCGACAAGCGGGTGCGTCGGGAAAACCGAGATTTCGAAAGCATTGAAACACATTTCGGGATTGACAATCTGCTTAAACGTTTCCGAAGGCGGTTCAGCAATAGGATCTCCACACAACGGAGGATTCATTTTTGATTCCCACGCCGCTTTGTACTGTTCCCAGCGGTCCGGGCCAGACTTCGGGACTCCGGCATAAGCGTCCTTGGTCGGGACCGCATCAAGCGGAGTTGCGATGAGGAGAGCGGCCCCCTCCGGGAGTTCGAGCGGTTCCACGAACGTCAAACGCTCGCCAATACCTTCAGCAAAAGCGGTTCCGCCACGAACGAGGAACGGCACGTCGGCGCCAAGCCGAGCGCCGATAGATTCCAAAACCTCAAACGGATAGTCCAAATTCCACAGGCGGTTGAGCAAGCGGAGCGTCGCCGCGGCATCGGCACTGCCACCGCCAAGGCCAGCTCCAAGCGGCATTACCTTCGTGAGGTGGATGTCCGCACCAAGAGCGCAATTGGCATATTCCTTGAGGGCCTTCGCCGCCTTGAACACGAGGTCGAATTCCAGCGGATAGTTCTGCGGTTCGTTGTACGTCAAGCAGATTTCGCCATCTTCACGGAGCGTCGCCTCGACTGTATCGCCCGCATCAACCGTCTGGAAGACCGTTCCCAAATCGTGGTAACCGTCTTCGCGCTTGCGGATGACATCGAGAAACAAATTGATTTTAGCTGGAGCGTATTCTTTCATGACCACAAACCTAGCAAAAAAATTTTTAGTCCACCTTGAGGACCATCATTGTAAGGTCATCAAAGGGATCTGTTCCTTCAGAGAATACATTCACGTCATCCGAAATTTCCCTCAAGAATTTTTCACCGCCACGAATTTTGATGGAATTTAATATTTTCAAAAGTCGTTCTTCACCATAAAGTTCTGCGGAAGCATTGTGAGCTTCAGTAAGACCATCGGTATAAAGGAAAAGGCAATCTCCGCTTTCAAACTGGATGTCAGATTCTTTATACTGCGTAGAGTCAAACCCGGCGAGGAACACCCCATGGCGTTGCCGCAGGAACTCGAACGAGCCGTTTTTTTTGGCAAAGCATACGGCATTATGCCCCGCATTGGTACATTTCATGACCTTTGTTTTAGTATCTAGAATACCAATCCAGGCTGTCGCAAACATCTCTTCGGCATTGTTTTCGCACAAGAGGCGGTTCACATCATTGAAGATTTCCGCCGTAGAAAGTTTCATGGATGCATGGTCTCGAATCATCGTTTTCACAACCATCATAAAAAGAGCTGCAGGAACGCCCTTGCCCGAGACATCAGCAATCACAAAGCAAATATGCGAATCATCTATTTCAAAGAAATCGTAAAAGTCGCCGCCCACTTCTTTTGCCGTGGTCATTGATGCAAAAACATTGAGTTCGGGATGCTTCGAGAACGCATGCACCACCGTAGGAAGCGCACCCGACTGGATATTTGCGGCCAACTGTAAATCCGACTCCACCGCAGCAATTCTTTCGCGACTTTTAACAAACCTTTCCGTATTCACGTACGTCGTAAAGAACACAAAACCAATAGCCCAGGAGAGACTCGTTATCAAATAATTTCCATCATTTCTAAAAATATAGGTCTGAAAAGCCTGGACACACACCGTCAATACCGCAAAAATCAACAGGTTCCTCGCATAAACTACTTTCTCTTTTTTCTTTTTGCGTTGCATTATCACATAGTAAATTGCAAGCAAAATCGAAAATAACATATAAAGAAAATATACAGGGACAAGAAAGAAGTCAAACAATTCCTTATACTGAATTGATCCGCCCTCATCAACGGAATACACTAAACCAGTCCAAGGCGTTGTGAGGCACAAAAGAAGAGTCAAAATAGTAGGTGTTACCCAAAATAAAGCATTCAATTTTTTAGGATTAAAATTCAATTCAAAACGTTCCAAGCTGAACAGCGTAAACATGGATACGGCAATCATCAAACAGACGGAGTAAACATCAGCACAAATATAGCTCAGCACTCGAAAATTCGCATTTCCATCTACATAGTGCCAAATCCATTCAAATATAGACAATACGATTGTCGTCACAAGGACAATAGAGAGTTTATCCTTAATACTTATTTTATACAGAGCTATATTGTTATACAGCAAGAATAAAAGCAACAATATTGAAAACAGAGACAATTCAGCAAAAATGGTTTCCGTAATGCCATATTGAATCATACTCGCACCTCGTTGTTTACCTTGAATGTATTCCGGTTATAGCTCATGGTCGTCAAGTATTTTTTATTTTCTTTCAATTTTTCCATATAACCCGAAACCATAAATTCAACAATTGACCCGGCGATGACATCGTCACTGGACAAATCGAACAATATACCGTCATCCTTGGTTATAATCTGTACGCCCGTTTCGCGAATAATAACAGTACACTCTGCATAGACCGCTTTGTCGGCACCATTTTTTTCATAAATCAGCATATAAATGTCTTCTATCAATAACTTCACCTTTGAGACGATCTTACGGTCAACCCCATTTTCACAAAGGAACTTTTCTGCCTGCTGCTGAGTTTTAACAATCGATGCCGGGTCCAGTTTCAACTCGTAAAATTTATGCTTGAAGCCTTTCAGCTTATCCGCAAGCAGCAATGGATAATTTTCGGCTCCATAACGAATGCGGATATACAGAACCGATATCACATAAGCCAACGCAGGGCTAACGGCGACACCGGCAAACATTCCATACACCCCAAAGAAATATCCCAAAATCACACAAACCGGAGTCACCACAAGTACATCCCGGAGCGCACTCATCATAAATCCAAGTTTAATCTTGTCTATGAGCAAATAGTAAGAGCTCAACAGGTATAGCAAGCTCAAGAATACAAGCCCCAAAACTTCAATTCGAGCACCACCAACCGCATAAGAATACATCAACGGATCAGAGATATCGTAAAGTTTCACGACAAAAGGAGCCACAATGAGCATCAACAAAGTCAAAGCAAGGCCTTCGACAACAGCTGTTTTTTGAGAAAGACGATAACATTTTTTGACGGCATCATAGGATTCTTCGCCCAAGTAGATATTCATCAACGGAGAAAATGACTCCCCCACACCATCAAACAAGACTTGTATCTCTTTTATAAAAAGGATTATTGCACCAAGCACCAGCATTTCAGGGCCGTAAACGAAGGTAATAAAACGGTTCATCACAGCAATGTAAAACGCCAAAAAAAGATAGGAACCCGCATCAACCGCGCTATATTTTACAACATCGACAAGCCACCTAAACGAGAAGTAAAAGCCAAGCTTTAGCGAATTGCCTTGACGAAGAAGATGTGCAAAAGAAACGAGTATCGCCGCAGCAGTTCCAATAAACGAGCCAAGTCCAATTCCCGCAATACCGATAATTTTTACAAGAACAATTGAGCAGACGATGTTCCCTACAATCTGCACGATTCCTGAAACCATTGACAATGTTTCATCGCCATCGGCAAGGACCATCACATACATCAGAGTATAAAGCGGCAACAGTAAAAAAGTAAACTTGTACCAAAAGAAATAATCCTTTGCCGCACCGAAAACAATTGAAGACGGTTCATAAAAGCGAAGATAAGCATCCCCGATTACCATAAAGGTGACAAACAGAATTACTCCCATCAAGAGAGACATAAATAATCCAAACGCAAAACAACGATCGGCCTTTTTCTTGTCAAACTCTCCCATGGCCCGGTTATAAATAATGGGAACACCCAAGGCAACCAGACATCCCCAAAAACCAGCCAACGAATAAGCTGGGACAACTAGGCAAACGGCAGCAACGGCATCTTCACCGAGCATTACACCAGCAATCATCGAGTCTGAAAGGGTCAGCACCGTAATAACGAGTTGACCAATTGTACTCGATAGCAAGAGCGAAAAAAACTTTCTTGAAAGAAATGTCTTGAACATTGCTTCTGTTACAAAATTCCAAACGCCACATCTAGCCCGGTCGCTTCGAGAACGTCCTTAAAATTCGGGCCCACATTTTCTAGTCGCATATTGCCCTGATTCTTTTTCAAAGTCTTGAAAGAAGAAAGCAACACGCGGATTCCTGCCGACGAAACAAAGTCGCACTCCTTGAAATCAAAAACAAGGGACTTTATCTTTTCGAGATGCGGAGCAAGGTATGTCGAAAGCTCTGGAGCCGTCACCGCATTCAACTCCCCCGAAAGTTCTACTTTCAATTCATCGCCATTTAAGTTTGACCTGATTTCCATTACATCTCCTTCAGTAGTTTTTCACAATTTTGAACGAATATCTCGGCAAATTTTTCCATGCTTTCTGGTTTATACAACGCACCATTGTAATCAAAAAGAGCCTCAAAAGTTTCAGGACTTTCAATAATTTCTAAATCCAGCGGACTTTCGCAGGCTGTAGGATACTTATCCGAAAAGATTCCCTCCACACCACTTATAATTCCATCTATAACACGATAATCATAAACATCGTTTTGGAATATGACCGTTGCAGCCCCGTTTTTCCGCATAAACCATTCGTCCAAGCAATACGAAAGGCTCGCATGATTTATCCCTTCTTCAATCTGTTTTTGTGCATTTTCCAAATACACGCGAAGGCTTTTTTCTTTTTCCATCGAAAAAGCAATGGGAATCTCGCGAATAAAAACGCCTACCGAATTCATGGATTCGACATCGTTCCTGCCGTTCCAAACCCAACCGAACCGGACTAATTTGGAATTGTTGTACTGGCAAACCGACAACGCAAAGGCGGCACAATAAAACGCATTCTCTCCTATTTTTATTTTTTCGCAGAATTCTTTCACTTCATTTTTTGAGAACGGAAAGGGCTTTGCGATTTGACCATCTACATTTTCTTTCAAATCAAAATCAACCCTTGGAATGGCGTCATAATTCTCTTTTCTGTAGCGGGATATAAAGAATTCCCTATCTTCTTCAAATGTCATTGAGTTTCTCAGTTCGTAATCCTTTTGAAGAAGCGGATAAAAATAATCCTTGGAGGGTTCATCTCCATGGTAAACACGGGAGAGATCTTTCAAAAAATGCTGTAACGAAAGACCATCACAAACAGTATGATAAACACATAAAAGAAGAAATTTTTCGTTTTTTGAACGGACAAGGCGACATCTGAAAAGTGGAGAGCCGTCTAAATTGAACGGGCGAGAAATTTCTTCTTCGGCAATCTTCAGTTCTGAGGCATTCATTTCCTCAACAGGAATTTCGTGGGAATTGTCTGCGGGTTTTCGAATATAAAACTCGGGTCCCCGTTTTTCAATGACACTGGACAAAACAGGACGGGCCGCAATTTCCTTTGAAAGGGCAGCAGAAAACTTATCCAAATCAATTTCGTCCGATAGTTTAAACTTATAGGCAAGATTCAACATTGTTGTTCCTGGCTGCTTGAAATCAAGATTCAGGAAATTCAGTTGCATCTCGTTTACAGGAACGCCCATTCTTTCAAGCACACCACTCAAAAAAGCAGGAACTTTTTGAAAATGATTTTCTGCTTTTTGCCTTTGAACAAGTTCTGCAATTTTACGCGGAGTTCGTCCGCCATAGACAAACTTAAAAGAAAATGATTCTACAACATCGTGGCTTTCTGATACAAGTTCCATTGCGCGTATAGAATCTCCGCCTAAAAAGAAAAAGTCGTCATCGATTCCTATTTTGCGGTCTACATCAAGGACTTTCTTAAAAAGGTCGCATATTTTTTTCTGCAATTCATTTTCCGGTACAACGTAGCACAAGTCTTCAGGATTATCCGGTTCTTTTAGGGCAAGCTTGTCCACCTTGCCATTCGCATTGAAAGGAATTTCATCCAGCTTGACAAAAAACGAGGGAATCATAAATATCGGAAGGTATGATTCCAATTTTTTTGCGGCTTCGGCAACATCAATTTCTTTTTCATCTTTATAATAAAGTCCGAGCCTTACTAAGCCTTTTTTTGCAAAAGCCTTTACAACGCAGAATTCAAGCGACAATGCCGATTTTGCGGCTGATTCAATCTCGGAAGGATCAACTCGGTTCCCGTTGATTTTCACCATATTGTCGATGCGACCTAGAATGGTGTATTTTCCGTCAGAGTCTTTTTTGGCGTAATCGGATGTTTTAAAATAATTTTTCCCATTATGCAAAATGAACTGGTCTTTTTCGGAATCCTTATTGTACCTTCTGAAAAACGGAAGCGCAATACAGAAAACACCCTCGTCCGCTTCGTTTCCATCTTCGTCAATCAAGACAATATCTGAATTGCAGGTGGCATAACCAATGGGCGTATTGCGGTAGCTTTTATCCAGCGTAAAAAGGCATGAGGTGTACCCAAATTCACTCGAGCCGTAAATATTGACTATATCAAACTCAGGAGAATAAATATCAGAAACAATTTCACCGCCTGTAAAACCCGCCCTAAGCGTAAAGCCAGGTATTTTCAGCATCGCCCTTAAGAAATGCGGAGTCATAAAGGTCGTGTCAATTCCGTTTATTGCAAAATACCGAGCAAGGTCTTTTATATCCCTAAGAAAATTAAAAGACAGAACATGGACTGTATTTCCGACAAACAATTCACCCATGGTAATATAGACGCCGCCCACATAACTTTCAGGAATCACATGCGCAAACCGGGATGGCGGATTGGAATAAGGTTCCATGAACCCACAGCATCCTTCAATCAAATTTTTATAAATTCCGTATTCCTGAGCCAAGCCCTTGGGTTTTCCTGTACTGCCCGAGGTGTAAATGTAAAAGGCAAGATCATGAGGCTTAGCTGTTTTTATTTCGGCACAGGGAACTTCCTTCATCGCCTCTTCCCAGCATTGCATGGTGAATTCGAGTTTGCAATTACAGTCTTTCTTGACAAAGGCAATACGCTCTGGCCCCATCATATCTTCTAGCGAAACCCAGGCAGCCCCCGCCATAATGACTCCCACACGAATAGCCATGTATTCCATTCCGCGCGGGACATGGATTGCAACCGTATCTTCGGTTCCAATTCCTTTTTTGCGAAGATACGCATTCACCTTCTTGCAATTTTCATAGAACTGTCTATAAGTCGTACTACGCTCACCGTCGTGATCCACAACGGCGATTCGATCAGAAAAGAGGTCTAACTTATCAAAATAAGCGGAAAGACTTTTTATTTCTTTTTGTTCAGAAAACAACTTTTTCACCTTCTTACGGAAAACAATCCCAACTTCAAATATAACCCATAACATTACAAAAAATAAAAAAAGCAACTCCCATAGAGTTGCTTTTTCATTTAAAACAATTTTCAGGGAAGCTTACCCGAACCGTCCGGAACGTTCGAGCTGCATGAGTTCGTCCATTCCGATAAGCATGGCACGCGGTTTCGAGTTGCCCTTGCTGGGGCCGCACACGCCAAGGCCATAAAGCTGGTCCACAATCTTCCCGGCTCGGCTGTAACCCACGCTAAAGTGACGTTGCACCGCCGAAGTCGAAAGACCGTTCACGCTAATCGCCCATTGCGCGACTTCGAACAGGAGCTTATCGAGCTTTTCGTTTTTCATCGAACCGCCGCCTTCTTCATCGCCTTCTTCGCCGCCCGAGACATCGAACGATTCCACCTGCGGGTAGAATACGTTCTGGTCAGAGCAGGCGTCGGCCAATCGTTCGGCTTCTTCGTCGCTGAGGAATGCACCATGCACGCGCACCGGATCCGGGTCATTCACGGCCTTGTAAAGCATGTCACCACGGCCAAGGAGCTTTTCGGCACCGGCATGGTCCATCACCGTGCGGGCGTCAATCTGCGATGCGACTTTGAAGCTAATACGAGTCGGCAAGTTCGCTTTGATGATACCCGTAATGACCTTCACAGACGGACGCTGTGTCGCCAGCACCAAGTGGATGCCCACGGCACGAGCCTTAGCCGCTAAACGAGCCACGGACTTTTCGATTTCCTTGCCCGCAACCATCATGAGGTCCGCCATTTCGTCGATAATCACGACGATAAACGCCATGCGGTGGCCACGATCTTCTTCAGGAACTTCATCCGGTAATTCACCCGCTTCGAACTTTGCGTTAAAGCCACCGATGTTACGCACCTTTGCAGATGCCAAAACTTCGGTACGGCGGTCCATTTCGTAGCAGAGCCACTGGAGCGCCTGGATAGCAATTTCGGGCTTCGTGATGACAGGCGCCAAGAGGTGCGGGATGTTTTCGTACATCTTGAGTTCCACAGCCTTCGGGTCCACGAGAATCATGCGGAGTTCATCCGGAGTCTTGCTGAAAAGCATCGACGCCATGAGCGCGTTAATGCAAACAGACTTACCGGAACCCGTCTGACCAGCAATCAGCAAGTGCGGAGCCTTCGCCAAGTCCATCGTAAACGATTCACCGGTGATGTCCTTCCCTAGCGCCACGAGAATCTTGTCGTGCGCGGGCTTGAACTTTTCGCTCAAGAACACATCGCGGCAGAACACGGTCTGGAACTTGCGATTCGGGATTTCAACGCCCACCGCAGCCTTCCCTGGAATCGGCGCTAAAATGCGAATGGACGAAACCTTCAGCGGGAGCGCCAAGTCTTCTTGCAATGCCGAGAAGCGGCTCACCTTCACGCCCGGGCCCGGTTCCACTTCAAAGCGAGTAATCATCGGGCCCGTTTCACAACCAATCACACGACCCTTGACCTTGAAGTTTTCAAGCTTTTCTTCGAGCATCTTACCGATGGCGTTCAGCTCTTCTTCGGTGTAATCAGCGGTCTGCGCTTCGTGCGTGTCGAGAATCTTCGAAATTTCAGGAATCTTGTATTCGTCGTAAGAGGCTGTCGGAGCAGCGGGGATCGTAGCCGAATGGCCTGCCGAGCGCGCACTTCCAGTAGTTATTCTGCCAGCATTCCCTGCACCACCCATCGTTGCACCGAAATCGGCGCCAAAAGTCGGATCCTCGCCCACTTCATCAGCACCGACAACTACCGGAGCAAACGTTTCGTCATCATCAACCGCCGGGCTTCCCGGGAAATCTTCTACGTAGGCGCCATCGCCGCCCAAAAGCTCTTCGGCATGGATTGCCGCACGAGTTTCCACAGAATCCGAAAGCGTTGCATCACGGACAATCGTATTGGCACTTGTCGAAGATTTTGCGGTGTCCCCTGCAGATTTAGCTGTTTTCGCTGCTTTCGGGACTTCAACTTTTCCAACAACAGTTCTTTCAGCAGTCCGACGAGCAGCACCGCCGACATTTGCAGCATTTCCACCCGCATTCACACCAGCATTCCCAGCAATCGCAGCATTCACTGTTTCAGAGCCCGCCGTGCGGCGCACATCGCCCTTCACCTGCATACGGCCCTTATGCCCCTTTTCCCAGTCAATCAGGTCGCGAGCACGGCGGAGTGCGCCAATGCGTTCCTTGATTTCCAGAATCTGGAGCGCATTCATGTGGCGTTCGTTCAAGCGGAGTTCTTCTTCCAAACGACGGATTTCCGGATCTTCATAGACTCCATCATCGTCCGCACCGCCAAGCGTTGCACCCGCAGGTGCAACACCAGCATTTCCAATCGGAGAGTCTTGCAAACAGCCCGGGCGCGCATTCTCAGCAACATTTTCCGGCTGAGCATTCCCAGCGTACTGCGGCAAACCAAATGATTCACCGACCTGAGTCTGCATCTCCGAGCGGTTCACGTCCAAATCGTCCGTGAGCCAGTTATGGCGACCGTTAAACGGTTCCACCTTTCCGCGCCTACGCATTTTTGCAGAATCCGGGACAAAAATCATCGTCTCGTCTTCCATCACCACTCCACGGCGGAGCGTCTTTTTCTCAGCAGCTTTTTTCTCGGGCTTGACATCAGGGAAATCAACCGTTTCAATTTCAACCGGCGCCATCGAACGCCGACGACCAAAGACAGCGCTCACATAACGCATCGCCTGCGCGACAAACTTAAAATGTCTCGGCCGCACACCAAACGAAAGCACAAAAATCAAAGCCAAAACAATCAATAGAATAATCAGCGGAGCCACATACGATACTTTTCCAAACACAGGGATTGCCAAATTCTGCAAAAAGAACTCGCCTAGTACGCCACCGCTCATCGAAAGAGCATCATTCGAGACATGCTTATCGCCAAAATTTTTTAGAGACATGAGGAACGACACGTCCACCACAAGCAGGCTTGCCCCCACAGCAAAACGCAGCAACTTTCCACGAAGCGAAGCAATCGCAATAAAAAGTCCCCAAAGGATAAGCGCCGCCGTAAAGATAACGACAGCCACACGCCCAAACAGGAACGTCATAAAACTCGGGAACATGACGCCAAAATAATCCCCAAGCCAGTTTTCGTGCTCGCCCACAATCGAAATTGTGACACACCCAAGCAACAAAATAATCCCGGTAAGCAAAACCAGGTACCCCACCATCATCGTTATAAAATACGAATCCGGCTCTTGAATCTCTTTTTGGGGTTCGACTTTAGGTTTCTTTGTTTTTTTAACAGTTTTTTTCTTTTGTGCAGCCAAAAATGCGCTCCTCTAATTACATCACAAATATAATCTATTATAGCCTTTATTTTTTGTACTAAAAATGACACTATTTGCTCAATTATTATTTTTTTCTTGTCATGGCTCAGAAAAATTCAAAAAATCAGAAAAAACTCTTTTTTGGGGTAGCCTTTTCAGCTATCGCCGTCTTGCTCATTCTCATCTTTGGAAACTCCAAGAAAAACTACATTGCAGATTCAGCAGAAAACATTTTTTATGACCAATTTTTCAAATGGAATACTGAAGTCCTAGATTCCACTGGTGTCAAGGATGGCATTGTCCTAGAGAATAACTCCTACAATGACCCCAATATCATCATTGCAGATATCGATGAAAAATCGCTACTAAAACTAGGGCACTACTACAACTGGGACAGATCCATCCATGCCAAAGTCATCGAGAACCTAGGCGAAGGTGGCGCCGCTGCTGTTGCATTCGATATTCTTTTTAAAGACGCGGACTTCGGAAAAAGAAAGGGAGAGCAGTGCCAGGAGATTCTCACCCAGCTCGATCCCGACACAAGCCATGCCAAATTTTTCACACAAATCAGTTCATTCTACAACTACGACTCCATGCTCGTCGAGGCGACGCGCAATTCCGGAATCTGTATCGTAAGCTTTTTGATCAACCACGCTTCGTATTACAAGAACAAAAGCGACTGGAAACCGCTCAGCACTTGGGAACGCGCTAAAGAAGTCGGCTTTTCGTCGACACTACAGTTAAGCCAAGTCGACAAGCCGCAAGACATTGAGGCCCGAAGAATCCTCGACAACGTGTTCCCAGAATTGGCACAAGCGGGCTCACGTCTAGGTGCAGTCAATGCCTACCCCGATAAAGACGGTACAATCCGCCGCATCAGAATGTTGTACAAATTCCCATTTGTCGAAGATGACAAGGTAGCCCCGCAGCGTATCTACTCCACAATCTCTTTAATGACCATCTTGCATCTGTTCCACAAGGATCCTAAAGATGTTACCATCAAGATGGGCAAATATATCGATGTAGGTAAGCCATTTGGCATTTACCGAGATTCTTCCGGTGAATACCACACCACATTCCCGAACTTCACTTACCCCATGTTCACGGCACTCCGCGACAAGATGAAACAAATCAAAGAAAGCGGTGTAGCCAAAGCCAACCTCGTTGAAACGTCATCCAAAATCACCGCCATGCGGAACAACGAAGGACAACTCGTCTTTTACATTTTCATCGATGACGACCAGATGATAGATGCGAAACTGTCCAGCATTTTGCGCAAGCTCCCCGAAAGCATTTTTGATAAAATCGAAGATAGCGAATCGGTCAAGCTCGACAGCGGTTTTACGATGGCTAAAAGCGAAGACGACGAAGGAGTCTATGTCATTAAAAACGAAGATGACGAAGAAGTTTTCATCACGCCGAGCATCCTCAGGACCATCCACTTTTTCGAACCAACGTATAGCGGAATTAAAAATGGTCAGCACAAGTATTTGTCTCGCCACATGGACATCAGCTATAACAAAGCTAAAAACGAATGGTCTGCATCCATAGCTTTCTTCACAAACAAAATCCTACAAGACATTTCTCAAGTCACCGATCAACAAATTAGCGCTCTTGCCCCAGGAGAAGAACTCCGATTTGGGCCTCACAAACAAATACCCATCGGCACTAACGGTGATTTTCTCATCAAATACAAAGGCCGTTTCAATAACACGACTCCAGAAACAATGGCTTTTAGGCATGTTTCTTATTATGACATTTTCAAGGACACGACAAATCTCGACCAGTACGTCGGAAAAACGATTATTCTCGGTTCTTCCGTTTCGGCACTTTTCGATATTGTAAACGGCCCACACGAAGAAAACATCCCCGCCATTCTCGTTCACGCCAACATTATCAAGAACATTCTTGAAGACGACTACCTGAAAATTCTCGATGAAAAGTACCAGCGAATCACAGTCATCTTGCTCGCTTTAATTTGTACATTCATCGGTATTTACTTCAGGAGTTTCGTATCACTGCTTTTAATGATCGGCATAGCCGTCATCTACACATTCCTCGCCTACATCTGTTTCAAGCACAACATTTACATTGGCGTTTCAAAGCAATTGCTCGCCATCATCATCACGAACACCTTTGCAATGGTCGTTCAGGCCTACTTTGAAAACAAAGAAAAGAAATTCATCGAAAGTTCATTCAAGCAATACATCTCGCCAGAACTAATTGACGAAATGGTGGCCGAAGGCAACATGCCGGAGCTCGGTGGCGAAGAGTCCAAGATTACCGCCTACTTTACCGACATTCAAGGCTTCTCGACCTTCTCCGAAAAAATTGGAAGTGCAAGCAAGCTCGTCGAACTTTTGAACGAATATCTAACCGCCATGACCGACGTGCTGACCACAAAGAATAAAGGAACGCTCGACAAGTACGAAGGTGATGCCATCATCGCATTCTTTGGCGCCCCGATGAAATACGATGACCACGCTAGGCGAGCCTGCAATACGGCAATCGATATGCAAAGTGAACTTTTAAGGCTGCGAAAAAAATGGCTCAGCGAAGGCCAAAAATGGCCAGAAGTTGTTCACAACATGCACATGCGAATCGGCATCAACACAGGTCACATCGTAACTGGAAACATGGGTTCTACCATGCGCAAGAACTATACCATGATGGGAGACGAAGTGAACCTTGCCGCACGCCTCGAAAGCGCTGCCAAGCAGTACGGAGCCTACATACACGTCAGCAAGAACACAATCGACCAGCTTGTCGAACAAAAAATCGAAAGCCAGTACATCTACCGTTCGCTCGACATTATCCGCGTTGTCGGTAAAGATGAACCTGTCGAAACCTTTGAATTGCTCGCTTACGCAAGCGATGCAAATGCACTTGTTCTGAACAAGCTCTGTGAACTCTGGAAAGAAGCCCGAGCCGCTTACCTCGACATGCAATGGGATAAAGCGATCGAGCTATTCACCAAGTGCCTCGATTTCGAGCCGCATTTACCGGAACGCGATCCTGGCAGCAAGACTTGCCCAAGCCAGGTCTACATCAAGCGCTGCACAGCCTATAAACAAAATCCGCCTGCAAGCGCAGGCGAAAAATGGGACGGAATCTTTACCGCTACTGAGAAATAGCGGCTTCGCCGCAGTTATTAGTTAATAGTTACTAGTTAATAGTTATTAGTTACTAGAGATTGCAATATAAACATTTCTAGTAACTAGTAACTCGGAACTTGAAACTACGCGCAATCAGCGCGCTTAATTCAACTCCATATTGTCTATGAGGCGAGTTTTACCGAAGAATGCGGCAGCAAGAATCACAGCCTTATCATCGGCGGCAAGGGCGCCATTGCACTTTTGCAAGTTCTTCTGGTTTGCCACTTCCACATACTGCACAACGCCACGGGCCGCAACGATGGACTTCACGACGATATCGCGAATCTTCGAAACGCTGCGTTCGCCAGCTTCGTAAGCAGCCTTTGCAGCCTTCAGGCCACTGTAAATGCCAAGAGCCTGTTCGCGTTCTTCCTGAGTCAAGTATTCGTTACGGCTAGAACGGGCAAGGCCACTTTCTTCACGCACAATCTTCACGCGGTGAATCTTGATATTAAAGTTCAAGTCCTTCACCATTCTTTCAATCAGGAACACCTGCTGGTAATCCTTTTCGCCAAAGTAGGCGTCATTTGCGCCAGAAATAAGGAACAGTTTAGAAACGACCGTCAAAACGCCACGGAAATGTCCCGGACGGTAAGCTCCGCAGTACATGCCTTCGAGAGCTTCATCACGGACAAGTGTCATCGGATCGCCATCGGGGTACATTTCAGCAACAGACGGAGCAAAAACGTAATCAGCACCGATAGATTCAGCAAGCTTGGCATCGGCTTCCAAACGTTTCGGATACTTGTCCAAGTCTTCATTTTTGCCGAACTGGATGGGGTTCAAAAACACACTTACAACAGTCACATCGCACTCGCTCACGGAAGCCTTGATAAGAGCGCCATGACCTTCATGGAGTGCACCCATCGTTGGAACGAGACCGATTCTTTTCCCTTCCTTCGCAAGAGGAGCAAGCGTTTGACGTAGGGAATCAATAGACTTAATTATCTGCATGATTAGTTACCTTCTGGAACAAAATAAGTCGTTTGACTTGGGCAAGACGCAATCGCGTTCAATACCATCTGCAAATGGCTTTCGTTATGGACAAAATCGATATTATCCGTATTGATAATAAGCACAGGAGCATCCGTGTAATGCCAAAAATGATGGTCATAACGGTCCTGCAAATCGCTCAGGTAATTGCCGTCGATGGTCTTTTCCATCGCGCGACCACGGCCCCTGATGCGTTTTAAAAGCGTCGAAACACTCGCCTGCAAATAGACAACGTAATCCGGCTTGCGGATATCGTGGTTCAAGGCGTTCGACACCTGATCGTACATGTTAAGTTCATTTTCGGTGAGGTTCTGCGAAGCAAAGATGCGGTCTTTGTCAAACGTGTAATCACTCACCAGCAAATCGTGGAACAAGTCGCTCTGCAAGGCAGAATTCTGGAGTTGCTTAAAACGGTCTAGCAAAAAGAACAGCTGTGTCTGGAACGCGTACGCCGAACGGTTCTCGTAAAACTTCGGCAAGAACGGATTTTCAGCAAAATTCTCTTCAATGAACATTGCATTCCAGCGATCACAGATAGCACGGGCAAGCGATGTCTTTCCAACACCAATAACACCCTCAATAGCCATGAAATGAATGTTCTTATCAAGGAGCATTAGGGTTCCTCCCCATTTATAACACGGAACGGAATCTTTTCTTCTTTCGAAAGCAGTTCCGTAAGCAAGTCCTTCACGGTCTTGTTCGTCTTCGGATCCACCCAGTCCGGTGCAATATCGCTTAGCGGCACAAGCACAAACTGGCGGTTATAGATTTGCAAATGCGGAATCGTCGGGCGACCTTCACAAACTTCACGACCAAAGAACAGCAAATCCAGGTCCACTTCCCTAGAATTCCAATGTCCACGGTCCTTACGACCAAGAATAAGCTCAGATCCCTTTAAATAATAGAGCAACTTCACAGGATCGCCGTCGTACCAAAAGCTCACGACCTGATTAAAATAAGGTCCCTGGCCCTCCGGTCCGACAGGAGGTGTCTCGTAAATCGGACTTTCAACCCAGCCCCCCGCGCTCACGCGACGAAGCATGTCCCTTCCATCTTTCAGGTGGGCGGAACGATTAGGAAGATTACTTCCGAGTGCTATATATACTCTATTTAAAGATTCCACGCCACAAATATAGTCAATTTCTAGTTATTAGTTATTGATTATAGGTCGTTAGCCATTGGTCATTAGTTACTAGTGATTAAAAAATTTTTCTAACAACTAATAACTAGTGACTAAGAACTCCCAATATTTTTCATAAAAAAAATTTTTTTTATGACATTTCACAAAATTTAATGTATCTTTTAACCCGTTCCGCTATTTCGGGACATAATATTAATCATCAATAAAATTTATGGGGCAACAAGCCCTTATTATCGTTTCAATTATATAGTCTATTTCATTTTTTGAAATATGTAATTATAGGACGCTATCGTGCCCAGAACACCTAAGAATCAGAATTCAGAACAAAATACTCAAGCACCGTCTTTGACGGATCTCGTTTATCCCGAAAGCACAGGCATTCCCGTTCCTGAATATTTAGGAACCCCCGACAAGTTGCCGGACAATGCCGAGGACGCACCGCAGCCGAAACGTCGTGGCAGAAAGCCAAATCCAAAGACGAAGGCCCGCAAAGAACCCGAATTCGAACAGAACGTTCAAGCCGAAGCCGAACCGGAATTTCAAGAAAAGAGACAGCCGATCGATGGCATTGCCGCCGCCGAGAAGCGCCTCGCCGAACAGTACGGTGTAGCAAACATTGATGCCATTGCAGAACCGATTTACACAGGCGAACAAAACTATAAGCCGGCTGAATCTACCGAAGAAAGCGCTTTCGTAGGCGAAAGCAACGGCGAACCAGTCATCCCGCAAACAGCCGATGTCGCACAGGGTCAGGCCGAAAATCAAGGTGAAGTTGCCGCCGATTCGAATGCAGATCCAAACGCCCAACAGCAAGGTGATGTCCAAGCCCAGAACGGCGAAGGTCAGGACGACCGCCGCTACAACAACCAGAACGGCAAGTTCAACAAGTTCAATAAGAACAACAAGTTCAACAAGAACAACCGCAACCGCAATTTCCAGCAGCAAGAAGAATTTGTCGATGACTCTGCTACGCTCCCAGCACCGGGTTCCGAAGCCATTTTAAAGGCCAAGGAAAACTGGCTCAAGTTCCGCAAGCTTTCCATGAGCGAACTCCAGGAACTCGCCGTGCAAAAGGAAGTGGACTTCCGCAGAATGAGGAAGCAGTCCCTCAACTACATTTTGCAGAGCCTCGAAAACGAAGGCAATATCATTTATACGGAAGGCGTCCTCGAAGTCACACCGCAGGGTCACGGGTTCCTCCGCATGCCGGATCAGAACTACCAGACCAGCGCCGACGACGTTTACGTGAGCCAAAACCTTATCCGTAAATTCAACCTCAAAATTGGCGATACGATTGAAGGCCTTGTCCGCACGCCTCGCGATCAAGACAAGTACTTCTCCATGCGCCGCATCGACCGCGTGAACTTTGAAGAACCGGACAAGATGCGCCGCCGTGTGGCATTCGAATATTTAACGCCGATCCACCCGGAAGAAAAGATCCACCTCGAATGGAATGAAACGGAATACAGCACCCGTATCATGGACTTGTTCTCCCCGATCGGTAAGGGGCAGCGCAGTATCATCCTCGCACCTCCGCGTACCGGTAAGACTGTTCTCTTGCAGAACGTGACCCGCGCTATTGCGAAGAACCATCCTGAAATTATCCTCATCACGCTCCTCATCGACGAACGTCCGGAAGAAGTCACGGAAATGCGCGACATCATCACGGAAATCAAGGAAAAGGCAGCTGAAAAGGGAATTGAAATCAAGGCTGAAGTTGTCGCATCTACTTTCGATGAACCGCCTGAACACCACACCCGCGTCGCGAACATGGTTTTGGAAAAGGCAAAGCGCCTTGTGGAAAGCCAGAAGGACGTCGTGATTTTGCTTGACTCCATCACGCGTTTCGCCCGTGCAAACAACGTTGTGATTCCGCACTCCGGCAAGATTTTGTCTGGTGGTGTGGACGCTAACGCCATGCAGTTCCCGAAGAAGTTCTTCGGTGCAGCCCGTAAGATTCAGGACAAGATTCGCACGGTCAAGAACGAAGACGGCACAATTAGCGAAGAAGTCCAGAAGAACGGCTCCCTCACCATCATCGGCACGGCATTGATTGAAACCGGCAGCCGCATGGACGAAGTGATTTTCGAAGAATTCAAGGGAACCGGTAACATGGAACTCGTGCTGGACCGCCGCATCGCTGAAAAGCGCATCTGGCCTGCCATTGACGTGTTCAAGTCCGGCACCCGCAAAGAAGAACGCTTGCTTACGCTCCTCGAACAGAATGCCGCCTGGAACTTCAGACGCGGTAGCCAGAACGAGACGGAAACAGGCATCATGGAGAACCTGCTCAAGCTCATGAGCAAGCTCAAGACAAACGCAGAACTCCTCGCCGTTCTCTCCAAACCAAAAGTCTAAGCATGTCACCCCGGCCTCCATGCCGGGGTCAGCTTTTTATAGGCCTGTCATGCCGGACTTTGTTCCGGCATCACCATTTGACGAACGAAAATATTTTTACGTTTACCATCGTAACGTCATTGCTAAAGCGATCACTACATTCGTCATTGTGAGAACCCTGTAAGGGGCCGAAGCAATCCATTAAGTTTTAAAAAGGAACCTATATGAACACTACGATTTTCTTTGCCGGTACTGGTAACATGGGCGGAGCCATCCTCCGCGGTCTTTTGAACGCAGGCACAGATGCCAAGAACATTTTCTTCTTTGACCCGAGCGACAAGGCTGCCGAAGCCGTGAGCGCCCTCGGTTGCGTCCGCGTCAAGAGCTTTGCCGAAGGCATCGAAAAGGCTAACGTCACATTCCTCTGCGTCAAGCCGCAGATTTTCAAGCTCGTTGCCGCCGAATGGAAGGCAGCCGCATCCGCTCTCAAGAGCGAAAAGACGTTCATCAGCATCATGGCCGGTGTCGCCCGCAAGAACCTCATCGAAGTGCTCGGTGAAAAGAACCAGGTGCTCCGCGTGATGCCTAACTTGCCGCTCACTGTTGGCAAGGGCTCCGTTGGCCTTGCCACCGACGGCGTCTCCGACGAAACGCTCAAGCTCGCCGAAGAAATCTTTGGCAACATCGGCGTGACCTGCCGTGTTGCAGAATCCCTCATCGACGCCGTGACCGGACTTTCCGGCAGCGCCCCTGCTTACGTCTTTGAATTCATCGAAGGTCTTACCCGCGGTGGCGTGAAGGCAGGCCTCACCCGCGATGTCGCTTTGAAGCTCGCCCTCGGCACCATCGAAGGTAGCGTCGAACTCGTCAAGCAGTCTGGCAAGAGCCCGAGCGACCTCTGCGCTATGGTTTGCTCTCCGGCAGGCACGACAATCGCAGGCATCGACGCCCTCGAAGAAGGCGCATTCCGCAGCACGCTTATCAAGGCTGTTGTCGCCGGCACGAACCGCAGCAAGGAACTAGGAAAATAGGTTACAGGTTATAGGTTACAGGGATTAGGTGAAGCATCACGCACTTCGTGCGTACTTTACAAGGCGGCTTCGCCGCGATTTTTCACCTAAAACCTAACACCTAATACCTAACCCCTAAAAATCATGCCGTCCATCGACTTTTTCACAAAAGAAACTTCGACGTCCTCGTTCATCTTGGACGTCCTTTCTTCTGTGGATAACACCGTCGATGTTCACACCCCCACAAGCGACGAGGCGCCTGAAATCGCAGAAGCTCTGCGCAACCCGCTCGCCGCAATTGTCATCTGGGACCTCGATTCGTTCACTGCAAAAAATGCAGAACTGCTTTCGAGTCTCCGCGACTTTAGCCCGGATTCCATGATTCTCGCCTATGCAGAATTTCCCGAACGCTACAGCGAAGTTTCAAGCAAGCTCTACGACACGATTCTCTCTGTTGAGGCACTTCGCCTCCACTTGATGAGCAAGATTGCGAGGCTCAAGGAAATCTACAACGCAAAGCGCATTTTCCGCGAAAGAATGTCGCACCTCGTCGGCAAAAGCGAAGCCATGAAACGCCTCCGCAAGAACGTGGAACGCGCCATTTTGCACACAGGCCCAGTCCTTATTCAAGGAGAATCGGGCGTTGGCAAGGACCTGGTCGCAAGAGCTATCGCCTGCGTTTACGACAAATTCGTTACGGTCAACTGCAGCGCCATTCCGGAATCACTTTTCGAAAGTGAACTTTTCGGCCACACACGCGGAGCATTCACAGGCGCCCAAAACGAACGCATCGGTCTTTTCGAAGATGCAAACGGCGGCGCCATCTTCCTGGACGAAATCGGCGACATGCCGCTCCACGCTCAAGTCAAGCTTTTGCGCGTCATCCAGAATCACGAAATCCGCCCCATCGGAGCAAACAAGACGCGACACATCGACGTGCGCATCATCGCCGCCACAAACCGCGACCTCCGCGAAGAAATTCGCGAAAAGCGTTTTCGCGAAGACCTTTATTACCGCCTGAACGTGATTCCGATGCAGCTTTCACCGCTCCGCGACCGCAAAGAAGACATCGAAGACTTGGCAAATTACTTTATCCGCCAGTACTCGCCTGCAGGCGAGCCTTACACGCTCTCGTCCGAAGCTTTGCAAAAGCTACAAGACCACAACTGGCCAGGCAACATCCGTGAACTCGAAAACGTCATCCAGCGGGCGCTCTGCTTCACCGACCCAGGCGTTTTACGCGCTGAAGACTTGCAAATTGACGAAAGTTCCGACAACGATTCCACTAGCCTCACTAGCGTCGATCGCGCCGCGATAAAAGCTTTCACAGCAAGCAATTACGAAGAATTCCGCGACTTGCAGCTTGACGAAGAACGAGAATTTTTGAAATCGACCATCCGCAATTGCGATGGTTCCGTAAGCCTTGCCGCCGAACGGCTCCGCATGAACCGCACGGCCCTTTACAACCGACTCACACGACTCAGCTTAAGCGTTAAAGACGTTCAATCTTAAAGCCACGTTTGCGAAGCGCATCAATCACGTTGTCTTTTTCAAGCGCCAAGTGCGCTACACCGACCACAACAAAAACGTTTCTATCTTCGCGCAAGAAAGTCGCAATGGATTCCGCCATTTTGGCATTGCGATTCACGTAAACACGTTGTTCAAAACCATCCTTGAACTTTTGATCGCTAGATAACGAGTCTTCATTCTCTTCTTCATCATTATTCAGTAAGCTACGTAATAAATCGTCATCACCCGTTTTCCAGGCATGAATCAAATTACCCACAAGCGTTTCAAAGTCTGAAATTTCACGTAAAGTTGTCTTTAAGTAATACACACCCGCCGAATCCGATTCAGTCGTATCTGCAAGCGCGCCAATCTGTTCTTCTGCAGTTTCCAAGCCGACAATGGCCTTGCCATCTGACGCCGCTCTATCCAAAAGCACATAGTCAATCCCGTATTCTGGATTCAATCCCGCCTGTTCAAACGCATATGCACTAAGCGTAGTTGCCACAAGCCAGGGGCGCATTTTTTCAAACACCACCATAGGAATATCCCAAGCCGCACAAAGGCTATCTAAAGACTTCCACATTTCTGGCGGCAGAATATCTCGAAGCAACCTATCTTCAAGCATTCCCTGCGAAACCGATTCCTTGCCAATCTCCTTCACGACTTCTTCATCGTTCATGTTGAGTTCAACAGCAAGCTCGTCCGAACGTGCAAACGCCGAATCAATCACAGGAGCAAGCGGGTACAAAGTCGAATCAGCCAAATGAATACTCCCAAGCACCCACACCGAAGAATTTTCATCGGACACTTTCCAAAAAAAATGTTTGCTTTCTGGAAGAGTCTCACTTTTTTTAGAAGAACCCGAACAAGCGACTAAAAAAATCGCAAAGCACAAATAAAGTAAAATAGAAAAATTATAACGTCTATTCATAGAATAATTCTACAAAATTCCTTTGCAAAAGAGTATTAATAGCGTTCAACCACAAAGCCCTGATTTCTGAGATTCTCAATCACGTTGTATTCTTCAAAAGCCAAATGGGCTACGCCAACAACAACAAAAACGTTTCTATCGTCACGCAAAAAACTGGCAACAGAATCCGCCATTTTTACATTGCGATTTACTAAAAGACGTTGTTCAAACTCTTCCATATACAGAACTTCGCTCGGTGTGTAATCTTGCACGTTTTCTTCAATCAACAAACTATTCAACAGTTCATCGTCGCCCGTTTTCCAAGCCTTAACCAAATTTTTTATCAAAGGTTTAACCCCAGGAAGTTCTCGCATAGTAGACTTTAACAGGCAAATGCCAGCCGAATCCGATTCCGATGACCCCGCTAACGCCTCAATCTGCTCTTCAGCAGTTTCTAAGCTGACGATTGGTTTACCACTATTTGCAGCCCGCCCCATCAACACATTATCAATCCCATATTCAGATTTCAACCCAGCCCGTATATACGCATAAGAGCTGATAGTCGTCGTCACCAACCAAGGTCGCATCGATTCAAACGTACTCACAGGCAAATTCCATGCGGTGCAAAGGCTATCTAACGATTTCCATAATGATGCAGGTAATAAATCTCGTAGCGTTCCATGGTCAAGCATTCCACGCATACGCATTTTCCGCTGAACTTCATCCATAATATTTGCATCGTTCATATTTATTTCAACAACAAGTTCACTAGCTGCGGAAAAAGCAGAATCAATCACCGTTGGAAGAGGGTAAAAAGACTCGTCTGCCACATGGATGCTCCCCAGCAACCAAACAGAAGAATTTTCATCCGACACTTTCCACAAAAAATGTTTCTCCCCCCACGAATCCGACGATTCTGGTGATGTCGCCGATTCAGAACACGCCACCAGGAATGCGATAAAGCAGCACATCAGGCAAGAGCCGAACAACGCACGAAACAACTGTAATTTATTCATCATAAACAAAATCCCTTGATTAAGACAATTTAAATATAAATTATTCAAACGTTTCCGTCCAATCTAACAAACCTGCTTTTCGAGCATCCGCAGCCGTAGCCTCCTTTACCGTTCCGCCATTTACAACCATAATCTTATCGCAATAGCGTTCCGCATATTCCACAGAATGCGTCGAAACAACAATGCCCATTTGACGTTCCTCAGCAATTTTCTTGAGCAACCGAAACAGCGCATGGCTACGCGGGATATCCAAGAAAGCATTAGGTTCATCGAGCAGCAAGATTTTCACCTGTTGCGCCACAGCCTCCGCCAAGAACACACGGCTACGCTCGCCATCACTCAATTCTGCAATCGGGCGATTTGCAAAATTTGCCACATCCAAAAGTTCCATCGATTCTTCGACAATGCGTTTATCTTCTTCCGTGCGGCTATCAAAAATTCCAGAATACGGCGAGCGGCCCAGGCGCACAAATTCACTCACACTCATGCGAGGCGGCACCGCACTCGACATGCGCACGAGCGAAATTTCCTGAGCACGCTCACGAGGCGCCCATTCCGTAAGAGATTTTCCTTCAAGCGAAACCTCGCCCGCCACCGGCGTAAGCATGCCTGCAAACGTTTTCAAAAGAGAACTCTTGCCGCAACCATTCTCGCCCATCAATGCCACAACTGTTCCCGATGCAAGCGAAAAATCAAACGGGAATTTCATAGACGGGAGCACTTTACCATAGCCGACAAGCAAATCCTTACATTCCAGCAAAATGTTCTGCGATTCAACATTCGTCATAAAAGCCCCCTAAAAACGCGCACCGGAACCGCGCACAAGCACCCACATAATCACAGGAACGCCTACCAACGAAAGCACGGCATTCAACGGAACCGAAGCCGGGAAGAGACCTCCCAAAAGGGCAAGCGCCACACCGCACAACGCAGCACCCGGCAAAAGCACACGATGGTTCGTCGTCCTAAAGAGCAAATAAGCTAAATGCGGTACCGCAATCCCGATGAACGCCACCGGCCCACAAAATGCCGTCGTTGCCCCCGCCAAAAGACTCGCCCCCAGCAACACGCAAATCTTGGAACGCTTCACGTTCAGTCCAAGCCCATGTGCAAAATCATCGCCCAAAAGCGCCGCATTCAAGTACCGCAGCGAAACGCCAATCATCACCAAACCCACAAGTACAGCGGCCACAAAAATCCAGACATCACCTAGCGTCACGCGCCCAAAACTCCCCATGCCCCACGCCACATAAACGCGCAACGATTCCGAAGAGTTCCCTGCAATCAAGACGCTCACAATCGAATCGATAAAGTAGCCCGTCAAAAGTCCAACAATCAAAAGCACGCCCGTCTGCGCAAAACGCGTCGCCGCAAACATCACGACAAGCGTCACAAGCAAAGCCCCAAGTGCCGCCGAGCCCAGCACACCGACACTTCCAAAGCCAATTCCCGCCAAAAGCGCTAGCGCCACACCAAGGCTCGCGCCACTGCTAATGCCAAGCACAAACGGTCCCGCAAGCGGATTTCGGAACACCGTCTGTAGCGACAAGCCCGACACCGCAAGCGATGCCCCCGCCAAAATCGCAGCAAACATTCGCGGGATTCTCAAGTTCCACAAAATGTTCGACGAAACATCCGCACCCGGGCTAAACAGCGCATGCACCACCGACGAAAACGGAATGTTCACCGCACCAAAGCAAAGCGTCGCCACGCACAGCAACACAATCAAAATCACCAACGCAATAAAACCAATCAATAAACGACGCAAACGAACCTCCAATCAGACTTTTTTAATTTAAAAAAAGCCAAACAGAAAAACTGTCTAGCCTTTTGTACATTTCAACAAAATTCTATTGTATTTTCTATAAAAGCTAAAATTGCAATACCGCATTCGCGCCAAAGCTGGCTTTCGCCAAATTCAGCGTAGGAACAACCATTAACTGAACAGAAGTCTTTTCTTCTTGTTGTTTCCTTACTTTATAACGATCCAAAGCCTCTTGATATTCATCTCGTTTGATAGCATGTTTTTTGTGCGCCTTATAATCACCAATATTGTTTAATAACACCGGTATTCCCAGCAAAAGCACAGGAACAGAAGCTAGTATTATAAGACCTCCAGCAAAACCTTTAGAACTTTCATCAAGAGACTGTGGATCAGAATTACTAAACATCGCATACAAGCCAAATCCAACCAAAGTAGCACCCAAACCCGTAATACCACCACCCACAACAATTCCAACAACATCCATTGCACATGAAGATTCTTTATCTTCTAGTGCAATCAATTCCTTATAAATATCGACACTATCCAGCTCAACTAGATAAACATATTCACCTTCCGATGGAACATCCGTTTTAGGCATGTCTTGCACGCCAAGCTGTTCGTTGGCCAAAGTAAGCGACAGACCAGCAACCAAAAGAAAAAAGAAAAATATCTTATTATTCATTTTATGCCCACTTTTTAGAATCCAAAAAACAGAAATCAAATAAATCTGGTTATATCATACAAAATATAACATCAAAAAAGTTCTATCTTTCTTGCCATGCTCGACTATTCTCAAGTTCCAAGTCCCTGTTTCGTACTTGACGAAACACGTCTCCGCCGCAACATGGAAATCCTCGCCGATATCCAGAACAAGACCGGCGTCAAAATCATCTGCGCGCTCAAAGGTTACAGCTTCTGGCGTTCATTCCCGCTCATTGGCGAATACCTCGCCGGCGCCACCGCCTCTAGCCTCAACGAAGCACGCCTCGCTCGCGAAGAGATGAACAAGGAAGTCCACGTCTTTGCACCCGTCTACGAAGACGACGAAATCGACGCCATCCTCGATGCTGCGGACCACATCACGTTTAACAGCTTTTCGCAGTGGCAGCGATTCAAGGACAAGACTCTCGCCCACGGCGTGAGTGCCGGCATCCGCGTGAACCCAGAATTTTCGACAGTCGAAACCGACATTTACAACCCTTGCGGTAAGTTCTCCCGCCTCGGCGTGACCGAAAAAGAATTCAAGCCCGAACTCCTCGACGGCATTGACGGTCTCCACTTCCATGCACTTTGCGAACAAGACGCTGACGCTCTCGAAGGCGTTCTCGCCGCATTTGAAAAGCACTTTGGCAAGTACCTCCCGCAAATGAAGTGGGTGAACTTCGGCGGTGGCCACCACATTACCCGTAAGGACTACCACCGCGACGAACTCGTGCGCATCCTCAAGGATTTCTCCGCACGTTACCCGCACTTGCAAGTCATCATGGAACCGGGCGAAGCCATCGGCTGGCAAACAGGCGAACTGGTGGCAAGCGTTGGCGACATCGTCCACAACGAAATGGATATCGCTATTCTGAACGTTTCCATCAGCGCCCATATGCCGGACTGCCTCGAAATGCCGTACCGCCCGAACATCATCGGTGCAGCATTCCCAGGCGAAAAAGCTTACACGTACAAGCTCACGGGCAACTCCTGCCTCGCCGGCGACCAGCTCGGAGACTACTCTTTCGACAAGCCGCTCAAGGTCGGCGACCGCATCATTTTCGAAGACATGATCCACTACACGATGGTCAAGACCACGTTCTTCAACGGAGTGCGCCACCCGAGCATCGGCAAGTTCGACGAAAACGGCAAGTTCCACCTGCTGCACAAATTCACGTACGAGCAGTTTAAGGAGAAGCTGTAATTAGGAATTAGGTATTAGGGATTAGGTTACAGGATAAACAATCTCGGCTCCGCCGCCCTTATATAGACGCACGAAGTGCGTGATACTAGCCTTAAAACCTACAACCTAAAACCTGACACCTATACATGCCCCATACCCGAATTTTTATCATGCGTTTCACATCCGAACAAGACACATACAATTGGGCGTTAGAATTTGCGAAGTCGCTGAAGGTCGGCGATAAGGTTGCCCTCTACGGGAATCTCGGCGCAGGCAAGACCGTCATTAGCCGCGGCATCTGCAAAGGGCTCGGCTTCGAAGGCACAGTCTGTTCTCCGACCTACACAATTCTCCACGAATACCCGAACAACCCGCCCATATTCCACTTCGACCTTTACCGTCTCGAAGGCGGCGCAGACCTCTACGAAGTCGGCATGGATCCGGACTATCTCGAAAGCGGCATCAGCCTCATCGAATGGCCCGAACGATTAGAAGAAAACGACGCAGGCATCACCCACGTCGTTAAAATTCAAATTATCTCGGAAACCGAACGCGAAATTACAGTTGAAAAGGTTTCTAGGGATTAGGCTTTAGGTCTTAGGTTTTATAATCGCGGCTTCGCCGCCAAATTTAATACCTAATTTCCCTAACCCCTATAACCTACAACCTATTACCTATTTCGCTTTTTTACGCTTACCCTTGCGAGCAAGTTTCTTGTTCGCTTTTTCTATAGAATCGGCAACTGCCTTTGCACGGAGTTCTGCAGCGATCTGAGCCAAGGAATCCGCAATAGCCTTTTCCCTTGCAATCGAATCGGCACGGGCAGCGGCAGCAGCAACGCTAGCCTTGACAGCATCGTTATTGGCAATATTGTTCCAATCCTTGCGGTCACCCTGATTCAAGAGCATCGGGCCCTTGTAATCCTTCACAACGTTATATGCAGCAACCGTATCACGGGCAGCCATAGCGCCCATAGCTTCAGCATACAAGTCCTTCTGCTGGTTGCGCAAGTCTTCGATAGCACCCAAGCGGTTCTGGCGGAGGATTTCCATAGTATCGCTCACAAAACCCAAATCCCAGGTTTCGTTGTAGCAAGATTCAGCTTCGACATACTTTGCCGCATCCGTTTCTGCAGCGACAAACAAGGCGTCGCACTGAGCAAATGTATCGGCACTTTTCTGCTTAGCATATTGGTAGTAGTAATAACCACCCACGATTAAACCGGCGAGCACCAGCAAGAACACGCCATCTTGCCAGCCCATAATCGGCGCCTGCGGAAGCTTCGGTCTACCATTGATTGTTTCACCGGCTTCCAGTTTTTCTTCAGCCTCGTCAAACGGGCTTTTTCCATTCAAGAAACTAAACATAGAGTCGTCCTATTTTTTTGAAATTGCGTCAAAGACGCGTGCATATAAATAAATCTGTTTCAAAAGGCTTGCAAAACCGTTCGAACGAGTCGGCGAAAGCCCGACATTGAGTCCAATCTGCTGGAAAAACGTCGGATCCACCGAAAGGATATCGGCAGGAGCCATGTCGTTGAAAATCTGCAAGGCAAGTGCACCGAGACCACGGCTAATCAGCGGGTTCGTCGTGCCACCTTCTACATCCATCTCAAAATGGATTTTTGCACCATCAAACTTCGGAACCAGATACATTGTCGAGGCACAACCCTGAATAATGAACTTTTCCGCCTTGAGGGAGGCATCCATTCCCTTGTGCTCACGAGCCAAATCCAAGAGGAACTTCCACTTGTCATCCGGATCTGTGAACGATGCAAATTTTGCTCTAATCTTTTCTTGACGATCAACAATACTTTCTGACATAATCATACTAATGCAAAAAAGAACGCATTTTCCAAATTACAGATGGGCAAGACCAAAGCACCGCAAAGAAAATTCGGAGCAAAGTCTGCTTTTCACGCGGGAGCTTCGAAAGACGCATTGCCGCCTTGTCAAACTGTTCATCCTTGATTTTTGCAAGTCCAGGCTTTGCTCTCGCAATCTGCAAATGAGACTTTCCAAGCTTAGCCATCCAACGATCAAGAACAGATGCTTCAATACGGGCACGAGAGTCATCGTCCGTTGCATTCAGCCATTCATGGACCGCTTCCGCCGTAATCTTTCCGCTCAAAAGCGCTTCAACAATTCCCGAACGGCTCAACGGATTCACACAACTTGCAGCATCGCCCGCCTTAAAAAGACCACACTTGGCAAGCGGCTTATTAGACTGCCCGCAGGCAATCATGCCCCCATAAATCGCCTTGATTTTTGCATTCGGGTAATGCGTCGCAATAAAATGCTTGAGCTTTTCACGCAAAGGCATATCCGGCTTTGCATCCTTCGAAAGCACAAAACCGACATTCACTTCCTTGCCATCACGCGGGAAAATCCAGCCATAACCGCCCGGGAACTCACTACCATAGAACAGGTCGATATGGTCGCGCTTATGCTCTATCCCTTCGGCCACCGCAAAAATGCCCGGTTCCAAATCCGTATCGCCCGATTCAATCCCTTCAAGGCACGGAATACCACGCGTCAGGCGGCAGCCGGGACCACTGGCATCAATAAAAGCGTCAGCCGAAAGCGAGAACATTTCTCCGCCCACCTGGACATTCAAATTCCAGCCTTTTTCAGCCTTTTCAATGCTTTTCACAAGCGCATCAAAACGGCATTCAACGCCCGCTTCGACGCAAGCATCGGCAATCGCATGGTGGAATTTCGAACGATCGAGCAGACGACCGCAGTCCTTGCTGTAAAATTCAGCCTTATAACCCTTAGGCGACGTAAAATAGATGCCCGAAAGGCTTCCACGCACCCAAGATTCATCAATAGGCAACAAATCGTTCAAACGATGGGTCGATACAGCTTCGGCACAAAAAATGGGTTCCTTCCAGGGTTCCTTTTTGTCCAAAAGCAGGATTTGTCCAGCACCGCCCGTCAATTTTCCAAGCTGGTAAGCAGCCATAAGACCGGCCGGACCTGCCCCGCAGATCACCACTTTGTAAGAATTTGAACGAAAACAAGTCATTTCAACGTAAAATTAGTATTTATTTGGTCAGTTTTTATTTTTCATTGTTAGTTTTGCAATTTTTTTAGTTATTTTAGGGCTATCCGTTATTTGATTTACTTTTTTTCATAAAGGGAATTTGACTATGAATATGAAGAACGTCTATAAATTTGGTCTCTGCCTCCTTGGTGCACTCGCGCTCAACGTGTCTGCACAGGACTTCAGAGGTAAAGACCTGAACACCTCCTTCCGTGACAAGCGTATCGACAACTATCAGTTCCAGAAGGCAAGAGCCGTCAAGGGCGTTACGGACTTCCAGCGCTCTGCCGGTGAATCTCCGGACTTCGAAGGCGCAATCCTTCCCGAAGTCTCTTTCCGCAATGCCGTGATTAGCGGCGCCAACTTCGAAGGTGCAAACCTCAAGGGTGCAACGATTAGCGGCGCAGACATTCGTTCTGCAAGCTTCGAAGGTGCAAACCTCGAAGGCGCAAACCTCTACCGCGCAACGCTTCTCGATAGCAAATTCCCGAAGGCAAACCTCAAGGGCGCCCGTCTCGACGCCATGAAGGTTTCTGACGAATGCGATTTCAGCAAGGCAGACCTCACCCAGGCTTCCGTGATGGACATGGACCTCACCCGTGCTGACTTCAGCAAGGCAAACCTCACCAACACGAACTTCTCACGTTCCTTGATGGCTAACAGCGACCTCCGCAAGACCACCATGGAAAAGACGGACTTCACGGCTTGCAACCTCATCGCTGCAAACTTCTCCAGTGTGAAGCTCAACAACGTGAACTTTGCCAAGGCAGGTCTTTCTCAGGCTGACTTCGACGGTGCAACGTTCAACAACGTGAACCTCCAGGAAGCAGACCTTTCCTTGACCACCTTCAATGACGTGGACCTCTCCAGAACGCAGCTCCAGAAGGCCAAGTTCGCCCAGTCCAAGGTCAAGAACATGAAGTTCAACGGCCAGGACTTGAACGGCGTCATCTTCGACAAGGGCGAAGTTTCCAAGAGCACATTCGACAAGACCAAGCTCAACAAGTCTTCGTTCTTTGACGCAACCGTTAGCAAGAACGTGTTCAACTACGCTGAACTCATGAAGGCAGTGTTCGACGGTGCCTACGTTTTCAAGGACATTTTCGACAACGCAGACCTCACCAAGGCAGTCTTTGCAAACTCCACCATCGAACGCTCCGCATTCAACAATGCTCAGCTCTCCGGTGCAAACTTCTCTGGTGCTAAGCTCATCAAGGTCACCTTCATCAACGCAAAGATGGAAGGGGTCAAGATTGACGCTGACACCAAGATGGAAGACGTGGACTTCTCTGGTGCAGACCTCACCGGTGCAAAGATCGAAAAGTTCACTGCCAAGAAGGTGATTTACAACGAAAGAACTAAGTTCCCCAGCGGTTTCGATCCGCGTGCATACGGATTCAAGAGACCGGGCGAAAAATAAGTCCTATTGAATAACGGAATTTAGGGACGCTCACTTGAGCGCCCCTTTTTTATTTTAGGTAATAGGTCATAGGTTTTAGGTTGTAAGAATAGTTTCATGCACTTGGTGCATCTGTAAAGGCGCGGCGAAGCCGCGATTACTTACCTAATCCCTAACCCCTACAACCTAACCCCTAACTTCTACTTCTTATCCATAAGCCAGCTTATAGCTTCGGAAAGTGAATGCACCCGCACGACCTTCATCGATCCCATATTCTCCGAAAGTTTGCAACTCGCCGGAACAACGGCTTCCGTCATTCCTAGACGGCTAGCTTCCTTGAGCCTCTGGTCCAAAAGACTTACGCCACGCACCTCACCCGACAGTCCAAGCTCGCCAATCGCAATCGTCTGTCGCGAAAGCGGAATTCCCAAATGGTTACTCGCCACGGCAAGCGCAAGCGCCAAGTCCGAAGACGCATCGTTCACCTTCATGCCGCCGGCAATGCTTGCAAAAACATCCGAGGCACCAATCGTCACGCCACCAAACTTTTCCAAAAGCGCGAGAATAATTGTAAGGCGTTTCGGGTCAATCCCTGCAGCCACACGCTGCGGTACTGCAAAATTCGTCTGATTCACAAGCGCTTGAGTCTCGAACAAGAGCGCACGGGAGCCTTCCATCGTACAGCAGACAGCACTCCCCGGAGTCGGCGGTACACCCTCCTGCAAAAAGACCTTGCTCGGATTCAGTACAGGGTTCAACCCGTGACTCGTCATCTCGAAAACTCCGATTTCATCGGTGGCGCCAAAACGGTTCTTGATAGTGCGCAAAAGCCTGTACTGGTGATTTCGGTCGCCCTCGAAATACACGACCGTATCGACCATATGTTCCAAGATTCTCGGACCAGCAATCTGCCCGTCCTTCGTCACATGCCCAATGAGAATCGTGATGCACCCAGAATTCTTCGCAAAGACCATTAAATCAAGAGTGCATTCACGCAGTTGTGTTGCACATCCGGGAGTTCCAGCAAGGTCACTTTTATAAACAGTCTGGATAGAGTCAATCACAAGCACCTGAGGCTTTACCTCTTTTGCCTGCTCTAAAATCTTTTCGAGATTGGTTTCGCAGAGGAGCATCATGTCACTCCCCGAAACATTCAAGCGTTCGCTGCGAAGTTTTACCTGGCACGCACTTTCTTCACCACTCACGTATAAAGCCTTGACTCCCGCCGCATTCATCGTCGCAAGTGTCGTGAGCACAAGCGTCGACTTACCGATTCCCGGGTCCCCCCCAATCAGCACCAGGCTTCCCGGCGCAAAGCCACCACCAAGCACACGGTCAAATTCCGAATTCGCCGTGCTCAAGCGCCGCGTATCTTCTGTCGCAACATCCTTGAGCAGCACCACCTTATGGACAGGCCCGCCAAGCCCACGTCCCGTGCGCCCAGCCCCTTCCAAATTTCGTTCAATCACATGTTCCTTAAGCGAACTCCACGCCCCACAAAACGGGCACTTGCCAGCCCATTTCGGTGTCGTATTGCCACATTCTGTACAGAGATACTCAATTTCTTTCTTCGACTTATTTAGTGCTACCATGAGCACCAATATAATAAAAGTAGAATGTCAAAAGGTGACAATATACGGAAAATTTCCCGCCCATAGGACGGGAAATTGATTTTTGCATGGAGGAAAAGCTTTATATCAATTCATTTTTGGCATGCGTAACATCCGAAACGGTAATGATGTACTTGTCAGAACCATTATACAGCGATTTTGCGCGAACGAACTTCACATGTCCATCTTCAAGCGTCAGAGTTCTGCCATAAGTTTCACCAGAAGCACTATTTCGATTAGCCCGTTCCATAAACGCTTCCACAGAGCAAACAGGCATCTGGAACAACTTACAGAGATTCTCTATCGAATCCGATATAGACCTTTGGACATACATGGGCTTGCCATCTACGCTTGAAAGCGTGAGCATTTTATCTGTATTTCCATCAATGTAGATAATCTGATCATACAGGTTCAAGACAACGGCGTCCGTCAATTCCTTGTAGGCTTCAACATCCGTATCATTTTCGTTCTGTAATTTTAGAATGATATCACCAGAATCAGGATCGGCCATCATATCAAATGTTGACTTGATAGAGAACCAGCCGTTCTTGAAGTTGTAATTTAAGTTCAGCGGAGGAACCGGACGCTTATTTACATAAGCCAGAATCAGCTTTTCACGAGTGTAATTAGCCGTTTTCTGGACATTCACGCTATCTTTCGACATCAGACCCGACAGGTAGTTGTAATGAGCATCGTAAGTGTACTTGCCATTCATTTCTTCCGGAATATAGCTAATGCCTTCCATTCTGATAACCGGAGAATTTTTCGTAAGGTTCCAGAACAAGAACGCCTTATATCCCGGTTCGTACGACTTGGTATGAGTAGCCTCACCCGAAGCCATAAACAACTTAAACGCATTTTTGCGACCAAAGTAGTTCTTCAAAGCCATATCGTCTTCAGAGACGAATACAGACAAAATTCGTCCATACGGCGTATCCCTAAAGAAACGTCCTACGTGGTAAATTCGCTTGACTGTACCTTTCTTAGTCTTGATGCGATAGGTTGTCTGCGTCGGCAAAGAGCTGCCACTGCGGAACAACGTTTCAAGTTTTTCGTCTACCGTAGCATAATCTTCAGGAAGCACGGCACCTTCAAGCTTATTACCCGCCAGACAGCGGAAATCATCAACACTGTCGCAGTCAAAAATTTCAAGCGCACGGCCATTCACGTAAAGAATGTCACCGGTCATAGCCTCCAGAAGAATCACGCCACCAGGAACGTATTCCATATAGTTTAGAGCAAGCTGGTGGAGCAACTCCGTATTCTTGATGGCTCCGTCAATTTTGGACTTGACTTGTTCCTTGTTGCTGATAGGCGTCAAGATAAACTGATAAGCCCCTAAACGGACGCCTTCCTTTGCTAGTTCCATGTTATCCGACATCACGACAAAAGGAATCTGGAATTCACGCTTTTCCCCTCTGAACTTCTGGATGATCTTAAAGCCATCAATTTTAGGGAGGGCCGCATCGATTAACGCTATCGAAATCTTATTACCATATTCCAGCAAAATATTCAAGACCTGTTCACCATCTTCGGCAAACAACAGATTGTAATCCGACCTTAAAATACCTTCAAGAATGGACCTGTTCGGCAAATTGACCGTCGCAAGCAAAATAGTCTTTGCATCTACTGGGAACTTTACGACATTTTGAGAACCAGACGAACTGTCTTCAGCGCTCACATGAGTATTGCGTAACGACATGTCGTAAATACGGACGCCATTGATATCGGCAATCAACCGACCCGTCAAAAAAACGTAGGTTCCGTGAGTGGCGTAAGTCACCTGCTGAGGCGCCCTGTATGCCGCCTGCTGTATTTCACGGAGTTTGTTGTAAACCGGGTTTTTCGGGTCGTTGCTAGCATCCTCGGCGTCCTTGAAACCGCTAAAGCCAAGGCTTTGGAGCTGTTCTTCGTACTGCTTATTTACAAACAGGAACTTGAATATTCCATTTTCAAACGACATGACCGCTTTAGGCGTATCCACCAAATAATCTAGGCTACCGAGCCTAGAATAGACGAGACGCGATTTCGGGTCTTCAATATGCATCCCCATAGCCGCCATGTGTCTAAGCGTCTCTTTTAAAGGCATGGGTTTTCCGTAATAATAGCCCTGGACCTTTTCGCAACCAATGCCCTTCAAGAACTCCATTTGCTCCTTGGTCTCGACACCTTCGGCAAGAGTCTTAAGCCCAAGGTTTTTCGCCATACGGACCGTCGAACGAATAATGGTGCGCGAGGCCTCGTTGAAATTCGAGAGGAACACCATGTCAATCTTGAGTTCATCGAACTTATAGTCCTTAAGCGTATTGAGCGAAGAGTATCCGCTACCAAAATCGTCCATCCAGACTTCGTAACCGGCCAAACGGAATCTTTGAATTTCGTTTCGGACATACGAATCCGAAGCCATAATGCTTTCCGTAATTTCAACGCGAATGTAATCGCGATCAATCTTGTACTTGTCTAGCGCACGTTCGACAACTTCAAAAATATCACAGCCGATAAAGTCCAGACGCGACAAGTTGAAAGAGACCGGGACCACGGGGTTTCCGTCATCCATCTCCTCACGCATTTCTTTACAGACTATGTTGATGACGTGGCTATCAAGCTTATGGATCTGGCGAGATTCTTCGAGAGCGCCAATAAAGACCGCCGGATTCAAAAAACCGTATTGCGGATCCACCCAACGGGCCAGCGCTTCCATACCGCAGAAAGTTTCCGTAATCGTACGGACCACCGGCTGGTAGTAAACCTTGATATAGCCATTCTTTATAGCCTCATCAATGTGGTTTACTACGTAATTCTGCAGCACAAGCGCCTTGCGCAAGTCATCATCGTAATAACGAATAAAGTTATCACCCGACAGCTTCTGGACCTTGCATGCAATTTTCGCTTTTTCACTCGCATTGAGCATGTCCTCAAATTCATCAATTTTACAAAGGCCGACATTGACGTCCATAGAGATTTTCGAAATGACACTCTTGACATACTTGCGGACTTCGTTCAGCTTTTCTTCTGCGTTGCGGTTGTCGGCTACGATTGTAAAATGGTCATTGGACTGTCTGCAAATGAGGTTGTTTGGGAACTGCTTTTTTAGGAAAGCCGCAAAATTGAGCAGGAACTCATTACCCTTGTCGTAACCATTCGCATTGTTGTAAAGTTTCATCCCGACAATATCAAAATAAATGACACAGGGAATTCCGCCTGCAATCCTGATATCATCGGCAAAGTCCTCGCCGCGCATGCGGGCATATTCCATATTCGGAAGCCCCGTCAATGTATCGAAATAGCGGTCCGTCCTCTCACTTATCCTGTGGAAAATAGCATCCTTGCCATGCCATTTGATGAGGCTTGCCTTTAAAATCAGGTCGCCACCCGTGCGCGAATTAGGCACAATCACTTCGCCTTTCTCAAGAACCTCGTCAAGTGTGATAAGCTGGACTTCATTGGGGTCAAAGAAATACTCTTCAAACGTAATGCCGGAATCAAAAGCTTTTACAGGCGTCCAAATTTTATCAACAGACGCACTGAGCATATAGATTTCATGAGTTTTTGCATCGACAATGACAAAAGGCTCTACGCTGTCATTGTTCAAGAACTCCATCAAGCCATTATCGAATTCATTGCGAAAATCTCTACATGTTTCACAAGCGGAAGTCACATCGTCATAAATAACGATTGCACATTCTGAGCCATCATCCAAAACACGATGGTAACCTTGAGCATGCACCGTACAGTATTCGTCCTTGCCATACAATTTTTGACGGTAAACAACCTCGTAACGACCATCCTTGGATTTTGCGAATTCTTTAGCCTTAGTCGCTACAAAAACAATGTCTTCGCGATGGACATCCCTGTACATGTCCGTATCAAGGAATTTCAGCAAATCTTCGCGAGTACTACCAGGGGTCTGCCAACGAACAAGTCCATCAGAAACAAGAATAGTCTGAATATGACCATCTACAAATCGGTAGACCGCAAGCGGAACTTCGGAATGCTCCAATTCATTCCGTATCCCCTCAGGAATCTTTTTTTCAGCAGCATCAGACATAACCACACGCCTCCGCAACGAAGGATTTTACATCCCATAATGGTCCAAAACCACTCCCCTCCCAAGATCTCCCCCCCTAAAAGCTAAAAATAACCTTTATTTATTAAAATAGCATAAATTTTTAAAAACCGCAAGTTTTACAAAATATTTTTGTATCAAAATTAAAGTATTGTTGTGACCGGCAGCACATGTTGTAAATCAAGAAAATCTAGCATTAGAAAAATCCCGCATTCCATGCGGGATTAAACGTTCGCCATTCAGGCAAAAAAAACTAATAACGATTAAGCGAAGACGTTGCGACCAGCGTCTACAGCATCAGCGATACTCTTGCCCACGTAATCCTGGGCGCTAAACCAGCGACCACTCTTCTTGTCATCGAGAAGCACGCTCACAAGAGCTCCCGGAATAACTGTTTCAGGTGCGTTCGGAGCGTTCGGACCGCCGAGATCCGTACGGAGCCACCCCGGATCCATGACATTCATCATCACGTCCGTACCGTTCAGCTTGCAGGCAAAATCCTTCACGAACTTGGTAAGGGCAGCTTTTGCGCAGGCATAAGCGGCAAGTTCCGGTTCATTGGCAATACCGCTTGTCGTAAGCTGCATGCGGCCAAAACCGCGTTTGATCATGCCCGGCAAAAAGTGATACACAATCTTCATCGGCGCAAAGAAGTTCACCGCCATCGCCTGGCGGAAATCATCCATCGTATTCGTCGTGTAATCGGAAAAATAGTGGCTCATAAGGCCCGCATTGTTGAATACGAGGTCCACCTGCACGCCAAAGGAATCGATTTCGGCAAGAGCGGCATCAATTTCATCTTCCTTCTCGAGATTGCAGCCCACGGCCTTCACCTGCACACCATACGGAGCAAGTTCGGCAATCACCTTTTCGGCATGGCTCTTGTCGCGCCCCTGCAAGATGAGGTTTGCACCGAGCTTAGCCATTTCGATAGCGATGAGGCGTCCGACACCACGGCATCCGCCCGTCACCAAGCACCATTTTCCTTTTACATCAATCATTCCGTATCCCTTTGCGCAAAGCGCGATAAATTTTTACCCTACGAAAAATAATCAATCCTTTTTGAATAAAAACAAACGAATAAAACGTTTCTGTATACAAACGTAAAAGATACCCAATTTTTCTCGTTGTCTTTCGATACGAAAAATCCCGTTTTTTAGTCAAAAATGAGATTTTTTCCGAAAACACACACATCGTCATTTTACGATATATGTTTTTAAGAAAATCAAAAGATTTCAAAGTTTTACGTCTTTTGCAAACTATCGCATGCACAAAAAATTTGCGCAATTACGTAAAATTAGCACCTGATGAATTACGAGACGCTCCTACTACACGAAGCCATCAGGCTACTCATTATTTCCATCCGGCAACAGCGGCGGCAGACACAGCAGTCGCTATCCATTGAATCGGGAATTTCAAGGCAGTATATATCGCAGATGGAGTGCGGTAAACGAATACCATCGATAGACACGCTCTCGCAACTCGCCATCGCCCTCAAGACAAGTATGGGGTCACTCATGGCAGAACTTGACCGCATTTACCAGCACCTGTTCTGGCAAAGCCAAACCAATCAAGCCGACAAAACAGACGATCCTTTAACAAGGTGCGCCGCCGAAACTCGCAACGCAAGCCTAGAATACATCCGCAGGGCGGGAGGGTTAGACAAGCCATAGCCCTTAACAAAAAGCTTAAAATTTTCTATCTTTTAGAGCTATGGAATGGCAGCGCAATATAAAAACTTTGACAACCGACGAGCTCAAAGCTTGGCTTCGGGACGTTGACGAAAAGCCCTACCGCGCCGACCAAATTCAAAAATGGCTATTCTGCCAGCAGGTGCGTTCTTACGACGAGATGGTGAACATCTCCCCTGCCCTCCGCGAAAAAATGGCAAAACAGTTCACGCTTTGCGGTCTCAAGGAAGACCAGCGTTCTGTTTCTGTCGACGGGACGGTCAAGTGGCTTTTTGAGACCGAAGACGGTCACCATATCGAAACCGTGATGATCCCGGCAAACGGTCGCTATTCCGTTTGCGTTTCGACCCAGGTCGGCTGCGCCATGAACTGCGCATTCTGCCGCACCGCCAAGATGGGGTTCACGCGAAACCTCGAAGCAGGCGAAATTCTCGAAGAAATCATTAACGTCAACTGGTACTTGAAAGACAACGGCTTCATGAACGAAGAAGGCGGAGTCGCCCAGGTGACGAACATTATCTTCATGGGCATGGGCGAACCGCTCAACAACCTCGAGAACGTCCACCGCGTCTGCTGCACGCTCCATAACCAGAAACTTTTCAACATGGGCGCAAAGCGCATGACCGTGAGCACTTCGGGTGTCGTCCCGAAGATCAAGGAACTCGTGGACCGCAACACGCCCTGCTGCCTCGCCGTGAGCCTCAACAGCACGAACAACGAGTACCGTTCGTCCGTGATGCCGGTGAACAAGACCTGGCCTATCGAAAAACTTTTGGAGGCGGTTGACGAATACATCCGCCACACCGATAATTATGTGACGTTCGAGTTCGTGCTCATCCAGAACATCACCTGCACGCCCAAGGCGGCAAAGGAACTCATCCGCATATGCGCCCCGCGCCGCGTGAAGGTGAACGCCATCGTGCTTAACGACGGCGACGACCCGACGCTCCACGCCCCCACCCCCGAAGAGGTGGAAGATTTCCTCGCCGCCGTGCGAGCTGCTGAAATTCAAATCACGATCCGCAATCCACGCGGTAGGGATATTCTTGCCGCGTGTGGACAATTAGCGTACAAAAAGGAAGGTAAAGAATGTTAACGCAAAACCTCCCGGAATTCTGGGATAATCTTTATGCCGAAGGCAAGGACTACTGGAATTTCAAGAAGGCGACTCCTGCCCTGCTTGAATTTTTCAAGCACCCCTCCTGCCCTGCAGAGGGCTCTGTGCTGATTCCAGGCGCCGGGTTCGGCTACGATGCCGAGGCATGGGCTTTGCGTGGACACGATGTTTTGGCAGTCGACTTTGCGCCGACCGCCGTTGATGAACTGGACCACTTGAGCCGCAAGCACAAGAACTTGCGCTCTCTCGACCTCGACTTGTTCACGCTCTCGCCGAAGGATGCCAAGCGTGGTGGCCAGCAGTTCGATATCATTTATGACTACGGCACGTTCTCGGCAATCCATCCGGGCCGCCGCGACGAATTCTTCGAAGTCTGCTACAAGATGATGAAGGACGACGGTGTGTTCATCTGCCTCATGTACCCGCTTATGAACGGCAAGACAATGCAGGGTCCTCCGCACTGCATGAGCGAAGGCGAGCTTATGGCACGCCTGGATGGCGTTTTTGACATTGTCGAACGCATTAAGCCCACGAACAGCATTCCGGGCCGCGAAGGCAAGGAAGAATTCTGGCTTTTGAAGAAGTGCCTGTAATAGTATTAGTTGGCAGAACTTAGATTTTAGAACTTAGTACATTCAATTTGTTAAGCCCGCCAACATTTTAGTTGTCACCCCGGCCTCCGTGCCGGGGTCTCTTTTTCTAGACTTTGCGCTTGTAAAAAATGCACGGAGCACTCCACAGGCACACCATTTTTTTGTATTTTTAGCCCAGTTTTTTATAAGGATTTTACTATGGCTAATGATTTATGCCCGTGCGGTTCTGGCAAGGCCTATTGCGATTGCTGCGAACCGATTATTAAGAAGACCACTCTCGCCCCGTCTCCGGAAGCCCTTATGCGCTCCCGTTACACCGCTTATGCCAAGCACGAAATTGCATGGCTCAAGGATTCTCTCGAAGCCACACAGCGTGACGACTTTGACGAACCGAGCGTAGAAGCCTGGAGCCGTCAGTCCGAATGGCTCGGCATCGAAATCAAGCAGACCAAGACCGAAGAAGACAAGAACATCGGTTGGGTCGAATTTGTCGCTCGTTTCAAGCAGGGAAACATCACCCGCAACCACCACGAACTTGGCGAATTCCACAAGGTCGGCGGTGCATGGTACTTCTATGATGGTCGTGCCGTGAAGCAGGAAACTGTCCGCCACGAAGGTCCGGTTGTTGGCCGTAACGACCCGTGCCCGTGCGGTTCAGGCAAGAAGTACAAGAAGTGCTGCGGCGCGAATAAGTAAGAAGTTAAGAGTTCTGAGTTACTAGTTACTAGAATTTCATAACAAGAATTTCTAGTAGCTGTAATCTATAAACTAATAACTTAATAATTCTAGTAACTATCAACTATTAACTAGTAACTAAATCAAATGTTCAAAGTTTTCGTAGATGGCGAAGCAGGAACGACTGGCCTGCAAATTTTCGAGAGACTTGCCAAGCGCAACGACCTGGAAATTCTCAAGATCAATCCAGAACTCCGCAAAGACGTGAACGAACGCCAGAAGATGATCAATGAATCTGACGTGACGTTCCTTTGCCTCCCGGACGCAGCGTCCATGGAAAGCGCCGCCCTCTGCACGAATCCGAACACGCGCATCATCGACGCCTCCACGGCTCATCGCGTGAACCCGGCTTGGACATACGGTATGCCAGAACTTTCGGCCGAACAACGCGAAGCGATTTCAAAGAGCAAGCGCATTGCAAACCCCGGTTGCCACGCCTCCGGATTTATCCTCGGTGTGCACCCGCTCGTTGCATCGGGCATCCTCCCGAAGAGCGCAAACCTCGCGGCCTACAGCATCACCGGTTACTCCGGCGGTGGCAAGAAACTCATCGCCGAATACGAAGCCGAAGAAAACTTGAGCCACAAGGCTGGTGAATCGAAGGCCATCATGGCTCCCGCCCCGTACGCGCTTGCGCTCGCCCACAAGCACCTCCCCGAAATGAAGAAGTACTGCGGACTCGAAAACACGCCGTTCTTCAACCCGGTGCTTGGCCCCTACTACAAGGGTATGGCCGTGACGGTCGCCATCTTCCCGAACATGCTCACGAAGAAGGTCGGTCCGCAGGACTTGACCGAAATCCTCGCCAAGCATTACGAAAGTTCAAAGTTCGTGAAGGTCCTGCCGTACGAAGCCGCTCCGGTGCTCTTCAACGGCCGCTTGGACCCGACGGTCTGCAACGACACGAACAACGCCCGCATCCAAGTTTTCGGCAACGAAAACATCATGCAGGTCACGACGATTATCGACAACCTCGGCAAGGGTGCTAGCGGCGCTGCTATTCAGAACATGAATATCGCGCTCGGATTGGACGAAACAATCGGATTGGTTTAATCCGCATTCATCACCCGTTAAATTTCAAAAAACGCCAAAGCTCCATGAGTTTTGGCGTTTTTTGTTTTTGGAGGTGAAATATTAGATGGAAAAACTAAGCCTCGTTATCCATAATTACGCCTCAGTTGCTGAATTATCCTTCTACAATATAGGCTTTTTAAACCGAAAAAACAATACCCACAAATTGGGATTGACCGTAATATAGATTTGACCCATTTCAAAAACAAGGGGTCGTTCGTCGTGCAGTTTTGAGACAAAAGAGAAAGCCAGCCCGAGGTGGGCTGGCGACGTTTATACAAATTCTACCGAATTTGTCCTTTATCTTTGTTGCGATAGTATATATACGCATCTTCACTTTCCCAACAACCGCAATATTCAACAGCAGCAAAATTACATCCGTTTATTTTTTGGAGGCAATCAATAGCATTGGGGCTTTTACACTCTATAAAACGAGCATTACCAAGATTAGCGTAAGCGCAAGCCTGAATCAAAGTCGGAAGATAAAACATTCGATCCCCTTTATCCTTACTACTATTCTCACTACTACTAGATTTGACAACTTGACTACTGCTACTACTAGAGCCTCCATTTTTGACACAGCGGACATAAAAATAAGTGGGCTCTACTCCATGGTTCCATAGAGAATACGCAGTATCGGACTCAACAACCCAAGGTCTTGTTTGCGTGCCACTCCAATATATAACTTTTGTTCCCAATCCATGAGGACATCGTATTGCATTACCCCCAACACCAGCAGGGATTATCGATAAACCAGACCCATTTGTAGCATTCGGCCATCCATCAAATTCCACTGCCTGCATCTCACCAACATTCTTTCCAAGATATTCGTATAAATATTCCCATTCTTCAACCGTTGGTAAATGCCAACCAATTGGACATACTTCTGTAGCATCTTTCCATGAATAGCTATTGCCGAGCTTTCCATATGGATAGACGGAAACAGTATAACCATCATCTCTCATATTCTCAGCCATCCACTCATACGAACCTATTGTAACCGTTTTGTACTGATTACTCAGCGTATGCACCGTACCATACACTATCTCAGCATCGTTAAGAAAATTAGTATATAGAGCATTAAAATTAAGACCAATCCCATTAAGCTCATACGAAACGCCTTTGTATGTAACGCTGCAATCAGACGACTTAGGCTGTTGAATAGACGTATTTTCAACTGAAGAACTTGATGCTGTCACACTTGAAGAAGACTTTACGGAGCTGCTTGATATTGCAGTTTCGCTAGACGAGGATTCTTGAGTTTGCACAGGAGCATCTCCCTTTAGACAACGGACGGAATATCCGTTGACTTTATGGGCTGTGCTCAACTGCACACCGTAGATATCCAAGTGCATTATGTACGCATCAACGCTACGGCTACGATCCTCAGTAGAACTCCAAAAATAAGCATGATAGCCTTCACCACCGTAATCCCCATTACGCCCCCGACCGCCAGCAGAGAGTGTTGAGAAAGAAAATGCATCCGTTCCATTTCCTTTAATCCAACCCAAAGTGGACATGAGTCTCTCGCTATTCTTGCGTCCGGTTGGTGCATTTCCACCGAGTGTATTCAACAAAGTGTTCCATTCTGTTTGCGAAGGCAAGTGCCAACCAGAAGGACAAGCATCCATTGCCGCATCCCACGTATAAAGGCGACCATACTTATCACAATAACTTGCAGTATCGTTATAACAAAAACTATTCACAGTTTCGTAGTTCAGGTTCTGAGCCAACCAAGTCTGAGTGCCAATTGTCACCGTCTTATAGATTTGTCCATCGCGCTCATCTATCACGCTTCCAGTTTCAACTGTATATACAGGAGTATCCTCTTTTTTCCCGGAGCTTGAAACAGAAATTGCTTTAACACTGCTACTGGAATTTACAGTTTCTTCAGGCAAAATATTTTCTTGCGCAGAATTAGCATTATTTGGCGAACTAGGATCATCGTCACAGGCAACGAAGAAGCCTGCGGTCGCAATCGACAAACAGAACAAAATACCCTTTTTCACGTTTTTGCTCCTTTTTTGAAATTAAATACAGGCACTTTATCATAAAGAAGAGAATTCACTATACTAATGTTTTTTTCTTCAAAACGTTTTTTCAAACACAACTTGATATCTTCCTCCGAGAGAAAAGCTTCTCTATTGGGATTAGGGCAAATTTTCATCGTCTTAACCAACTTATCTTCGAACGGAATTTTCAAATAACCATTTTCAAACGAAAGATTGTCGCCATAAACAAACAAACGGAGTTCGTTTTCCGAAGCAAAAGCTCGACGTTTTAGACTCATCAAATTGATAAAGCCCTCCTCATCAAGCGAATCAACATTCTTCAAAAAAGATTTTTTTCCCGAACTTTTTAGTTGTTCCGAGGTGTAAGTATAGTCACACGCCTTTACATAAATAGTTGCATTATGTCGACCAGCAAAAGAATCAAGTGAGTTCAGCAAAACATCAAAATCCAATGTTAGCTGAACTAAGTCATGCTGTCCATCAGGATCAAAACCTCTCCAAAACGCAGCTTCATTTAACCCATGTTCTGTTGTCACACAAAAACAAGCCAGTTGCTTCGGTGCAAATCCAGAACTCTGATAGTTCCCATTGATAAACCTTTTTTCAAAAGGATCCTCCCAAACTTTCGGATTTGCAAAAGACACTATATTTGAGTCTATCATCTCTTTTGCCCAACAGTAGCGTATATAGCGATAGACAGTCAAGGGAGCTTTTTCATTAAACTTGTCAATGAAAACATCCCCCAAAATTTTCACATTTTCAAGCTTCGAATATCTTTTTTTCAAAGCCTCGGAATCAAGATATTCGCCCTCTTTTTTTGAATTAGGATTTTTCGACTCAAATTTTTTCAATGACATAAAGGATCCCTGTAAAATAAGACTTCATCAAATGTAAAAAATAACGATACAAAAGCAAGATATAACAGGATTTATACACCAAAGGAGATTCCCCATCAAGTGGGGAATGACACGCCCTCCCCTCTTCCCCAAATCGCAAAAATTTCTACATTTTATGTTGAAAAATAGGAGATTCCCGCTCGGAGGCGGGAATGACAGATTTTCGGCGTACTAACCACTAACCACTAATCACTGATACATGTTCTTAGACGAAAAAAATATTGAAGTTCGCTCCGGCAGAGGCGGTGACGGCATCTGCAGTTTCCATCGTGAAAAGTTTGTACCCCTCGGCGGTCCCGATGGCGGTGATGGCGGTCGTGGCGGTCACGTGATTTTGCAGGTGAACGAGCAGTACACCACGCTTCTCGACATGGGCAACACGCACATTTACAAGGCAAAGAGCGGTCAGCCCGGTGGCGCCAAGCGCTGCTCCGGTGCATCTGCCGAAGATTTGATTATTAGCGTTCCGCGCGGCACAATCGTCAAGGACGAACAGGGCCATATTCTCACGGACTTGACCGAACCAGGCCAGAAGTGGATTGCGGCTCGCGGCGGCAAGGGCGGCATGGGCAACCAGCATTTCGCAACCCCGAAGGTGCAGGCTCCGCGCAAGTGCACTCCAGGTGAAAAGGGCGAAGTCCGCCAGCTTTTCCTCGAACTCAAGCTCATGGCAGACGTGGGTCTCGTGGGCTTCCCGAACGCAGGCAAGTCGAGCCTCGTGAACAAGATTTCTAGCGGCCGCCCGAAGGTTGGCGACTATCCGTTTACAACGCTTGAACCGGTGCTCGGCATCGTCCAGGTGAACGGGCACAGCTTTGTGGTTGCCGATATTCCGGGTCTCTTAGAAGGCGCAAGCGAAGGCAAGGGCCTTGGTCACCAGTTCCTCAAGCACATCGAACGTACGCACACACTGCTCTTTGTGATTGACGGCTTTGCCGAAAACGCCTACGAGCAGTTCAAGGTCTTGAAGGAAGAGCTCAAGGCATTCCACCCGAAGCTTGCCGAAAAGAACTTTGTCGTAGCGCTCAACAAGAGCGACCTCGGCATCGAAAACGCCATCAAGGAATTCAAGAAGCACCGCCAGAAAGTGGTCATCACATCGGCTGTCACTGGCGAAGGTTGCGCAGAATTGCAGCAGGCTTTGGACGCTGCAGTGCCCCATATGCACAAAAAAAGCATCGGTTGGAGCAAAAAAGCGTAACGGTTGTCTAAAATTATTGTAAATTCTTTAATATGAAGGCGACTCAGTCCAACATAACTAAGAAGGAAATCGTTGATGAAATCGCTTCCCAGACAGGATTTACGCAAGTAAAAACCAAAGTCATCGTGGAAGAACTCATCGACGCGATTTCCAATTGCGTTATCGAGGGCAACAATATCGAGTTGCGTGGATTCGGTCGCTTCAAGAATAAACAGCGCAAGGAACGCCGCACCCGGAACCCCAAAACTGGCGAACTCGTGAACATTCCCGCCAAGGTGCGCCCGGTGTTCGAGCCCAGCAAGGACCTGATCGAAAAAATCAACAACGTTCCTTTCGACTTAGAAGAGGCTTTTGTCCCTAAAGATGATCAAGAAAGAATCTAGTACGCCCGTTATCCAGAACCGCAAGGCGAACCACCTCTATTTTGTAGATGAAACTTTTGAAGTGGGAATCATGCTCATCGGTTCGGAAGTCAAGTCTATCCGTAACGGCAAATGCACTCTAGGCGAAGCGTGGATTGATATCGACGAAAACAAAGATGAACTTTGGCTCGTCGGTGCGCATATCGATGAATACCTTTTCGCCAACCGCTTCAACCATTTCCCAGCCCGCAGGAGAAAGCTCCTCGCCCACACGCACGAAATCCAGAAGATGCGCAAGGCGAAGGAATTGAAGGGTTGCACGATCATCCCGTTGAAAATGTACTTTAAGAACCGTATTGCAAAACTCGAAGTAGGAATATGCCGAGGCAAGGATCAACACGACAAGCGACAGGACATTCTCGTCCGCGACGCCAAAATGGAAATGGCTCGCGCCGCCAAGGCTCATCGCTAATTTTAGCTTTACTGCTAGTCGCATCTAGTCTCGCCCTCGCTGCTTCGGCAAGGGTCGATGTGGAGTCTATCGCCCGCGAAATCAAGGGCTCGTTCCACTGGTATCCGGTACAAAAGACGTTCTCAATAGTTTCAGCAAAGGACACGCTCAAGTTCGCCGTCGGCATTCCGTACATGACGCGCAACGGTCGCACGATTGATTTGTCGGCAGCGCCGGAACTCGATAACGGTCACCTGTGGATTGCGGAAAACGATGCCAAGAAAATTTCCAGTAAGGTTGCGGCAGTCCCAGGAACAAAGAACGAGACTGCACAAGCCAAAGCAAATGAAACGGCGCCAGCCAAACCCGCAGCAAAGCCCGCCGAACAGAAACCAGCACAGCCGGTTGTCGTAAAGCCGAAGGCTCCAAAGCAAGAAATCGCAGGCACGCGCGAAGTCCGCACCATCGTGATTGACCCCGGACACGGAGGCAAGGACCCTGGCGCATCGGGCAAGAAATCCCAAGAAAAAGATATCGTTCTCGCCGTTGCAAAGCTTTTGCGCAAGAACCTCGCGGACGAAGGATTCAACGTGAAGCTCACCCGCAGCAAGGACGTTTTCATTGAATTACGCCAGCGCGCCATGCTCGCAAACCAGTGGGACGGCGACCTCTTCATCAGCCTGCACTGTAACGCCATTGACGCAAGCGAAGAGCGCAAGAAGATTATCCAGGGTTACCAGTTCTACGTGCTGCGCGCCCCGGAAAGCGAAGAAGACAAAGCGATTGCCCGTCGTGAAAACGCGGTCGCTACGCTCTATGGCGAAAAGAACGCCAAGGACGAACTTTCACCGCTGGAATGGTTCAAGCTTGAGGCCCGCCTCGAGCAGTACAAACAAACTAGTTATCTATTCACGGAAAAACTGCTAGACAGTTTCGATGGCGGAAAAATCAAGAAGATGAGCACAGGCGTCGGCGGTGCGGGATTCATGGTTCTCGTAGGCGCAATGATGCCCGCAGTACTCATTGAGCTTGGTTTTATCAGCAACGAAGAAGACGAAGCTTACATGATGAGTAAGGCAGGCCAGCAAGACCTTGCCGACCGCATCGCACAAGCTGTCAGCAAGTACAAGGACGCAGTCCACACCTACCGCGAAACACTCGGAAGATAGTTGGCAGAGCTTAGACCGTTGCGCTCTTAGAACTTAGAATTTCGAAATTAGGCTTTTTTATTTTGCGTTTGCAGCCTTTAAATTTTTCTCAATGATTTCAAGGCATTCCGCGAGAATCGCATCATACATGTCCTGATAACGTTTTGTAATTTCAGGCGTTCCGTCTGCGCAAGTTTTGGTCTTGGCGATAAAACCAGTAAACCAGTTTCTACTAGCGATAGCCAATTCTCTACTATAGGAATAGCCATTTTCATCTGAAAAATAAGGTGTAAATTTTCCTTTCAAGGTTTTATTTTCGGTATCTATAAGAGTTTTTAAATAATCTTTTTGGGCTTCAGCCAATGCCGTGTTTTCTTCTATATTCTTTACAACTCTTTCATACAAAGCTTTCTGCACATCGGCAAGAATATCGGTAAACAAAGCAAAGTCTTCTTGCTTGCAAGACTTGACTAAATCTTCAGGGAAAATCCCATGGGCTTCGTTATATTCTTGCTCGCTCGTATAGAAAAGATTTCCATCGATTTTGTATCCACTCTTGTAAGTGCGGGTATCAGAACATTCAATCATCGGAGCATCATAATACATCGTAGGATAACAACTAGGGCTGACAATACCATAAACAGGCGCCATTTCTTCAATATTACCACTGCACGACTGAAGCTTTTCTTCCCATTCCGTCAAAATTTTTTGAGACAATGAGGAATCTTTCCCTAAATACCTCTTATAATCATCGCAAGTAGGACTATACGAACGTTCTGGGCAATTGCTTTGTTTATATGTACTTTCTACACAAGTCACAGAAGGATCTCGAGCCATGACATACTTCACAGGTTCCGAAGAACTTGAAGATTCCGTCACGTCAGCACTTGAAGAGCTTTCGGCATTCGAAGAACTCATCGCAGCATCAGACGAACTAGTCGCGCCAACATCTGAAGAACTCGTATTTTCTTCAGTCAAAGAACTTGAAGACTCTTCAGGGAAAGCGGCGTCACTACTAGAACTATCCCCGAAAGCATCCGCTGACGAATCCGGATTAGTAGATTGCATTACAGGAAATTGCGGGTTTGAATCGCTGCCACAGCTTGCCCAAAAAAACGATGCGACAGTCAAGCAACTCAGGCGCCAAAACTTACGAATATTCATAGAAACTCTCCTTTACTCTCTAACATATAATTTATCTCAAAAATTGATTTCAAAAAGCGTTCTGTTTAAATAAAAACGTTGATATTCCGTCAATAAACACAACAGGCTATTCACCGGCTACAGCTGTCTTGACATTATTTCTGATAATCTCCATACATTCCGCCAAAATTGCATCGTACTTTTGTTTGTAGCGTTCCGTTATCTCGGGCGTGCCATCTTCGCAAGTCTTGGTTTTGGCGATATAGCCATCAAACCAGTTTTCTGCCATATAGTTCAAATTCGAGCGTTCTACGGGACGATTTTCAAGATAGTAAGGCGCTAAGCCTACCTTTAATGTTTTATTTTCACGATCTAAAAGATTTTCTAGATACTTTATCTGAGTTTCAGTCAAAGAAGAATCAATCATCAATTCATCGACAATCTTTTTGTACAATTCTTTTTGCACATCGGCAAGGATATCAGAGAACAAAGCAAAGTCTTCTTGCGGGCAAGATTCGACTAAATCTTTTGGAACAATTCCTTTAGCTTCATTGTACTCATTTTCACTCGTATAAGCAAGATTTCCATCTGTTATAAAGTCCAAATAAGTACTATCATTAGAACATTTCATCTTATATTTCATGCGTGTTGAAGCACAGGGACTGATACCATATACAGTTGCATTTAGTAATTGAATAGCGCCACACGATTCAAGTTCTTCTTCCCAAAAAGTCAAAAGTTTTTCTGATACAGATTGCTTTGGCTTTAAGAAATTCTTCAAATCGTCACAATCATAATTTTTTGAACAAATCGGAACAGTCTGCCAAAACGTCTCACACGTAATAGAGGAATCACGAGCCAAGACGTAAGTCGGTATAGATGACGAGCTTGAAACACTTAAAGAACTCGAACTGCTATTAGCGCTAAATGAACTTTCAACGCCCGACGAACTCGATGCGGATTCAGAAGAAGAACTTTGCGGAGGCGTATCGGAAGAGCTTGATTCAGGCGCTACCGCAGAACTTGATAATTCGCTAGAACTATTCCCTTTCGCATCGGACGAAGAATCGGGATTTGCAGCCTGGGCTACTGGAAATTGCGGATTAGAATCATTGCCACAGTTTGCCCAAAAAAGCGATGCGACAGACAAGCTAAATAGACGGAAAAACTTGTGAATTGTCATGGCAACTCCTTCTTTGAGCGATAATATACAATTTGTACGTCTTCTAAGTACAAATTATCGGTGTAAATAAAAAGAAAGAACTGTCACTTTCGCAACAGTTCTTTAAAGGAGATTCCCACCTAAAGGTGGCCATGCGCACTATGGAACAAAGTTCCAAGTGCTGTCCGCCCGCTCAGAGGCGGGAATGACAAATCCTTACGACGCTACTGACGCTTACGCCTTCGGCTTCAGCGTTCATTCTGCGGCTCGGTTATGGGATTGCAAGCAATCCCGCATCACTCGCCTTACGGACTATTCAGCGTCCATGTCAGCTTCGTCGATTTCGGCGTTGTGGTAGACTTCCTGAACGTCGTCGTGGTCTTCGAACTTGTCGATGAGCTTGAGGAGCTTGACAGCGTCGTCGTGACCGAGCTTGACCGGGTCATTCGGGACGTAGCTGAGTTCAGCGCTCATCATTTCGATACCAGCATTTTCGAGAGCCTTGGAAACGGCGTCGAAAGCTTCCGGAGAAGTGGAGATTTCATGAACGCCATCTTCGGTGCTCATGTCTTCTGCACCAGCTTCGAGAACGAGGTCCATGATCTGGTCTTCCGGATACTTTTCAGCATCGACGACAATCACGCCCTTGTAGGTGAATGCCCAAGAAACGGAACCGGATTCGCCCATGGAACCGTTGTTCTTGTTGAAGATGTTACGGATTTCAGCAACCGTACGGACCTTGTTGTCGGTCATGCACTGCACCATGATGGCAATGCCTGCCGGGCCGCGTCCTTCGTACAGCGGTTCCGTCATTTCGGTACCGGAGTTAGCACCCGTACCCTTGGCAATAGCGCTTTCGATGTTCTTAGTCGGCAAGCTCTGGCTCTTGGACTTAAGGATTGCAGCACGGAGACGCGGGTTAGCGTCAGGGTTGCCGCCGCCGAGCTTAGCAGCGATGGAGATTTCCTTGATCAGCTTGTTCCAAGCCTTTGCACGAGCGACGTCGGTTTTGGCTTTCTTGCGTTTGGTGGTGGCCCATTTGGAGTGACCGGACATAATTTTACCTCTAGTTGTTAGATTAAAAATTCAACTTTAAAGTTACTAGTTAATAGATACTAGTTACTAGAAATTTTTATTAAAACAATCTAGTAACTATTAACTCAGAACTAGAAACTCGCCATAGGCGCCTATTTTCCATTCATCTTGCAGCGGCGTTTCTGCTTGGCAGTGAGCTTGCGGCTAGAACAATCTAGGTCATCGTGCTTTTTAGACTTGAACTTAGCCTTTTCTGCTTTTTCAGCCTTTTCACGAGCCCTGCGGTCCGCCTCTTCCTTAGCCTTGCGTTCAGCTTCGAGAGCCTTAGCCGCTTGGCGCTTCTGCTGCATCTCGACAAGTTTCGTCTTGTCTATAGGTACCGCAGACGCCCTTGTAATTTCACGTTCGTACTTACCGCTCCAGATTTTACCGAGAAGCGAACCAGACTGGAGAGCATCATCCAAAATGCTCTGTGCCCAGCTGTCGTTAGCAGGCGGCAAAAGCTTGAACGACAAGTTGCGAATTCTAGTCGGTTCTTCGTCATAATAAAGCATCATATCGAAGAAGCCCACGTTGTATTCTTCGCCATCGGAACCGGCAGCAATCTTGTCCGGGATGTAGGCGAGCACTGCGTAAAGCGCTCTATCGAAAAGTGCTGTTATAAGGACATCAGAATCTCCACCGGGAGCCTGGACTTCACCTTCCGCAAGGAATGCCCACGGAGCCACATCGACTCGGAGCCTGAACTTGTGGAAACCCTTCTCAGCCTTTTTGAGCTTGATCAAGGCACCAGAGAAAGCCTGAAAATCCGGCTTAATGGAGCCTTCCTGCGCGAACACCATGGCACACGCAAGGAAGATGACCGTTAGAAGTTTTTTCATTTCCCTAATCCAATTCGATTAATTTGTCCTTAGTTCTTGAAGAACAAAGCCTTGGCAGCTTCGAACATCGGATCCTTTTCATCCGGGTTACGGCATTCCGTATAAATACGGACCTTCGGTTCCGTACCGGACGGACGCACGAGCATCCAGGAATCGTCGTCGAAGATGACCTTCACGCCATCGAGCGTGAGGAGCTGCTTCACGGTCTTTTCATTTGCACCGACCATGACCTTTGCACCCGGCTTAGCGATATCGGCGATAGCGTTGACCTTGGCCTTGAGCGGTTCACCAACGAGGGACTTGTCGACTTCGAAACCAGAACGGGTCGGATAGAAGCGGCCGTATTCTTCGTACAAAGCGTCGAGGTATTCACCGAGGTTCTTGCCAGTCGTAGCAAGAATTTCGAGAGCGATGAGGAGGCCAAACTGAGCGTCCTTTTCAAGCGTGTTGTTGAGGCCAGAAATACCGTCAGATTCTTCGAATGCAATGAGAGCCTTCTGCTTGGCATTGCGGCTGAGCCACGGGCGGAAGTTCTTGAAGCCCACCGGAGTTTCCATGACAGGAACGCCGAGCTTTTCAGCAATGATGTTCACGAAGTTGGAAGTTGCAACGGACTTAGCCACGCAGCCCTGTTCCTTGCGCCAGGTTGCCATGTAGTGGAAAGCAATTGCACCGAACTGGTTCATGTCGATTTCGCGAGTGCCGTCGTAGAAACGGATACGGTCGCCATCCGGGTCAAAGATTGCACCGAGACGGAACCAGGACTTGCTTTCGTCGAGGACCTTGCGGACCTTTTCGAGGTTCTTGCTGGACGGTTCCGGAGCAATACCGCCGAACAAAGGATCATCTTCGTTGCGGAGCGTGATGAGGCATTCCGGATTGTCGAGGAGAGCTGCCGGACGGCGGCGGGTAGAACCGTGAACGTGGTCGCACACGAGCGTGAGGCGGCCCTTCTTGATGAATTCCTTGATGCGGTCGAACTTGATCGTTCCCTGCTTCACGAGGAATTCCTTGTAAATCTTGAGGGAGTCGATAATTTCCCAGTCAACCTTGGAGACCGGTTCGAACTTCCAGGTAGCCATCATTTCGTTAGAAAGCTTGGTGATGACGTTCGTGATTTCCGGACCTGCAGGACCGCCGTCTGCCGGGTTGAACTTGATGCCGTTGTAGTGGCTCGGATTGTGGCTCGGAGTCATGTTGATGGAACAGGCAGCACCGAGCATTTCGATAGCAGCGGAGAATTCCGGAGTCGGCATTTCACCACCGTAGTAGACCTTCACGCCAGCCTTTGCAAACTGGTCTGCGACAGCTTCGCAGAATTCGTGACCGAGCAAACGGTTATCGTGGCCAACGACCACACCACGCTTCTGGAGTTCAGCAAAATCCTTGACACCCAGAGCTTCGAAGAGTTCCGGAGTTGCTTCCTTGTACAAACGCACAATAGCAGCACCGACAACCTGCAAGTTGCGGAGCGTGAATTCAGAACCGATTTCACCGCGCCAGCCGGAGGTGCCAAAACTGACCTTTGCCGGTTCCTGAGAGGTCAAAGCGACCTGCTTCACGGTTTCAACCAGGTTCATATCGGTAGCCGGGTTGAATTCGGGGGACTGAATCTTTTTCCAAATCTGGGTAATGTTTTCCATAGGGGTTCCTTTGTAGTTTTAACGTCGCAAAGATAGAAATTTAGTAGGAAGTAGGAAGTAGGAAGAAGGAAGAAACACCTAAAACAAGGGGTTACAATCTACGTAAAAAAGGCTCACATTCGTGAGCCTTGGCTAAATTCATTTTTATTTCTGTTCAAGGGTCGCCTTGATTTGAAGAATTTCTGATTCAAGAAGCCCCGTAAACTCGACGATTTCAGCTAAGGGCTTGTTTTTCAACAACATCCTCGTTGCCATCTCACGAGCCTTGTCTTGCGCCCCCTCATACCTGAGGACAGCCTCATCATAATCTTTCATCCATGAATTTGACATAGTTCTAGGACTAAAATTACTCATTTTCACTTCGTTTTGCAACACCTTGAACATCGGGTCGTTCTCATACCTGCTGAAATCGGCTTCGCGATTCAATGCATCAATCGCACGAAGCCACAGCGCGATACGGCAGTTGTCACTAGCGAACTTATCTGCCTGTCTCAAGAACTTGTCCACTTCAACGAGTGTGACCGTCTGACAATCAAAATAAACCATTTGCTCCTGGTTGCGCCACTGAACCGTATGACGATAATTCGGGGAATCCTTGAAAGTATCGAAAAACTGGAAACTAATCACATGCAAGTTTTCTAGTTGCGGAACAGCCCCTTTCGGCACCATGTTGTTCGTAAGGCGGGCTACGCAGAAAACCAGACGATCGCTGTACAAAGATTTGTGATTTTCATGCTGAATTTCAATCGAAATGCGGTCGTGCGGTATTTCACCACCACGTTCATTCGTCAGCAACAAATCAGGTTCAATACTGCGGTGTCCCAGTTCCCCCGGAACATAAGGGTTCACGAGTTTCGGATTTTCAATACGATCCGAACCAACAAGGTTCAGCGCCGCATTAATCAAGTCCGTTGTCAGTGCGAGATTTTTCTCGCTCGCCAGGATTTTCTTGATGCAACCATCGTTAAAAAAGTAGACATTCCTATTTTCGTACTGCTTGACATAGGCATCAGCATCTCCACCCTTTTCCTGAACATTTTTGAGTCCTTTAAGAAAAAGCGCAAATTCATCTCTTGTCATTTTAAATCCTCATATAACGGCAAGGAAACATTCCCCACCTATTACATTAACACGCGTTTTTCAAGAAATTATTCCAAATTTTTTTTGATTTTTGCGTAAAAAGATTTAAACACAGAAAAGGTGGTCCAAAATTTTGACCACCTTATAAATCACATCGTTTCTATTTTTCAGCAGAACATCGACCTGTTCCGAAACAGAATCTCATTTTACAATTAAATACAAGATGAATACGGAAGCGATTTGATGTAATCTTCCATAAATTGCCAATCAGGCTCGTATTCGTTAGGTGCGATTTTTACTGAAGGGAGTTTGATTTTTGTATTGGCAATAATTCCCTTATTATAAGCTCTTCCATAATTGTAGCGAAAACGTTCCATATTCAATAACGTGGTAACGAACATTCCCGTATATTTATTAAGATGTTTGGAACGAAGGACAACCATATGATCTCCACAAATAAACTCTTTTTCTTGGTAAAAAATTGTTGCTGTCGTATCACCAATTGTAATGGCATTAGGTCCCTCAATTGAACCAAAACCTTCATTAACTACAAAATCCTTGCAACCATTATTTTCGTCAGTTCTTGTAATATGAGCAATAGTAGTATCCCTTTTTAAACAAGGATTTAAATCTTGAGAGTTATATGCATTTGCTTTGTATGGTTCATCAAACCAATCTTTTATAACAAACCATTTCCAATCTTTTATATTTAACATCAATTTTTTACACATTAACGGCTTTGGATCAAAAATTTTAAGCCACACTTCCTTAGATCGTTTAGGAAGTTTCTTGACCAAATCATTTTTTATATAATTCTCTATCCACATCCAATCTGGTTCATATTCTCCATTTGCAACTTTAATCGCAGGAAGCTTTATTTGAGACGTTTCCATAGATTCCTTATCCCACTTTCTTCCATAATTAAAGCGATATTTTTCCCGATTTATAATCGTCGTCAAAAACAAAGCAATCTCTTTGTTTAACTTAAATTTTGGATAAAGAACGTTAACATCATCTGTTGCCCAAAAATCTTTTGTTTGATAAAAAGCTTCTGCAATAGAACCATTATACGAAACAGAAATCGTGTTTGCGGAATGCAAATATTCATCATTCGATATTCTTGCAGTTACGCCATTATTCGATTCCGTCGCACCTATATAAGGGATATCACCATTGACCATATCGGCTTTGGTTAACCTTTTTCCTTTCCGAATATCAAAAATTTTCTTAAACTCAAAGAATTTCCAATTTTGGCAATCCATTTTAGAATTCCTCGCTTTGAACAAGAAATGCCGCATATTCTCTTATTTTCCGGATAAAATCTTCATCACAAAGAGAACTATAATCTGTTTCCATATAGGCTTCTGCACACCATTCATCTTCTTCAGAGACACACTTTGTTATCGATTTCCCAGGAAGAGACATTCTATGATGATATAGATTGAGCCATTCCGATTCGATATCATTCCATTTATCACGAATGTCTACGCGTCCAACGCCTTTTCTCTTTTCAAAACCATCGTTTTTAAAGTAACCAAAGAATGTCTCGTAATCCTTGGGATGCGGTTTCCCAACATTGAAAACCATACAACAGGCAACAGCACTTGCACCCGGATAAAACATCTCATCAGGAAAAGAAAAAACAGCATCTAATGTGTTATTATCAAGAATTTCACTTTTTAATTCTTTAATAATGCCCTTTGTTGTAATCGCACAGGACATAGGGAGCAAAGCCAATAGACGTCCTTTTTGTCCCTTCACGCATTTTAAAATATGATTAACGAAATAAAGACCTTTTGACGGATCTGTTGCACTCTTTCCAAATTTATTCCCAAACTCCTTTGGCATTTGGCTTTTTGATGCATTATAAGGAGGGTTCATTAACACAACATCTATATTTGCATGCTCAATCCACTTATCGTTTTCAAAACATGAACCAAGGCGAATATTGGAGTTGCCATCACTATGAATAAGCATGTTGGTTGTAGATAGCCCAAAAACGCCTTCATCAAATTCAATACCATAAATTTGTTCAGCCTTTACGTCATATCGCTCTGATTCCGTTTCGCATTGCGCTAATTCCATAGTCATAGCCTGCACGAGGAATGTTCCCGAACCACATGTGGGATCAAGAATCCGAGTGTTCTTGTATATTCCAGCAACTTTACTCATGAAGTGACAAATATGATTTGGAGTGAAAGCCTGGTTTTTATCTTCACGAGCAACATATTTGTTAAAAGTTGTAAAGAAATAGCTGAGGATATCTTGACCTTCGAAGCTAGATTCATTGATATACGGCAGAATATTCTGTTCAATAAACAGAAGTATTTTTTCAAAGTTCTTACCTTCAATGGCTTCAACATTTTGACTTTCAAGAACCTTAGCTTGCAAAATAGACAATTTCTTTGCTTTATCCATACTATCTTGCAAGAGTTTGCCAAGTTTATTTTTTATTCCCGAAATAATTTGACTCGTTTCCAAATCCTTATAGACTAAATCATTTTTTAACGCTAGTAAGCAGGTTCCAACAAATTGACTTCTTAATTTTTCTGGAATCCCATTATCGTGCAATATTCTATTTAATTTAGATGTATTCTCAAGGACTGCAGTTTTGTCATTTGAATTCTGCTTTTGGAAATAAGCAATGTATTCTTCCATCGACTTGATTTTTCGATCTTCCAATTCGTTACACACATCGTTTTCAATTTTCCAAATTCGAAACATATTATTTTCGGTATTCGCAAGAATGGCAATAATTTTCGTTTTGCCATCCAATTCTTGTTCAAGCTCCACATAAGCCTTAAGCTGTTTAACATCATTTGCTTTATAAATACTTTTTGTTTCAATCAAAATGGCAACATGAGATTCTTCATCATAAAAGCGTAAATCTATTCTAAAATGACCTTTGATTTTTCGCCCAAGAGCTTGGATATAACTAAATTCGCCATCTTCAACATTCTCAGTAAGATACTCTTTACCGATTGTTTCTATGATACCAAGACGCTTCATTCAAGACTCCTTTTTTCAAAAGTGTGCCTTTTCGACACTTTATTAGAAGCCTATGAATCAGTTCTAACAAATAAAAAAGCGTGGAACCGAACGGCTTGCTGAAAAGGAGGCTCTGGTAAACCTGTTACACAACAAAACCGAACGGCCCACGCACAATAGTGCGTGAGCGCCCGACTTGTTCTTATGTAACTTGAAAAATTTACCAGATTTTCCTTTTCAAGAACAAGAGTCGAAAACTCAAAAATTCAAACGGCCATCGCTAGTGTACAAACACAAACAACAACCTATGTCACTAAAAATATACAATATTATGAAAAAAATATTGTAGTCAAAATGACTTTGATAGTTTAAACAAGCAAAACACACCAACCACAAGTTTTAACAGGATACAAGGTATAACAATGGGATGGTAAACTATCACAAATTTCAAACAAAGTTCACAACTCTCAGCACCAAGCCGGGGCGTTACGGGCCGGCGTCTGAGGGCCCGTTTGAGGGGGTGGAGAGCAACGAAGTGCGAACCAGGGGGACACCTCTCCCACCAATCTTAACTAGATTGCCGCGTCGCTACGCTCCTCGCAATGACGTTTTTTCAAGCTACAACTCTTGATTTACAAGCCTTTAATTTCACCATATTTTTCACTCGTCTTTCGTCTCTAGTCTCTCGTCTATACTATATTTAGGTTACTATGCAAATTACAAACGCTTCTCAACTTACTGGTGTTTTCCCCGCGTTGTTCACCCCGCTCAAGAACGACGATCCTAAGAACCTTCGCAACTCCATCGACTACAAGAAGATGGGGCAGATGATTGACGATGTTATTGCAGCTGGTGCTAGTGGTGTGCTCCCCGCCGTGACGACGGGCCAGAGTGCAACGGTCTCTCCGCAGCAGCACTTGGATATCATTAAGTTCACGCTCGACTACGTTGACGGTCGCGTCCCTGTGATTGCAGGCGCAGGCTCCAACTGCACGCGCGAATCTATCGAGATGATCGAAAACGTTTTGAAGATTGCTCCGGTGGCGGTCCTCTGCGTTACAGGCTACTATAACAATCCGCCGCAGGAAGGACTCCTCAAGCACTACCAGACGCTCAGTAGCGAAACGGGTGCTAAGATCGTTATTTACAACGTTCCGGGCCGTACCTCCAGCTATGTCCATCCGGACACCTTGATTGCTCTTGCCGAAGACAAGAACATCATCGGTCTCAAGCAGGCGGTCGAATTTGGTTTTGGCGAAAAATATCACGAAGACACGATGCGCGTCATCAAGGAAACAAAGGGCAAGGACTTCGCCGTGATGAGCGGTGAAGACGGTCTCTTCGCAGACCTCCTCGAAATGGGTGGTACCGGTATCGTGAGCGCAACGGGCAACATCCCGGAAGCTTGCAAGACTTTCGTTAACCTCTACAAGGCTTTCCAGGCTGGCGACAAGGACAAGGCTCACAACTTGCAGAAGGCTGCACGCGACTACATCGACGCCACGTTCTGCCGCAAGAACCCGATTCCTCTCGGAACGCTCTTCAACAGCCCGTTGTTCCAGCCGCTCGTGAGCGTGAAGGACACGGCTAACGGTGCAGACGCTGTCGCCCGCATCATGAAGCTCATCGACGAGAAGGCTCAAAGCTTGAAGAAGTATCATGTTTAGGAATTAGCACGGGACTTCGTCCCTTTTAGGTTATAGGTATTAGGAAAAATATCGTAGCTTCGCTACCCAATACAGACGCACGAAGTGCGTGATTACAAGACCTAACAACCTACAACCTATAGCCTATAACCTTTCTCAGGAGAATCACAATGGCTAAGAATGAAAAATCCGTTACCGACTTGGTCTGCGAACACATCAAGAAGCAGAAGCTTCTCCCGATTCCGGTGCAGACTCTGAACGAAGAAGCCGAAGCTACTCGCTACTTTGGCGGCGACCTCAAGGAATTCTTGGCAGCAGCCAAGACTCTCGGCGCAAAGGGAATCTTCGTTGAAACACTTTATCTGGAAGACGACGAATTCTACTACGACAGCGGCATCGATGACGAAGAATACCTCGCCATGAACGGTGCTGACGGTAGCTGCACTTGCGGCTGCGGTGACAACTGCGACTGCAAGAAGGGCGACAAGAAGAAGTCCAAGAAGACTGACGACGACAAGGTCGACGGCGTGTTCCTTGAACCGGAAGACCTCGACGGTCTTGACCTCTCCCTCCTCCGTCCGGAAATTGCAAAGTTCCTCGACCGCGTTGGCGAATGCTGCGGCGTGCGCTTGACGGTTCCGGGTGTGGACCACCTCGAAGTCGAAATTTTCGCGGACTGGTACGACGAATTCGCTGAACTCGTGGACGAAGCTTCTGAAATCATCGAAGAAGATCCGAACGGCGCTCTCGAACAGGTCGAAGCCATGTTCAAGGAAGCTGAAAAGACTGCTAAGGAAGAAGACAAGAGCGTGAAGAAGATCGCTGCTCATCCTCCTAAAAAGACCGCAAGCGCTAAAGCTAAGAAGTAGTCTTCGACTTTAGACAAAGTATTGACGCGAGTTCCGTTGCGGGACTCGCGTTTTCTTATGCGTGAGACGCGCGGCATTTCCCCCAAAAAAATCTCGCGACATTTCCGACGTTCGCAAGCATTTCACAAAATTTATTCAACATGCAAAAAACGCTCCCCAACGGAGAGCGTTTTTACAGTCTTTAGGAGGAGAGACTTGTTACTTCACAGAGAAGCGCTGCATGTAAACGCCTTGCTTCACCATGTAGATGCCAGCATTCTTGAAGTTAGCCTTAAGCACTTCATTTACAGAGGCACCGGCATCGACCTTCATGTTGCCGAGATAACGGCCCTGCATGTCAAACACCTGGAAAACACCGCTCTTGAGTTGCATTTTGTGTGCGACCGGAAGTGCTGTCGTGCTGCTAGAAGATTCTACCTTTTCAGAAGAGCTAGACACCGGTTCATCCTTTGCCACGTAGACCTTTGCATGCGGGAAGTCTGCCGTACCAGAAACGCCACCGCCATTGCTGCCCGCTTCGCCGAGCACCTTGGCTTCGTAGAGCTTACCCATCGTCATGCCAAGTTCTTCCCACTTCTTCATGTGAGCGGAAATGTTGATGACGCCACAATCACGAGCTTGCTTACGGACGCTGAAATACTGGTAGAATTCGACGTTGCCACTAGACTTGATTGCAGGACCTGTACGAGTGTTGCGATAGACATCGTATTCGGCACCGTCAATCGTGAATGTACCATACTTCTTGTTGCCAACCCAGTCACCCGGGCGGTACTGGCTCAACCAGTTATCGACCACATAGTATTCCACCAACTTGCTCTGCGTTCCCGGCACGCCTTCCATCCAGCCATAGACACCCACGTAGGAGTAATCAGCGCCATTAACATTCTGCTTCACGAGCTTGTATTCAGCAAGCATATCGCCATCAAGTTCCTTGTAGGTCTTGTCGCTATTGAAGGACAGACCCGAACGGCAGAGATAGTCACCAGCGTTCTGGAAAGAGCAAGACATAGAGCCATCGGAATAGAACGTTGCTGAACCGGACGTTGCACGGTCATACCAAAGTTCATAACCAATTCCGTTGATGGAACCCACCTTGTTGCCGTTTTCGGTCTTCTTATCGCCAGTGTGCTGAGCATCCTTGCAGAATTCAGTGCTGACAACAGGACCAACGCCACTGCCCTTCGAAGAGCTGGACTTTGGCGTTACTGTAGAAGAGCTGGACTTCACAGAAGAGGAAGAAGCCGGATCAGAGCCGTTTTTCACATAGACCTTGGCATGCGGGAAATCCATACGACCATTGCGGACTTCACCATTGACGTTACCCGCTTCACCGAGCACCTTGGCTTCGTAGAGCTTACCCATGGTCATGCCCATCTTTTCCCACTGTCTCATGTGTTCGGAAATGTTGATGGTACCGCAATCGCGAGGCGAGGTACGCACGCTGAAATACTGATAGAACGTAACGTTGCCCGAGGATTTAATTGCAGGACCGGTACGAGTGTTGCGATAAACTGTATAGGTACCACCATCAACCGTAATGGTTCCCTTTCGTTCATTACCAATCCAGCTACCAGGCATATCATTGGCAAGAGTGTTATCAATCACATAGTATTCAACCAACTGGCTAGGCGTTCCAGAAACGCCTTCCATCCAGCCGTAAACGCCAATGTAAGAGTACCCAACGTTCTGGGCCGGGCTCTTCACAAGCTTGAACTCGGCAATCATGTCGCCGCCAAGTTCCTTATAGGTTTTGTTACTGCCAAGGGAAAGACCAGCACGGCAGAGATAGTCCTTAGCGCCCGTGATGCTGCAATCCATGGAACCGTCGCTATAGAACGTAGCGCTACCGCCATGACCATTTTCGTCCCAAAGTTCATAACCGATATCACCGATTTTACCGACTTGGTTCGAAGAAATTTTCACGGATTGACCGGAATGCGACGAGTTGCTGCAGAAATCCTGAGCAAAAGCAGTCGTCGCCATTCCCAAAGCCATTGCGAAAACAACGCTAGACTTGGTCACACTAAATGTTTTCATATGATACTCCTCACATTTTAGTTATGCTGAACATAATATATGAGAGTCAGATGAAAAAAGACCTACATTAAACAAATGTTTGTTGTTGAAAAAAACAACGACAATAATTTTACATTATACGACCGCTCGCCTCGCTCTCGCAACCACTCCAGTTCAAAAGAACTGGGGCTTTGTTGCTCACGGCACGACCGCTCGGCATAAAAAAAGCCCCTTCCCGGGAACTCCAGGAAGAGGCTAAAACTACTTTTGGGAACAAAAGTTCCGCTTTTGTAAGGTTTATTGATTATTCTTCCGTTTCAACCGGTCCGACGTCCTGCTTTTCGGCATCATCCTTCACAACGGAATCGTCATCGACTTCTACGCCCTTAACCTTGTCGAAAGTTTCCTTGGCATCGGCGCTATCTTGTTCGATATCTTCGACGCTCGGGAGTGCAGTTGCATCCTTCACGACATCGCCATCGCGCAGCGTGATTGCCTTGACGCCTTGGGCATTGCGGCCCGTGAGGCGAATATCGGCAGCCTTGATGCGGATGACCTGACCGTCCTTACTTGTGATGATCAAATCGTAATCGTCAGCAACGCTTTCGACGAACACGGCGGCACCAATCTTGTCTGTAACGTTCAAGTTGCGGACACCCTTGCTACCACGGCGGGTCACTCGGTAAGAACCCGGTTCAGAACGCTTGCCATAACCCTTTTCGGTGATGGTCAAAATCTTGTTACCGGCCTTGAGCCACAGGAGCGAAATGACTTCGTCGCCTTCGGCGAGCGTAATGCCCTTCACGCCGTGCGTGCCACGACCCATAGCGCGGAAGCAGCTAATCGGGAACGTGACGGCCTGACCGTTCTTAGTCGCAATCATCAAAAGATCCTTCGGAATCGGGCGGTTGGCGAATTCTTCAGCATCGCCAGATTCTTCTTCAGAAGCATCGGTTGGTGAGCCTGTCGAACCATCGGCAGCCTGAGCTTCCGCGGCATTTTCAACGGCTTCTGCGGAATCGTCATCAGAGGCGTTCTTGCTCGCTTCGTATTCTTCAGCAGACATGCCCACGAGCTGGACCTTCACAAGTTCATCGTCTTCATCGAGACTAATGGCATTGACGCCAGCCTTACGCGGACGGCTAAAGAGCGTGAGGTCCATCTTGTTGATGATACCCTTCTTGGTGGCAAACACGAGGCAGAAGTAACCACCGAACTTGCGTACCGGCACAATCGCCTGCACCTTTTCACCTTCCGTGAGAGCAACAAAGTTCACAATCGGGCGGCCCTTGCCATTGCGAGCGCCTTCCGGCAAGCGGTAAACCTTCGTCCAGTAAACACGCCCCTTGTTCGTGAACACGAGCAAGTAGCTATGCGTGCTAGCCGTGAAGATCTGTTCCACGTTGTCCTCGTCCTTGAGGCCGGCACCGATGATGCCCTTACCACCGCGGTTCTGGGCCTTGAACGTGTCAATCGGGAGGCGACGGATATAGCCTTCCTTACTGAGCGTGATGACCTGTTCTTCTTCGGCAATGAGGTCTTCGTCATCGCTATCGTCAATAGCTTCGCCAATCGTCGTGCGGCGTTCATCACCATACTTGGCCACAACGGCATCGAGCTTTTCGAGCATGATGGCAATGCGGCGTTCGCGTTTTTCCAAGATGTCCTTCAAGTCAGCAACTGTTGCAATGAGTTCGTTGTATTCGGCTTCCAACTTTTCAATGTTCAAGCCGACCAACTGGGCAAGGCGCATGTCAACAATTGCCTGAGACTGGATTTCATCGAGCGAGAAGCGGTCCTGCAAGCTTTGCTTTGCAATTTCGGTCGTCTTGCTCTGGCGAATAATCTTCACGACTTCGTCGATGTTCTGCGTTGCAATACGCAAGCCTTCAATGATGTGGAGGCGAGCGGCAGCCTTCTTCAAGTCGAACTGCGTTGCACGCGTAATCACATCGAGGCGGTGGTCAATGTAGACCTGCAAAAGATCCTTGAGCGTAAGGAGCTTCGGGAGGTTATTGACGAGCGCCAAGTTGTAAATGCTAAACGTCGTCTGGAGCTGCGTATACTTGAACAAATTATTCAAGACAACTTCACCAACTGCATCGCGGCGGAGTTCAATCACAATGCGGATGTCGCGGCTCGATTCATCGCGGATGTCCGTAATGCCGTCGACGCGCTTGTCGCGGACGAGGTCTGCAATTTTCTTGCAGAGTTCCGCCTTGTTCACCATGTACGGAATTTCGGTGACGATGATGCGCGGCTTGCCCTTGGCATCCGTTTCAATTTCAGTACGAGCGCGCACACGCACACGACCATGACCCGTGAGGTAAGCTTCGCGAATGCCAGAACGGCCACAGACAATAGCGCCTGTCGGGAAGTCCGGGCCCTTCACATATTCCATGAGGTCTTCGCCAGTCAAGTCTGGATTTTCAGCCAAAGCATGGATAGCGGCACCGACTTCGCGCAAGTTGTGCGGAGCCATATTCGTCGCCATACCTACCGCAATACCCGATGTTCCGTTCACAATCATGTTCGGGAGCGCAGACGGGAGCACCAGCGGTTCTTCGAGCGATTCATCATAGTTCGGGCCCATGTCGACCGTCTCTTTTTCGAGATCTTCGAGCATAAGGGCGCCAAGGTTGTTCATCTTCGCTTCGGTATAACGCATGGCAGCCGGGCTGTCACCATCAATAGAACCGAAGTTTCCCTGACCAAACACCAGCGGATAGCGCAACGAGAAATCCTGCGCCATACGGGCAAGAGTATCGTAAACAGCAACGTCACCATGCGGGTGGTACTTACCGATAACATCACCCACGATACGGGCGGACTTGACCGTTCCCTTGTTCGGAACCACGCCCAGCTTGTGCATACTATACATCACACGACGGTGCACGGGCTTAAAGCCATCGCGCGCATCCGGCAATGCACGAGCGACAATAACGCTCATCGAGTAGCGAAGATAGCAGTCCTGCATGTCTTGTTCGACAAGACTCTTGAACTGCGATCCAGGTACCATTTCTTCTGACATTAGTTAACCTCAAATAGTGGTTAGTGGTTAGTGGCTAGTGGCTAGGTTACAGGTGTTAGGTTGTAGGAGGTAGGTGAATAATCTTTTGCTACGCAAAAACTCTTTAAAGGGCGGCGAAGCCGCGATTATAAATCCTAAGACCTAATACCTAAACCCTAATACATTCTCTACCATTCACCTCCCGCTAACATTTCATTTATTACTTCCAAACTTTCTTCATCGGTCTGGTCTATGCGGTGCGGTGTGATTGTCGCATAGCCCTTATCTAGCAAATTGTCGTCCGAACCCTCAGGAGCCATCGACCACAGCTTTTCGCCATCCAAAAACCACAAGCCATCCTTGTGATCATAGTGGTCGGTAAACATTCCACTGTCCATCGTACAAGCCTTGAATCCAAGGAATTCATCTTCCTTGATTTTCGGGAAATTCACATTCCAGAAGACACCCTTGGAAACTTTCTTGAACAGGTTCTCAGAAACAATCTTGCGTGCAAAATCAATCGCCACCTGCAACAGGTTGCCCTTCAATCCACGGAGAGAAAGCGCCACCGCAGGCACGCCCCAAAGGGCCGCTTCGCGAGCACCGGCAACCGTCCCCGAATATAGCGACGACACACCGGAATTTTCGCCCACATTCACTCCCGAAAAACATACATCAAAGCCTTCGGGAACAATCGTGTTATCATTAAGGCCGTAATTGGCAAAATGCCCCACGGCAAACTTCACGCAGTCCGCAGGAGTACCCGAGACCGAATAAACCTCGTACGGCAACTTCGCCTTCCCCGGGACAGATTCAACATGCTGGACGCGCAACCCGCGACGAATCGTAAAGGCGTGACCGACACCACTCTGTTCGTCTTCAGGCGCAAAAACATAGACATCGGAAACCTCGCTCAAAGCAAGAGCGAGAGCATGCAGATTGACACTACCAACGCCATCGTCGTTAGTGATCAATACCCTAGTTTTCCGTAATTGTTCCATTTGTATGCAATTTAGAAAAAAGGGGGTAAATTTGCTTTAAAAACGTTAAAAATACACGTAAAAAAGCCTATTTTATGCCCTTGGAAGAGCAACTTTTCTATCATTGAAAACATGTACACAGAACCTAAATTTTTAGCCATGAAAGAGCCCTCCAAGTTCAAGAGGCTTGCTGAACTTTTAAGAGTCATCATTTTGCAATTAGGCGACGACGTTCCACGCGCCCGCCGTGAGTTCGAGACCTACACCGAATGGCTCCACCTGCCTGAATCCGAAAGATTGACAGGCAAGAACCAAGCGCAAATGATTGACCTCTACAAGACGTTCCGCACCCGCGCGGGGCTTGGCTTTGAACGTGACGTGTACCTGGAACAGGAACCGGGCGACCGCGAAGTGGCAAACGAAAAGCCTATTCCTTTTGCGGTACTCGTGCACAATTTGCGAAGCGCATTTAACGTGGGTTCCATTATCCGCAGCACCGATTGCTTTGGGCTCGAAGGCGTACACCTCAGCGGCTACAGTTGCAGCCCCGACCACGTGACCGTCAAAAGTGCCGCCCGCGGCTGCCAGGAATGGATTCCCATCAAGCGTTGGGAAAGCCCGTTCGATTGCATCAAGTGGCACAAGGAAAACGGCTACGAGATTATCGCTCTCGAAACCGGCGAAGACATTCCTAGTATAAACAACGTAACATGGCCGGCAAAAGGCTTAATCGTTCTCGGCAACGAAGAACTTGGCATCGCCCCCGAAATCATGGCCGAAGCCACCATGAAAGTCACTATCCCGATGGCAGGCCGCAAAGCGAGCATGAACGTCGCCGGAGCGTTTGCCATTATGGCGTTCTGCCTCCGAAGTAACGCAAAGTAACGCCTCGCGCATTTTACCGCACTCAAAGCAAAAGCCGCAGCATCAAGCCGCGGCATTTTTGCATTCTGTCATGCCCGACTAAGGTTGGTGAGCCTGTCGAACCACCGGGCATCTCCTTTTCTCATACTATTTATTCGGAGCAAGCGCCTTCACAGCATCGGTCAAGCGGTCAATAGCCTTGATGAGTTCATCCATCTTGGCATCGCTTACGCCACCGGCTATGGCAGCAGCCGTCGCATTCGCAGCCGTTTCAACAGCCTTTGCAGCAGTCGGAGCAGCGCTCACCGGTACCTTACCAAACCAGATATCCGGCCAACGGTCGTTTCCGCTGTTGTACGTAATACGCGTTGCCGTTTCGACCGGTTCACCAATCTTCCAAATATAGAGTTCGTAGTCGAACAAGTCGTGGTCGTGTCCCTTGTCCGTCGCCCCCCACACAAGCCACTTGCCATCCGGCGAGAGGCGCGGGAAGTATTCATGGCTACGGCGGCCCGGCAGGTCCATCAGCTTCACGTTTTTCGGGATACCAAAGAATCCGACCTTTTCCACCTGCTTGCCGTCCTTAGCCGTGAACCACAAAATTTCACTCGGAGCAGCCGTACCACCGTTACCCGTGGGGTTTACACGGTAGAGTTTGGAGCCATCGAAATTCCAGTCAATCTGGCAACCGTCGCCGGACTTGGTCCAGGCGTTCTTAGCCAAGTCCCACACGCCTGTTTCGCGCATCGAACCGCGGAGCGTAATCGCGAGGTGCTTGCCATCCGGACTCATGTTCGGTTCCTGCAAAATCACGCCAGCCTTCTTGAATGCTTTTTCGCCATCAAGCACGAGCGTTTCCTTTTTGCTCGCGAGATCCATCGTAAAGACCTTGCCGGCACGGCTAAACACGATGGACTTGCCATCCGGGCGCCAAGTGCCCCAAGTCGCATTTTCGACAATCTTCGTCTCGTTCGTGCCGTCAATACCGACAGTCCACAAATCCCACTTTTCTGGGTAGTTTGCATCATTTTCAGGAACCCAGCCAGCCTTGCTACGGTTAAAAAGCACCTTCGAGCCATCCGGAGCAACGCGCGGGAACCAGTCTACATTATTGCTCTTGGTCAGCGCACGGGCGTTCGTTCCGTCCGCATTCATAATCCAAATATCGTGGAGAGAATTCGCACGGCTCGTAGACCAGACAATAGCCCCTTCGAGCTTACCCTTCAGGGCATCGAGAGCCTTCTGTTCTTCAGGAGTCGGATCCACAGATGCACCCATCGGAGCGCCCTGTGCAGCAAAAGCAGATGCGGCCAAAAAGCCAATCGCAGAAATCAACACAAACTTTTTCATAATCATACGTAAAAGATAGTAACACGAGAAATAAATATCTCAAAACCGAGGTTCAAGAACGCATCATCTAGGCAATCGAGTCCGAGAACACAAAGGGAACATTTAAAACTTACGAAAAGCTGTTTTTGGATACAAAAACGAAATGTCAATATAGATTTACAATTCGAGGAAAGATTATGAAGTTTCAAGTTTTTAGATGCTTACTATTGGCAGGCATTCTCGCCACTGCATGGAATTGCTCCGAAAGCGCAGCAACTCAAGATTCTGCATCAAACAAGACTTCAGACCTCCAAATTCCGCAAAATATCGTTGTTAACGAGCCCAGCTACTTCTACCAGCTCGGGGCAAACTACTACGTCATCGCTCCCAAGACAATGACCGTCAGCGACGGTTCCGGGAACGTCATCGGCACGTTCAACACATCCACAGGTGCCATCATGTCGCTCTCCGGCGAAATCATCGCCATCAACCTGGACTTGAGCAAACTCCCCATGATTGCCCCGACGGTACCTTCCAAGGACCTGATCGCCGTTGACCTGGACTCCTAGCAATTTTTATATTGCAGTCCATGAGTGACGCTCTCGAAAAACGCATCAAGAAACACATCATCGGAAAACCGCACCGCTTTTTAGCCGTTTCTCCGCTTGGCTTCGAACAAACTCTTTCGAGAGAATTAGAATTCATTTTAGGCGAAAGCACAACAGAACAGCCGCACGCCACAAGGGACGGCAAAGTCGAATTCACCTCAAAGCTCACTGAAGCGTGGAAAGTCGTCGCCGTAAGCCGCATTGCAAACCGCGTGCTCATGGAAGTCGCCAGTTTCAGAGCCGAAAACTTCCGCGAACTCGAAAAGAAAGCAAGCGAAATTCCGTGGGAACTTTATTTAGACGAGAGACGAGAGACGAAAGACGAAAGATATTTATCTAGTAACTCAAAACTAGTAACTAGTAACTTACCGCACATCCACGTTACTTGCAAGCATTCCCGTCTGTACCACAGCGACGCCATCGCCGAACGTTTGTATAAAATAATAGAAGAAGGGGTAAGTGTCCCCCTCGCTCCTGCCGACACGGCATCCGCTACCCCCTCTGCGGGGACACCCCGCAACGCCCCGTCGCAAAACGAGAATCGCAGCATTCAACAAAATCTCTACGTCAACTTTCTAGACGACCGTTGCACCATCTGGCTAGACCTCGCCGGCGAAGAACTCTACAAGCGCGGCTTTGAGAGATTCGTGAACGACGCCCCACTCAAAGAAACCATCGCCTCGGCAATGATCTTCGAAGCTTTCTATACAGCGTCCCTAACCACTAACCACCAACCACTAACCACTCTTATTGATCCCATGTCCGGCAGTGGCACGTTCAGCCTCGAAGCCGCCTGCATTGCAAACAAAATCATTCCCGGTACTTGTCGCGATTTTGCGCTCAAGCACCAACCCGCTTTCAAAGAAGCCACCTGGAATTTTTTGATTAGACAAGAGACAAAAGACGACAAATGCGTAGGACGAGTGTCGCGACCATGCTTGCATGAGCATGACCGAGTCCTGCATTTGGGATTAGAGCGAAGCGATAATCCAAAGACGAACGGTGCAACTGCGACAATCACTAAAATCATCACGAGCGACATTTCCGAGCGCGCGGTAAACATCATCAAGCACAACATCGAATGTAGCCCGCTTGCAAACATTTCGCCTGCGCCAATCGCACCGCAACAAAAAGATTTCTTCAGCTATACCGCCAAAGAAATTGCAGACATCTGCAGCGACACCTCGCCCATTCTCGTGCTGAACCCGCCCTACGGCAAGCGCCTCGATTTTGACGCCCCAAAGCTTTACACGCAAATAGGTAAAAAGCTAACAGAACTTGCTCGCGACCTGCACCATTTCGGCAAATCGCTCACAGTCGCCATCCTCGCCCCGAAAGACGACACCCGCGATGGCGCCAAGTACACCTGCACAGCAAACCTTTTGTGTGAATGCCCCGCCTTGTCGCCTGAGCAATCCCCAACCGCCAAAGTCATCCAAACAAGCCACGGCGGCTTTAGCCTCAACGCCTTCTTTGCTACAATCTAGGCGCCTCGCCATTTTCATCACAAGAATTAATTTTCTAACTTATAACCGAAATTTAAGGTGGCATATATAATGCCACTAGAATTATTAAAGACAAAAAAGGATCATTATGCCGAAACTTCGTTCGCTCAAGACTATGGAAGGCCGCGAAATGGCCGGTGCACGTGCCCTTTGGCACGCAACAGGAACCAAGGTTGAAGACTTTGGTAAGCCCGTCATTTGCGTGGTGAACAGCTACACCCAGTTTGTACCGGGTCATGTCCACCTCAAGGATGTCGGTCAGGTTGTCGCACGCGCGATCGAAGCTGCCGGCGGTGTCGCTAAAGAAATGAACACCATCGCAGTTGACGACGGTATCGCCATGGGCCACGACGGCATGCTCTACAGCTTGCCCTCCCGTGACCTCATCGCCGACTCCACCGAATACATGGCTAACGCCCACCGCGCCGATGCCCTCGTTTGCATTTCCAACTGCGACAAGGTGACTCCGGGTATGCTCATGGCTGCAATGCGCCTCAACATTCCGGCAATCTTCGTTTCTGGCGGTCCGATGGAAGCTGGCCACGTCACAACGAAGGACGGCAAGGACCGCGCTCTCGACTTGATCGACGCCATGATCGATTCTGCAGACAACACCATCAGCGATGAAGAAGTTGCCGACATCGAAGCCAACGCTTGCCCGACTTGCGGTTCCTGCTCCGGCATGTTCACCGCAAACTCCATGAACTCCCTTACCGAAGCCCTCGGCCTTAGCTTGCCTGGCAACGGCACCATCGTCGCAACGCACGCCGAACGCAAGAAGCTCTTCGAAGCTGCCGGTAAGCGCATCGTGGAACTCTGCCACCAGTATTACGATTTGAACGACGAAAGCATCCTCCCGAGGAGCATCGCCACGAAGGACGCCTTCGAAAACGCCATGCGCCTCGACATCGCCATGGGCGGTTCTTCTAACACAGTGCTTCACTTGCTCGCCGTCGCTCAGGAAGCTGGCGTGGACTTCACCATGAAGGACATCGACCGCCTCTCCCGCAACACGCCGTGCATCTGCAAGGTCGCCCCGACCGTCCACAACATCCACGTCGAAAACGTGAACCGCGCCGGTGGCATCATGGGCATTCTCGGTGAACTCGACCGTATGGGCCTCATCCACAAGAGCGCAAAGACTGTTCACGCCGCCACGATGGGCGACGCTCTCGAAATGAACGACCTCAAGCGTAATCCGACAGCCGAAGCCAAGCAGCGCTACCTCGCTGGCCCGGGCCGCAAGTACAACATCGAAGCATTCTCTCAGAACTTCATGTATCCGGATCACGACCTCGACCGCGCAAATGGCGCTATCCGCGACGGTGAACACGCTTACACCAAGGACGGCGGCCTCGCTGTTCTGTACGGCAACCTCGCTGTCGATGGCTGCATCGTGAAGACCGCAGGCGTTGACGAATCCATCTGGAAGTTCACCGGCCCGGCCATCGTGTTCGAAAGCCAAGAAGAAGCCGTGAACGGCATTCTCGGTAACAAGGTGAAGGCTGGCGACGTGGTCGTCATCCGCTACGAAGGCCCGAAGGGTGGTCCTGGCATGCAGGAAATGCTCTACCCGACCTCTTACCTCAAGAGCCGTCACCTCGGCAAGTCCTGCGCCCTCCTCACCGACGGTCGCTTCTCCGGCGGTACGAGCGGTCTCTCCATCGGCCACGCTTCTCCGGAAGCCGCCAACAAGGGTAATATCGGCCTCGTGCACACGGGCGACGTCATCGAAATCGACATTCCAAACCGCACCATCAACGTGGAACTCACCGACGAAGAACTCGCCGCTCGCCGTCAGGAAATGGAATCCCGTGGCGCCAAGGCATGGAAACCTGAGAACCGCGACCGCGTCGTGTCCAAGGCACTCCAGGCATACGCAGCCATGGCATCCAGCGCAGATAAAGGTGCTGTCAGAGACTTGTCTCTGATTGGAGTCAAGTAAAAAATTAATCATGCCCGCCACCGCGCGGGCATCTTCTTTTTATACAAAAAACGGCACCGCACAGGTGCCGTTTTTTCATCCATACAAATTCTAAACCAAACTACACAACAGTCAGAATGTCCGAGAATCCCGTCACCTCAAAAATTTCCTTGATTTCATCGCAGACATTCTTGATGATCATCTTGCCCTGCTTGTTCATAATCTTCTGAGCAGAAAGCAACACGCGCAATCCCGCCGAAGAAATATACGTCAGCTTGGCAAAGTCAAATTCCAAGTCCGAGACACCATCCAACTTGCCCTGAATTTCTGCCTCGAGCAAAGGAGCAGTCATCGTATCCAGACGCCCTTCCAAAGCGAAAGAGGTATTGGAACCATCCACATTTTTTTCGATTTTCATTATCAGCCTCTCTTTGTATTTTTAAATCTACAATAAATTAACCTAATTTTTTCACAACGGTTAAAACATTCTTATGGCCATCACGTTTGTACTCAACGCCATCCATGATTTTCTTCACGAGGAATATTCCGAGCCCGCCAATTTCACGGTCTTCAGCCGAGAGCGAAACGTCCGGATCCGTCTTCTTCAGCGGATCGTATTCCACCCCCTCATCAATAAAGGTCAGCTTTGCAGTCAGCACATCTTCATTGACATTCAGGATAAGCTTCATATTCGATGAACCAGAATAGCGAACAACGTTACTAAACAGTTCATCAATGGCTACGCCAATCTGCATGATAGCCTTAGGCGACGGATTCAGCGGCTCCAAGGAGCTTTCAACAAAATCAGTCAAAGTCCTAACATTTTCAAATTTTGAATCTACGACGATTTCTTTAACCCAATTCTGCATAGTACCAGCCAAAAGTTTCGTAAATCATACAATAATTATACATTTATCTCGCACAATTTGTCAATATTTCTGCAAAAAGCCCTAAAAAATGTGTTTAAAAGCAAACAATTCTATATTTTCCCGCATGATAAACACAACCCTTTGCTACATCGAACAAGACGGCAAGTACCTGCTGCTCCACCGCATCAAAAAGAAAAACGACATCAACAAGGACAAGTGGATCGGCATTGGCGGAAAGTTCGAAGAATGGGAATCGCCCGAAGATTGCATCCACCGCGAAACGCTCGAAGAAACAGGCCTCACGCTCATCCGCCCCAAGTACCGCGGCATCGTCACGTTCATCAGCGACGGCATGGACCAGACCGAATTCATGCACCTCTTTACCGCAACCGAATTTACTGGATCAATCAAGGAGTGCGACGAAGGCGTACTGGAATGGGTGGACAAGCAAAAAGTGAAGGAACTCCCCCACTGGGACGGCGATCTGATATTCCTAGCCCTCCTAGAACGCGGCGAGCCATTCTTTTCGCTCAAGCTCACCTACAAAGGCAGCACACTCACAGAAGCTTTACTGAACGAAAAGCCCGTGACACTACAGGATTTTTTGTAGCAATGTGACATCCGCAACATTTTTTAGGAAAAATTGCCGCTATGACTTAACAAAACGCTTTAAATTAAGCATATTTGTGATACTCCAAACCAACCCCAGACTCGGCAAGATGCGTACTCCTACGATATTGCCGAGTCGCTTTTTTTTACCACTTAGCAAGGGCGTTCGAGACAATCAAGTCCTGAAGCTTTTCAACGGCACGCGTCTGACCATGGCGGTCTTCGGTCTCGTTCGCTTGGACGTCATAGACACCATCCGCCGAGAGCGACTTGCTTTCGTAGATGATTCGTTCTTTTACGTTGTCGTAAAATTTCACTTCAACGCGGATGGTAACGCGGTACGTTTCCACATCGCTATTGCTATTGTAGTTTTCCGGTTTGTTAGAATAACTCAACAGCGTAATTTCGAAATCAGCATTAGCATCGCCATTCACCAAGCGCACACCGCCTGCATTGCGTTTAAACATATCGACAACGGCGGTATGAATGTTATTTGCAAGCACCGGGTCAAGAGTCTTATCATCAACTTCATGGATATTGACCGTCTTGATGTGGCTCGGGAGCGTACTTGCAGTAAAGCTATAGCAGCCCGAAAACGTGCACGCAAACATCGCCACGATCAAAGCGCAAAACAAGCGAGAAAAATTCTTACAGCAAAACATAGTTGAAATTTAAAAAAAAGCCCACAGCAACAAAATTGCCATGGACTTCGCATAATACGTTTTAACCGATTTCTGCTATTTCACAGAGAAAATCTTGTTGAAAGAGCCATTCTTTACAACATACAAGCCCTTTTCAAGCTTCATCGAATTCAATTTCGACTGGACATCACCCAAACGGGTTCCCTTCAGCTTACAAACAAAGCCACCCTTCATGTTGTAAACGCTTAGCGTTCTTTCATCCGAAAGTATGCGCACATCATTTGCAAGACCAATCGTACCTTCAGCTTTGCTCAGCACCACGTTGTCAATGAACACGCTACCCGTAGCAAGCCCTGCATTAAAGGAAACACGACCATTTTCATCCGTAGCCTCATTCATCGTGAACACAATTTCAAAGTTCTTTTTCTCGGTACCGAGATCAAATGTTTTGGCCTCGCCCAAATAACTCGTCCACGGATCGGTATCCTTTTCGATATTCACTTCAAGCGTTCTCGCCGCAGATGCATAGGCATCAAAAGTCACCTTGTAGCTTTTTCCCTTTTCGTAATGGATGCCGTTCTGGATCATTTGTATGTCATAGGCATTCGTACCCGTCTTGGTCACATTGATTTCGGCCTTGCCATCGGTTAATTTCAAGGAGCCTTCGCCACTGTGGTTGTTGAGCGTCCAGCCCGCAAGCTTAAGCGAATCCGAGAAAGAGCCGTTAAACACGGAATCCCTGTTCGTCGGAACTTCAATCGGCGGCGTAATCGAAGAACCATCCAAAGAATACTGCTTCACGAAATTCCAGATGTCAGAAACATCAGCCTTGGAAGGGCTATGGCCACGGCCAGGGAGCTTCAGATGCTTGATATAGACACCTTCATCGCAGGGGCCCCAAGTGTACATCGTCGCACCCGAATTTTCGGAATTGGGATAGTTATTCTGGACTTCCGCCTGAGACGGGCAATGGAACTGGTCACGATAGTTCTTAAGAAACCCTTCAACCTGGCTGTAATTCAGCACGTCATCGTTCGTTCCATGCGGATGGATAATCGGGACTGGACGCATCGCTTTAGACGCACCCATCACATTTGTACCAGATGTTGGCGCAAACGCCGCTATTTTATCTGCAATCTTGCTCATTGCATGGTAAGTGAACATGCCCCCCATCGAGAATCCCGAAAGATAAACACGCTTTTGGTCAATGTCATATTCCTTGACCATCTGTTCGATAATTTGCACCACCCATTTTGTATCCTTGTCACCGCTGATATCCCAGGTACTCATCCCAGTCCCACCTCTAGGATACACGACGACAAATCCCGCCGTATCGGCAACCGCTTCCCAATGCGTATTGGACTGCTGGTAATTGGGGTCTTGATCCATGCCATGGCACGAAATGAGCAACGGGCTCTTTGGCGCAAGGTTGCTCGGGGCATACACGTGGATATCTCTACCCGACACCGATTCTTTTTTATAGTCGTTTAGCGATTTTCCGCCACCGCCACCCATTGGGCAAAAGAGAACGATGCGGCTACTAAAAGCAGTAAAGGAAATTTCATGTTTGTACTCCTCTAGATTCCTTCCTTGTTTACCCATTGTTCTCTTCCTTTCCCAAGTTATAATGTATATTCAAAAAATTTCGGGACAATACGTCCCGCTTAATTACCGATGTAAACGCAAACAACAGAATAATTAGTAGAATTTAGCGCTTAGTGAAGGATCCTGTAAAACTATGCTATTAGTTGTTAGTCGCAAGTTATTAATCATTGGTTTTCGTTAAATTTTCACTTCCTACTTCCTACTTCCTACTTCCTACTTTTCTATATTCTTCCTCGTAAAATTTTCAACCGAGGCAATCAAATGCTTGATATAAAAAAGATCCGTGAAAATCCGGAATATTATATTGCTGAAACAGAAAAGAAATATACGACCGTAAGCCTTCGTGACGTGCTCGCCGTCGATAACGAACGCCGTCCGCTCCTCACCGAAGTCGAACGCCTCAAGAGCGAACGCAACGCCCAGTCCAAGCGCATTGGCGAACTCAAGAAGAAAGGCGAAAACGCTGACGAAGCCCAGGCCGCCACACGCGAACTCGGCAACAAGATTGACGAACTCGACAAGAAGCTCAAGGAACTTGACTACAAGCAGACCGAAATGCTCATGCACGTTCCGAACATCGCTCCGCGTTCTCCGGAAGGCAAGGACAGTTCGGACAACGTTGTCGAAAAAGACGGTCCGATCCCGTTTGACTACTACACCAAGAACGATGACTTCGCCCGCGTCGACCACAAGACTCTCGGCGAACGCCTTGGCATTTTTGACTTTGAACGCGGCGCAAAGATTTCCGGTAGCGGCTTCCCGGTTTACCGTGGTCTCGGCTCTCGCCTCGAACGCGCCCTCATCCAGTTCTTCCTCGACGAACACATGAAGAACGGCTTCGAAGAATTCACGCCGCCGTACCTCGTTACCCGCAACACCATGCGCGGC
>CADAWC010000004.1 GCA_902791475.1 Fibrobacter succinogenes
GCGTTGTCGAAGTAGCGGCCTTCGCCGAGCACGTGGGTCTTCCAGCCGAGTTCCACCATCTTCCAGTTAGCGTTGTAACGGTCCATGGTGATCTGCATACGGCCACCGCCAGAAGCGATGCAAACGTCGAATTCCGGGCTGCGGAGCTCGTCGAGGAACTTTTCGAACGGGCCGACGTAATCCAAGGCGGAAGTTTCCGGAACGTCACGACCGTCGAGGAGAATGTGAACGCGAACCTTCTTGACGCCTTCCTTCTTGGCCTGGGCAACCATAGCCTTCAGGTGAGAAATGTTGGAGTGAACGTTACCGTCGCTGAAGAGGCCGATGAAGTGGAGAACCGTGTTCTTTTCACGAACGTTGCCGGAGATTTCCTTCCAAGCGTCACGGTCGAAGATGTCGCCGCTGTTGATGGCGTCTGCAACGAGGGCTGCACCCTGGTTGTAAACCTGGCCAGCACCGATAGCGTTGTGGCCGACTTCGGAGTTACCCATGTCTTCGTTGGTCGGCATACCGACGGCGCGACCGTGGGCCTTCAAGAGGACATTCGGGTACATCTTGAAGAGGTTGTCGAGAGTCGGAGTGCGGGCTGCCTTGATGGCGTTGCCTTCGACCTTATCGGTGATACCAAAACCATCCATCACGATGGTGACGACCGGTCCCTTGATGCCGGGGAAATTGGAAAGCTTCTTGAGCATATTTACTCCATTAAAATGTTACGCGACAAATTTAGTAAAAGGCGAGCGCAGCGGCAAAAGTGTGCAAGGTGAGAAAGCGCAAAAACTTGTTTTTGCATTTTCGAGCCGCAGCCACTTACGTTGTAAACGTCAAACAACTTGTTGTTTTGACATTGCCGAGCCGTATTAAATGCGTGCAAATTGAGTGCCGCAGGTAATGTTTACATTACCTATGGCCGAAATGCAGCTGCATGGCATCGTAGATGCCAAATGCGCTCCGAAGGAGCGCAAATTTAGAAACTTTTGCGTAAGGCGAGTGAAACGGGACTGTTTACAGGCCCACTTCCGAGTCTAGCAAAAGACACTCGAAGAGTGTCAAAAAGAGATTCCCGGTCCTCCCGGTCATCCCCGTCATCCCCGTCAAGCGAGGACAGGCGCGAGGACAGGCGCGAGGACAGGCGCCGGGAATGACATGTAGGCAAAATGGAAGACAACAAAAAAGACCTCCACGTGGGAGGTCTTTTTCAAAGCGTTTCCGTTTTAGATTACTGTGCAGCCTTCAAGTAGGTGAAGGGAATCGTAACGTCGCCATTGCCGTCAGGAACACTCGGTTCGCTAACAGCGAATGCGTAGAAGCCGGTTGCAGAGCCGCTGTTCGGAACGTAAGTCGGAGCCGTGCACACAATGAACTTTTCGTATTCGCCCAAGACGTTCGTAATCGTTTCCTTCATGTTTTCTGCAGTGAACTTGAAGTCATCCGTAGTCGGAGCTGCCGGCAGGTGTTCGCTGGTCCAGTCGTCCCTTCTATTAGTATCCTTCGGGTTGTCGTAGTACACGCATTTGAGGCCTGTGCCGCTAGAGAGGGTGAAGGAATCCTTGCCGATACGAGAGAAGCAGATGTCGCCCGTTGCATCGGTGGTCGTGGTGCCTGTTGCAAAGACGAAGCACTTTTCCTTGCTCGTGTTGAGCGTTGCGGTAGCAACTGCGAGAGGTGCACCCGGAACAACGATGCTGGAAGAAGAGCTTTCAGGAATCTTGCAGTTTTCTTCGCTACGGACGAACGGGATCGTATCCAAAGAAACAGATTTGTTTACACCATCAGATGCAGTTGCGTTGATGATGAGGTTAAAGTTACCACATTCTGTGTAGCCGTCAGTAAGATCGGCGTAGAGCCCCATCTGGTCAAAGCTAATTGTGGTTACCGAGTTTTCAGTGAAGTAAGCGGTTGTTGGGATAGCTTCGCCGGGGAGGTTCAATGCTTTCAGGGTTCCAGAGCTCGCCTTTGTAGCGCTTTCTACGAACAGCTTGAGGTCTGTGAAGCGCATTGCGTTTTGTTCAGTAACGATAGTGGTATCGCTGAAGTCGAGCTTGAGGCTACCAGTGAAGTAAACTTGAGTTACAAGAGAGGTTCCAACGCCAAGACCGCTAGCAACAATGGCTGTCACAGGTGTCGGCGGCTGAATGTCAGGCGGAACATAGGAAGAAGAGGTTCCCGGCTGGGGTGAAACGGTCGGATTGCTGTCATCACCGCAAGCGATAAGACCAAATGCACTCAAAGCGAGTGCGGAGCTGAGAATAAGAGGCGTTGTGAATTTAGAACTCATTGTAAAACCCTTTCTATATAATCTTAAAGTGAAAATAAACAAAATTTGGGCAAAAAGCACCAAGTATTTAACTTTTTATAATAATACAAAAATAAAATTACAAAGGAAAATTTTTAAAAGTGAGTGTGACGAAAAATATAATGGGTTTGTAAATAAAATTATACATTAAGCGTCGAGAGAGCGTATAATATCGCGGATTCGGGCCGCTTCTTCGAAGTCGAGGCGGGCTGCCGCTTCCTTCATTTGGCGTTCCAGGTCGGCGAGCTTGGACTCGGATGCTTTGGATGGTTTGTCGGGATGTGCGCCGGGGGCCACTTTTCGTCTTTGTACATTCGCCGTTGGCTCATGTACCAACTGCTCGGCTCGGTCATGCCCAACTCCGTTGGTCGCGACTCTCGCCTTATGCAGTTGTCGTCTATAATTAGAGGGCTGCAACGGTTCCATCGGGCGGATACCCAAATTAGTTTCTAGTTCAGAGTTACTAGTTACTAGAGAATCGTCTTCAATTTCGTTGTCGTTACCGATATCGCCCAAGGGGTCGATGATTCGCAGGTCTTCTTCAATCTTGCGGGTGACGGACTTCGGGGTAATCCCGTGTTCTTTGTTGAATTCTTCCTGGAGGCCGCGGCGGCGGTTTGTCTCGTCGATGGCCTTTTGCAGACTTTCGGTCATGTTGTCCGCGAACAGAAGCACTGTGCCGTTCACGTTGCGGCTTGCGCGGCCCATCGTCTGGATGAGGCTTCTGTAGTTGCGGAGGAAACCTTCCTTGTCGGCATCGAGAATCGCAACCATGCTCACTTCGGGGAGGTCGAGGCCTTCGCGTAAGAGGTTGATGCCCACGAGCACGTCGTATTCGCCACTGCGCAGTCCGCGGATGAGCTCGTGGCGTTCCAGTGTCTTGATGTCCGAGTGGAGGTACTTCGCGCGGATGCCCGCTTCGATGAAAAATTCCGTGAGGTCCTGTGCCATCTTCTTGGTAAGCGTCGTGACGAGCACGCGGTCGCCGTTTTTGACGACTTCTTCGATGCGGTACAGGAGCACGTCCATTTGGCCCTGGATCGGGAACAGTTCGATTTTCGGGTCCAGAAGTCCGGTTGGACGGTTGATTTGTTCCGTGACAACGCCGTTCGTCTTTTTCAGTTCGTAATCGCCGGGGGTCGCGCTCACAAAGAGCACTTGTTTCGGGTACATGTACTCGAATTCGGCGAAGTTCATCGGGCGGTTGTCGAGAGCACAGGGGAGGCGGAACCCGTATTGCACGAGCGTGGTTTTGCGGGACTTGTCGCCTTCGGCCATGCCGCCCACTTGCGGGATGCTCACGTGCGATTCGTCAATCATCAAAAGCCAGTCGTCGCCAAAGTAGTCGATGAGTGTGAATGGGCGTGTGCCCGGAGCGCGGTCTTCGATGATGCGCGAGTAGTTTTCGATGCCGTTGCACATGCCGGTTTCGCGGAGCATTTCCATGTCGTAGCGGGTGCGGCTTGAAAGGCGTGCCGATTCGAGGACTTTGCCTTCCTTGTCGAGTTCGGCGAGGCGGTCGGTGAGTTCCATCTGGATGCGCTGTAGCATGCCTGCGCGGTTTTCTTCTTTGGTGACAAAGTGTTTTGCGGGGGCGATGGTGAGTTCTTCGACTTCCTTGATGACTTCGCCGGTAACAATGTTAAAGCGGTAAAGGCGGTCGACTTCGTCGCCGAAAAGTTCGATGCGCAGCCCGTCTTCGTCGTAGCTCGGGTGGACTTCAATCACGTCACCGCGGACGCGGAAGGTGCCTCGGTCAAGGCTAAAATCGTTACGCGAGTACTGGATGTGGACAAGGTCGTGCAAAATGCGGTCGCGATCGTAAACATCGCCTTTTTTGACGCGGACCATGAGGTCGAAGTATTCACTCGGGCTGCCGAGGCCGTAAATGCAGCTTACGGAAGCGACGATAATCACGTCGCGGCGGGTGAGGAGGTTCGCCGTTGCGCGCAGACGGAGCTTGTCGATTTCATCGTTGATGCTTGCATCTTTTTCGATGAACGTGTCCGTGTGCGGAATGTACGCTTCGGGCTGGAAGTAGTCGTAGTAGCTTACGAAGTATTCCACCGCGTTGTTCGGGAAGAACGACTTGAATTCCTGATAGAGCTGGGCGGCGAGCGTCTTGTTGTGCGTGAGAATGAGCGTCGGCTTGCCGACATTCTTGATGACGTTTGCCATCGTGAAAGTCTTGCCGGAACCGGTCACGCCGAGAAGCGTCTGGAACTGTTCGCCGTTCTTGAAACCTTCGGTCAATTCTTCAATGGCCTTGGGCTGGTCGCCTGCGGCGCCGTAAGGACTTACGAGGTCAAAATCCGCACGAGTGGGCGCCTGGAACTGCTTGAGTTTTCCGGGCAAGCTCTTAGAAGGCGGTAGCGGTTTCGCTATCGGTTTTGCATACGGATCAGGAGTAATAGTCTTACGTGCGCGAGCCATTGTTAGGTGATAGGTTTTAGGTTATAGGGGGTAGGACATTGTCATTGTGAACAGTGCTATCTGCCTTTGAGGTATGATTTGGGGCTTGTCATGCCGGACTCTTTGTCATCCCGGACTTGTTCCGGGGCGGCATAGCCTTTACCCATTAAGATAGAAAATAATTGTATCATCCTAGAGGGAGTCGTAGGGCGGCCGATAACTAATAACCAATGAATAGTAACTAGTAACCCATAACTAACCACTAGCCACTGTTTACTGACCACTATTTTTCTACATTGCGTTCCATGATTTGCAATCGAATTCTTGGTACGACTCATCACGGCACTTACAAGAAGGTCGTTGATGTTCCTCTTTTGCGCGAGGAACTCTCGGCACGTTCTATCCGCTGCATCGCACGCGATGGTGTCGAAATTGAAATCGATGTTTACGAAGACTTGCAAGAAGGCGATATCTTGGCAGAGACTGACTTTAACGTGTATGCCGTAAAAATTTACGTGCCCAAGAAAAAGCCCGCCGAAGCGCCTGCGCCGAAGATCAAGAGCTATTTGTAGAAATTAATTGAATTTTGATTTACGTCATTGCGCAAGCGCATGACTCTGCTGCTCGGCAATAAAAATGAGCAAGCTCATTTTTGCTGCACTCGCTTTGTACGTCATTGCGAACCCGAAGGGTGAAGCAATCCATAAAATTTTTGTATGTTCTTTTCATGCAAGAAAAATCATACACCTACATTCTTTTCAATAAGCCGCATGGAACGTTATATACGGGTGTGACTTCGAATCTCATCAAACGAATGCAGGAGCACAAATCATTGACTTCTGGATTTACTGCAAAATATAATGTTACGCAATTAGGTTATTTCGAAGAGCATACTTCGGTTGTTGATGCTATTGAAAGAGAAAAAAAGATAAAAGGTGGGTCTAGAAAGAAGAAAATTGCATTGATTGAATCAATGAATCCTCAATGGAAAGACCTTTTTTCTGAACTCGGTGTATAGATTGCTTTGTGGATTGCTTCGCTTCGCTCGCAATGACGTGAAAGCCGAGTGATGCAGGAACATGCTTGTGTAAGACCACTTGAGAATTATTCCCTAAAGCAGAGGCTTTCTTTTACGCTGATTTTTTCTTTGCCGAGTAGGCGGTGGAGCTTGTTGCGGAAAAGCGGAATTGCGGCGATAGTGCCCAAGGCGACAATCGGGATTGCAATGTAGGCGATTCCGGGTTGGTTGATTTGCGGCCTGAAAAAGAGTCTCAAAATCAGGACAATCCACCAGTGGACTGCGAGGATTACGAGCGCATTGCGGGAAATGTTGCGGAGGATTCCCTTGAAAATGCGGATGGGTGCAATGTTTGGAATCTTGCTTGCGAGCAGGAACGTGGCGATAAGGCCGATAATGCCTGTGATGGAACTTGCGACAAATTGGGGGAGGCTCTTGCCTAAGTCGTTGTTCATGATGCTAAAATTCGGACTTGGCGATTCCAAAAATGCGTAGGCGATATAGTTTGCGATTCCGATGGCGGCAACGATGATTGTGTTTTTTGCGGCGTGAGCTGTACTCGCAGAAATGGCGTTGTGGATTTTTTTGATGGGTTCCTTGCAGAGAAAACCGCATCCGAAGAAGAATAGGATAGTAAGGTCGCGCTCGATGCCAAGCGGCAAGTGAATATGGTTTTCGTTCAGAAACCAACCACAGAGAAGCCCTTCTATGGACATAACTGCGAAAAACAGTTTGGGGTTGACTTGCTTTTTCGAAATCTCGTGAAGCAGGTAAAAAAGCAAACTGACGGAATAAAGAGTAAACACAAACCACAGCGGGCCCGCTCCGACCGAGGACTTCCCGGCGATGAAAATTTTAGCAATGTTCCAATAGATGTATTGCCATGTGTTGTTGATGTCGGGAATGGTATTCACGACCATCATTGTGGGTGATTTCGGGAACAATGCAAAGTTGTAAACAACGGGGTCGATGGCGAAAAACAGGAATGAAAGGTAAAGGTAGGGAATTAACAGAACGCGCGTTTTGTGGGTAAAGTAACTTTTGAAATTGGTAAAGCGTTTTGTGCTGAAAAGAAATCCTGAAATAAAGAAAAATGCCGACATGCGCAGTGCGCTCAAGTGATACATTCCCAGGTGCGCGTTCGGGAAATTCTGCTCAATGTGGAACAGGCAAACGAGCAAAAGAACGAATCCCTTGAATTCGTCAATCCACCCGATTCTTACCTGCCCGTTGTTGCTCATAACAAAGGTCCCTGAGCCTGTCGAAGGGTTAATACCACATTTTTTCGTTGCCAATGGTAGTGCTTGGTCCGTGGCCGGGGAATACAACGGTTTCTGCCGGGAGTGTAAGGAGCTTCGACTTGATGCCGCTCACGAGGGCGAATTCGTCACCGCCGTAGAGGTCGCTGCGACCGCGGCTTCCCGCGAAAATGATGTCGCCCGGGAAAAGGAGTGGTGGAACGTTATCTTGTCCGTTCACTTTGCCCGGATTCTCGCAGAAGAAGGCGAGACCGCCCGGGGAATGCCCTGCAACGTGAATCACTTGCAGACGGATTTCTGCAATTTCGACGATGTCGCCATCGTTCAGGTAATTGCCCAACGCTGGTGCTAAATCGTTGCACGGGAGCCCGAACATTTGACTTTGTTCTTTTTGTGCGTCAAGAAGGAACGTGTCGTCTTTATGTGCTTCGGCCTTGATGCCAAAAGTGCGTTCTGCAAAGGCGTTCCCGAGAACATGATCCAAGTGCAAATGCGTATTCAAAACGCGCACGACTTTGAGATTTTCGCTTTTGATGTAATCGGTGAGTGCGGCCTGTTCGCGGGCATTGCTCACGCTTGGGTCAATTAAAATGGCTTCGCCCTTGCTGTTACTCAGGATGTAGCAGTTCACTCCGAATGGATTGAATACAAATTGCTTTATTTCCATAATAAACCCCCTAACGTTTCTTTTGGCGATTGCGTAAACGACGTTGTATGCGACGTTCCCGTTTGAGAGTTTCCATCGAAACTGTGTGGAGAATGTCAATGACGCGTTCGCGGGCGTAAGACTTGTTCAGTTTTTTGTGCGTTACGTAGTCCAGCAAACACACGCATAAAAGTAACAATCCGACAAAAATCGAGAGAGAAATCGGCCAAAGATGGACGGTGAATTTAGCAGCAACGAGACCAAATGCGGGTGGCATCAAGATTGAACCGATGTAGGAACCGGCGAGCTGGATGCTAATCGCTTGGCTTGAAAGTGATTCGCCGAATCGTGCGGGAGTCGCGTGGATGAGCGATGGGTAAACGGGCGCGCAACCGAGTCCGAGTAGACAAATGCAGGCCGGCTGCAAGTTCAGCGGAAGCGGGATTGAAAGGATGAGGCAACCCACAGAGACGATGGCGATTCCAGCGTAAATTAGACGATGGTCGGTGAATTTAATCGCAAAAAATCCGCTTGCAATGCGGCCAATCATTACGGACGCAAACATCAATGAAACGATGAACGCTCCGATTTCGGGCTTGAATCCGCAAGCGATGAGGTAGGTGCCGCACCAAAGGCTTGTCGAAATTTCGAGTGCTGAATAAAAGAAGAACGTGAGGAACGAAAGTTTCATTCCCGGGACGCGGAGCGCCTCGCGAATGCTGATGTGCGGCGTGTTGCCGTCGGAGGTCGCGGCAGTTCTCGGCGCGTTTCCTGGGCTCGCGACTTTCACATTTTCAGAACTCGCCGGGATGGTGACGTTTTCCGAGAGCCCTCCACGCGCTTCCGTTTTTTTCCACAGCGGGAGTGAAATAAGAATCAAAACGAATATTGCAGCGAGGGTTATGGCGACATATTCGTATGCCCCACGCCAACCGCTGCCGATCATAATCGAGAACGAAAGCAGTGAAGGTCCGAGCGTTGCTCCGATACCCCAGCTGGCATGCAGCCAGTTCGTGTGCTTGGATTCCAGATAAATGGCGGCAAAGTTGTTCATTGCCACGTCGACGGCCCCTGCGCCAATGCCCATCGGGATTGCCCAAAGGCAAAGGACGTTGAACGAGTCCGCCAATCCGTAACCAACAGAGGCGATTGCAGTCAGCGCAATGCTGTAGGCAACGAGCTTTCCGGTGCCTAAAATGCGGAGAACTTTCGGCGTGCAGAGGCTAGAGACGATTGTCCCGAGCGAGGCGATAATCGAAAGAATGCCCGCCGCAGAAATCGGCGTTTTGAGGTCTAAATGCATTAAGGGCCAAGCCGCCCCAAGAATGGTGTCGGGGAGACCTAGCCCAATAAATGCAACGTATATGACAACGAGGAGGAAAATGGCTTATTCCTTCACGCTCCAGGTCGTGCCTTCCTTAGAGTCCTTGATCACGATGTTCATCGCGGCAAGTTCATCACGGATGCGGTCGCTTTCGGCCCAGTTCTTGTTGGCGCGAGCTTCCTTGCGGGCTGCGATGAGTGCTTCGACCTTGGCGGTATCGATGTTGTCGTTAGCGCCCTTCTTCACGTATTCTTCACGCGGCTGGTCGAGCTTGAGACCAAAGATTTTGTCGAAGTCAGCCACGAGGGCTGCCTTTTCGCCATCGTCGATGTCGCTCTTGAGCATCGTGTTCATGATGCCGAGGGCTCGCGGCATGTTGAGGTCGTCACCGATAGCGTCCTTGAATTCCTGCTGGAATGCCTTGGCTGCTTCGCTTTCGATAGCGGTTGCCTTGCCAATCAGCGGGTCCGTCTTCTTGTGCAAACTCTTGAAAGCTTCCTTGGCACCGGTGAGGGCTTCCCAAGTGAAGTTTAGGTAGTTGCGGTAGTGGCTGCCGAGTGCAAAGTAGCGGTAGTCGAGCGGGTTGAATCCGCGTTCCATGAGGAGCGTGACGGTCAAGAATTCGCCCGAGGACTTACTCATCTTGCCGAACTTCTGTTCGGTCGTGCCGTCTTCAAGCTTTTCTTCGCTTGCGGTGCGGAGGAATTCGCCGTGCATCCAGAAGCGGCTGAACTGAACGCCGTTGGCGCATTCGCTCTGGGCAATTTCGTTCGTGTGGTGCACGCGGATGTGGTCCGTGCCACCGCAGTGGATGTCGAGCGTTGGGCCGTTGTACTTCATGGCCATGGCGGAGCATTCGATGTGCCAACCCGGGAATCCAACGCCCCACGGGCTGTCCCATTCCATAGCGCGCTTCTTGTCGGTCGGGCTGAACTTCCAAAGTGCAAAGTCCGTGGCATTGTGCTTTTCGCCCATGTCGATGCGGCTACCCTTGCGGAGATTTTCTACGTCGAGGCGGGCAAAGTCGGCATAGCGCGGGAACTTGAGGCTATCGAAGTAGATGCCGTCAGAGGTGCGGTAGGTGAAACCCTTTTCTTCGAGCGTTTTCACCAAGTTAATCTGTTCCTGGATGTGGTCCGTGGCGCGAGTCCAGCGGGTTGGTTCCTGGATGTTGAGGCGGTGCCAGTCGGCCATGAATGCGTCGGTGTAGAACTTTGCAATGTCCCAGACGGACTTGCCTTCGCGGGCTGCGCCCTTTTCCATTTTGTCGTCGCCAGTGTCGCCATCGCTTGTGAGATGGCCCACGTCGGTGATGTTCACGATGTGGTTGACCTTGTAGCCGTAGTAGTTGAGCGTGCGGACGAGGAAATCTTCAAAAATGTAAGTGCGGAGGTTGCCGATGTGGGCAAAGTGGTACACCGTCGGACCACAACAGTACATACGCACGGCGGGAACGCCTTCGGGAAGAGTGAACAGTTCTTTCTTGCGTGATGCGGTGTTGTAGAATTGAAGTGCCATAAAGCCTCCGGTTAATGCGGCGCAACATGCGCCAAACATGCTAATGCGCGAGGCAATTTAGAAATTTTTACAAGGGACGGCAATTGTGAGGGGACAATAACTGGCTATAGGATTTGGCTAAGACTGTTTGGGTGGTGTGGATGGATGATTTAGAGGTTGACGAGGCTATAAATGGGCTGTTGGAACGGGCTTAGCTTGAATCTAGGGAGCTACTAGCCTGGGTTGGGGCGTAATTGTTTTTGTTTTGGGTGGTTTACGTACTTGAAGTGTGTTTTGTGATGTTTTAGTACGTAAGGTGTGCTTGCTTAATTTGTGTGCTACGTACTAACGGGCGGTTTTGCAAGGCTTTAGTACGTAAAAATGCAGGCTGGTCCCATTTTATTGCCGGTTTTGAATTTTCGGCAAGGATATTTTACGTACTTGCGGCATTGTTTTACTTGGTTTAGTACGTAATTGCGCTGGGCTTCGTAAAATAGGCTTGTTTGACTTTTGATTTTTACGTACTAGTTGCGTTCAAAATTCTTATCTAGTACGTAAAAACGCGACAATCGCTTTTTCCCAAAAGCTTATTCGGCCACAAAATTGCTTCGCCTGCAAACGGTTGTTTGCAAAATGATAGGATAGTCTCTTTTTTCTTGCCAAAACATAGGTGAGGGTTGTATTTTATCCGCATGAAATTGATTAATGATCTTATGCCTCATGATGAACTTGTTGGTGCTGCTCAAAGTCGGATTAAAGAGCTGATGCGTTCTTTATCCCACATTGAAACGGAACTTCGTAATGCTCCTTTGGAAAAATTAAGAGTAGTTCGCTGTCATAATTCAATCCAATATCATTTGGTTTCTGACGACACTAGACCAAATGGAATTTATGTGAATAAAAAGCTGATGAAAAAAGCCTCTGCTGTTGCGCAACGGGATTATTACAGAGAAGTCTCTTGTGAAATTCAAAGAGAAATTTCGGCTATAGAAAAGTTCTTGAGTGAATACCATCCTGGCCGGGTTGAGGATGTTTATCGAAATTTGAATGATGGACGTCGAAAATTAGTGAAAAATGCTTTGACGCCGGATGCTGATTTCGTGTTTGCTTGGAAGTCTGTGGAATATGAGAAACCTACTTTTCTTGAAAATTCGTCGGAGTATTTATCAAGTGATGGCTTGAGGGTTCGCTCCAAGTCCGAAATTATTATTGCGAATCAGCTTGTTCGTGCTAAGGTTCCTTTCCGCTACGAAGCTCCGCTAACGCTGAATTCTAATAACCGTAAGATCGTCGTGCACCCCGATTTTACATGTTTGAATGTTCGAACTCGAAAAGAGTTCGTTTGGGAACATTTTGGAATGATGACGGATGAAAGCTATGCAGAAAATGCGGTTGGCAAAATTCAACTTTATTCCGCTAATGGATTTGTCCAAGGCAAAAATTTCCTTGCAACATTTGAATCTCTGGCAAATCCGCTTTCTGTGAAAATTGTTCAACAGTTTGTTGATCAGTTTTTGAAGTAGTTCTTGCTTGTCGCGGGGGCTTTGTTGCGTTTGGTGGCTGATTACTTGTCTTGGTCAGAAATGATATGCTTGTTGACAGATTGGCGCTTGTTTTGTCGTGTTTGTTTTGGAAAACATGTTTCAGAGCGTTTTACGTACTTGAAGTGTATTTTGTGGAGCGTTAGTACGTAATGTGAAAATTCTTAATTTGTGTGTTACGTACTAAATGGCGGTTTATTGACTGTATAGTACGTAAAATTTTATGTTACTCAAAAATTCTTAAGATTGTAATTTGAAATTTACGTACTAGAAGCTTTTTTGAAAGGCGAAAAGTACGTAAATGCGATGCTAAATCTGCAAAAGGTTCTGTGAGGTAGTAAAATTGGTCGTGAATTTACGTACTAATGGGTAGTTTTACAAGGCTTTAGTACGTAAAAAGCTCCCCAAAAACGAAATGCACGATTGTTTATCCCTGTTGTTCCATCTTCAACGGATTTTGGGAGGGGGTGGGGTGGCCTTGAGGGACCAAATTTATTTGAATCTATATTAATTAAAAATGGAGCATATAATGAAATTAAAGAAGTTGCCTGTGATTGCTGCATCTGCAGCTTTGGTTTTTGTGGCGTGTGGTGATGAAAGTTCAATTATGGATCCTAATGCGGGGGCTTTTGTGCCTGCGGAAGCTTCCTCTAGCAGTGAAACTTTTGGCGTAGAATCTAGCTCCGGCATTTTAGACATTGACGTGGAAATCTGGAGTTCGGGCGATGCTGCTCCGTTTGTCGGATCTTCTGGCTCTGGCGCATTCCCGGGCGGTACCGTTTCTAGCTCCGGCGTTACTCCGGGCGTTATTTCGGGTGTTGGCGTTTCAAGCTCAAGTGCTGTGCCGCCTACCAACGGAACTTCTAGCTCCAGCAATATTGTTCCTGGCGGATTGTCAAGTTCGAACGGGGCAAATCCCGGCGGAGCGATATCAGGTGGCTCGGAATCTGGCGACAATGAGAACGATAACGAAGACGCAAGGACTTTGGATGGTACGCAGATTCTCCTAAAACTTGCGGGAACTTCGGCAACTGTCGAAAATAATAACGGTTGCGTTGAAATTGCAGACAAAAGCGCAACGATTACTTGTCCGGGTGCCTATTACGTCTCCGGCGAATCGTCCGATTTCCAAGTGGTGGTGAATACTCCGGGTGCCGAAAACGAAGGCAATACGGGCATTTATCTTCACAATGCGACTATCAAGAGCTCCAATGCTCCGATTCTCGTGAAAAATGCCGACAAGACGGTTCTCCATTTGGTCAAGGGTACGACCAACGTGGTTGAAGACGGTAACGGAAATCACTTGTTCGTGAAAATCAACGGCTCTCAGGATACGGCAAAGGCTGCAATCTACGCCCGTGATGATTTGAACATCAAGGGGGCTGGCTCCTTGACTGTCAAGGGCAAGTTCAAAAACGGCATCCAGTGCAGTAACGATCTTAAAATCAAGAACGGCAATATCACCGTCGAAGCCGAAGAAAATGCAATCAAGGGCAAGGGTAGCCTCCAGATTTCTGGCGGTACGCTGAATCTCACGGCCAAGAAGGGTGACGCCCTTGAAAGTGATGAATGCGAAGAAGGTGCCGATGGCAAGTGCAAGTCTTTTATCGATGGCAAAGGCATTGTCGATATCCGTGGCGGTAACATCACCATTAAAGCGGGTGATGATGGCATTCAGGCTGCGCACTATGTGATGCTCAGCGATTCTACGGAGCCGTCAACGGTTAAGGTGACTTCTACAGGCAAGGGCTTGGTAGCTGAAAAGTTCATCTATGTGAACGGCGGTAACATCAATGTGACTGCCGATGACGATGCTCTGCATACAAAATACAAAGTCTTCATGAATGCTGGTGATGTGACCATTTCTACGAAGGACGATGGTATCCATGCGGATTCCGCCTTGCATTTGAGCGGTTCTACGATTAACGTCGTCACGGCTTACGAAGGCTTGGAAGCGTACAGAATCTATGCCGAGGGTGGTGTTACGGCGACATTTGCCACAAATGATGGCTGGAACGCTGCGGGTGGCGCTAAGGAAAATTCGGGCGGGTATTCCATGTTCAGCGAATCTAGCGGTCATGCTGTGATTAGCGGCGGTCACCACTATATCGCATCGAAGGGCAACATGATTGACGTGCTTGACGCCAATGGTTCTGCAAAGATGACGGGTGGTGTGTTGATTCTCGAAATCACCGGCCAAAGCTATGAAAATGGCGGCATGGGTGGTGGTTTCCCTGGTGGCGGTGGCGGCTGGGGCGGCGGCTTTGGTGGATTCCCAGGTATGGGCGGCCAACAGGGCGGTGGCAATGGATGCCCCTCCAATATGGCGGGCGGCCTCATCGATACGGATACAGGCTTTGAAATTACGGGCGGCGTACTCCTCGCATTCGGTGACTACTCGACTGACACGCCGAACTGCGCTTCTGTCAGCTTCACGAGCGATAACTACTACGGTACAGAAAATGCAGCTTTCAAGCCGGAATACCATGGTAGCACGATTTTCTACGGTGGCGATGTGAAGTCCGTAAGTCAGGTGAATACCGCTGGAATGAAGGAATTCAAGTTCCCCAATGGCAAAAGTTATATGTACAGGTAAAATAAATGCCTCGCCAGTAGAACGGCGAGGCTTTTTGATTGTCATTCCACTTCGTGGCTTGACGTGTTCGCCTCGGATATAGAAACATGCAAGCATGTTTCTGCATCGCTCGGCTCTTTTGTCATTCCCGGCGCCTGTCCTCGCGCCTGTCCTCGCGCCTGTCCTCGCGCCTGTCCTCGCTTGACGGGGATGACGGGGATGACCGGGCGGACAGCACTTGGAACTTTGTTCCATAGTGCGCATGGCCACCTTTAGGTGGGAATCTCCTTATAGCAACCTTTTTAATCCCTCGATATTGCGGAGCACGATTGCGCCGCGCTTGATTTCAACAAGCCCTTTGGCGGCGAATTCCTTGAGCATGCGGGCGACCACTTCTCGGGCGGAATTCACGTCTCGCGCGATTTCTTCTTGTGTCTTTTTGACTTCGGGCTTGTCGCTACTTTCGTATGAATTAATCAAGTAATTGGCAAGGCGTTGGTCGAAACGCTTGAATAGCATCTGCTGAATGGCCCAAATCGTCTGTGAATAGCGTTCCGTTTCACGTTCAAAGACAAATGAACGGACGTGAATGTTCGAGTCCATGAGCTTAGCGCAAACAGAGGAGGGAATGACGAGTACTGTTGTATCTTCTTCGGCGGTGACAATTGTTTCGAATGTCAATTGGTGGATCACGCATGAGGCTGTCGAAACGCAAAATTCGTTCGCGTGCGCTCGGTAAAGCGAGACTTCGCGACCTTCATCCGAGATGAGGCTCACGCGGATGCCTCCGCTCAAAATGAGGATAATCCCGAGGCAAGCGGAACTGTTGCTGCTGACAATCTGGTCTTTATTAAAGTGCTTGATCATCGCGCGTTGCGAAACTAACGCTTTTTCTTCAAGCGATAGATTTCCCCAAAACGGAATTTTCTTGACAATTTGACTAATCGGTTCGACCATAATGCGCCCCCTTTAAGGGGAATATATAAAAAATACTTTTAAAGAAAATGCCCGCGCACTCGGACTCTGCTTACTTCGGCTTGTTCAGTACAGGCCATACAGACTGTGGCGGGCTTGGTTGGATTGAACTATATCATTTCTACGATTTGATTTTTGGGGCGGACGCCGACCGCAGAGTTTGTGACTTTGCCGTCTTTCATGACCACGAGCAGCGGAATGCTTGACACGCGGAACATGGCGGCGAGATCACCCTCTTCGTCAACATTCACCTTTCCAACTTTTACTTTGTCCTTATACTCCTCTGCGATTTCCGAGATGGTGGGCGAGAGCATACGGCACGGGCCGCACCAAGGTGCCCAGAAATCAATCAGAACGGGCTTGTCGGATTTGAGGACTTCTTGTTCAAAGTTTTCTCTTGTGATTTTTAATTCAGCCATTGTTTTACCTTTCCTTTTTTTGTTTTAAACTCTTTTCTGGGGAGCTATCCCCTCTTTACATCTATATTTTAGATAATCACAAGGCTTTAAACTGTGACTAGGTCACATTAACGAAAAAATTATTCAAAAATGAGTGCGAAGTTTTTTATTGTCCATTAAAATGGTTACCTTTTGTGTGTAAGGTTTTTATTGGAGGTACCTATGTCCCGAAAGTTTAAATTATCACTTGCAATGGCTTCTGTCGTTGCTGCATCTGTGATGTTTGCCGGTTGCAATGAAGAACAGCCCAAGGCTGAATCTAAAACGGCTGAGTCCGAAGTGCAAAATGCACCTGCGGTAAAATCTGCTAAGTCGGTGGTGGTTTATTATTCGCAGACGGGTGCCACGAAAAAGCTGGCGCAAATTTTCAAGAGCGCTCGCAATGCCGATGAATTTGAACTGACGCTTGCAAAACCGTACCCTTCCACTTACGATAGCACGATTGCGGCGGTCCGTGCAGAACGTGAATCTAAACAGTGGCCCGCTCTCGTGAATGCAAAACTCGATGTGGCAAAGTACGATACGGTGTTCATCGGTTATCCGATTATGTTTGGAACGTTCACTCCGCCGATTTACTCGTTCTTGGACTCTAACGATTTGAGCGGCAAGGTCGTGGTGCCGTTCTGCACTTACGGCAGTGGCGGTCGCAAGGCTAGTGCCGCAGAACTCAAGACTCTTGAACCGAATGCCAACGTGACGCTCGCTTACGGTATTTCTAACAAGCGAATCAATGCAGAAAAGGGCATTGAAACAGCAACTCGTGAGGTCGAAGGTTTCTTTGCAGACCTCGCAACGGGCAAGACCGACGAAATGCTCATGGGCGGTTATTCTGGACAGCGTCCGCTTACGGCTGAAGATTCCGTGGCATTTGCAGAAGCGACAAAGGATTATGCTTACCTCAACTTGAAACCGCTTAGCGTCTCATCGCAAGTAGTTGCCGGTATGAACTATCTCTTCGTTTGTGAAATGAAGGCTTTTGGTGGCCCGGTAACACAGACGAATGTGAAAATTTTTAAGCCGCTCCCGGGTCAGGGCGAAGCCCAGCTCATCGCCGTAGAAAAGTAAATTAGTCGTGCCCGCCACTGCGCGGGCGACTTTCTTTGTTTGTCATGCCCGACGCCTGTCCTCGCGCCTGTCCTCGCTTGACGGGGATGACGGGGATGACGGGGATGATCGAGCATCTCTCTGAAAATCTTGAATATGAATTATTTATCATCAGCTCTTGTCATTGTGCTTGTCGCCTCTAGCGCATCTATTGCAGCCACAAAGGCAAAGAAAAACGAAATCAAGGACGCCCGCGATAAACAGAAATATCGCACCGTCGTCATTGACGGTCGCAAGTGGATGGCGGACAACTTAAACTACAAGATGCCCGGTAGCACTTGCTATAGGGAGGATGAAGATAATTGCATGGTTTACGGTCGCCTCTACACGTGGGAAGCCGCGCAAAAGGCATGCCCCGCAGGTTTCCATTTGCCGACGAATGAAGAATTTGAAAGTCTTTGGAAAGCTGCCGGTGGTGACTTTAATGCCGGTTACTTGATTAAAACGAATTACGGCTGGTCAGGCGAGACGAACGGAAACGATACGCTCAAGTTTAGCGCCATGCCCGCCGGCAACATGTTTGATGATGGCACTTACGGCAATGAAAATAAGTTCGCGTTTTTCTGGAGCTCAAGCACCGAAGGGGGCGATGCTTCGGTCTGGTATCTTTCCTCAAAGTCCATGGGTTTTAGCTACATGATGAAACCCAAGACTTTCGGGTTCTCCGTGAGATGCGTTGAATAAAATAAAACCGCGGCCTCAAAAAGGTCGCGGAATTTTCTTTTACGGCGCGCATCTCGGAATACGATTTGTTGCGCATCTCGTTTCGCTGCGCTGCTCGTAGCTGTCTTTATTTTACGTTTACGCGTTGCACAATCTTGTTACTGCCTGAGCGTATCTGCACCACGTAATGACCTTCTGCGATATCCTTCAAGTCCACCATTCCATTTTCGCTCTTGGTGCTGAACACGGGACGTCCTTGCATATCGAACAAGTCGACCTTTGCGGTCTTGGCGCTCGTTCCCGTTACGAACAGTGTGCGGCCAGCAACGTATGCGGACATCGTCGTTCTGCTAGCAATTTTTCCGATGGCGTCTGTGGAGTCTTTTTTCGTGGAATCCTTGGCTGTCGAATCTTTTTTGATGGAGTCTTGTGCAACGGAATCCTGCTTGACAGAATCTTTGGGCGGTTCGTAAGTCTGGAGTCTCACCAAGATGCTGTCGAATGCGGGCTTCGGCTTTAAATTGTCGTCGTAGATAAGTCCTTTTTGTCTGTTCAGGCCGCCAAGCCAGCTCCATTTATCAGATACGCCCCAAATCAGATACGTGTCCGCATTCGGTTCTTCGAGAATGATATCGAGGTATTGACGGAATGTTTGTCCCTGACGTTCAAGGTCGCTTTTGCTGACATTGAGCCCACTCTTGAATCCGATATCAAGTTCGGTGATTTTCAGCTTTACATTGAGTTTTGCAAGTTCCTTGGCGAGGGAGCGGAGGCTATCCGGCGAACCGATAAAGTGCTTGTCGGTGGTGGTGTCTTCCACGTGCGTCTGGGAACCCACGCAATGGATAGGAATGCCGTTTGCAACCCAGCGCTTCACCTGCTCCAGCAAGAAGCCGGCCTTTGCTTTCGGATTGACTCCCTGTTCGAGATTGTAGTCGTTGTAGCAGAGTTCTGCATCCGGGTCTACAGCATGAGCCCATACGAAGGCGGAGTCGATGAATTCAGGACCGATACCCTGGTACCACACGGAACCTGTACGCCATTGGGGTTCGTTGTTGCTGATAGCTTCGTTCACCACGTCCCATTCGGCTACTTTGCCTTTCCAGTGCCCGACCACGTTCTGGATGTGATTCTTGAGCACCTTGAGCAGTTTCTGCTTGTCGTTCTTGTAGTTGTTTACCCAGCCCGGAACTTGGCTGTGCCAGGCGAGGGCGTGGCCACGGACGCGCATGCCGTTTTGCTGTGCGTAACGGACCATCTTGTCGCCATTGTTGTAATTGAATCTCCCTTCTTGCGGTTCGGTGGCGTCGAATTTCATTTCGTTTTCGGCAACGACGATGTTGAATTGGGATTTGTGGATCTGTTCGTAATTGCCAGGAAGGCCTCCGCCGAACCATTGCGAGTTCAGAATCGCGCCGATGTAGATCCCGTTTTTATCTGCAAGGGATCTTAGTGTTTCGTCAGCAGCGTAGGCACTTGATATACCTGCGCCAAGAAGGGCTGCACCAAGTGCAATCCCTGAAAAAGTTTTCTTCAAACTCATTGCGTACTCCTTATTTGTTCTTATTAAAATATTTCCAAAAAGGAGCAACGGAACCTATGGTTCCGAAAATTTGCGTTGACTATTTGTCAGTAAAGATAAATTAACGTTAAGGTGTCAGACCGCCACCCGCGGTTGACCCTAAAATGCCTGATAAATCTTGAAAATTGCGAGAATTTTGCCGATAATGGCCGGAATGCCTGGACACAAGAAGCAGAGGATGACTCTCGTCACGCGGTTCTTCCACCAGCGCTTGACCTGCCAGATGTCGTCTGTAAGCGTTTCCATTTCAGATACGCGCGGTGGTCGTACGTAAACCTGCGTCAGGGCTGTAAAGAATCCAACCCCGATAAGCGGTGTAAGCCCCGTAAACGGAGCCATGACCAGCGCCACAAGTACGGTCAACGGATGGCCGCCTGCGATGATTGCACCGAGCATGGCGCCACCGCCAGTCAGCATGGCCCACTGCAGGCTCAGCTGTCCGGCCTTCTCGATTCCAGCAAAATAGCCGACAAGCACGATGCTTGCAATAATCGCAAGAGTTATGGTCCAACCGATAATCTTCCAGATGGCCGTCCCCTTCGGGATGACAGAAATGGATTCTTCGCTCGGAAGTTCCTTGTCTTCTTCGATGATGCTTGCGATGCCGCGCATGTGGCCTGCTCCGACAACGGCAACGACCTTGTTGCCCGGAGCGTTCTTGATTTTGCTTGCGAGGAACTGGTCGCGTTCGTCGATAAGCACCTGCTTCACTTCGGGGAACGTTTTGCCGAACTCCTGCATCATGGAGTTGAGGGCATCCTTTTCCTTGATCTTCTGGAGTTCTTCTTCGCTGATTTCTGTCTTGTCAAAAATGCTTGCGAAAAGACCACCGAGCAAATTGAACTTGCGGTACCACGGCGTGCATGCCCAAGTGCGCTTGAGCGTAATCTTGATGTCGCGGTCGGCCAAAACGATAGGGATGTTCTTTGCATTTGCAACATCGACCGCTTCCTTAAGTTCGGAACCGGGTTTGACCCCAGTCTGTGCACCCATGCGTTTCTGGTATGAACCGAGCACCAGGTTAGCGATAAGGGTTGCAAGCTGCTTCTTGCGGATGACGTCTTTCAAGTCTGTGTTTTTCCATCGGTTCGGATCCTGGATGGACTTGAGTCTGCCTTCGTCGAGCTCAACACATACGGTATCCGGGCTTTCAGTTTCGATTGTTTCGTGGACTAATTCCTTGGAAACTTGCGAAATGTGGGCGGTACCGACAAGGACGATTTCCCTGTTGTCCTTGGTGTGGATGCGGTAGACGTCGGACTTTTCTCCCGACACAGGTTCCTTGATTTCTTCAGACTTGCTAATGGATTCGTTCATACGGTAGACGTAATGTAGAAAAAGAATGTGGCAAATTGAGAGAAACGTCGAAAATGGGTACATTTTAAGGAAAAATGGAACATTTATGTGAATGTTTGTAATATTTGTGTTTATATTTTGGTAGGATTTTTTTCGGAGGAGTACCCCATGAAAAAATTATTGGTTATTTTATCTGCTGTTAGTTTGTTCCTTATGGGCTGCGCAGGCAACGGTCCGAAGGACGAAGGCGAGGCTTTGGATAATGCCCTCGTTTCTTTCACCTCTAGCGTTCAGAGCTCCCGTTGGCAGGATGCTCTTGCCTATGTGACTCCGGATGAAGCTCGTCAGATTGGCACTTCGGATGGCTATGAATTCTTGCCGGAATACCAGACGGCTGCAAACCGCCTTCCGCTCTCCACGCTCCGCAAGGCCGGTCTCGGTGTCGATAGTGATGGCCGTCTCGTGGGTATCAAGGCTGTCATGGACGAAACCAACGAACGCTTCAAGGTTTCCGAAGAACAGGCTAAGGTCGGCACGAACCTGAAGCAGATGGAAGACGATCGCATCAAGCGCCGTCTCGAAGAAGGCCAGAAGATTCTCCAGGAAGAAGAAGCTACGGCTCACCAGGAACAGCAGGTCGAAGTTCTCACCAACCGCCTTACCGACGACGAAAAGCGCAAGTATGGCAGCACCGGTGAACTCCTCGCTCCGGAATCTACTCGCGACGATAGCACGACCGAAGAATCCTACAATGGTGACTACAAGTAATTAGTCGCTTTTGGGTGAATCTTTTTTGTAGATTTTATTCCCTCGACGGTTTGTCGGGGGATTTTTTTAGGAGCATGTGATGAACAGTCTTTTTGTTTTGCTTCGGAATGTTGTTGTGCTTGGGCTTGTCGCGTTGGCGGTTTTTGCCTGCACCGATGGCTGGAGCGTTGGTCCCGATGATGGTGGCGCATCTTTTAGTAGGCGTTTCCATTACTATTATGAGGTGGACTGCCGTTACGATGCCTTTGACCAGCCGTACGACTGCTCGGATACCTATTCCATGTCGCCTTCCATGAGTGTTGACCTACGGATTACCCACGATGGCTATGCCACGTTTTGCGTCAATGATGATTGCTCCTACTATAATCCGCGCGATTACGATGTCGGTTACAATCATGGGGCGCGCTATTATGATTTTGTGGGGTATGATACTCGTTGGGTTGTTTATGCCGATGGCTCCGAAGTCGTCTTCATCAACTCTAACAAAAACGAAGCCTTCTATTATTACTACGATATCCCGGACTATTACGACTATTATAGTTACTAAGTGCCTTCGGCACAGTTACTAGTTAGTAGTTACTAGAATACCTTAATATGAGTTTCTCTAGTAACTAGTAACTTTGAACTAGTAACTTTTTTTCTATATTTGTCCCCACTCATGAGTAATTCTGAAAATTTCGTTATCGCCCTTGATGGGGGGTCTGGCACTGGCAAGAGTACCACTGCAAAGATTATTGCAAAGAAATTGGGCATTACCTACCTCGACACAGGTGCGATGTACCGCGCCGTGACGCTTGCCGCCCTCGATGCTGGCCTTGTTGCTGAAGAAGGTCCGGCTATGGACGAATTGCTCTCTAACCTCACACTCGGGTTTGACTCCGAAAACCGCATCCTCATTAACGGTGTCTGCCGCGAATCTGAAATCCGTGGCATGCGCGTATCGAGCAACGTGAGCGTCTACTGCGCCCTCCCGTCGGTCCGCGCCGCGATGACCAAGCAACAGCGTGAAATCGGCAAGAAGCAGAGTTGCATCCTGGATGGCCGCGATATCGGAACGGTCGTATTCCCCGATGCGAAGTACAAGTTTTTCATGGTCACAGACGTGAAGGTCCGTGCCGAACGCCGCTACAAGGAACTCCTTGAAAAAGGCGAAAAAGTTACCCTCGAAGAAGTCCTCAATAACTTGGTCGAACGCGACCGTCTGGATTCCTCTCGTGCGACCGCCCCGTTGAAGAAGGCGGACGATGCTATTGAAATTGACACTACACACATCTCAATCGAACAACAGGTTCAAAAGATTCTCGACTACGTAGGTGTAGTGGCGTAGCCTGAATCCTTTGTTACCACAACCCAATTAACTAATATGTCTCAAAATCTCAAATTCGGAACTCAAGAAGATCTCGAAGAAATTCTCGCCGCCCAGGGTGAATGCTCCCCGGACTTCCGCAAGGCCAACGCTGACGTCTATGCCGGCATGGGCTGCCTCGAACAGGGCAAGCTTGTCACGGGTAAGATCAGCCAGGTGAACGACCAGGAAGTTCTCGTCGACGTGAACTACAAGTCCGAAGGCGTTATTGATCGCGCCGAATTCAAGGATACTGATTCTCTCGAACTCGGTTCCGAAATCGAAGTGTTCGTCGAAAAGCTCGAAGACGAAGACGGTCGCCTCATCCTCTCCAAGCAGAAGGCTGACTTCGTTCGCGTGTGGGATCGCATCCACGCTGCATTCGAAAACAACGAAGTCGTACGCGGCACTCTCACGAAGCGCATCAAGGGCGGCGTTGTCGTCGACCTCTTTGGTATCGATGCCTTCCTCCCGGGCTCTCAGATCGACCTCCGTCAGATTCCGGACATCAACGCTCTTATCGGCCAGGAATTCGACCTCAAGGTTATCAAGGTCAACAAGGCTCGTCGCAACATCGTCGTTTCTCGTCGTGTTGTTCTCGAAGAAGAACGCAACAAGCAGCGTGGCGACGTTCTCGAAACTCTCGAGAAGAACCAGGTCCGCAAGGGTATCGTCAAGAACATCACCGACTTCGGTGCATTCATCGACCTTGGCGGCGTAGATGGCCTCCTCCACATCACCGACATGAGCTACAAGCGCATCAACCACCCGTCCGAAATGCTCCAGCTCGGTCAGGAAGTCGAAGTCATGGTCCTCGACTTCAACGACAAGAAGGAACGCATCTCTCTCGGCATGAAGCAGCTTAAGCCGCATCCGTGGAAGGATATCGCCGAACGTTATCCGGAAGGCGCTATCGTCAAGGGTAAGGTTGTTTCCATCACTGATTACGGTGCATTCGTCGAACTCGACAGCGGTGTTGAAGGTCTCATCCACGTTTCTGAAATGTCCTGGACCCAGCACGTCAAGCACCCGTCCAAAATCCTCACCGTCGGTCAGGAAGTCGAAGCTGTTGTTCTCAAGGTTGAAGAAGATGCAGAACGTATCTCTCTCGGCATGAAGCAGCTCGAATCTGATCCGTGGGATTCTATCGAAACTGAACTTCCGCCGGGCGCACGCGTCGTCGGTGAAATCCGCAACATCGCTTCCTTCGGCGCATTCGTCGAAATCAAGGAAGGTGTTGATGGCCTCATCCACGTCTCTGACATGTCCTGGACCAAGAAGATCACCCACCCGAACGAAATGGTCAAGAAGGGTGACAAGGTTGAATGCGTCGTGCTCGCCGTCGATAAGGAAAAGCGCCGCATTTCTCTCTCCATGAAGCACCTCACCGAAGACCCGTGGGATTCTATCGATTCCACCTACCCGGTTGACTCCGAAGTCAAGGGCAAGATCGTTCGCATGCTCGACCGCGGCGTCGTGGTTGAACTCGCTGACGGTATCGAAGGCTTCATCCCGGTTTCCAAGCTCACCGCTGAATACATCAAGGTTCCGGCCGATGCATTCAAGGTTGGCGACGAAGTTCCGGCTGTCGTGACCGAAATCGATCAGAACAACCGCAAGATCTATCTCTCCGTTGTTGACTACTTCAAGAACCGTGAATCCGCTGAACTCAAGGCTTGGATGGACTCCCACAAGCCGGGCGAAAACGGCACCACGATTGGCGAAGCTGTCGCTCCGAAGAAGAAGGCTTCCAAGAAGAAGGCTGAAAAGTCCGAGGAAGCTGAAGCTTAATTTAGTTTCTGACTAAAGCTTAAAGGAATCCCACGGGTAACCGTGGGGTTTCTTTTTATTTGTCATTCCCGCCTCCGAGCGGGAATCTCCATACACGTCTCGAAATGCATATAAATTTTTTATTATTGCAATATGGAACTTCGCGAATCCCGCATCACAAAACGCATCGTCTGGATTGACATTTGCAAGGCTCTCGCCATTAGCTTGGTCGCACTCGGCCACATGCAATCTATTTACCTTGTAAACGAAACCATTTTCGCTTTTGCCATGCCCGCGTTCTTTTTCCTCTCCGGCTACACTTTTGAACGCTCGGCGAACGCTCCATTCCTAGAACTCCTCCGGAAAAAGTTCCGCAGCTTGATTATCCCGTACTTTGGATTTTCAGCGATTCTTTTTGCATTCTGGTTCTTGGTGCGCCGCAATTTTGGCCTGTCGTACGAGACCCATGCGACTGTCACTGACGTCTTGATGCAGATTTTGTGCGGGACGAACAGCACGTTCTTTGTGACGCCTCTCTGGTTCTTGACTTGCCTTTTTGTGGTAGAAATCCTCTTTTGGTGCTTGCTCCGCATTCGGAAAAAGTTCCTGAGGGTGACCATAATTGCTTTGCTTTTTATTCCTGGACTTATTTACTGGACTTATATGGATATGTTGCAGTTGCCGCATGTTTTCTGGAATTTTGATCAGGCGAGTTTCTTTCTTTCGTGCCTAGCCATTGGTTTTGTCTTGTCAAAGAGAAATCTAGTTGAAAAATTACTTTGTTCTTTAAAACGTGATTTATTTGTGGTTTTAGTTTCGGTAATTGTATTTGCGCTAGTAATTGCCGTCCGTGAAAAAACAACGTCTCCTTTGCTTTTTGTGTCGATGCAGGCGATGATGACTTTTTCTAGCTTGCTTGCGTTTATTGCAATCTGCAAGTCTATTCGCAAAAGTGCTGTCCTGAATTTTATCGGTCAAAATACGATTACGATTTTGGCGTTGCATATCATGGTACAGAGCATCTTGCGTGGCGTGCTATTCAAGGTTTTCCATGTGGCGCCTGAATGGATTGAAACCTCGCTAATCGTGAGCGTTGTGTTGACTCTCGTGACGATCGCGGCTCTCGTTCCCGTCATTCTGCTGATTAATAAATTTACCCCCTGGCTCGCCGGGAAAAGGCTTAGTGCTCTCAAATGACATCGTTGCGATACTAGTAACTAATAACTATTAACTAGTAACTAAATTTTAAATTGCTATTTTAATGGCTATGAATCTCGCTGGAAAGAAAATTCTTCTTGGAGTCTCGGGCGGAATTGCCGCCTACAAGTCTTGTGAACTCTTGCGCCTGTTGCAAAAGAAAGGCGCCGAAGTGCGCGTCTGCATGACCGAAGCCGCTACACAGTTTGTGGCCCCGCTTACATTTGCAAGCCTCTCCAAATGCCCCGTGTACCTGAAAAATGGCGCCGTCGAAGCACGCCCTTTCCAGCACATCGATTTCCCGCGATGGGCCGACCTTTATCTCGTCGTTCCGGCGACCGCGAATGTCATCGGAAAGTTCGTCTATGGCATTGCTGATGACCCAGTGAGCCTCTGCTTTATGAGCTGCACGGGTCCGCGTTTTATTGCCCCTGCGATGAATGTCGCGATGTTCAATTCTCCGGCGGTTAAACGCAACCTCGAAACGCTCCGCAGTTTTGAAAATACGTTCGTGATGGACAGCCCGGCGGGTGAGCTCGCCTGTGGTGAAGTCGGCAAAGGCCGCCTGCTTGACCCCGCAGAAATCGTCGCTTATTTAGAGACGAGAGACGAGAGACTAGTGACGAGAGAGGGGGAATGCCTTCCCCTCGCTTCTGCCGCTTGCGCGTCATCCGCTACCCCTTCGAACGGGGGACACCCCCGTAACGCCCCCGAATCGCAGGCCGCGCAGTACCTCCAAGAAACGGCTTTGCAAGACCTTCCCGCATCCGGTGAACGCGTGCGCCGCGTCCTCATCACCGCCGGTCGCACCGAAGAAGCGATTGACCCCGTGCGTTATATTAGCAACCGCAGCAGTGGAAAGACGGCCGTTGCGATTGCCGCGACGTTTCTTGCGAACGGCTTTGACGTGAGCGTTGTCGCAGGCCCGATGGAGGCGGAATTCCCCGGTGCCGTCCACGTGACAAAAATCAAGAGTGCTTGCGACATGCACAAGGCTGTTCTTGAACAGATGAAAAATGCCGACGTGCTCGTGCATTGCGCCGCCGTGGCGGATTACCGCCCGAAGGTGGCCGCTACTGAAAAAATCAAGGATAGTCGTAGCCAGCTCATCTTGGAACTGGAACCAAATCCGAACATCTTGCGCGATAGCGTTGCTCAAAAGCGTGCAGGCCAAGTCATTATCGGTTTTGCGCTCGAAACGGACCACTTCAAGGAACATGCTGCAGAAAAGCTCAAGAAGAGCGGCGCCGATGCGCTCCTCCTGAATGCCCCTGTGGCTGCAAACAGCGGTTTTGGTTTTGACGAAGTCCGTTACACATTGATCCGCGCGAACTCTCGCAATGCACAAGAATCCGGCGACTCTCGAAACGCCGTAGAGGTTGAAATTCCCGAGATGAAGATGGGTTCTAAAATCGATCTCGCGCAAGAAATTGTAGATTTTAGCCTTGATCAGTTAAAGAACGCTTAGAGGAACGGTATGCCCGAAGAATTTGATTTTAGCGAACTTCGCAAATATCTGCAAGGCCAAATGGACATGGGCGAGGAGGATTTGCTCCTCGATGAACCGTGGACGTTGACCCGTAAAAAGCCCGCCGTTCCTGCAGGGACTCCGCGTCCGGCAAATCCGATGCCGCAAATGCAGCGTCCCGCGAACCCGGCTCCATTCCCGCAGCATTCGGCTCCCGCGCAACCCGCGCCTTCTCCGCGTCCGGCCCCGGCGCCAAAGCTCGATGCAGGCCTCACTATTGCCCCGCGCGCCGTCAAGAAAACGACTGCCGCGTACGAACTAGCCGATTCCATCGGCGCCTTCTACGATGCTCTCAAGACCGACGCACTTTACGCGCGTGCCGCGAACGTTGTTCGCTACGAAGGCCCGGAACACCCGCGCCTTCTGATTCTCCTTGCCGCCCCGAAGCCCGGCGAAGCCGGCAGCAATTTCTTCCAGTCTCCGACTGGCGAGATGCTTGTGCGTTTGTTCGGAAGTCTCGGTTACGCCCCAGAAACTCTTGGCGTTACGTATTTCTACAAGGATGCTCCGCGAGCACTATCTCCGATCCTGCTCGCTTCGCTCCGTCGAATGCTAACAAAGGAACTTTCCTTTATTGCACCTGAAATCATGATTACCTTTAGCGAGCCGCTTTTCTATGACGTGTTCAGCAAGGGCAAGAACTTCAACGATCTCGCAGGAACAGCGCTTGATTTCAACGGCACAAAGACGGTTTCGCTTGTCGATGCTTACACGATGACGACGGACAAACAGCTTAAATGGCTTACGTGGAAGGTCCATATTCCGCGTAGCGGCCTTTTCACCGCCGCTAAGTAGCCGCGCTATGTCTCCCCGGCCGTAGTGCCGGGGCCGGCGTACACACTCGCAATCACATTGTCATGCCCGCCACCTTTGTCATGCCCCACTTGATGGGGCATCTCCATTTTATGCCCTTTTCGCCTTATTCTTGGCGTCTCTCCAAAAACCATTGTAAACTATTATTGTATATTTAAATCGGTATAGTTATGTCTGAAGAAAATAATTCCAAGTCGTTTGAAGGTCGCCAAATGCCCGCCGATGTTGAGGCGGAGCGCTGCCTGTTGGGCGGTATTTTGCGTGACCCAGAAGTGATGGGCACCGCAGTTATGGCCATCAGTGATGATGACTTTTTCTACATGGAACGTCATCAGTTGATTTGGAACGCACTTTGCAGTTTGAACAAAGCGGTTACACCCATCGATCCCGTGACACTTTCGGCGGAACTTACGAAGATGGGCAAGCTCGACATTGTCGGTGGCCGTGAATACATCTTTGAATTGATGGAATCTGTTGCGTCGTCGGCGAATGTCCCGTGGCAGTTGGAACACCTCCGTAGCAAGGCAGTACTCCGCAAGCTCATCCGCACGTCATCCGATATTATCCGCCAGGCGATGGATCCTGCTTCGACGCCGGATAACGTGCTTCAAGATGCCGAACGCGATATCTTTGCGATTGCCGATAACCAGGTGCGCAACACCTTAAAATCTATCGACAACTTTGTGGCGCCTCTTCTGGAACGCATCAACAACCGCAGGGAAGGTGGCATTACGGGCGTGCCTACGGGTATTACGGAGCTGGACGAACTCACGAACGGTCTCCAGAATTCCGACTTGATTATTCTCGCTGCCCGTCCGGGTGTCGGCAAGACTTCTTTCGCTATGACAATTGCCGCAAACGCCGCCATTCGCTACGGCAAGAACGTCGCCTTCTTCAGCTTGGAAATGGATGGCATCCAGCTTGCCCAACGTCTGCTCTGCTCGCAGGCACAAGTGGACCAGAGTAGGCTCCGCAACGGTAAGCTCAGCTCTGACGAAATCAAAAAGATTATTGCTGCTGTCACACCGATTAACCAGGCTCCGCTTTTTGTCGATGACAACGCCGACCTCGGCATCATGGAACTCATGAGCAAGGCGCGTCAGCTCAAACACAAGGGCCACCTCGACCTCCTCATCATCGACTACTTGCAGTTGATGAAAACCGGCAAGGAAGAAAACCGCGCCGTCGCTATCGGTGCAATTTCCCGTGGCCTCAAGATCTTGGCAAAGGAACTGAGCATTCCGGTCATTGCACTCGCTCAGCTCAGCCGTAAAGTCGAAGAAAAGGGCCGTGAACGCCCGCAGCTTTCGGACTTGCGTGAATCCGGTTCTATCGAACAGGACGCTGATATGGTGTGGTTCGTGGAACGCCCGTTCGTGCAGACGCATAAGGACGAAGACCGCTACAAGGCAACGCTCATTGTGGCGAAGCACCGTAACGGTTCCGTAAAAGATATCGATATGAGCTTCGTGCCGGAATACACGACGTTCTACGATGCTACCGAACAGCAAGGCATGGAAGGTGGCGACGAAGATTATCAGTATGGTGCAGATGACGATGGCGGTGGACCGCAGGTTGCCGACTTTGGCAGTTTTTAAGGATGTGCAATGACGCTGATTTTGAGACCGATAAATTGGATAGGGCAAAAGATTGTCGATGCAGTCGCCGCTGTGGGCGAGTGCATTTGTATCCTGTTTATCACACTCAAGCAGTTCCGCTTCGTGCACAAGAATCCGTCGCTGATTGTGAAGGAGATGATCTCCGTAGGCGTCTCCTCGCTCCCGCTCCTGTTCGTGACGTCCATCTTTACCGGCATGGTCGCAACCATCATGGCCGAGTTCGAATTCCACAATCTCGTGTCCGACAAGTTTGTGGGGACGGCCGCCTGCAAAATGGTGCTCATCGAGCTTGGACCGCTCCTTACGGCCATCGTGCTTTCGGGGCGCGTAGGGAGTGCAGTCGCTGCTGAAATCGGTTCCATGAAAGAGAAAGAGGAACTCTCCGCATACGTGGTGCTTGGGCTTGACCCGTACCGCTACCTCGCGATGCCGAGACTGTTTGCGTTCTTGACGATGATTCCGTGCTTGACAGCTATCTCTAATGCGCTAGCGCTGATTGGCGGCTGGATTGTCTGTGTGCTTGCTTTGGATATCACGACCTACACCTATTCGACCGGTATGCAGTACCTGTTCGAAAATTTGGACTTGTGGGCGGGGATTATCAAGTCTATTGTTTTTGGAACGATCATCTTTGTGCTTGCCTATTACCATGGAACGCATTCCAAGCCAGGTGCCCATGGCGTGGGCCTAGCAACGATGAGCGTTGTGGTTTCTAGTTGTCTTATGATTTTGATTTCTGACTTTATTCTTGATGCGTTCTTGTTCTTCTAGAGGTTGAGCTATGCCGAATGTAAAAATCGATCCGAATGACATTGCAATTCGACTCAAAGGGCTTAAGAAGTCCTTTGGCCCTCAGACGGTTCTTGAAGACGTGAACCTCGACATCCGCCGTGGCGAGACGATGGTCATCATCGGTAAGTCCGGTGGTGGCAAGTCCGTGATTCTAAAGCACATGATTGGACTTTTGCAGCCGGATGGCGGTGAAGTGACTGTCGATGGCGTGACGATCAGTACGCCCAAGTTCTTCGATACGCATACCATCCGCCGCAAGATGGGTATGTTGTTCCAAATGGGCGCCTTGTTCGATTCTATGGATACAGGTGAAAATATCGCCTTTGCTCTCCGTGAACATCATCCCGAACTCTCTGAAGCCGAGATCCAGAACGTGGTGACCGAAAAGCTCCAGATGATCAACCTCGTACCGTCTTTCCGTACAAAGATGCCTTCCGAACTTTCGGGTGGTATGCGTAAGCGTGTGGCGCTTGCGAGAGCTATTGCTCTGAATCCGGAAATTCTTTTGTACGATGAACCAACAACGGGCTTGGACCCGATTACGAGTGACGTGATTAACGACCTTATTCTCGATATGCAGAGCAAGCTCGGGGTTACGTCTGTCGTGGTGACGCACGACATGGTCAGTGCATTCAAGGTGGCGGACCGAATTGCCATGCTCTTGAATGGTCGAATCATCGAGGTGGGGACCGTCGATGAAATCAAGAATACAAGCAACCCGTATGTGCATCAGTTCATTACGGGCCAGCGCAAAATTTCGGTGGATGGGGAATCGCAAGAATAAAAGAGTGGGGAAAATTATGGATAGGAAAAAATTAATACCGTTATTTCTTTCATCAGCGATGTTGCTCCTTTGGGCTTGTGCCGAAGGGGATGTCGTCAATGCGACCGATGATGATGAATTGATGAAGTCGAAAATTGCTGAAGCTAGCGATGAAAAGTTTTTGGAAAGTTTTATAACCTATTGCAAAAAACAAAAAGGTTGCGACGCTGAAATTGTCAAAACCAGTAGTTCTGCAAAATCGTCTAGTTCTGGAAAATCTTCTAGCAGTTCTGCAAAGTCTTCTAGTTCCGGAAAATCTTCTAGCAGCTCTGCAAAGTCTTCTAGTTCCGGAAAATCTTCTAGCAGTTCTGCAAAGTCTTCTAGCTCTGGAAAATCTTCTAGCAGTTCCAAAGGAACTCCAAAAATTTCTGGCAAGTGCGACTTGATTAAGCCTTCTGTTGTTCATGTGGGTGATGATGTGATTTGGCGTTATCTGCCCGATGAAAATTCCATTGAATCCGCATCGTTCGAATGGGATGTGAACAACGAAGTCGAAAAGGGAATTGTTGAAGGTGAACTCTCGGGAACGGGCCATCCTGAAATTAGGGTGGTGTTCACGAAGAAGGGACTCAAATACGGACCGACGCTTACTTTTGGCGGTCAGGAATTTGATTGTGATAATTTGACTGTGGTCGAGGCTGGTGCTAATCCGGAATCGTCTTCTTCTAGCGCACAATCCTCTTCGTCTTCTAAGAAGGAATCGTCCTCTTCGTCCGAACCGAAATCTTCGTCGAGTGCTACTCCTGAAGGCCATTGCGCTGTAAGCAAGTCTGAGGTTTACGTTGGCGAGGCTGTTGAATGGTATATTGCAGGCCCGGATGGTGAAGTTCTTGAAGCTAAATACAACTGGATTGACTTGGGTGCTGATGGTGAAGTTGACTCGGGTGATCGTAAGAGCGATTTCGGCGCGGCTAAGGTTTCTGTGATCTATACTTCAACGGGTTCAAAGGAAACTTTGGTTCAGTTCGCCCAGCAAGGGTTGATTTCTTGCGATAAGGACGAAAACGGCGATCCGCTCTTGAACGTTATCTCCAAGGCAGAAAGCTCTTCTTCTGCAGAGGAACCGGAGGAAAGTTCTTCTTCTGAAGAGCCAGATCCGGAATCGAGTTCATCCAAGCAAAAAACGTCGTCATCGTCTTTTGATCCTGGTGTCATCGATTTTTAACCTGTTAAAATACGATTTCTTGTATAATTAACTTTACAAAGTCCCGGAATGCAGATTCCGGGGCTTTTTTTGTGAACTTCCTCAATAAAAAACACTTACAGAGTTTGCATATTGACGTGATTTAATTTATTTTTCGCCTAAGAGGTTTTTTATGAATAAAAAGATTTATGGATTGATGGCTATGGGTGTTGCCACGGGCTTCTGGGCATGTGGTAGTGGCGATATTATGACTGTTAGTGGTGACGATGTTTATGTAAGCATGGTTGCTGAAGATACAATTACTATTGATGGTACGGTCAACTCGGAACCAGCAAAGCTTAAGCAGCGCTGCCCGCAATGCTTTGAAGGTAGTGTTCCGTCAAGTTCTTCTGTGACGCCTCCTCCCACTCCGAATTATTCGTCTAGCTCTAGGCCGGCTAATCAGTCGTCTTCATCTGAAAGAGTTGTGAAGTCTTCGTCTTCGGGTGCTTCGAGCTCTTCTTATACATATCCGCAGAATTCGTCTTCTAGCAACGGTGGCGGAGCATCTTCTAGCAGCAAGACTCCTACCGGAGATGATCGAATCGGTTCTTGCGCTCCGGAACAGGCTATTTATGAAAAAGACGCTGCCGAGAAAGGCGTGAAATGGAAGTTTACACGTGATCCTTCTGTTGCAGCAACTTCGTTGTTGTCGGCTTCGTTTAAATGGACTACGGCTGATGGAACACCGTCTACGGCTTCGGCTACTGGCACAGGCGGTCTTTATCACACGGCTAAGTACACAACTTCTGGTGTACATAACGCATCGCTTACTGTTAGCATGGGTGCCGCCAATTACACGATCCAGTGCTCTCCGGTTCAGGTCAATGGCGAACCGATTACAGGTTGTAAGTGCACTACTGAGGCAACATCCATTGATTATACGGCTACGCCGACCGCTACTTGGTCTGTGACCGGTTGTACCACTGGTGCTGGTTTGAACCTCGCTTACCAATGGGATGGTGCTCCTGGTGAAGCCTCTTACTCGCCGACATTTACTGCCGCTGCAGCATCTTATGCTCCGGTGCTGAAAGTTGCTAATGACGATAATACAGTCGTTGATGTGACTTGCCCGGCTATAAAGATTACTGAGGGACCGGAATACATCATTAAGGAAACTCAGGGCGCTGGCGCTATCAAGCTTCCTGCTGGTTCTACGATTGTTTCCTTGGAAGTTGATGCTTACAACAACACGGTGTTCTGCCAAGTTGCTCGTGCGGATACCCCGTCTGGCGCTCTCAATGGTACTGTAAATAAGGTTGCCATTGAAGGCAGTGACTACATTGCGGTATCGATGCCGGCTGGTTCTTTGAAGAAAGGTACTACCTTGGAATTTGTGCTTGACGGTCCTGCAACTTGCGGTGTGCAGTAATTGTTAAAGTTTAAGACAATTTAAAAGACCTCCCATCCGGGAGGTCTTTTTGTATGCTTCGTTGCTTATAAAAAGGAAGCCCGCTTTCGCGGGCCAACATATTAGCATCTAATAATCAATAACTATTGACTAATGACTAAAGACCAATGACTACTCTTTATCTCCCTTGAACTTGGCAAGGAACGTCTTTGTTTCGTTTGCCACGATTCCAGAGAGAAGGATAAGTGCAATGAGGTTCGGGAATGCCATCAAGCCGTTGAAGATGTCTGCGCTAGTCCAGACCGCGCTTACCGTGAGGTACGGTCCAATGAAAATCGCGAAGATGTAGAGCCAGCGGTAGGTGAGTATTGCCTTCTTGTCCCTGCGTCCGAGCAAGTATTGCAAGCACTTTTCAGAGTAGTATGCCCAACCGAGAATCGTCGTGAATGCGAAGAACACGAGAGCCGTTGCAAGGAAGTACGGGGCAATTAAAGCACCGCCCGGAATAATGGCAAGGCCGCGGGAGAATGCTTCCATCGTGATGTTCACGCCTTCAAGCCCGAGCTTTGGATCCCAAGCGCCCGAGACCACAATGGCAAGGCCCGTCATCGTACAAATGATAATCGTATCGAAGAACGTGCCCGTCATGCAAACAAGCCCCTGACGCACAGGTTCCTTTGTCTTTGCTGCGGCCGCTGCAATAGGTGCAGAACCGAGGCCCGCTTCGTTACTGAAAATGCCGCGTGCGATACCTTTCTGCATCGCAATAAAGATAGAGCCGACAACGCCGCCAGTGACTGCAGACGGATTAAACGCTGCCTTCACAATTGTTTCGATGGCGCTAGAAATGTGCGAGAAGTTGAGGAGCAAAAGGAGAATGCAGGCAATGATGTAGATGATTGCCATGATGGGAACAATGTACATCGAGACTTTTGCAATGCGCTTGAGACCGCCGATGATGACGGTTGCCGCAAAGATCGTAACGAGGAGGCCTGCGATTGCTGTGGTGACACTCACGGAGTTTCCGCCGATGTTGACAAATTCAGCGGCGTTCGGGGTGAGGCGAGCCATAGCGCTCGTGATGCCATTGACCTGCGTGATGGTGCCAATGCCGAGGAGGCCAGCGCACATGCCGAAGATTGCAAAAATCACGGCGAGCCATTTCATGTTCCAGCCAAAGCGTTCCTTGATGCCCGTTTCGATGTAGTAGAACGGACCGCCGAGAACCTTGCCGTCCTTATCGACTGTGCGATACTTGACGGCGAGCAAACCTTCGGCATACTTTGTTGCCATGCCGAGGAATGCGGCGACTTCCATCCAGAAAAGGGCGCCAGGGCCACCGGTGCCGATTGCGGTTGCCACACCGACGATGTTACCCGTACCGATTGTGGCGGCGAGTGCCGTGCAGAGGGCTCCAAAGCTGGATACTTCGCCTGCGCCGTCTTTTTCGCTGTGCGCCATGAATCGGAGAGCGTTGTGCAAGTTCATGACCTGCAGGCAGCCGAGACGGATGGTGAGGAGGATACCTACAAAGAGGATGATGACAATGAGGGGAACGCCCCAGACGTACCCATCGATAGCATCGAGAATGGAATTGAGAGTTTCCATAAGTAATCCTTGATGTTAAGGGGTTTTGCACCAAAGTTAGAAATTAGATGCTTGTCAATGTGGCAACGTCTGCTTCATAATCCACGCCATCAATGTCGAAACCGTTTGTCGCGAGAAAATCGTGGCGGTATCCTTCGAGGTCACCCACTTCGGCGAGGTTCTCTTGCGTGACGGTTGCCATGCGCTTGTCCACTTCTGCCTGGACTTTCGGATCCAATTCATAATCGTCGATGCGGATGAGGTGATTCTCGTCCGTCGGGACTTTGAAACCCGTATAAAGTCTTTCGGTCATCAAGCGTTCCATCTGTTCGATGCAGCCCTCGTGATTTCCCATTCCCTTCATGACTTTGAAGAGCACGGAAATGTACATCGGGATGATGGGAATGACGGCGCTAGAGCGCGTGACAAGTCCTTTGTTCACAGAGACGTAGGCTTCGCCGTGGAGGTCGTTTTGCAGTTCCTTGTGGAGTTCAAGAGCGGTAGCTTCGAGATGCTTCTTGGCGCCACCGATTGTACCGTCGCGGTAGATGGCGTGCGAAAGTTTCGGGCCGATATATGAATAAGCGACGGTCTTCACGCCTTTGGCGAGAACGCTTGCCTCCTTGAGCTTGCGCACCCAAAGTGCCCAGTCTTCACCGCCCATGACTTTGATAGTGTTGGCCGCTTCTTCGGCGGTGGCGGGTTCTGCGCTGATGGTGCTGATTTTACCGCTGAGGCAGTCAATCGTAGCGCCTGTGAACACTTGACCGATGGGCTTTAAGACGCTGCGGTAGATGGTACCGTTGTCTGGATCAACGCGCACGGAACTTGCAACGCTGTAAACGAGTAAATCGACTTTCTTGCCCATCTTCTTGAGTGTGTTGATAACATTTTGGCGCATTTCGTGCGAGAACGCGTCTCCGTTGAACGTCACGGATTCGAGGCCCGCATCCTTTGCGAACTTGTCGAAAGCCATGTTGTTGTACCAGCCCGGCGTGCCTGTCTTTTCGCGGGATTCGCCGACTCCGCCGTCGGAGCCTTCCTTTTCGAAAGAAACGCCGATAGTTGTGGCTTTGTAGCCAAATGCGGCAACAATGCGGCTTGCAAGTCCGTAACCGGTAGAGCAACCGAGGACGAGAACGGTCTTCGGTGCATCGGCAGGAATGCTACGCGTAGTGAACTTCTTTTCGATATATTCAATCTGATGTTTGACATCGGCAGCGCAGCCCTTCGGGTGGGCATTAATGCACATGTTGCTGCGGATCAACGGTTTAATAATCATAATGACTCCTATTTTGACGCCCGCAACTTAGCAATTAACAGGAGATTCCGCTGGTTTCTTGATAAAAAAGAGCTTCTAGAAAAGTAACTTTGTAATATCGCCGTAGTATTTTTGGAAGTAAATTGGGTCCGCAAACTGTTAAGCCATCCAATATGGAGCTTAATTGCAAAGATTCAATTTAATTTTATACGACTCAATTTGCTATTTTTTGTCATAAAAGAAAATATGGATTTAAAGAGGAATCTATGACTGAAAAAAGTCCTGTCCGTGTACGCTTTGCTCCGAGCCCCACGGGTTATTTGCATGTCGGTGGCGCACGTACGGCAATCTACAACTACTTCTTTGCAAAACACATGGGTGGCACATTCTACCTGCGCATCGAAGATACTGACCGTAAGCGCTATAACGAAACCGCTCTCCACGACTTGATGCGCGACCTCAAGTGGCTTGGCCTCCAGTGGGATGAAGGTCCGGGTTGCGAAGGTGACTGCGGTCCGTACTTCCAGAGCGAACGCCTGGACATCTACCATCGCGAAATCAAGAAGCTCTTGGATGCCGGTTGCGCTTACTACTGCTTCTGCACCGAAGAACGCTTGCAAGAAGTCCGCGCTGAACAGGAAAAGTCTCACGTGCCGGTCACTGGTTATGACCGCCACTGCCGTAACATCAGCCGCGAAGAAGCCGAAGCCCGCATTGCCGCTGGCGAAAAGGCTGTCATCCGCTTCAAGGTCCCGGAATCGGGAGTCACGGAATTTGATGACATGATCCGTGGCCACATCAGCTACCAGAATGAACTTTTGGACGACCTCGTGCTCATCAAGCGCGACGGTTACCCGACTTACCACTTCGCAAGCGTTGTCGATGACCATTACATGGGCACGACGCATGTGCTCCGCGGTGATGAATGGATTAGCTCCACGCCGAAGCACGAACTCTTGTACAAGGCCTTTGGCTGGCAGCCGCCTGTTTGGTGCCATCTGCCGGTGATTCTCGACAAGAATGGCGGTAAGCTTTCCAAGCGCAAGGGGGCCGCTTCTGTCGGTGACTTCCGCGACCTCGGCTATTTGCCGGAAACGCTCGTGAACTACCTCGCGCTCCTCGGCTGGAATCCGGGTGATGATCGCGAAGTGATGAGCGTCAAGGAAATGATTGATTGCTTCACGCTCGAACGCATCAACCCGAAGTCCGCAAGCTTCGACGAAAAGAAACTCCAGTGGATGAACGGCCAGCACATCCACATGTGCGATGACGAATTCCTCAAGAACATCATGGTTGATGGCCTCAAGGCTATGGGTGTTGATACGAGTGCGGAACCGAACGAACGCTTGCTCGAAATCGTGAAACAGCTCAAGCCGCGTGCGCATTTTGTGCAGGATCTCGCAACGATGGCAAAGTACTTCTTTGTCGCTCCGACAGAATACGACGAAAAGGGTGCGAAGAAGCATTTTGGTGAAGGCTCCAAGGAAATCGCAACGCTCGTGCGCGATATGCTCGCCTCCATCGAAGACTTCAAGACTCCGGTGATCGAGAAGGGATTCTATGAGCTTGCCGAACGCTGTGGTCACAAGGTCGGTGAACTGGTGGGCGCTCCGCGTCTTGCCGTGTCCGGCGTGACTGCTGGTCCTGGCCTCTGGGAAATGTTCGAAATTATCGGTAAGGAAGAAGTGCTCCGCCGCATCGACGTGGCGCTCCCGCTGATGAAATAGGTAACAGGTGATAGGTGTTAGGTTATAGGAAAATAATGGCGGCAAAGCCGCTTTATATAGACGCACGAAGTGCGTGATTCTTTTAACCTAATTCCCTAATCCCTAATCCCTAAAACCTAACTATGCGTCAATATTTTCCATACAGATTGTACTCGCAGCTGCTGTACTGCCGGCAATGCCAGCAGGCAGTTCGCCATGACGTCTGCGCCATGGAAGAGTACACGACGTATGGGGGTATGGAACGCGGTATTCCGCTACTTTGTGTCTGTACTCATTGCGGAACGTATCATGTGGCTTTCTCGCAGGAATTTGCGTTTTGCCATAAGGATGATCCGCAATCCGAGTATGCAAAGGTCTATGGGCACAACCGAATTTTTCCAGGCGATTGGCTCTACTTTGATGGGGCAACCCGTCCTTGTATCGTCAAGAGTTTTTTCCAGTCTAGGGATAAGGAAGTTGTCGTCTATAAAAATGGACCTGCGGATGCAAAGTTCGAGGGCCCAAAAATTCCGATAGACCATGAGGTATCGCCCAATGGCTATCGGCTATTGCCTGCCCAGTGTGTGAACACCTTGTTGGGAGACCATGTCTACCATGTCATCCGCAAGCAGTTTGGAATTGCCATTGGTGTCGTCAAAGACGAAACCAAGGACAAGCTTGTGGTGAAGATGGATGACGGATTAATCGTCTTTATGAGCTATCCGCGCTATGCGGAAAATCCTCCGAATCAAGAAGTCATTTCTGTTGTGCGTAAGCATCTGGAACTTTTGTCTGATGGGCTTAGTGAAGATGTTTCCGTTGAAGCGGGGCAGGGAATTGTTTATTTGCGAGGCTTTGTGGATAGCCTTGCGACAAAGCGAAAAATACAGACCAAAATTGGCGAAATTGCAGGACTGCGCGGCTGCGTGAACATGGTTCGCGTCCGCAAGAATTCCAAGGTTTCCGACGAGGACTTGGAGCGACAAATATGGGATGTCTTGGATGATATTGCTCATCCGATTTTCAAGTACAGCGTCAAGGTGAAATCTGGAGTTGCAAAGGTGACGTTCTATTACGAAGATGAAGTTTATCCTGATGAACTGAAATCGCGTATTGAAAGTATTCCAGGCGTTGTCTCCTTGAATATGCATGGAACTGCGATTCTAAAAAAGAATCTTGGCAAAAAAGACCTTTGCCGGAAAATTATGGATAAGCTTGCGTCATACAGCTTCTTGAAAAATTCATTTGTTCATGTCACGTATGTGGGCAAGCGATTCCTGGTCGAGGGGCGTGTGGCAAATATTATACAGAGAGAGTTTGCGCTATTGGCTGTTGCCGGTTTTGCACGGTCGGTAGCGGTGGGTAACCGTCTAAGAATTTTAAAAACTTAGGAAAAAGAGGAGTGAAAAATGGCTACAGGATATGAAAAGATAAATAAGATTAAATGCAAACTTCGTGTGCCGATGACGGTGTCGATGCTTGCACAGGCGATGGATTGCGGACCGAGAACTATTTTCCGCCATTTAAATGCACTAGAACAGGAAAATTGTGGTCTCCATAAGTTCAAAAAGGATGGCGAAACTTTTTACGTTATTCAAACCGAACAGAAGGTGGACTTTAACCAGAAAATCGTCAAGCAACTTGAAAAGTTGAAAAAGACGATGAACGATACAACGCCTTTGGACTTGAAAAACCGTAAGCTCATCGATAGCGTTATTTCGTCCATGCAGACAACGGACCCGGATGGATTCAAGGCCGAAGCGATTACACTTGACCCGAACTACATTATGGATTATGGCCCGTTCTGCGACCATAAGGCTCAAGATACGATGGTGTCAAAGCTTTTGTCTGCAATTCGTGAAGGCTTTAGAATCCGTATTGTGTACAGAAGTACGAACGAAGAAACCGAAAAGAAAACTATTGAAGTTTGCCCGATTAAGCTTGTGATGCGCATTGATACGCTTTACCTGATTGCGGCTGATGAAACGTATGCCGAAACGCATATCTTTAAAAATTATCTTGTCGAAAATATCATGAGCGTTGTCCAGACGAACAACTGTGCCATGACGCTTCGTGAACCGTTCTGCGTTTATGAACATTACAAGTATGCCTTTGGCAAGTATGTTTCTACCGAAGATCCGCAAACGGTGACGCTTCTTATCAAGACGGGCTGGCTTAAGACTCAGTTTAATAAGTCCCGTTTTTCTCCGGCTGCCGAAATCACCGAAGATAAAGACGGCAATATGATTGTGACGCTGAAGCTCCGCTTGACTCCGGACTTTAAGACATGGCTGTTTGGCGTGTTGCCGGATGTGAAAATCCTGAAGCCGGAATCTCTGCGCACAGAAATGATTGAAAAATTGAAAAATACATTGAAGGACATGAAGGCGTAGTAATGGATTACCGTCTTTCTGATTACAACTTTGAATTCCCGAAAGAATTGATTGCCTCCCGCACGGCGGGCAAGGGCAAAACGCATATTCTGTATTGCCCCAAAAATGGCGGCGAACGCCGCATCATGAAGGCTCCTGAAATTGTTGACCTGTTCCGCCCAGGCGATTGCCTCGTGGTGAACAATACGAAGGTGATTCCGGCTCGTCTGTATGGCGAAACGCAATTTGGCGGTCAGGTCGAAGTCCTCTTGGTGCAGGCGTTAAATCCGTCCGAAGCGGGCGAGGCGCGCTTTGAAGCTAAGGTGCATCCGGGCAAGGCTTTCCAGGTTGGGCGTGAACTCAAGCTTGCTGGCGTGCGCACGTTCGTGGAAGAAGTTCATGAAGAAGACGGAAACCGCGTTCTCCGTTTTGAGAAGACTCCAGCCGAGATGGAAGAGGTCATGAACAAGGAAGGGCACGTTCCGCTGCCACCTTACATTGACCGCCCCGATGACGAAGACGACAAGAAAGCGTACCAGACGATTTTCGCAAAGTACGCTGGCGCTGTGGCCGCACCGACCGCAAGCCTCCACTTTAGCGAACAAATGCTCGAAGACTTGAAGGCGAAGGGCGTGTACGTTGCTGAAGTCACGCTCCACGTGGGCCCGGGAACGTTCCAGAACATCTCCGTCGAAGATTTCACAAAGCATAAAATGCATGGCGAGCATTACGAGCTCACCAAGGAAAACGCCGACATCATCAACAAGGCAAAGCGCGAAGGCGGCCGCATTGTGACGGTCGGTACTACAAGTACGCGCGTGATTGAAACTGTTGCCGATGCCAACGGATTTTTGAAACCGCAAAAGGGCGTGACCTATGCGTTCTTCTACCCAGGATACAAGTACAAGATTGTGGATGGTCTCTTAACTAATTTCCATTGGCCAAAGAGCTCTCTTATCTTGCTTGTGTCGGCATTCTATGGTCGTGAAAACACGCTCGACGCATACAAAATGGCCGTAGAGAACAAGCTTAAATTGTTCAGCTACGGCGACGGAATGTTGATATTGTAAGGAATTATTTTGCAGGCGTTTCGTATTCCATTTCGAGCGCTTGCGGAATCTTTTCGTCCTTGCAAAGGATTTCTTCGCGAATCTTAAATGTGAAGTCCTCCAGGTTGTTTTCAAACATCTTCTGGAAGGGCTTCTTTTTTTGTACGCGTTCCAAGGCGCAAGAGCAGTAATTGATGCGCTGGATCAGCTTCACGTCGTCTGTCGGCGTGTCGTGCGAGAAAACGCATTCGTGCATGATGGCGTATTCCATGGAACGGTCATAACGGAATTTGCACTTGTTCGGAAGGTCCGGCTGTGCTGCAATTTTCTCGATGATCTTTTCCGTCGGAATTTTGCTGCTAAACCAGTTGTTGGCCTGGTAGCCTAAGAAAAAGAACAGCAAGCATACGATGATGCGAATGGTGTTTCTTCTGCGGTAAGCCATTCTGTTGAAACTGCGCTCGAGCGCGGCGAACGTCATGGTCGCATGTTTCTTGACTTCGTTCAAGTCATCGTTATCGTTGTTGTTTATGTTATTGTTGTTTTCAATCATGCTTCTTCAAGTGCCCATACTTCTGGATAGGTGCGGTATGCGTTTGCATAGTCGAGACCGTAACCTACCACAAATTTATCTTCAATTTCAAAACCAACATAATCAGCATGGAAATCTACGATTCGACGTGATTCCTTGTTCAACAGTACGCAAGTCGTGATGGAAGCGGGGGAGTAGTCCGCGAGGGCTTTCACGAGAGAATACATCGTGTTGCCAGTGTCAAGAATGTCGTCAATCAACAAAACGCGCTTGCCCTTGATGTCGAGACCTTCAAGGCCCGAAATATGGACATTTGCATTTGGCTTGTCGGATTCGCCGTAGCTTGACGCCTTGATAAATGCGATGCGCAATTTCGGAGTCGCGATACGGCGTGACAAGTCGGCGGTAAACATGTAGCTGCCGGTGAGTGCAGATAAAATCACGTCGAAATCAAACGCCTTCAGTTCTGAGGCGAGTGAGTCCAGACGCGCGTTTATCTCTTGCGCTGTAATGAGTGGGGCGCTCGGCTGCTTGTACATTAAACCACCTCAAAGTTTAACCATTGGAACATCGGCTTGAGGGCCGCAAACTTTCCGTCAGGTTCTGCCTTGTATTGCTTGTAGATGCCAAAGACGTGGTTTTCGAGAGAAGTCTTGTTGATGAAAATCTTCAGCCAATCGGCGACTGTGATGAGGTCGGTGATGTAGTTGAGCGTTTCTTCGTTGAACTTCTTCGCAACTTCGTCAATGAGGAGCGTGAGCTTATGGAAGAACATGTGACCAAGACCGCCAAAGCTAAAGTGCGTGTTGAGCGCTGTTGCTTCGGTGATGAGCTCGTGAATTTCTTCGATTGTAGCCTTGTTGTGCTCGTTCAGCAACTGCAAAGCGGCATGGTGAATTCGGGCGTTGATTTCCACAGTGAGGATCTTTCTCATTGTGTCCGGCAAGGTGTGGTCTGGGTCGGCAAGGCTGTCGATGGAAATGCCATGGTTCAGCGCAAAGCCGGAGAACGACTTTGTGATGTTCTCGAGGTGCATCTGCGTCGAAAGCTGGTTGATGCGCTTCAGAGAATCGCTCGCGAGATTGCTCATGCGGACAACGTATGCTGTCGGGTAGAGCTCGTGGAGCTGTTCCGTTGTCATGTTCGTATTTTCAACAAACGTGAGTCCGCTTTCCTTTTCTTCGCCCATCGCAACGACGATGTTCACACGGCTGAGCTGGTCTGTGACGACCAAGTTCGTGGTCACGCAAGATTCGCCGAGATCGTTGTCTTCATAAGACGTGCGCACAAGCGTCTGGCGACGGCGGGATGCAATCTTTGTGGCCGTGATGCGGGAATCCTTGTTGAGGTAGTCTTCTTCGAGTTCGAGGTGGTAAATCGCAGCGCGTTCTGCCATCTGCTTGATGACGGACGGAACGTTTTCTTCGGCGTACTTCGTGAAAACTTCGGCGCCGTTCCACTTGTGTTCGTTACTTGTGGCGCGGGCGAGAATGTACAGAATTTCGCTCTTGAGGTTGTCTCCCATCGGGAGGAACGGCTTTAAAAGCTGCATCGCGCGGAGAGCGTAACGCATGTTCTGCACCGGTTCGAGCCCTTCGATATCGTTGAAGAACCAGCCGCAGCTCGTGAAGCTGAACAGGCAGAACTTCTGGATTTCGAGAAGTCGAATGGCCTTGGCGCGGTCTTCTTGCTTTTCGTAATCCTTGAGCGTATTCTTGAGGTACTGTTCCTTGCGGGATTCGTCTTCGGGCGCGACAATCACCTGGATGTAGTTGTTGCGTGCTTCCCACGGGTCAATCTTTGAAATCTTTTCGAATTCGCGAACGAAGATGTTGTCGGCGACTTCCTTGAGATGGTTGAAAGCGTCGCGGAGCGGGCCTCTCCATTTCTGGTTCCAGTCGGCGCCACCGCCGGTGGAGCAACCGCAGTCTCTGTACCAGCGGCCTACGCCGTGAGCGCAGCTCCAGGCACAGCCTTCGCCATAGAAGTTCTTGAGTTCGACTTCGTGCTTGGGCGGGAACTTTTCGAGGAACCAGCCGTAGTTCACCGGAACCATGTTGTTCTGCGGTGCAAACTTGTTGTAGAGCCATGCGGCGCACATGTCGCCAAACGGTTCATGGTGGCCGTAGGATTCGCCGTCAGTGCCAATGCTTACGAGCTGCGGATCGCTGCGGTTTGCGTCCCAAGCGCTTTCAATGCGGTGGCCGAATGTTCCGGCATCGCGGAGCAAATGTTCAAAGCCGACGGCACTCGAAAGCCATGGGTTGTAGAAGAACACGTCGAGGTAACCGTCACAGACGAGGTTGCCTTCCTTGTCGCGCGGGTAAATGCGGTACGGGCGCGTGGTATCGATATTTGTGTTGCTGCAGTCGGTCCACTTCTTGTCGCCAAACTTGCGGAACTTGTCAGCCTGCGTGGGCGAGAGAATCGTGTATTTGATGCCTGCCTTGATGAGCTCGACAACTGTTTCAAAGTTGATGGCTGTTTCGGCAAGCCACATGGCTTCGGGCATGCGACCGAAATGGAACTTGAAATCTTCGATGCCCCAGCGGATTTGTGTGCGCTTGTCTTGTGCACTTGCAAGCGGCATGATGATGTGGTTGTAAACTTGAGCAATCGCATTGCCGTGCCCGTTCATGCGTTCCTGGCTGCGCTTGTCGGCATCCTGGATGCGCTTGTAGGTGTCGGGCGTGTTGGTGCGAATCCAGCCCATGAGAGTCGGGCCGATGTTGAAGTTCATGAAATCGTAGTTGTTTACGATATCGACAATTTTGCCTTTAGAATTTAAAATACGGCTTGCGGAGTTCGGGCTGTAGCACTCGCTGGCAATGCGTTCGTTCCAATCGTGGAACGGACGTGCGCTCGGCTGGTTCTCGATAACACCAGTCCAAGGGTTTTCGCGGGGCGGTTGATAAAAATGTCCGTGAATTGTAAAATAAAGGGGGTTCTTTTCGGTCATGCCTTAAAAATAGAAAAAAGGTTCGGAAGTGAACCTTTTTTTTAAAATACATGTTGCAGCGCACACTATTTTAAGCGCAAAACCTGCATGGTGTTGTGATGCCCGACACTTGCCTTGACGATGTAGTTGCCGGCGGCGAGCGATTGGAGGCTTAAGCTATGCGTTCCTGCCGAAATTTGACCTTGCAAAAGTGTAGCAACTCGGTGTCCGGTCAGGTCAAAAACAGTAACTGTGGCGCGTCCATTTTGATTTGTAGAAAGCGAAAGTGACTTTCCGTTTATGGTAATATTTACTTTATTTGTTACGGTGCGCTTTGCTATAGGATTGTGAACGCTGACTTTATCCCAACCAGGCATGTTGTCAAGTGCAATGATGCGCTTGTCGTCGAGATTCTTTTTCCACATGTCCGTAGGAGTCTTTTCCAAGAAATTTCCGCTCCAGGTCTGGCTCCATGTCATCCAATAGCTCCAATTGGCCTTGTCTTCGGCAATGCTGTCGATGTCCGGAATTGCTCCGTTTTCGCTGAGTGCAATCATCTTGTTGGTGCCGACATCGCTCACGATTTTGTTGTAGTAATTCGCGCCGGAATTGTGGTTGTTGAGCGGGTCGTAAATGTCAACCGCAACGATGTCCACGTATTCGTCGCCCGGGTACCAGCTTGCGTTGAGGGCCGAATAATCGTAACCAAATTGCGGGTCCGTATTGATGTTCCAGACCCAAAGCAAATTCTTGAGGCCGTTTGTTTTCACCATGCGGTTAAAGACGAGACGGTAAAGTTGTTTGTAACAATCGCTACTGCCGACGCCCCACCAGAACCAGCCACCGCTAGCTTCGTGAAGTGGGCGCCACACGACAGCGATTCCCTTTTCTTGCAGTTGCTTGAAGTAGCCTGATACGATATCGACATCAGCTACAATGTCCTTGTATTCCTGCGAGGTCTCGTCGATGTCTTCGCACTTGTCGCCCTTGAATGCCTTGGTGTAGTTAAAGCAGGTGTTGTTCTCGCTTGTGCCCTTGACGCCTTCGGTGCATCCGCTTGCTTTGTAGCCGTTGTTCGGATAGGCGTCCTTGGTGTAGAAAACAGTGTCTTCGCCGACTTTCCAGTGCCAGGTATAAGTCGGAATGCCGCCCATTTTCCACAGGTCTTCGGTCATTAAGAGGTTGTTTTCGGTGTAGCCCTTGAACCAGCCTTCTTCATGGTGGCCTCCTGCTGCAAACAGCATGTCGAAGCCGCCAATGGCGGGGTAGTGGCCTGTGCGTTTGTAGAATTCGGCAATATCCGTCTGGCCTTTCCACGAGACTTCTTCGTCACTGTATTTGCAGGAATCGGCGGGAGTGCAGCCTCCCGGTGGAATGAGCCGCATGTTGCCGTAATCGTAGTTGAAATTCTGGTCGCTAATCATCATGCCGCTGATGGTGCTCTTGCCAAAGTTTTCACGGAGGAAACTGTAAACTTTGCGGGCTGATTCTGTCGCATTAGGGGTTACTGGCGACTCGCTGATTGTGTAAGTTGGATCCGGGTGGCGTTCGACGGTGATGTAGTCTACGCCAAGAGCGCCGCCGTTACCGACAGTGATGGTATTTTCGCCTGCGCGCATTTTGGCGGAAGCGGTAATCACGAATGCAGAATCACAAGTGCGCGGCTTGGTGAGCAATGAGCCTGCTTCTGTGCCGTTCACGGCAATCTTCGATTCGAACCAGTCGTATTGTTTAATCAGGACTTTTGTGGTGAAGTCGTAGACGGCGGTTTCTTCGACTTTTACTTTGAATGTAAAACCGTCAGAGCCCGGTTTTACGTACTTGCCGCCGGAAAATCCTTCGGCAGATACGATTGAAGATGCGTCAACGCCAGGTTGACTTTCGGCTTCGTAAGTTGTCGGTGCGGCATAAACTGATGTTGCCGCGATTGCTGTGGCAAAAGCCATTGCGGAGCAAGCGCCCGCGATTGTTTTACATCCCATATCTACACTCCAATATTTTTTGTATTGTCATCCCGGCCTTGTGTCGGGAACGTTGTTTTTTGCATTGTCATCCCGGACTCTGTTCCGGGATTGGTATTCTCAATTACTTTACTAAAATCTTTCCGTTCTGGTTAAATCCATTGCCTTGCACTTTCACGAGGTACTGCCCGGCTGCAATTCCACTCAAGTTGATGCTTGCTTTTGTGCCGTTGATAGTGCGGCTCATCACCTGATTGCCCTGCATATCGAAAATTACGACTCTTGCGTTGGCACTTGCGGCGTTTAAACCCGGTACGCTAATTTGCAAATTCTTGCCGATAACAGACAAACTTGCTGCAATGTTTTGCGAGCGTAACGAATTTTTGAATCCCGTTGTTGGCGGTGGGACGATTTCGTACTTGTCCCAGCCCGGCATGTCTTCGAGCGTCAAGGTATATTCGTTGTTCATCACGATTTTCCAGCTTTCGGCATTGTTGTCGTTTGCCCAGCCTTCCATTGCGTAGTCGCCATACCACGGCATAAACCAGCTCCAGTTGGCGCCATCGGCCTTCATTTCGTCGGGGTAGGGAACAGAACCATTTTCGCTGAGCGTTACAATCTTTTTGCCGCCGAAGATTTCCTTGACCGTCTCGAAGCTGCCGATGAGGCTGGAGTGGTTGGATTCGCGCGGGTAGTAATAGTAGTCGCGACCGACGACATCCACGTATTCATCGCCCGGGTACCAGTCGAGCGCATCGTTTGCTTCGTCGGTGGTCCAGACCCAAATCAAGTTGTGCAAACCTTTTTGGTTTACAAAAATATCAAACATTAGCTTGTACAAAGCAACGCACGGTTTTGCGCCATCGGTACCCCACCAGAACCACTTTCCGCTAGCTTCGTGGAGTGGGCGCCAAAGAACGGCGACGCCTTCTTTTTGCAAAGTCAAAAGTGAGTCGGCAATCATTTCCATATCGCGGACCATTGCCTTGTACGCATCGCTATCGGTTTTCCACTTACCGGTGGCTTCATCGTAAGCCTTGGTAATGCTGAATTCCGTGAAAGGTGTGTTACCGCTAGATTCGGTGTAGAATGCTTCTACATCGTGCATCGGGTCTTTCCAATGCCAGTTGAATTGCGGAATGCCGCCAGCTTTCCAGACGGTCTTTGCCATTTCGAGCGAAGCGTGCGTGTAACCCTGATACCACAGCTGGTCAGAATTCTTGCCCGAGGCGTGCAAAAAGTCAAAACCCACGAGAACCACGTTCTTGCCGCTTGCCTTGTTGATGTAGCTGAGCTCGGTTTGTGTTTCGTAGTTTTGCGGGGTGTACTGACCGTTGTTTTCGAACGGGCGTTCCGTCATGACGCCGCTAATCACGTGCTTGCCGAAGTTGTTGAGCAAGAAGTTGTAGAGTTTCTGTGCGCTTTCGGTAGGCTCCGGCGTGACAGGCTTCGGTGAAATGTTCCACGGGCTTGCTTCGTATTCTGTGAGCTCAATGTAGTCGAGGTTGACCCAGCCCCAGCTATGCACAATGCCGATTTTGTTTTCGCCTGCGGTGAGCTTGATTTTTCCCGCACCTTTGATGGTCTTGAAATCATCGGATGTGCCGAAAGAAATCTGCCCGGCAGAAATGTCGTTGACCGTCAAGTTCTGGATTTTGTTTCCGGAAGCTGTAGGCAGCTGGTATGTGGCCCAAAGTGTGTAATAACCCGTGGCGGGTACAGTCACTTTGAATTCCAGGTTGCCTTCTTTCATCTGGACGTACTTGCCACCAGAAGCCTTTGCATCTTCGGTAACGACGACTTTGTGGTCATCGGCGAGGACGGCGTCTTCGGCTTCTAAACGGATGGGGGTGGCGGCAAAAGCGGTGCCTGCGAGTGCTGCGACAGTTGCCGTAGCGACAAAATTTGTGTAGTTAAAGTGTTTCATAAACATCCATATCTCCACCCCTAAATCTATATTCTTGCGCCCTAAATTCAAAGGATTTTCGTCACTGCTTTCGTCTAAAACGCAGTATTGTCATGCCCCACGTCATCCTGAGCAACGTAATTCGTCATCCTGAGCGAAGCGAAGGATCCAGTTACATTTAAAGAAAAAGTCCCGCTTTTTCGCGGAACTCTTTTGCTTTGTCATTCCCGGCGCTTGTCCTCGCGCCTGTCCTCGCTTGACGGGGATGACCGGGAATCTCCTTTTAAGACTACTTCACAATCACCGGCTGTGTCGTGGTGATTCCAGCTCCCTTCATGCGGATGATGTACTGACCCTTCGGCATATCGGCAAGGCTGAACACGTAGTTGCCTGCGCCAAGCACTCCGTTAAAGAGCGTAGCGATGATTCTTCCGTTCATGCCGAACACGTCGACGCTGACCTGGCCCTTAGCCTTTGTGTTGAGCATAATCTTGTCGCCGCTGATGGTGAACTTCGAAGTGACAATCTTGCTCTTTGTCAAAGTTGTGGATTTGCCATAAACGTAGTTTTCATCGAAAACGATCTTGATTTCCGGGATCATTTCTTCGGTGTTTTCGTAACCGCGTTTGAAGGCATCGTACTTGTCTTTGTTGAAGTCAAAGAGCGTCGTGGCGCCAGCCTTGATATCGTCGTAAATCACCGTGCCGGTGTAGCCTGCGGCGTAGTTCGCAAACGTGATGCTGAGCGTCTTGTTGCGGTCGGCAAAGCTAGAAATGTCGATGGAGCAAGTGACCTTTTCGCCAGCCGGAACCTTGCAGCTGCCTTCCGTTTCCGTCCAGGTCCAGGAATCCGTGAGCTTGAAAATCAAATAGAGGTCTGCGTCCGATGCGCCGTTGTTCTTGGCTGTCCAAGTGAAAGTCGTTGCGCCGGAGAGGTCCCAGCCGCCCTTGTTTTGGTATTCCACCTGGGCGTTATCCCCACCGTAAGTCACGGCCATCATGCCGTTTCCGCCGGAACCGCCTTCAATGTTCACGTCCTTGATCTTGATGCTTGCCTCTTCTTTTGCGGCGAGAGCAGTCATTGCCTTGAGCGCCGGATCAATCGTGTAGCTGTAGCCACCAAAGTTAGCTTCGGTCTTGTCGCCGATGTACTGCCAGGCGAGAGCGCCTGCGTAACCGCCGTCAAAAGCCTTGCGGTAGCATTCTTCCGTGGTAATCTGAGTCTTGGCAGCCATGCTTGCCGTATAGGTGTCGCCTGCCCAGCCGCTTGCCGGGAATTCGCCAATAATCATCGGCTTGCTGTCGTAGCTGTACTTTGTTGCCATTTGGGCCGCCGTATTCACGAACGGACTCACAGCATCGTTTTGCCAGTACGGGTAGTAATGTGTCTGGAAAAAGTCGAGCGTACCATTCGCTTCGCCACCCGCTTCGATGAGGGCGGCATCGTTCCAATGCTTCTGATACTTGATGTTCACGCTACCCGTCGAAACGAGAAGTTCCGGGTTTGTCGAGTGGATGGCCGCTGCAACCTTGTTCGTAAACTTCTGGATTTTGGCGAGTGCCATCTTCTTTGTGGTCCAACCGCTGCATTCGCTAGTCATGCCCTCGGGTTCGTTAAAGACTTCCCAAGTCATGAGCGCTTTGTGGTTGCCAATGGCTTTCACGACCGGAATAAGAACGTTGTCTATAAATGCTTTGGTGCCAGCATCTTCGAAAAGCAATTCGTTAGCGGTAATGTCGAGCTTTTCGTTGTAAAGTCCCCACTGGTTCGGTTCCATCAAGTTGTGGCTGAAAAGGCACATCGAGACCATCACGCCGTATTCTTCGGCAATGTCCAAAGCCTTCTTCATGTTGGCGATGGTGTTTTCCTTCGGACCTGTAACCAAGTGCGTAGATTCGTCAATAGTCGGGCTCTGGCTCATGTTGTTGAAAAGCCACCAGCGGATTGCGTTACCGCCTGCGGCTCGCGTGCCTTCCACTGCCTTGCGCCAAGCATTTTCGTCAAGCGGGGAGGCGCCTACGTCAGAGTTGTAGTCGCTCCAGGCGAGGTTTGTACCCGAGAAGAAAATCTTCTTGCCGTTGTATTGCAAATCGGTTCCGCTTACCGTGAGACCCGGGGCTGCAAAAGCGGCCGTTCCGAGGAGCGATGTTACGAGCAAAGTCTTGAAGTTGATCATTGGGTATCCCTTGATATGTTTTTGCTGAAACTAAATAAAAAAGTTAAAATAAGCTATTTTAGAATCGCGGGGTGTTGACAAAACCGTCAAAAATGTCCACACTCCAGACATCCAAACAACTGTATTGAAAAATAGATTTGTAAAAAATGAAGTCAAGACGCACTGTGATAAAGTGCAATATTTTCACGGAAATGTAAGATAAATAAACGTTTTATTTTGGCTGTTCGGGGCAAAAAGTGACGGAATGCACATTGAATGTGTTTCGTGTGAGAGTATAGTCCTCCCGGACTCAGCTCGTCCATGCTTGAACCTTTACGAAATCTCGTGTTTTTAGTGACTTTTCGTAATAGTTCAGAAATTGAAGTATTACGAAATCTCTGATTTTTAGGCACATTTCGTAATGGTTTGGAAATTGAAGTATTACGAAATCTCGGTTTTAAGCTATTTTTTGAACAAATAGAGTTTTTTGCTCTTGTTCTCACATTGAAATCTCGACAGTTTCATGTACAAGAGGACAAGGTGAACGCTCACGTAAATGCGTTTATTGAGTCGCTGTTCTAAGCGACTTTTTGGCGTGTTTCGACAAACTGCGGATCTTGCTTCATTGCAAGATGTTTTTGGCGTTAGCCTAGCAGTTCTGTCGCCCGCTTTGGGGCGTGGGTCGTTTGCATTTATCTTGTACAGGCAGTCGAGAGCCTCAATGTGGTAAATGCAGCGATCTGCGTCCTTTTTTGTATTCTCAAAAATCGACGGAAATCATTGCGACAGGGGCGAAACTCCTTAGAATTTTTATAAAGGAGTCTGTCATGACAGTCTGCAAGAGAAATGGAAAAAATTTCAATAAAACAATCAAGTTGGCGGTAACCATTGCTGCTTTGGGGGTGTTTATCGCTTGCGGCGATGACAGCAGTTCAAGTGCGCCTGAACAGACTAGTGAGTCTATTGAGTCCACAGACACCGATTTGGTTGTTAAAGCATTTGATGATTTACCTGTTTGCTCTAACAAGCGCGAAGGCTCTACAGCTTATGTAAAGGATGAAAAGGTTGCCTATGTGTGTGAAGACGGCGACTGGACTCCCGACTCCGATGAGAATGTTGATAAAAAATCTAGCAGTAGCGGCAAGGCGTCATCTTCTAGTAGCAAGAAAACTCAGTCTTCATCAAGCAATGATAAGGCTAAGTCCTCATCTAGTGGTAAGGCATCTTCTTCAAGCAATGCGAGTAAGACAAGCTCATCATCTAGTGGCAAGGAAACCTCTAGCAGCAGCTTCAAATACGAACAAGATAGTTCCGCTTACGTTCAGCCCAAGGTGGTGGCTGTCAAGAACAAGTCCATTAGCGGTTTATCGCAAAAGGGGCCGTTTGTCACCGGTTCGACAGTCAAGCTTTACGAACTTGACGGTAAAACTTTCGCCCAGACAGGTAAGAGTTTTTCTGGGAAAATCACAAGCGACGATGGCAAATTCAGCGTATCTAGTGTGAGCCTTGCGAGCCAGTACGCTTTGCTTGAGGCTACAGGCTATTTCCGTAACGAAGTTACGGGCGAAAAGTCTAGAGGAACGATCACCCTCAACGCATTGACAGACTTGAGCGACCGCAAAAATGTGAACATCAACTTGCTTACGCATCTAGAATACGAGCGCGTATTGCATTTGATTGAATCTGGAATCAATTTCACAGCAGCCAAGAAACAGGCTGAAGCAGAAATTCTGAATGCGTTTGGAATCAATGGCGAATTTGCAAATTCCGAAGATTTGGACATCTTCGGCAAAGGTGATGACAATGCTGCTTTACTCGCATTTAGTGTGCTGATGCTCGGAGGCTCAGTAAACGAGTATGGCGATTATAAAGAATTAAGCGAAGCGGAGCTGACCGAACGCCTGACGAAATTTGCAACCGACATCGCTAAAGATGGCTCTTGGGATGACGAGAAAACCAAGGCCGCAATAGCCGACAGGGCTGCTACGTACTCGCAGTATGAAGCGTATGATTATTACAGTGGCCATGACTATAATGGTTTCTCGAAAATTCGTCAAAGTATCGAAAAATGGAACCTGGGAACAGTCCCCGATTTTGAAAAATGTGTGCGCAATTTTTGGGTCGCGATTTATGGGTTGGGGAAATGCGATTCTAAGAATGAAGGGAAAGTTGTCGCAACAAAGAACGAACTTAGTAATACCTACGGTAAGAGTGATCGCTTTATCTGTAAGGACGGTGCATGGAAACCTGCTTCCTATTTAGAGAAGGACACATACCAGTGGGCGGCGGGCAAGGATGGAGAACTCAAGGCTGGTGACGTGACTACGCGATATTACGATTACGATGGCAAGCTCAAGAAATGGCGCTATGCAACAACGATAGAGGTCGCTTTGGGAGGAGGCTGCACGGAAGCTCGCGAAAAAGACTTTAGCAAAAATACGGGCAGGGTAAAAGATTCTTATTCCCGACACAACCATTGGTACATTTGCAAAAACCGCGAGTGGATAGAGACTGATAGTGTTACTGTAGATACGCATGCTTGGGGTAAGTGTGAGGACGGCGAATTGCGTAAGGGTGACAGCACTAATACTGTTTACAAGTATGATGAAACCTTGAAAAAATGGCTCATACCAACACAAAACGATACGACTCTTAATTTGAATGGTTGTACGACCAATCGCATTGGAAAAATTAGTAAGAGTTCTGTTGATGATAAGTTTTATGTGTGTGATTCTGTTTTTTATGAGGCTGGATATTACTCTTGGAGGGATACTGTTATGATGGACTGGCTGGAAGCTCAGGAGATCGATTATGACACTTATGGCGAGATGTGCTCTGCAACAGAAGTTGGTAATAGAATTGATGGTGTGGTGACCAAAACCAATAAATATTACTGCACGGAAAAAGGCTGGGTAAGCTTGAAAAATTGGAGCTGGAATGTGCCTAAGGAAGTTCGTCTGAACTCGGAAATTAAATACGGCACTATGACAGACAGTCGTGATAACAAAGTCTACAAGACCGTAAAGATTGGTAATCAAGTGTGGATGGCGGAAAATTTAAACTATTACGATGAATCTCTTAATGGTAGCAGTTGGTGCTATGGTTCAGAAAATAGTGATGATACGCCAAATTGTTCTGTAATAGGTCGTTATTACACTTGGGCTGCTGCTATTGACTCGGTGAAACTTGCTACCGATGTCGATAACCCACAGGATTGTGGTAACGGCAAAACATGTACATTACCTGCAAAGGTTCAGGGAATTTGCCCAAATGGTTGGCACCTGCCAAATAAGGCTGAATGGGAATTACTAATCTCTACAGTCGGAGACGTATCTTCTGCTGGTAAAATTTTGAAGTCGCAAACGGGCTGGAATAGTAGCGATGACACGGATGCTTATGGTTTCTCGGCGCTCCCTGCTGGCGTTAGGGACTACGATGGCATCTACGATGCTGGCAATTTCACTTTCTTCTGGAGCGCCTCTGAGCTTATTAGCAACCTTGCCTACGATGTGTACTTGGGTTTTAACGATGACTATGCATACTTGGATGACTCTGGTAAAAACCGTGGGTATAGCGTTCGTTGTCTCCAGGATTAACCTCATAGTATTCGTTTTATTGACAATCAACTAAAAAAGGAGCTAATTTATGGCTAAAAATTCTAAGGATGAAATGAAAATCTCTGTGAAAAATCAATACACAATTATTGCTACCATTGCAGAAGTGAAGGATGGTGGTAATGTACTTCTCAATGGTGCAGGTAAATATGCCTACATTAAAGACGAAAAAACAAAGTGGCTTGTTCTTGAAGGAAACTCGCCAGAATCGTCTAAGTTCATGAACGAAAAAACAGAATTTGTTGTAGGTTCTAAAAATGAAATCGAGAAGACCATTTTTGCAACGGCGATGATTAACAAAAAAGCTTTGAAATTGACGGTTGAAGGTGATTCACCCTTTACAATAATCTCCATCAAAAATCCCTAATGCCTATGCAATATATAATTCATTCTGTTGCAGAATATCTTGAATGCCTAAAAGATTTGTCCGCGAACGGGGTAAATGCTGGCTCGATGGATAAGTCCAAGCTGTATTTTCGTGGCGAACCGCAGGATTATGGCAAAACGGCGGGGCAACCTGGAATTGCCCGTGGAAAATGGCTAGAAGATAATAACGAGTCAGACCTGTTTCGTGAATGCGAGCGCAGGCTTAGTCAAGAATTCGCAGGTTGCAAATCGACCTTTGAAAAATTGGTCTTGATGCAGCATTACTTTATTCCTACGAGGCTTTTGGATGTTACGTTAGACCCATTGATTGGATTGTTTTTTGCACTTTATAATGATCCTAAGTCAAAGCGAAGTGACAATTGTGATGCTGTTGTTTTAGTATATGAAGTTCCGAAGGACAGTATTCGAAATTACCATTCTGATGTTGTAAGTGTTATTTCGAATATTGCGGTTTATCATTATGAAAACGATGCTTTGTCTGTAAAAGATATGCCTTATTCTGATGACGAATGGGCTCGCGAAAAATTTAATGAAAATGATTCGATTAAACACCTGATTCACGAAATCAGAGCTGAAAAACCCTATTTTAGTGGCTGGATAAAAAAAGATAATATGGAGTCCATTTTCTGCGTTCATCCTTTGTTAGACAATCCCCGTATACGTTCGCAGCAGGGAGCGTTCCTTCTTTTTGGACTCAATGGCGACAAGCATAAAATCGCAACATTGGAGTCTAACAAAGGTCCTGAAATTCGGATGACTAAAATATGCATTCCACAAAGTGCAAAGTTGCGGTTGCGTGAAGAATTGAATTTGCTTGGTCGGACTATTGATACGATATACCCTGATTGGGATGGCGTATCGGATTTCTTCGCTAGATTCTACGACAAGTCTCCCGAAGAATACTATCAATCGTAAATAAAAAATGCGCCACCTTAATGGTGGCGTTTATGCTTTTAGGCGACTTGCTTTTTTCGAGGAGATTTTGGGATGAATTTGGGTTCCATTTTTTCGGCTTTCGCTTGAGCAAGGAACATATTGATTAGTACTTGATAGGGTATGTCAGTCTTCTCGGAAAGAGTCTTGAAATAAGCGATAACCGATTCGCTGATATTGATGCAAATCGTCTTTTTGAGTTTTTTTGCGTATGGATTTTTAACCGCATTGCTGAAATCGTAGTTCTTTTTCATAGGGACCTCCTTTTCCAGTATTGTTCAGATTCCTTTTTGTTTGCCTTTCGAGATGAGATGATGCGAATGACTTCGTCGTTTTCGTCTCCGCGTTCACAGTAGCAAACCAAGAGCGTTCTCATAGATGTTGATTCGCCCAATAATATAAAACGATCCTCTTCATCTGAGTGTTTTTCGTCTGCTATTAAAAGAGCTTCTTCGTCGTAGAATACAGTTTGGGCTTCTTCAAAAGTTACCTTGTGCTTGGCAAAATTGATTTTAGCCTTGTTTTCATCCCATTCGAATATCATATATATAATATATATACAATAGCTATAAAAGTCAATAGCTTGTCGAGGTGGTGGTAATGGATTTTGAATATTCAAAAATAAGAAAAGGCAGCCGTATTCACGGCCGCCTTTAGGTATTTGGCTTTTTGTGTTATAGTCTACTTGATGAGAACCTTCTGGGTGGCGTTGAAGCCTGCGCCCTTGACGCGGATGATGTACTGACCCTTGTTGAGGTTCTGGAGGCTGAACGTGTGGCTGCCTGCGCTGAGGTTTCCGCGGTGGAGTGTAGCGATGCGCTTGCCGATCATGTTGAACACGTCGATGCTTGCGAAACCGGAAACGTTTGCGGTAAGCGAGAGGTTTCCGTTCTTGACGCTCATGCCTGCCTTCTTTGCGGCGGTAATCGGCTTAAGTGCGGAAGGCGTTACCGGCGTACCGTCCTTGTTATAGAGCTCGATACTTGCGATGTGGCCTTTGCTCTGGTCTGCGGCGGTGAAGAGTTCAGTCTTCTTGTTGAATCCGTTAATGATGATGCCGTTGTCCGTGACCATGTTGTCGAAGAGGACGGTGCCTTCGAAACCGTTTGCGCCTGCCAAGATGAAGGTGACGGAGAAGAGGTTGTCGAGGTCCATCGGATGTTCAACGCCTGCGTCATCGGTGTACGTTTCGATGGCGAATTCGCAAGTGGATTTTGCACCGTCGTTGAGCCAGCAACCATCAGACGGGGACTGTTCCCAGGTCCAAGCCTTGTCCTTGGAACCGTCGCGGACGAATGCCATGCCGATCCAGATGCCGTTCATTTCGCCACCGGAACCCTTGTTTTCAATCGTGACGGCGATACTCTTTGCACCGGTCAAGTTCGGAACCTTCTTGAATTCGATATTTGCGCCGCTATCGTTGATGGCCTTGTAGGTCACGCCCATGAGAAGGTCTACGTTTTCAGAATTTGCCTTGGCTGTATCTGCACCGAACTTGGCGTTCTGCGTAGAAGTCGGGCAGGCGTTAGTTGCTGCGGCTGCTTCGTTGTAGTTGTCCCAACCTGGCATTTCGTCGAGGGTGATGATGCGTTCGTCAGCGAGATTCTTCTGCCATACGCTTGCTGCGGTCTGGCTTACAAAACCTCCGGACCAGGATTCGTACCACGGCATCCACCAGCTCCAGGTTGCGCCATCCTCGTACATCTTGTCGACGTCAGGAATCGGGCCGTTTTCGCTGAGGGTGATAATCTTGTTGGTGCCAGCCTTGTTCGTGAGGTCGATGAATGCGGAGCTGTTGCTCTGGTGATCGTTAGCGGCGTTGTAAATGTCGACGCTCAAAATATCATAGTAGGTTTCGCCCGGAGTCCAGGACATTGTAGCGGCGTCCTTCGGGTTGAAGTCCCAAATGAGGTTATTTACGCCGTTTGTGAAGACCATGCGTTCGTAGAGCAATTGGTAGAGGGCCGCGAACTGCTTGCCTGTGTGGGTGCTCCACCAGAACCAATTACCACCGGATTCATGGAGCGGACGGAAGATTGCGGCAACGCCTTCTTTCTGGAGGTCAAGGAAAATCTTGGAAACGAGGTCAATATCTGCGACGATGGCCTTGTAAGCAGTGGAGAGCGTGTCCCAGGTGGTTGTGCCTGTGACAAATGCTTCGGTGAAGTCGAATTCGGTATAGGTGTCGTGTGCGCCCTTGACGTAGAATTCCACTTCGTCACCCGGACGCCAGTGCCATGTGAATGCCGGAATGCCGCCCTTCTTCCAGGTGCTCTTGGCGATGTCGATGGCCTTTTCGGTGTATTCCTGGAACCAGCCGTCGTTCTTGTTTGCGCCGGTGGCGTTCATGAGGTCGGTTCCGATGAGTGCCGGGTACTTGCCGCCAGCCTTGAATACGGCCTGGACGTCTTCGTGCTGGGAGAAGTCGCCCTTGGTGTAGGCATCCATGTTGCCGGTCATCACGCCAGAAATGGTCTTCTTGCCAAAGTTATTGACGAGGAAGTTGTAGAGCTTGATGGCGGACGGGGTTGCCGTTTTTGTGATTGGAGTGTTGCAGAGGTTGAATGCCTTGGCTTCGTATCCCTTGACTTCTATGTAGTCGAGGTCGATCCAGCCCCAGCTATTGGTGATGGCGATGGTGTTCTCACCGGCTGCGAGGTTCATGACCGTTTCAACGTCGGCAAATTTGCCCTTGTCGGTCACGTCGAATGTCACCGCAGAGGAGGCTCCGCCAACTTCGACGTTGTTAATCTTGGATCCACCATAATTGTTCATGTAGTGGAGAACGATGGTGTATTTGCCTGCTTTCTCGACGGTCACCTTGGAAAAAGTGATGTCACCGCCGTTCATCTTGACGTATTTGCCGCCAGAAGCTGCGGTGTTTGTGGCGACAGCTGCGTCTTTTGTAAGTGTAGCGTCTTCCGCTTCATACGGGGCCGCAAAGACGGAATAGGCTGCGGACAGTCCGAAAGCGAGGAATACTTTTTTGAAATCCATGTTCACTCCTTAAATTCTATGTTCTCAAAATATAATGAAAAAATCGAAAATGCAATAGCATTTTCGATTGAAAGGAAAAAATATGTTTACAGGCACTTTTTAAATGCCAAATTAGCCTTTTTTAGCACTTTTGGAACTTTGCCCCAAAAATGAATGTACGGCTTTCGCCTGGCTTAATCACAATTAAATCGCGGTGGTGGTTTAAAGTATCGGGCTCTGCGGTCATTGGTTCGATTGCGATGCTCATGCGGTCAGGCGGTGTGTAAATTTGGATGGCGTTGTATTGTTCGTTGCCCGCTTTTTGCCAAATTTGGAGCGATTTGGCATCACTTTTCAGTTCTACAATCGCTAAAATGTTCTCAAAATTTTTCTTGTTTTTGCTTACAAAGGTGTTTTCACCCTGATTCAGGCAGAAACAGTCGTTGATGAACTCGTCGTTGATGAGCCTGCCGCCCACGAAACGGGTATCCGGCTTGAATTCGCCTGTCGGGATGTCTGCCTTGTCGAGAATCGCGAGGTTTGATTCCGGGAGAGTCATTTGGAGACCGTTGATCTTTTCTCCGAGCGTGTAATAGGGGTGCCAGCCTTCGGAATAGGGGAGATCGCCCTTGCCGATGTTCGTGACGGTCGATTCGATGGTGTAGCTTTCGCCTGTGAACGTAACCTTGTTCACGGCACGGAAGGGGAACGGGAATCCTGTAAATGCACCCGGCCAGTCGATTCCGAGTGTTGCGACGCATTTTTCGCTATCGCTTTCGAAGCTCAGGAGGTTCCATTCCTTGTTCTGCAAAAAGCCGTGGAGGGCGTGCGGTGCCCAGCTCACATTGTTGACGAGCTGGTAATCGTTGCCGTTCCAGTTGAATTTGGCGTAGGCTACGCGTCCCGGGAACGGGGTAAGTCTGCAACCTGCGTTTGTGTCGGGGCCCATCTTGAAAATGTCGTCGCCTTCGCGGTAGCCGAAAAGGAGGTCCTGGAGCTTGCCGTTATTGTCGGGGATGCGCCAAGCGTTGAGTCCAGCGCCGTATCCGCTCAAAATTTCAAATTCAGCGCCGTCGTCACGCTGCAAAACAAAGCACTGCACAGTGCCCAAAGGACGGGAAATAAGTTTGAAGTTGCTCATATCGTAGTTGCTAGTTAATAGTTATTAGTTGTTAGAGAATTTAGTAATTAGATGAGAGACCGCTCGCAGGCTCGCTACAGACGAGAGACGAAAGAATGTGGGTGAGGGAGCGATTATTATCTAACGACCAAAGACTAATGACCAATGACTAACTGCTAATTACTATCTTTTTCTTCATGGATTCTCAGACGATTGTTGCTCCGATGACGCCTGCGGGCGTGAGTGCCGTTGCCGCTATCCGCGTGAGTGGCTCGAAGGTGCGCGAAGTGGTGCGCCTCTTGTTCGGCGAATCGGCAATCAAGAATTTGAAGCCTCGCGAAGCAAAGCTTGCGACCGCTAGGGATTACCGTACAATGGTCGGTGAAGACCGCGCGACAGCTCTTGTCATCGATAGCCTCCTCTACATCTTTTTTGAATGTCCGAATTCCTATACCGGCGAAGACGTGCTGGAACTTTACCCGCACGGGAACCCGATTATCGTTCGTGAACTGATTCAGGTCATTAAAAGTGTTGATGGCGTGCGCTTGGCAGAACCTGGCGAATACACGCGCCGTGCTTTCTTGAACGGTCGCATGGACTTGGTGCAGGCAGAATCTGTCGCCGATGTGATCCACAGCGCTAACCGTGATGAACTCAAGAACGCCCATCGCTTGCTCGGCGGTGCGCTCTCGAAAAAAGTCAAGACGCTCACGGAACAGGTCATGGATATCTCGGCTCGCCTCGAATTGGATGTCGATTTCTCCGAAGAAGAAGCCGACCCGGATTATGCGACCTGGGGCGTGAAAATTTCTGCGATTCGAGAAAGCGTAGAATCCATTTTGAAAAGTTTTAAGGGCAAGGCGGCGGTCAGCCGTTTGCCGCTTGCTGTTTTGTACGGCGCTCCAAATGCGGGCAAGTCGAGCCTCGTGAATGCGCTCCTCGGCGAAGACCGTATTCTCGTGAGCAACATCCCTGGCACGACCCGCGACTTTGTCGAAGTCCGCTTGTTTTTAGATGGTGGCGAAATCCGCCTTGTCGATACAGCCGGTATCGCGGACAAGGCAACCGACGCTCTCGATGCACTCAGCATGGAAAAAAGCCGTGAAATCCTCGCCGAAGCGGACATGAAGATTCTGGTCCTCGACGGATCGGACATGTGCGGCGCATCTTGTCATCCTGAGCGAAACGAAGTGGAGTCGAAGGATCTCCACCCGGATTTTGTCGTCATTTCGAAGAGTGATTTATTAGACGAAAGACGAGAGACGAGAGACGAAAGAGGCGAGAGCATTCGCATTTCCTCCAAAACTGGTGAGGGGCTCGCGGATCTCAAGTGCGCCATGAACGCCGCCCTTTTTAAGAAAACTGAAAATTCCGAAGACCTCTGGATTACGAGCGAGCGCGAAAAGACCTGCCTCGAAGAAGCTCTTGCTGGCATCGACCGTGCGCTGAACCTTATCCGCACGAATCCGGCGGTGGAACTTTTGGCTTTCGAAATGCAACTGGTGCGCCGTTCGCTCCAGAGCATAACGGGCGAAATCTCGTCCGAAGACGTTTTACAACAAATATTTGCGGGGTTCTGCATTGGGAAATAGTTACGTTGGTCTCGTCCTTGCCGTCTTTGCGTTCGGCACTTACATGGTCCCTCTCAAGGCTTGGTCCAAGTTTTCGTCATGGGCATACCTCTCTTGCATGGCCTTGGGCATGTTCATCGGCCAGCTTTGCATTTCGTTTGCGACGGACTCGTTCTGCTTCTTGCCGGTCGGTATCCTTTGCGGATTCCTTTGGGTTTGCGCAGGCGCGTTCTGCTTCTGGGCGGTCAAGGCTGAACAGGACTTGACTGGTGCTGGTGTGCGCTCAATGGGCGTGAGTATCCTTGCCTCGTTTGTGACGGGCGTGCTCATTTTCTCGGAATCGACCCTGCTTTATTTCTCGATCCCGGCAATCCTTCTTTTGCTTTTTGGCCTAAGTAGGCTTGCTCCTCCTCAGGGCAATGTCTTTAGAAATTGGCGCTCGCTTTTGGGCGGTCTCATCTTTGGGCTGTTCCTTATCCCGTACAAGTTTGCCGAAGTCCCCATACTCGAATTCATGGGCTCGTTTGCCTTGGGCATTTTTGTATCCGCTGAACTTTTGGTTGCAATTTTGAGTATAAAGCGCCGTGCTCTTTTTGAATATGGCCTTGCGCCGTCTGTGACGTCTATGTTTATGGGTGTCCTCTGGGTCATTGGGCAACATGGCTGCTTCTGGGCCATCGATTCGAACGGTGCGCTTGGCTATGCCGTTGGCTATCCGCTTACGCAGTTAAACCTTTTGGTGAACTTGCTTTGGGGGGTGGTTGTTTTCCACGAGTACCCGACAAAACCGGAGCGAATTAAGCTTGCCATTGCGGTTTCTGTCATTATTTGCGGTGGCGCCTTGCTTGCATTGTCAAAAATGTAAGAGACTGTAACTTTTTGTAGCGGTTTTTGGCTGTTGTTGGCGTTCTGTCAACGAAAAACGTGTAAAAAACATCTTGCTTTTTTGCAATTCCCTCATTCATTGTATATGTTTATGGTATGAGATGGTGGAAGTGTTTTTTGATTGGGTCGTTGGCCGGTGCAGCATCTGCATGGGCTGTAAAAGCAGCACCTTTTTTAATCAGTTCAACGCAGCCGGATGGCTCTGTCGTGCAGATTCGAAAGGTCGGTAACGAGCATTTTAACTATACCCTTACGGGTGAAGATAGCGTGCTTGTGGTTCGTGACTCCGCGGGTTACTGGAACTATGCCGACGAACATGGCAAAAAGACGGGTATGAGGGTTCATGCCAAGTCCAAGCGTGGAGCAAAAGAGAAAAACTTCCTCAAAAAACGCAATTCTCGCCAAATTCTTGAAAGATTCCGCGAAAAGCGCTTGAAACAGCTTCGTGAACAGCAAGCTGATACTTCTTTATCGCCAATGATGCTCCAGTCCTCGGAAGATGTCCCTCAAAATGCAAATGAATGGGGCGGCTGGGGTGGCTGGGGCGGTTGGATCGAACCGCCTTCTAATACAGGCTCTCCGATGCGGCCCGCCTTGAATTCCGTCCGCAAAGAAGGTGACGTTCGTGGACTTGTCATTCTAGTGCAGTTTAGCGACATCAAGTTCAAGAGGGACAACGCCAACGAAGAATACCTGAACTACTTGAATCAGGAAGGTTATTCCAATTACAACATGAGCGGGAGCGTTAGAGATTTCTTTATCGCAAACTCGAACGGAAAGTACCGCCCGACCTTTGATGTTGCTGGCCCGATAACGCTTAAGGGGAACCGTGATTCGTATGGAGCGCTTGTTGATTCTCGCAATATGGCTACGGGCGCGGTTTATGCCGTGAGCGAAGCGATGGACAAGCTTGTTGCCGAAAACTTTGATTTTACGCCGTATGATAGCGATAACGACAGAGTTGTAGATTTTGTCTACATGATTTATGCTGGAGTGGGTTCGGCAGATACGGATGTGCAGTCTGCGATTTGGCCGCATTCCTATAATGTCCAGAAGCGCCTTACCCGTAACATGTCCATGAACCGTTATGCCTGTTCCCCTGAAATTGATGGCCAAGCCTACATGTATCGCAAGACTACGGATGCACTGAACGGCATAGGGACTTTTTGCCATGAGTTTAGCCATGTGCTTGGCCTTCAGGACCATTATGATGTGACCGTAAACGAAACTGGGAAAAAAGTTCGCTACACGCCGGGTCCGTGGGATTTGATGGATGCAGGTTCCTATAACTGTCCGCAGAACTACAACAGGACCACATCGTGCTCGCCTGCGAATTTGTCTATATTTGAAAAGTTTAGCTTGGGCTGGCTTGAACCGCGCCGTCTGGAAATTTCGGATACGACTTTTGTTCTGAAAAAAGTCCTGGAAAACGATGGCCTTGTATTGACTTCGAGTAACGATAAAGAATATTACATGCTCGATTTCCGTATGCGGGAAGGCTTTGATAAAGGACTTCCGAATCAGGGCTTGCTCATTTGGCATATCAATTACGATCAATATGCCTGGTCTTATAACAATGTCAATTCGTCCGATCCGATGCGAGTGGACTTGATTGAAGCCGATGGGCGTGCGGACGCTTACACGGTTACTTACGATGCGTTCCCGTCAAATCGCGTCAATGGATTTAATGGCTTTGTGACTTGGAGCGGCGATAGCCTTGGACTTGAAATTTACGATATCAAGATTGTCGATGACCATGTAGAATTTAAAACGCGCGGAAACCGTGTCTCTCCGGTGTCTTCGTCAAGTTCTGCAAAGTCCTCGTCCAGCTCCGCTAAGTCTTCATCGAGTTCGTTGAAAATCTCATCGAGTTCTGCGAAATCGTCGTCCAGCTTAGCTGAGTCTTCTTCGAGTGAAACTGAATCGGCATCTAGCAATACCCCAATACAGGGGACATCGAGCAGTTCAGAATCCGGTGCAAGCGCGTTTGGTGAAAAGAGTTCTTCGAGTGCTGCTGATATCCAAAGCAGTTCTTCGTCTGAAGGTTTTATGGAATTGACAAAGCCGGTATTTGCCTCCTCCGTGAAATTCTTTGTAAAGAATAAGGTTCTGAGGATTGAAGCTAAATTGAATGGCAATAAGACTGTTCGCCTGTTTGATGCCAATGGAGCTCTTCTGATGACAAAGGCTTTTGATGGCGAATCCTGCGAAATTCACATGGACGCATTGTTGAAAAATTCGCTAGTCTTTGCAACTCTGGAACGTGGCGGAAGGCTTGTGAAATCGTATAAAGTTCGAATGAACTAGAAATTGGGGCAAAAGCCCCTTTTTTTGTAATATGCCATCTCCGCTATGGCAAAATGTCATCCCCGCCTCGAGCGGGAATCTCCTTTTTATAGAAAATATCTAAATTGTTCAACATGAGAAAACTTTTCGCTAAAATTGCTATGAGCTGCGCTCTGGTGCCTGCGTTATTGACAGGAGTGCCCGAAGCGGCTGTAAATTTGCCAGTGCACAAGGAAGTCCTTGATAACGGATTGACTGTGCTTCTGTACCCGAACAAGCAAGCTCCGACAGTGAGTTTCCGTTTGTTTTACGTGACTGGCTCTGTCCACGAAGTTCCCGGCAAGTCTGGGCTTGCGCACATCTTGGAACACGAACTTTTCAAGGGCACAAAGAAGGTCGGCATCTCCGATAGCATTGCCGATGTCAAGTTCATGGCAACGCAGGATTCCCTGCAGGCTTTGATCCGCTCGGCTAGACTTGCTGACGATACCGCTCGTGTGAAAAAGCTGACGGCAGAACACGATTCTGTGTTGAACGAGCATCGCAAGATTTTTATCAAGGATGAACTGTGGGGCGCCTACCAGGCTGCTGGCGGAACAGGTCTTAACGCCTTTACGAGCGATTTGGTTACCGCTTATACCGTAACGCTTCCCAAAAATAAAACGGAACTCTTTATGTGGCTTGAATCTGACCGCATGCAGAATGCCGTGTTGCGTGAGTTCTATTCGGAACGCTCTGTCGTTCGTGAAGAACGCCGCATGCGTTATGATGACCGCCCGACGGGCCGCTATTATGAAACGCTCAATTCCATGATTTACGAAGCGTTCCCGTACCGAGTGCCGACCATTGGCTGGCCGAGTGATATCGAAAACTTGACCCGTGAACAAGCCGAAGAACATTACCGCAAGTATTACAAACCGCGCAATGCCATCCTCGTGATGGCAGGCGATTTAGACACGCTTGAAACGATGAAGCTTGTCAAGAAGTATTTTGCACCGATTCCGGCTGGTGAAGCTTTCCCTCCGCTTACCGTGCGCGACCCTGAACAGGCTGGTGAAAAGCGTTTGACCGTCAAGCGCAAGGACGCTCCGAATCTTTACACTCTTGTCTTCAAGACACCCGCTGTGGGTGATAGCACGCTCTATGCTCTTGACATTGCTGAAGGCGTATTGAACGGACGTTCTGGCCGCCTCTACAAGCGCCTTGTCGAAGAAGAAAAACTTGCCGTTGGCGTGAGCGCAAGCAACAGCCCGAACAAGTACATCTCCGAATTTTCTGTCCGCGTGAACCTCCGCCCCGATGCCAACCGCGAAAAGGTCGAAAAAATCGTCTGGGAAGAACTTGAAAAATTAAAGTCCCAGCAAGTCAGTGAACGCGAATTCCAGAAAGTCAAGAACCGCGCTTATGCAGGACTCGTTCGCAGCTTGACCGACATGGAAAACGTTGCGACCATGCTCGGCTGGTACGAAGTCTATGGCGATTATCGCATCTTCCTCAACTGGGCTGATAATTTGGACAAGGTAAATGTCGCTGACGTGCAGAATGTCGCGAAAAAAACATTTGTCCGTGAAAAGTCCATCGCCGGATTCCTCGTGAAAGAATAAAGCGAACATTGTCGATTCTTTATGACAAAAGCCACTCCCATCGGGAGTGGCTTTTGTGCTAAGCTTTGACTCGATAAGCCGCGGCAATGCAGCCTTATTCCACCGTCACGCTCTTGGCGAGATTTCTTGGCTGGTCCACGTCGTTTCCGCGCAATACGGCGATGTGGTAGGCTAGCAACTGGAGCGGGATGCAGGCAAGAATCGGCATGAGCATCGGGCGAGTCTTCGGGACCGTGATGATGTGGTCTGCGATTTCGTCGAGCGGGTGGCAATCTTCCGTCGTGACGGCAATGACCTTGCCACCGCGAGCCTTGATTTCGCGGATGTTGCTGATAATCTTGTCGAAGAGCGAATCCTTCGGGGCGATGACCACGACCGGCATGTTTTCGTCGATAAGGGCAATCGGACCGTGCTTCATTTCTGCAGCGGGATAGCCTTCAGCGTGGATGTAGCTGATTTCCTTGAGCTTCAAAGCACCTTCCATGGCGACTGGGTAGCAGAAGTGGCGACCGAGGTACAAGAAGTTGTTTGCCTTGCAGAGCGTCTTTGCAATTTCGGCGATGCTGTCGGAGAGCTTGAGCGTTTCCGTTACGAGATCCGGAAGTTCCAAAAGATCCTTTACGATGTCGGCGCCTGTTTCAAAGCTGAGTCTGCGTTGGCGGCCGAGCAAGAGGGCTATCATGGCGAGCACGGTCACCTGGCTTGTGAAAGCCTTGGTGCTGGCCACACCGATTTCCGGACCGGCGTGCAGGTAGACGCCACCGTCGCTTGTGCGTGCGATGGTCGAGCCGACTCCGTTACAGATGGCAAGTGCTGTTGCGCCTTTCTGTTGCGCTTCCTTGAGGGCAGCGAGCGTGTCTGCGGTTTCGCCGGACTGGCTGATGGCAATTACGAGCGTGCCCGGCTTGATGATGGGGTTTCTGTAGCGGAACTCGGATGCGTATTCGACTTCGACCGGAACGCCGGCGAGGTCTTCGATCATGTATTCACCGACCATGCCTGCATAGTAGCTCGTGCCGCAGGCTGTGATGATAATACGGTTGATGTTTCGGAGTTCCTTGATGTTCGTGTCGAGGCCAGCGAGCTTTGCGTTGCCTTCGGCGGTGAGCAAACGACCGCGCATGGTATTGCGCAATACTTCGGGCTGTTCAAAAATTTCCTTGAGCATGAAGTGCGGGAATCCGCCCTTGGCGACTGCATCGGCGTCGAATTCCACGTCCTGGACTTCGCGTTGCACTTCGTGGCTGCTCATGTTCACGATGGAATAGCCGCCATCCTTGATTTGGACAACGTCGTTGTCATCGAGGTAAACGACTTTCTGTGTGTGGTTGATGATGGCAGAAACGTCACTGGCGAGGTAGAAATCACCGTCGTTTCCGATACCCAAAATGAGCGGACTTCCGCGACGGGCGCCAATCAAAACGTTCGGCTCATCGCTGCAGACGACGCCAAGACCGAAAGTACCTTCAACCTGCTTGAGAGCCTTGAGTACGGCGGACTTGAGGTCGCCATTATAATAGCGTGCAATCAGGTGGGCTACGACTTCGGTATCGGTCTCGGACTTGAATTCTATACCTTCGGAAATGAGCTTCGCCTTGAGGCTTGCGTAGTTTTCGATGATGCCGTTGTGGACTATCGAAATCTTTCCATCATAGCTTGTGTGCGGGTGTGCGTTTGTTTCGGTGGGGGCGCCATGGGTGGCCCAACGCGTGTGGGCGATGCCGATGGATCCTTTGAGCGAGGTTGTCTTTAATTTGTCTTCGAGAGCCTTGATTTTTCCAGATGCACGGACAACTTTTATTTGACCGTTTTCGATGACGGCAACACCTGAGCTATCGTAGCCTCGGTATTCCATTTTCTTAAGTCCTTCGACGAGGACTGGCAAAGCTTCCCCTTTCCCATTGTATCCGATAATTCCGCACATAATATTTCCTGATATTTAAATTGTCAGCGGAAAATATACTAAATGTAAAGGTAAAAAGAAAATTATTGTAAGCTTTATGGGGATTGTTTTACTATTTTAAGAACGTCTATTTTTCATAGAGGATAAAAATGAAGACTAAAATGCTTATTGCAGCTGGCGCCCTTGCCATGCTTATGACGGGTTGTGAACCGTGCAAGTCTGTTTCTGCAGAAAAGACCTCGCTTGTGACCGAAAAGGACAAGTACAGCTACGCTCTCGGTGCTCATTTTGGTAACCAGGCTCGTTTCCAGCTCGTGACTCGCGATTCCATCGATCTCGATCTCGACCTCTTCATCCAGGCTTTCAAGGAACGTTACAATAGCGATTCTGCAAAGTTCTTGATGAACGACTCTGTCATCATGGAAACGCTTAACAAGCTTTCTGCAGACCGCCAGGCCGAAAAGATGAGAAAGGACAGCCTTGCTGCCGAAAAGAACAAGGCCGAAGGCGAAGCTTTCCTCGCCCAGAACAAGACTGCTGAAGGTGTTGTGACCACACAGAGCGGTCTCCAGTACAAGATTATTACCGAAGGTCAGGGTGCAACTCCGACGGACGAAGACAAAGTCAAGGTCCACTACACCGGTACGCTCCTCGATGGCACCAAGTTCGATAGTTCTGTCGATCGTGGTCAGCCGCTCGAATTCCCGGTGACAGCCGTGATTCCGGGCTGGACCGAAATGCTCAAGCTCATGAAGGTTGGCGAAAAGGTCACCGCTTGGATCCCGAGCGACCTCGCTTATGGTCCGCGTGGCAATCGTGCTATTCCGGGCAACTCTGTCCTCAAGTTCGAAATGGAACTTCTCGAAGTGATCGCTCCGGAAAAGCCGGCAGAACAGGCTAAGCCGGAACCGAAGAAGGCTGCTAAGAAGGCTGCCAAGTAATCTTAAGCATTTCGCTTGAAATTGAATACCTCGCGCCCACCCGCGCGGGGTATTTTTTTTGCCCTGTCATTTTTGCTTTATTGTCTCCCCGGACACGTTCCGGGGCGGGATCGCCTTCTCGTTGGTGGCGTAAAAATTTTATCTTTGCTTTTGAAATTTTAAGAGCGGGTGTTTATGTCCAGAATTTTCTTTTTACTGTGTGTTGTTGCGATTGCGCTTACCGGATGTAACGAACAAGAAAAAATTGATGCCTTGAAGCAAGAGAACGCAAAGCTCGAAGCGGCTGCAGATTCCTTGAAGGCATTGATTGTCAAGGCTCAGGGCGAAGGTTCGAAGTGGATTGTGAAAAACGACACAGTCCGTGCAGGCGATGGCCTTTTCCAAGTGCTTTATCGCATGAACATCAATGAAAAGGAACGCGGCAAGATTGTGCTTGCCTTGCAGGACTCTGTTGAACTTTCGGCGCTCCGCGTGGGGCAGGTGTTCTATGTCGCTCTTGATTCTGCCGGCGATGTTCAGCGTTTCCGCTTTGCGCCGAACCCAGCGACCGTTCACATGCTGAGCAAGGTCGATTCCGGATTTGACTATAGCCGTATCGATAAGCCGGTGACAATCCGTCAGTCAGTTTTCGAAGGCGCTCTTGAAAACGGAAGCACGTTAAGCGGCATTTTGCATAAGGTTGGTATTCCTGGGCGCATGGTGGGCGTCGTAAGCGCCGTGTTGCAGTGTAAGGTCTCGTTCCAACTCGCGCGTCCGGGCGACAGGTTCCGCATTTTGCTCGAAGAAAAGTTCTATCAGGATTCCATTTGGATTAGCGGCAAGGTACTTTACGCTGAATTTGACGGACATACCGTTGGCCATCACGAAGCGTTCCGCTACGAGGACCCGGATCCGAAGAGTACCTTTAATGCCCATTACACTGAAAAGGGCGAAGCCCTCATTTTCGAAGGCCTCCGCTACCCGCTTGACCGTTTACATGTCACGAGCCCTTATGGTGCCCGCGTCCACCCGATTACGGGACGCCGCACGGTGCACCATGGCATTGACTACGGTAGCCCCAAGGGTTCTCCGGTTTACGCTGTCGCCGCAGGTGTTGTGACTGTATCGGGTTACGATGATTTGAGCGGTAATAAGATTGCCATCCGCCACAGGGACAATACTGAAAGCTGGTACATGCATCTTTCCGTGCGTGGCGTGAATGTCGGTACGAAGGTTTCTCCGCGTCAGGTCATCGGTAAGGTGGGTTCTACAGGCCGCAGCACGGGGCCGCATTTGCACTTGGGCTTCAAGGACAATCGTGGCAATTGGATGAACCCGGCCAAGAAGACGATGATTGCAACGCCGAAGCTCGAAGGCAATCGTCTTGCTCGCCTCAAAAAGCAGGTGGCTGATATCCGTAAGGAAATCGAACTCACGCTTGCATCGCCTGCCGTCAAGGTGAACGACACGGACGTGCTTGTCCGTATGCGCGTGCTGAAATAAAAGATAAGGGCGGTTTCGCCGCCCTTTATTCACTCATTAAAATTTCTTTCTGTATTCTTCAGGTAGAAAATAGCTGCCTAGTATTGTATCTTGTTCGGTGGAACGCTTGGCGAAGTGGCCCGTATTGACTGTTCCATAACCGGCGACTCGTACATAGTTCATGCCTTTTGCGAGTTCTTCTGCCTTTGCGAGCGCATATTCGTCGTCGCTAGTGACAAAATCCGGTACAATCCCGTATTTATGGAAGCTGACTCTATTTTTGTCTAATACTCTGATGTTGGTTATGATTGCTAAAGAAAGGGATGGCGTAAGTTTGCTTGTTTGTGCAATGCCTTTTCCGTAAGTTGTTGTTCCTATAACCGGGGATTTTTTGTTGGAGGTAATTCCGGCAATCATAAATTCAGAACAACTTGCAGTGTTTCCATTGGAAAGAATCACGAAGTAACGGTCTTTGGCAATTCCGTCTACGGTAGCAGTGTAGAATACCGTGTCTATGACTTGCTTCTTTTGAATGGTGTCCGCTCTTGTATTGGTCATTATTATGGCGGTGTCGCCTTTAGCGAGTAAAGCCTTTGTCATGGCGATACATTGGTCTACATCTCCGCCGCCGTTATTGCGCAAGTCTAAGATGGTTGTTGGGTATTTTTCTGTTTGACGGAGGTATTCAACGAATTCCCCGTATGTACCGGAATCGTTACTCGTTTGAGCTGTAAATTTTTTGATCTTAATGATGGGAATAGAATCTTTTATCTGTAAATGTACCGTAGGCGAATTGTATTGGGCTACCGTTACTGGGAAATTTAGTGTTGCAGAGTCTCTTTTGACGGTGAAATTGATAACGTTACCGGAATCTGCTACAGAAAGTCTTTGGTACAAAATGTTGCTTGTAATAGGAATATTTTCGATAGCGGTAATCTCGTCACCTTTTTTCAACCCTGCTATATCGGCTGGAGATTTTTTTACGACATCGTTGATGATGTACTTTCCTGCGGGAATATAGGAAGAATCTAGTTCAAAACCGGCGTCTAATTTTTTTTTCGAATTTACTAAAGTATTCAAATAAGAAATAGATCGAGATGGATCTATATATCTTGTATATGGATCGCTCATTTGACTATACATGTAGTAAATGTTGAAGTAGTCCCAAGGAATCATTTGTTCCATCGGCTCCACCGCATCTACTTTCCCAATGTAGTCCTCCGGCTTGCCGAGTTCTTTATCTTGGTTGATATAGAAATAGCGGAGAAGTTCGTAGTTGTAATAAAATTCTGGGGTTGCTGTATAAACGCTTGATTCGACAAGTTTTGAATAACTGTAGTCAGGGGCTATTCCACTATCGCTGTCGGGTGAACATGCTGTTATGTTGAATATAAAACTGCAAAGCACAAACGGCTTAATGAAACTTATTTGACCTGGGAACTTAAAAATTTCTTTAGATAAGTGTCTTCGTTGTACCATTCTATGGCTCCTCCTTCAAATTCCGCAATCGTATTGGTTGTATTATAATATACAAACTCACTCCCTTGCTTGGCGAGTGTCTCGCGTTGCTTGGGGATTTTTACGTTGTAAAGTTTGTGGGCTAATTGGGCGGCGCAGTCTTCTCCAAATTTTCCGATGACATTTTCGCATTCGTATTTGGGGATGATTCCTGTTTTATGGTAGGAATTGCCTTTGGGAGTCAAGAATTCAAAGTTGGTGATTGTGGCAAGCCCACCTGCGTAAGTGAAATAGTTTGTCTGTCCAATGCCCTTTCCATAAGTCTTTTTGCCGGCGAACGGAATATCCGTTGTTTCTGTCACTGCCGCAATGAATATCTCGGCACAGCTTGCAGAACCACCGTTTCCGAGAATGATGTATTTGCCGGATTCTCCAGGATCGCCTGCTTTGGCCTTTGACGTTGATGTTGTGTATTCAGTTTCGCCATCGGCGTTGAGGGCGCGCTGTCGCCTTGTCGAGAGTGTTCCTTGACTGGCGAAGAGGTCTGCCATGGAAATGCATTGGAGTACATGGCCACCGGGGTTGTTGCGCAGGTCTAGAATGCGGACGCGTTTGTCCGAAGTTGTTGAATCCAGATACGCTTTGAGCTCGCCGTATGTTCCGTATTTCTGGTCGGCGGTTGTTAATTTAAAACCTTCGATTCTTACGAATATGATGCCGGGGGCTCCTGATTCGTTGTATAGCGTATCGACAAAAACCGTTGGAGAGTAAATGGCTTCTTTTTCGAGCTTGTATAAAGTGGTGTCTTTTTTGTAGGCGACAAGCAAGTCTATGTTTTTGCTGTAACTTAAAATGGAATCGTAGGTTGCTTTGGCTTTTTCACCAATGAGCTCGATTTTATTTGCTTTAATGATGTTCCCGTTTCTGGGGATGCCTGCTCTGCCGGCGGGGCCATTGGGGTAAACTCGAGAGATTTTGATGGGGTGCTCAAGAGTGGCGTCGGTGCTATAGCGCATGCCGACATCGCCGCCAACGACAAGACTTGTATTGATGGCGGTGGCGCGTTCTTCACTTTTGGTGGGAGGCGTGTATGTTGTAAATGGGTCTTTGAGCGCTTTGTAGAGAGCTTGGGCGGAATCACCGTCTGGGGGCAAGTCCGCAAGCTCGTCTTCGTACAGATACATTTTTTGCAGGAGCCAGTAGTTAAAAGAATATTCTGTAGGCTCTGGCGTGCTCTTGACCGGATGGATAAAGTCTGAGCATCCGAGCAGGCACAAAAGCGTCGCAGCTAGAATTATTCGGAGAAACATGACTTTATCCTTTGAATGTTGGAATTGTGATAGCTCCTAAAAAGGAGATTCCCGGTCTATGCCGGGAATGACAATCTTCTAGTAACTAAGGACTAGTGACTAGTAACTGCAGCGTAGCTGCTACTGGTCGATGCTCAGTCCCTTCTTGTCGAGGAGTACGCGTGGAATGCCTTCTTCCATCGGGTTCTCGATGACGGAAATCGTCTTGAGGTTTTCGCATTCGGCAAGGCTTTCCGGGAGGGTGGCGAGTTGGTTTGCGTCGAGCACGAGTTCGCGGAGGTTCTTCAGGTTGCCGAATTCCGATGGGATGGCTCCCAGACGGTTGCCCGAGATCATGAGAATTTCGAGGTTCTCAAGGTGCGAGAGCGTTGCCGGGATGGTCGTGAGCTCGTTATTGTCGAGGTAGAGCTTCACGAGGCTCGTCATCTTGCCGATGGTCGGCGGAATTTCAGAGAGCATGTTGTCGTGCAGGGAGAACTTGACGACCTTTTTCCAGTTGCCCACTTCGAGCGGCAGATCGAGGAGCTGGTTTTTCGCAATGTTCACCGTCTGGAGGTTCACGAGCTTGCCCACGGATTCCGGAAGGTCCGAAAGGCTGTTGTAACCGAGGTAGAGGTTTTCAAGTTTTGTAAGTTCACCGATGGATTCCGGCAGTTCCATGAGGTCGTTTTCGCTCACGGAGAGGCTCTTCAGGTTCTTGAGGAGGCCGATGTCGTCCGGAATTTCGACGAGCATGTTGCGGTCGAGGTTGAGTTCCTCGAGCGATTCGATTTCAAAAAGTTCAGGGGGCAACAGACGAAGGCCTTTCTGGGAAAGGTCGAGAGTCTTTGCTTTTTCAGCTTTCGCTTTGGCTATAACATCTAGTAAATTCATAAAAAGCTCCTAATGTTTAAATCATAGCTTTTTTGTTTGAAAAAACGTAAAGTCGACAAAAAAAAATGAAAAAAATGAGGTTTTTACACATTTGTGCACTGAAAATTTGCTAAATTATTAAAAAAAATTAAATGTTTTATCTTTTTTGCACGCAAATATTATGATTTGAAACTATTTTTAGGGTGCGAATTACGGAATACTCCAATATATAATATTATTGTATATTGGTATTGCAGTGTAATTATTGAGGAAAAAATGGAACTAACAAAATCGCAGGAACGCCGCTTAGCATTTGTCGCTAGCCTCTTAAGCTTGAACCCTAACGACCCGAACGATAGAATCAAGGCACTCCGGCATCTGAACCTAGATGAAAATGGATGCTTCCACGGCTTCCAGTATTCACAGGGTTTTATGGAATTCTTCATCTTCTTGGACGAAGATACTCCGCTCGAAAAGGTTGTCGCTCACCTGAACGCCGACTTGAAGCAACTCCAGATAGCCGTGTTCCGCACTAGCGATCCGACCAATCCGTTCTTCCTCTCGCTTCGTGAAGAAGCTGATCCGTGGGCAGTCAATAAGATTTCCGACGAAGAAGCTGAAGAAGATGTCGATGCACCTGCAAGCCGTCCGTACATGGAAACTCTTGAAATTACGGTGCTCCGCACTCGCGCAAGCCGCGATATCACGGACTCCGAACTTGAACGCACTCTCAAGGACATGCGCAGAAAGCTCATGCTCTGGAAGACTGACGTCAAGGCCAAGCTCGAAATCATTGCCGAACACGACGATTTGACTCGTGATTTCCGTAGCGCAGACGACAAGCTTGAAATCGAGATGGACTCCGAACCGCTCCACCTCACTTCTGATCACGGCGAGCTTTTCCTCGGCTTCTGCCCGATCCGCACGATTTTTGACTACCACGTTGCCCTTGGTAAGCGCCTCAAGACCAAGCACAACATGGCTATTGTTAGCTCTAACATCCGTACTTACCTCGGTAATCTCACTCATACGAACGCCGCTCTTATCGATGCCTTCCAGACGATGGAAAGGAATGACGACAAGAACGTGAACGTCGATGACTTCCCGTTCCTCCACAACGGTATGACCCTCACGGGTGATGACCTGCGCCTCAAGGAACGCGATGGCAAGAAGGTGCTTTTCATCGAACGTCCGAAGATCATCAACGGTGCCCAGTCCCTCTTCACGTACGAACAGTATGCTAAGAAGAGCAAGCACCCGGTGAACCCGCAGGTGCTCGTGAAGGTTGTTGTGCCGTACCAGGGCGCCGACAACTTCTTGAACCAGGTGACCATGGCTAACAACCGCCAGAACCCGGTGTTCAGCTACCATCTGCGTGCCGCTGACGACCTGCAGTTCTTCATTTGGCAGCGTTACCAGGAAGAAGGCTTTACCTACGTTTATAAGGACGGTGTCCGCCTCAAGGCCCGTACCCGTAAGCTTGAAGTCCGCATGCGTCCGGAACTTGCAAAGACCCTCTTCATGATGGATGGCAAGCTCAGCGAATGCCGCTCCAGCGACTGCATTTTCGATAAGGAAACGCTCTACCAGCGCTGCTTCGGTGCGTTTGTGCGCGTTGCCCCAGAAAAGGAAAAGGATTTTGTTAGGAAGACCATCGCCTTCACGAAGGCTTGGCAGCTCCTTAGCCGTCTCCCGATTAAGATCCGCAAGGTCACTCCGGGTAAGGGCGTGTCTATCGAAGCTAACGATGATAACCCGCTGACCCGCATCACGTGGAATGGCCGCCTCGAAGACAAGTTCATCTTCCGCAGTGCCGTCAAGGATCTCGTGGTTGCTCTCGCTCTCCGTCACTGGCTCATCTACGGCAATCCGATTCAGGATTTCGAATGGCTCGTCGAAAACGAACTCAACTTCAACGATTCCATCCTCAAGTACGCATCCCGCATTTACACGGATGACTTGAAGAACATCTTGATTTCTGAATTCAAGGACAACACCGCCTACTACGACACCATTACTACAATCGACAAGGATTCTGGTGAATCTGTGGAACGTCGCTTGTGGAAGGGCTTCTCCAACACGGCTACTTACGACAAGATGATTGAACTCTTGTGCAAGAAGAATCCGGCTTGGGAAAAGTGCCGCGGTGGCATTGAAGTATTCCTCTAGTTTATCCTTTAAATAGGGTCTAGAATCCGGTTTTGAAGCGCACCCGTAAAATGGGTGCGTTTCTTTTTTTCTATGTTATCGGTGGTAATTTTGAACGTCCCGTTTTTGTATTTTGTACACCGTTGCGTTTTAGAAAGTTTTTTAAATCTGCCCTCTGGGGTTTTGCTGCAAGCAGCATTGTGGCTGTGGGTTCCGTCTGGTCTCAGGATGGAACGCTTAGCTCGTATGAATCTCTTTTTGATGATGAACTTTTCCAGGATGTGCCTGCTCCGAAGTCGACCGCTTCTGTAGCTTCGTCTTCGAGTGCACCTGCGCCTGCATCAAGTGCGGTGGCGCCGGCTTCCAGTGCCGCGCTTGCTAAGCCGCAGTCTCAACCGTCTGTGGCGGTTTCGTCTGCATCTGCTCCTGCATCAAGTGCGGTGGCGCCTAAATCGTCGGCAATTGCTTCTAGTGCATCAAAGCCTGCGTCGAGTGCTGTTGCTCCGAAGTCTAGTTCGAGCGTTGCAAAGTCTTCGTCGAGTGTTAAGGCCCCGTCCTCTTCTTCTGTCGTCAAAATTTCCTCTTCGGCTTCAGTGAAATCTTCGACGTCAGTGGCGAGTGCTTCTGAGGCTTCCGATGATACTCCTGATGCATGGACTCCTTCAATCAAGTATATCCCGGTTCCGAAGTCTACTTCTCCGCTAGACGGCCTCCTCCCGATGGGTGGCATTGGAATGCGCTCTGGCTTGATGAACACTTCGAAGGGTCAGGTTTTCTCTCACGATATCGATGTTGCTACTCGTGAAATCGATGTGACCGAAAAGCATGTGAACTCTGTTTCGCGCACGGATACAACTGTGCTCTGGACATCGCATTATCCAGAACTGGCAGACTACGTTTCGGACATGTACGATGTGGGGCGTAAACGTCTTTGGCTCAATGGCCTTGTCGGCCAGAACGATGGCGGTTATGAAGCTCCTGAAACGGGTTCCGTTTTCGACATTACGATTCCGGTGAACATGCCTGCGTGGATGAAGGACTTTGGTTTCAACAAGCCGAAGCTCATGCTCAAGGGCTCGATGGACGTGCGTTTCAAGGGCTATGGCGAAAAGGACGATGCTGAGGGCAGTACCAAGACGAGCTTGTGGCCGTCTCCGTCCTTGGACTACAACCCGAGCTTCATGGTCGAAGGTAAGATTGGTCCTTACATCACGGTCGAAATCAAGAACGTGGATGAAGGTCTCGGTTCGCAGAACGAAGTTCGTGTCGTTTACGAAGAATCGTTCAAGGGCGAATTCGAAGATTACATCTTGCAGCGAGTCGAAGCCGGTACAACAAACCTCTCGCTTACGGGTACTGAATTTACTGGTTATTCCGAAAACCATCAGGGCCTTTTCGGTATCAAGGCTGATTGGAAACTGGGCGACTGGAAACTTACGACAATTGCATCCCAGGATGGCGGTCAGCAAGAAGAATATTCCATCAAGGCGAATGAATCGACGACTGAATTCCAGGTCACGGATAAGCAGTTCATTGCGTTCCGCTATTACTTCTTGAACCACGAGGCGAGGAAAGCTTACGTCGAAGAGGCTATTCAAGGCCGTTCGACTTCAAACTACCCTGTGACTGGCTTGAAGCTGTATAAGCGAAGCGCGCTGAATACCTCTGATAACGTCATTAAGAATGTTGAAGTTGTTTATACAACTCCGCAAGGCGCAACCATCACAAAGACGGTTGACCGCATGATGGAAATTCCGTCGAGCGACTTCTCGTATGATGCTAGAACGGGTATTTTAAAGATTAATGGCGTAAATCGTAACACACTTATTGCGGCTAACTATAGCAACAAGAACCGCAAGGGCAAGGAACTCCGCAATGGTGGCAATGCCGTCTTGATCCAGTGGGATGCAACGCTATCGGAACTTACGGATATCGACAAGTTGATGTTGCGTAACGTTTATTCGATAGGCATTTCGGATGCTAGTGCCAATAGCTTTGTACTTCGCATGAAGAACAAGTCTGGCATTTCTGGAAACTATCTGAAAACACTTGGCCTTGCCGATACTACAAGCGGCACGCCTTTGGTGAACGACGCTACCATCTTTAAGAAAGATTCTGTGGGTAGTTACACGGGCGAAATGTGGTTGCCTTGTAAACCGGTTTCTGAGTATTCTGGAGAACGTGCTGCAGAACGTGCGAGAGCCAACTGCTTGGAACCATTGCGTAACTTGGATTCGTCGTCTGCGATGACCCAGCTCTATACGCTCCCGGTCTACAACTTGAATCGCTATACGAGCCAGTTCTATTTTGAATCTGTCGGTAAACGCCGTAATTCCATGATTAGCGTGCGTGACCCGAATTCGAGCTACTCTGTCAATAGCGGTAGCTGCATGGATATTTCTCCGGGTTCCGAAAAGGTGACGGCCGGTTCTACAACGCTTATCCGTGGAACGGACTACGAAGTCAACTATGAACTTGGCCAGATTGAACTTTTGAGCGAACGCGCCCTGGACCCGAACAAGGAAATTAAGGTCAAGTTTGAATGTGAACCTTTGTTCGAAGTGGACAACAAGTTGCTGTTGGGCGCCCGCGCTGAATTGCCGCTTGACTTGTATGGCTTTGGTGCCGGTTCCGTGTTCGGTATTACCGCCCTTTACAGAAGCCAGAGTACAACGGCCGAAGTTCCGACGCTGGGTAACGAACCTTATTCAAGCTTCCTCTGGGGTTTTAACGTGCGTTTGCAGGATTCCGTGCAAGCTCTTACGGACTTGGTGAATGCCATTCCGGGTATCAATACGACTGCTTCTTCGAGCTGGCGTGTGGAAGCGGAATTTGCGGGAAGCCGTCACAATGCGAACACGAGTAAGACGCAGACCGCCCTTGTCGAAGACTTTGAATCGACCTCGACAGGTCTCGTATTTCCTTTGTCTAGACTCTCTTGGTATCAGGCATCTCCTCCGGGTGGTGACTCTTCAGATGTAAGAACGTACATTGAAAATCAGGATTACAAGCATCAAGGTGAATTTATTTGGCATAGCAACAATACGGAGCTTTACAAGTACATTTACGATAATGTGGGCAACTCCGATGTTGATAACCAGCACTTGACCGTCCTTAAGATGACGCTCCGTCCGAATGATAACCTTATGGGCAATTCTTGGGGCGGTATCATGCGCCCGAACAGCTCTTACTATCACGACCTGAGCGAGATGAAGTATGTGGAAGTGGTTGCCCGTGGTAATTCTGGTTCTATCTTCATTGACTTGGGCCTTGTAAGCGAAGATCTTTCTATCAATGGTGAAGCTCCTAACGGTATCTATAACGGTGAAAACCAGCTTGGTATGACAACCGCTCAGCATGACCGTGGTCTTGATGGAAAAACAGGTGTCGATGAAACGAGACTCGTTTGGAATTGCCGCGTTTCTGGTTGCGATTCGAGAGAAGAAACTGCATTGAATGTCGATGCTTCCGTTACGGATATCGCAGGGGATAACTTCAAGGATCTCGATGAAGAAAGCGACCCGCCCAAGAGTATAAATGGAACTGAAGGCAACTTGGGTGAACGTTCTTACGATACAGAAGATATCAATAGGAACGGTTCTTTGGATAAGGATATTAGCTTTGTCCGTTACCGCATTGATTTGTCGAATACGGATGGCTTGGATTATGAGGAACTTAAGAACGGTTGGCGTCGGTGGCGTATTCCGCTGAACCAGTACGATACGATTGTTTCTGCAACGGGTAATACTTACAAGGAAATTCTTGCGGAAGCTCAGTTTACGCGTTTGTGGCTTGGCCGCCTCAATCCGGGTGTTGCCGAAGCGAAGGTCCAGATTGTCAGTTTAGGCGTGCTGGGTAACGCTTGGGAAGAAACGACTGTTGCCGGCTTGTATCGCACGACCTCTTCGGAAAATTCCCAGATTGTCGAAGTGAACGGCGTTGAAAACCATGTCAAGGAATCAATGGCAACGCGCGATACGACCTACATCAAGGTTTCGACAATCAACAACCGCGAAAATGCGAAAACGTATTTCAAGTCTCCGAATACGGTCACGGAACGCGATGCCGATTCGAACGCTCCGCTGAAAGAAACAGCCCTTGTTCTTGACTACCACAATATGAGTCCAGGTCAGGAAGTGGGCGTGACGCGCCTGTTTGAAACGGATACAAAGAATTTCTCGTCTTACAAGTCCCTGAAAATGGAAATCCATTATGAGACGAAGGCGAGCAAGGTGCCGGTGCGTTTTGCTTTGCAGTTCGGTGAAGGTTCGATTGATGGCTCTAGCGACTATTATGAATGGAGCTTCCGCCCGAGAAACTTGGACAAGTCGTCTTGCACTCCTGACCGCGTACAGGATTGCCATGAACAGAACTGGATTGACAACGCCTTTGCGATGAACGTGTCTGATTTCTCGGACCTTAAGCGTGGCCGCCATCCGCCGTACTTGGAACCGGTAGTCAAGAAGCTTGACGGTGAAAGAGAAGAAAAGCTCCGCTTGGTGGGTAATCCCTCCATTACGAAGGTGGACTGGATTCGCTTTGTGATTATTGCGGACTCTTCGGCTTCTCCGGAAGATCTCGAAGGTACGTTCTGGATTAATGACCTCCGCCTTTCTGATATGGATACGGAATGGGGCTATGCCGCCCGTGTGAATGGCCAGGTCAATTTTGCTGACTTCATTTCGCTTTCGGGTGCGGTGCGCTATCAGGATGGCGACTTTGCAACGCTTTCCAACTCTGGACGTTCTCCGAAGCCTGACTTGGCAACGGCAGCATCCCAGCTCGATGTATCGGCTGACATTTCTATCGCGCTCAACAAGTTCTTGGACGATTCTCTTGGATACCACATCCCGATGTCTTTGGGCTACCACAGCACGACAAAACGTCCGTACATGAAACCCACGGATGACATGATGCTCAAGAAGAGTAGCTTTGTCGACTTGACGGGGGATATGTTCCAGGGCGACCTTGCAGTGGATTCGGATGATGAAGAAAACAGGTTGCGCGATAACGCTGAATCGAAGGGTTATGAATCCTATGCGCAGGACTTGAGCTTTAGCATCAGCTACCACAAGGATTACAAGGCCCGTGAATCTAAGCTTGCTGAATTCTTCTCGCAGGCGTTCTTGGAACGTCCGGCGTTGAGCTATTCTTACCACCAGTCCGAAGGCCGTTCGACGACCTCTGCGGATTCGACTTACTCTTACCATACATTGATTGAGTATAAGTTGGGTACGTTTAGCATGTTCAAGTTTAAGCCGTTCGAAGGGCTTTCCAAGTATTCTTGGCTCAAGGACCTCTCGAAGACGGAATTTGAACCGTGGCCGCAGACTTTCGACTTGACGCTCTTTGATTTTAACTATGTACGCTATGTGAACCAGACGCGCGATCCGGACTTTGTGGAACCGCAGGTCGATAAGGTAGTGACTTATACCGCAGAACTCAATCATAAGTTGAATATGCGTTGGAACATCTTGTCGTTCCTTTCCGTGAACTACGGTGTGAATATCAGACGTGATATGTTTGGCGGTGGCGACCGTGAAGGCTTTACGAAGGAAAACTTCTTTAGCTTTGATGAAGGTGGCCTCTTTGCTAGCGGTTACATCTTTGACCACGACCATTCCGACAGAAAGGTCTATGTCTCTCGCGATAGTCTTGTGATTATCCCGACGGATACGATTGCCAAGAACAATATGGCGATTGACCTGCAGAACCCGGATTCCTATGAAATCCGCTATGACACGACTTCGTTCTACAAGGTCGATAGCGTTGGACATCGTGAATATGGCCGTGCTTATGGCATCCTCCGTAACGAACGCTCTAGAAATCAGCAGTTCAGGATTAATTTCAATCCGAAGTTGATTCCGTTCTTGCCGTTCAATATGCAGTTCTCGTCTGACTTTAACCAGCAAAAAACGATCCCGGACGATTTCGATTTCTTTGATCCGTCGAATGTCGAGAAGAATTACTGGACGATTTCGCAGACGAACCGTTTTGAATTTACTCCGGCTCTCAAGATTGTGGAACTCGCTAACATGTTCGGAAAGGACAATGCGGTTTCGGGATTCTTCAATAAGCTCAAGTGGCGCGAAATCAAGTTCAACTGGAATGCAAGCACGAACACCATCGGTGAAAACTTTACGCTTGCCCAGCTTTACGAAGAACAGGGCGTGACTCCGTTCCAGTATTACCTCTATGGCTTGGGTCTTGGCAATGGATATCGTAGCCGTGGGCTTTGGAACATCGTGACCGGCAACATGGGACTTACGGATCGCGAAGATTTCACGGGCTTTGCGCAGTACCGTAACAGGCATGTGGATACTCTTGTCTATCAGGGCTCATTCCGCAATTCTGTGTCTCGTTCTTTGCAGATTTCTACGGGCTTTACCTTGCCGTTCTGGGATATTTCTGTTTCGACGGACTTCCAGTGGAAAGAGGACTTCTCGCAGTCTCGTGAATACCCGCTGTATATCGATACGACGACGCTCCTCCCGAGATTTGGCGTTGGGCTTTCGATCCCGAATATCGCCCAGAAGGTATCTTTGCTCAACAGCTTCCGTAGCGTGAGCTTGAATAGCCGCTTTGACTATAGCCGCTCCGTGACGAAACGTCCGTTCCAGAGTGCCGAAGATTCTTGGGCGAAGGTCTTGAACTTCAACCCGCTTATTCGAGTGTCCTTCTTGACGCAGAACAACTTGCGTATCGAAAATAGCGTGCGCATGAAGATTGAATCGACGGATCGCCGCCCGAAGCAGGAAGTGATTTCTAATCCGTGCTTCCCGCGCGATGACGATGATGAATGTAGGGATACGACAAGCTACTTCTTGAAAACCCCGTGGATGCACACATCGCTTTATAACGATTTTGCCATTAACGTTGGTGATGACATCTCGATTTCGTATCCGCTGAAGCTTGACAAGGGCTTCCAGCTTTGGAAGTGGTACTTTAAGCTCAAGAACGATATTGACTTGAAGCTCACGGCCGGTTACGATTACAAGAAGACCATCCGCAAGGAATACGAACCTGTGGAAGGCTACGACATGATGAACAAGGAATCCGGTACGGACGGGGTCTTTGTGCAGTGGCATTATGATTCTGGAGTGGATCCTTTCGTGGCTTACAAGCCGAAGCTTGAATTGACCTATCGCACGGTTCCGTCGAGAACGCATGAATGGTTTATCCGTCCGAGTGCCTCTTACACGTTCAACAAGATGGCATCGCTGAGTTCGTACATCGAATACAGGCAGATTTACGAAAAGCTGGATGACGAAACGGCCCACATGCGCCAGATTCTCCAGTTCGAACTTGCGTTGATGCTGAGATTTGACTAGGAGCGCTTGCGCCATGTCTAAAACTAGAGTCGCAGTCGGCATGAGCGGTGGCGTGGATTCGTCCGTGGCCGCTCTTCTTTTGCAACAGCAGGGTTACGAAGTCGTGGGCGTGACGCTCCGCGTTTTGCCCGATGTCGACGGTGCCTTCGATGCAGAAAATGATCCGAGTGTAGTCCGTGCGAAGATGATTGCCGAAAAGCTTGGCATCGAGCATCATGTGGCGAACTGCTCCGATGCTTTTACGGGTGAAGTTTTGAAACGCTGCCATGCGGATTTTTCGCAGGCGCGTACGCCGAATCCTTGCTGCTATTGCAATCGCTTTATCAAGTTCGGCTGGATGATGGATTACGCCAAATCGCTCGGCGCGGAATTCTTGGCGACAGGGCATTACGTGCGCATCGAAGAAGTGAATGGTGTGCGCAGGCTTTTGCGTGGGCGAGACCCCGGCAAGGACCAGAGCTACTTTTTGTTCTGGGTTCCCGATGAACGTCGCAATCATGTGCTTACGCCGCTTGGAACGTACGTGAAAAGCGAAGTGCGCGAAATCGCCGAACAGAACGGCTTTGTGAACGCCAAGACGGGCGACAGCCAGGACATTTGTTTTGATATTTACGGTTCGCAGTACACTGAATTTTTGAAGGACCGCTTTGGCGAGATGACGCGCCCGGGCCGCTTCGTGGATGAGAAGGGCAAAGTGTGGAATACGCACAATGGGTTCCATAAGTACACGGTCGGTCAGCGCAAAGGTCTGGGCGTGGCGATTGGCGTGCCTGCGTTCGTGAAGCATGTGGACCCCGAAACGGGTGACATACTCGTGACAGGCGACAAGTCGTCGGTCTGCTTTGACCGCGTGGAAATGGTCCATTGCGAATGGCACGGCGGTGCGCGGGAGGTCGGGACGACGTTCCGCGCCGAAGGCATGGTGCGTTACCGCCAGCGGGCGGTTGGCTGCGAAATTACCATTGTCGATACAAATAAGGCGGTCGCCGTCTTTGACGAACCGCTCTTTGCTGTGACGCCCGGACAGTGTGCAGTCTTTTACGATGGCGACATGGTCCTCGGCGGCGGACAAATTGTGTAGAGCTAGGTTGTAGGTTATAGGAATTAGGTTTTAGGAAACGTCATCCTGGCGCCAACCGGGAATCCCCCTTTCATATTTGCAAAAAATGCTATTAGTGGTATTTTGTTTATATTCTTAGAAGGCTATAAACAAATTCTAGAGAGAGAGAAGTGTGTTTATGAAAAGATTGTCTACCGATTTTTAGGAGGTTCCTATGAAACGAACAAATCTAATTTTCGTAACAACATCTATGATTGCTTCATTGATGCTCTGTGCATGCTCTGATGACGGTGAGCCTAATACAATGGCTTGGGATCCTTCGATCGTTTCATCGAGTTTCTCTTCTAATGCAGCTTATTCCGAAACAAACCGTCAAGTCAGTTCGTCATCGACTGAAGATTTTTTAGAGCAACGTAAATTTTCAAATTATTTGTCGCAGTTTGTTTCGCCTGGAGAAAATTCCATAAATTTTGATAGCCATGTGGTGGCGTTTAACGCAGGTGGCTTTTCAAATAAATGTGAAGAAGCTGTGGTGCGATACGATGTAGATGGAAATGTTATTCCTTTGAGCTCCTTTTCCGAAGAACTCTTTGCAGAATGTTTCCCAAAGACGGCTCCTTTATTAAGCAAAAAGTTTTCATTAGAAATGGAAACTGTTAAATTCTACGCTGTTATTATGGATATGGCTGATGACCCTACGTTTGCGGTATTAAGCAGATTTGCTACTGATGAAATTTATTTTAATGTAGTGTACCCCGGTGGAGTATGTATTCTTGCAACATGGGGTCCTCGTATTATATATTTAGTTGCTGATACAGAAGGCTTTGTTCAAGAGGAAGACATTCCTATTGCAGGCAAAATTGTTCAAAGTGAAATATGGAAATGTAACGAATCAGGGTCCGCCGGTTTGCCCAATGTAAAAATTGGTGGCGAATGGTATAACGAATCGTTGCTGTAATTACTTCACAATCCCGACTTCGCTGAGTTTCACGAATCCGCGGATTTTTTCGCCGAGGCGTATTTCTGCAAAGTTTCCTTGTTCGCCGAGGACTTCAAAGCTTGTGCCTTCGCTGAGCGTGTTGAGCGTTTGCGATTTGTCGCTCGGAGCGCTCGTCACGTCGGCGCTTGAGGCTGTTACGTCGCCCGTGATATCCGTTTCTAGCGTGTACATTTTGTAGAGTGCGCTTGCGCCAACGGTGCAGAGGATGACGCTCATGCCGAACACGATGCCCGTGCAAATGTTCTTGCCGCGGCTGCCGTTCACGAACCTGCGGGCGAGAATTACGAGTGCAATTGCCCAAAAGAGAACGAGCGAAATGTTCATCTGGCTCTTGAGCGAAATCGCGTGGTGCAAGTCCATGAGCCCTTCGAGAATCGGATTCTCTTCTTCGTCGCCTTCTTTGTCGCGAGTCTTCGTCTGTGCGAAATGCAGATTGTGCTGGATGTCGTCATCGCTTGGATGCAAACGCAGGGCTGACTTGTAGTAGAAAATCGCAAAGCCGAGTTTCCCGCTGCGGTAATAGGCGTTGCCTAGATTGTAATAGAGGTCTGCATTGACTATGCCTTCGTCAACGCATGTGCGCCATTCGTCAATCGCGCGTTCAAAATCGTTTTCGTTATAAGCCTTGGTGCCGGCTTCGAGGCCGTTGCATTTGTCGGCGGCGCTTGCTGCGGAGGTGAGGAGGAGCGCTGCGGCGATCGTCAAAATAATCTGCTTAAAGTTCTTCATGTTTTTACCGACGCTACTTGAGTTTTTCGAGGCTTTCGCAGAGTTTTTCAACATCTGCGAGCATTTGGGACTGTTCTTCGGTCGAAGCTGTGACCGGAGCAAAACGCACAAACGAGCATTTTTCAAGCCAACTGTTGATGGCTTCAATCGTTTCTTCCTTGACGCCGCGCTTTGAAAGTTCCTGCTTCATTTGCGGGCGGGTCATGCCCTTGAATTCGACGTTCGTCAAATTGCTGAGGTAATCGATAAGGCCATTTTCGAGTGCTGCGAAGAAAGCCTTGCCGTCGCCATTCTTGAGGGCCGCACGGGCGTTTGCGAACTTTTCCTTGAGCAACTTGTTTGCCTTACCCTTGCGGACGAGCGCCGTGTTGCTGTTGCGCTTGCGGCTTCGCGTGATGGCAAAGTTTGCAATCAGGTAGAATGGAATGGCTGCGAGGAAAAGAATCCAGAAGAGCACGCTCCTATGCGGGGCTGCCGTTTCGGACTTGTCCGTAATCGGGTGAATAAAGCGGATGTCGCTGCCGAGGAATTCAATTTCTTGCTTTTGGACGACAGGAGCCGAGGTGCCCGTGCCTGCGGAAACCGGAGCTTGATAAACGGGTTCTGCGGGGGCGTCGCTCTTTTCAACTTCGATGGTCCACGGGCCTGCCGATGCTGTTTCGTACTTCTTTTTAGCGGGGTTGAACCAGGAATATGTAATGGCGGGTATTTCGAAGGTTCCCTTTTTCTTCGGGTAGAGGAACACCTTGATGTTTTTCGTGGTGACAACCTTGTTGCCCTTGACTTTCTTGTCGATGCTGTTTTCGGGGGGCACCGAGCGGAATTCGCTAAAGTCGGGGAGTTTCGGGTCCGTGATGGTGCCCGGAGTGCCGTCGCCCTTGATGCTGATCGCGAGTGTCAATGCTTCGCCAACCTTGAGGTTTGTGCGGTCAAAGTTAGCGCTAAAGCTGTAGTTACCGACCATGCCCGAGAAATCTTCGGGCTTGCCTTCGGTCGGGAGCGGGAGAACGGTGATAGAAAGTGGGGCGGTGGAGGTTTCCGTTTCGATGGATTCCTGTTTGACGCTTCTGCTGGAGAATGACATGCCGCCCATTTGCTTCTTTTCTTCGACAACTTTGGGTTCGCCGAGCTTGGTGTACTTGAACTTGAATGGCGGAATTTGGAGCGTGCCGCTCTTGGTCGGGCTAAGCCATGCAAATTTTGCGGATGCCTTCATTTCGCGGCGTGCACCTTCGACCGGCTTGAAATCCAGATTCGAGAGGTCGTTGCGGTGGACGATGAAATCGTTGCCGGTGCTCATGTCGGTCGCCTGGAGGCCACCTTGGAAATGCTCAAAAGTGTGGAGACTGAGGGTGACGCTGAACTGTTCACCTTCGTAAATGGACTTTTTGCTCGGGGTAAGGCTTACGGCGAGTGCGTCGTCGCTATAGGAACGTTGAACGCTGACCGGGATTTTGCTGCTCACGACATTGGCTTCACCGCCAATCATCCATGTGAGCGTTCCGAGGTCCTGCGTACCGGTCTTTTTCGGGGCTCTGACTTTAAAAGAATAGACGCGAGCCTTGTAAGGCCTTCCGCCTCCGCCGAAAAACGAGTTGAAAATATCGTCCATGTCCGGGCGCATCACCTGGTCGGTACTGTCGAGCCCGAGAAACTTGAAATTGTTGCGTGTTTCGAGGCGGAGCGCACCTCTGTCCTGCGGGAGTTCCTGAATCGGAACAACGAACTGCAAATTGAATGTCTGACCCGCTTCGATGCGGTCGCTATCGACTTGAAGAGATGGCTTTGCGTTTACAAGTGCTGTTAATCCGAGACATAAAAGCAAAAATCGTTTCATAGCCCATAATTTACCAAATTTTAACGAGCGAGATTGCAATATATTGGTGAAATCGCGGATTTGTTCGTGTCAATGGCGATGCCGGAACGGTGTCCGGCATGACAATGTTGAAGATGTGAACCATTTGCGTCGGTTTTTTAAAAATTTGCCCAAATTTATATTTTTCCCCCTTGAAACGTTAGTAAAATTTTGTTAATATTGGCGCCGTCAAAAACAAGGAGTCAAAACAATGTACTGCATTCTCGCCGCCCTCTTGATTAAGAGCTTTAAGAAATACGCAAAGCGCGCTTAATCGAAAAAGATTTTTCTCTCTCTCCAAATAATGAACGCGATGCCACGGTTTTCCGTGGCTTTGCTTTTTTATGAAGATGTGTATGGCGACCCCGGCACCCCGGAACCAGTCCGGGGCAGGCTCCAGCCGGGGTGACAAGTGTCGGGTGGCATTTTGGTATGGACGAAATGTCCAAAAAAGTTGCCGAAATATATACTAAATTCCCTTGACGTGTTAGTAAAACTTTGTTAATATTGGCGCCGTCAAAAACAAGGAGTCAAAAAACAATGTACTGCATTCTCGCCGCCCTCTTGATCAAGAGCTTTAAGAAGTACGCAAAGCGTGCCTAATTCTATAAAGAACGATTAAGAATAAGAATTGGTCTCGGGTTTCCGAGCCTTTTTTTATTTGCTAGTAATTTAAAAGATTCTTTTACAAAATTAGAGTTATATTTGAAGCATGCGATATGGTGATTTAACTTCCTTTCAAACCGGCGTAGCCGTTCCCCTTTTCAGTCTTCACAGCAAGCACAGCATTGGCATTGGCGAATTCCTGGACTTGATTCCGTTCGCCCAGTGGGCCAAGTTCTGCGGATTCAATATCATTCAGCTTTTGCCTGTAAATGATACTGGCTCCGAGTCGAGTCCTTACAGTGCCCGCAGCGCTTTTGCCTTGAACCCGGTGTTCATCAACGTGCAGTCCGTCGAAGGCGCTTCTTCGTTCGAACATGAAATTGAAAAGGCGTGCGAACAGTTTGCTGGCATCGAGCGCGTAGACTACTACCGCATTACTACTTGGAAGCGTGCCATCCTCCGCAAGATTTTTGATAACCAGTATGATGTCCTGAAAGCTTCGAAGAAGCTCCTTGCCTGGATTGACAAGAATTCCTGGGTCAAGTCCTATTGCGTCTATTGCACGCTTAAGGCCCAGAATAACGAAGCTAGCTGGAAAGACTGGAAAAAGTTCCAGAACCCCTCCGCTGCCGATGTCGACAAGCTTTGGATGAAGAACTACAGGGACGTGCTGTTCCAGGCTTGGATGCAGTACACTGCCGAAGGCCAGTTTACCGCCGCCGTGAACGAAGTTTCTAAGCTCGGGCTCCGCTTGAAGGGCGACGTGCCTATCCTCATCAACGAAGACAGCGCCGACGTGTGGTTTGACCGCAAGTATTTTTCGCTTGCCGACCGCGCGGGTGCACCTCCTGACATGTTCAGCTACGGTGGCCAAAACTGGGGCTTCCCGACTTACCGTTGGGACGTTCTCGAAGCTGATGACTTTGGCTGGTGGCGCCGCCGTTTGGCTCAGGCTAGCAAGTTCTATCACGCTTACCGCATTGACCACGTGCTCGGATTCTTCCGCATCTGGGCCATTCCTGAATCTGAATCGACGGGGATCTTGGGCCGTTTCCAGCCGTCTATCCCGCTCACTTGGGATGTGCTCCGCAATGCGGGCTTCTACCGCGAAACGCTTGAATATTTGCGTCGTCCGAACTTCTCTGTGGATCAGCTGCGCGAATTTCTTGGCAACGAAACGGACAGACTGATCTCCCTGTACTTTGAAAATTTGCCGGGAAAGTTCGACCGCTTTGTCATTAAGCCGGAATACTTGTCGGAACGCGCAATTCTTTCGCTGGACGAACCGCAAGAAGTCAAGGATTCCATGCTTCGCGTTTACTGGAACCGCGTATTTATCCCGACGGGTGACGAAAATACGTTCTACCCGTACTGGTACTGGTACAACCAGCCGGTGCTCTTTACACTCCCGCAGAACGAACAAGATAAATTGCACGATTTGATTGGCCAGAATGAACAGGCGCAGAACGCACTCTGGGAACAGAATGCCATGAAACTTTTGTCTGTACTCGCCAACGAAACGGATATGCTTGTTTGTGCCGAAGACCTTGGCGCAGTGCCGCCGTGCGTGCCGACTGTGCTCAAAAAGCTCGACATCATGTCGCTGCGCATTGAACGCTGGGCCCGCAACTGGAACGTTCCGTATTCTCCGTACTACAGCATGGACGAATACCCGCGTCTCTCCGTTTGCACAACGAGCTGCCACGACACTTCGACCTTGCGCGGTCTCTGGGAAGAACCTGACTTTGACAAGGGTTTCTACTGGTCTCATGCGGGCTTGCCGGGCGTTGCCCCTGAAAAGCTTACGCCGCCGGTGGTGCACGACATCTTGTCGCATGTGTTTACTGCAAATAGTTTGTTCTGCATCCCGCCGATCCAGGACTACTTTGCACTTTCGGCATCGCTTTCTGATTGCGACCCGAAGGAAGAACGCGTCAACATTCCGGGAACGGTCGGTGGCAAGAACTGGACTTATCGCACACCGTGCAGTGTCGAGGACTTGCTTGCCAATGCGGGCTTGATTTCGGAGATTAACAAACTTGTCGAAGAACGTAAGTCCCGTGCCCTCTGGAAGATTTAACGCTCCCGCCTGGGTCAAGGACGCTGTTTTCTATCAGATTTTTCCGGATCGCTTTTGCCGTAGTGCAAAGTACAAGGCGGTCGGAAAGTTTGTGGATTGGGATACGCTCCCGACCCGTGAAAACATGTTTGGCGGGAACCTCGCGGGCATTTGCGAAAAGCTTGAATACATTGCGTCGCTCGGCGTGAATGCCGTTTATCTTTGCCCGATTTTCAAGAGCAATTCGAATCACCGTTACCATACGGTTGATTATTTTGAAATTGACCCGGTTTTAGGGACACTCAGGGATTTTGACAAGCTAGTCAAAAAGGCGCACAAGCTTGGGCTTCGCGTGATTCTGGATGGCGTGTTCAACCATTGCTCACGCGGATTTTTCCAGTTCAACAGCTTGATGGAACTCGGCAAGAATTCCCCGTATGTGGACTGGTTCCATGTGCATGGCTGGCCGCTTCACGCGTATTCGGGCAAGCCCAATTACGATTGCTGGTGGGGTTACCCCGCGCTCCCGAAGTTCAATACCGACAATCCCGACGTGCGCGATTACCTTTTCTCGGTGGGCGAATATTGGATGAAACGTGGCATTGACGGCTGGCGCCTCGACGTTCCGAACGAGATTGACGACGATAGCTTTTGGCAGGAATTCCGTCGCCGCATCAAGGCGATTAACCCGGATGCCTATATTGTCGGTGAAATTTGGGACGAACCTTCGCGTTGGTTGCAAGGCGACCAGTTCGATGGCGTGATGAATTATCCCTTGCGCAAGGCGGTACTTGCATACCTCTTTGATGAAAAGTCGATTGCACTTGCCGAGTTTGTAAAGCGTTTGCGTGAAGCGTTCCCGAAGGGGCGTTTCGGCGTGCCGATGAACTTGCTTGGGAGCCATGATACGATTCGGCTTGCGTCACTTCCGTGCTCAAATTTGCAGCGCGTGAAGCTTGCGCTTGCGATTCTGTTCTTTTTGCCGGGTGCTCCGTGTATATATTATGGCGACGAAATCGGCATGGAAGGCGGCAAGGATCCTGATAACCGCAGGTCATTCCCCTGGGATAAATTTGCGGAAATGCAGAAAGCGCCTGTCTTTGAGTATTTGAAGGGCTTGATTGCGCTCCGTAATAAGGAACGCGTGCTTCGTGATGGCTCGCTTGAGATTGCTTATAGCGCGGGGCGCTTGGAAATTGTCCGTACCCTCGGCAAAAAGAAAATGACGCTTGCCATTTCGGATGCAAAGCCAGATCCGTTGTTTGAAATTTGTTGAGTTTTTCAGGTTTTAGGTCTATAATCGCGGCTTACCGTTTACTGTTCGTATCTCTTTAGGTTTTATCGGTTACGTTCAGGACAGGAGATTCCCGCCTCCGCGGGAATGACGGTTCGTGCTACCGTCTACTTCCTACTGCTTAATCCCCCTTTTTTATGCCTAAAATTACTTCCTACTTCCTACTTCCTACTTCCTACTTTTCTAAATTTGCACCCGCAACTAGTATGTATAATGCCTTATTAAGGGATTACAAATGAATAAACATAAATTCGGCTTCCGAGAATTCATCATTCTCGCAGTCATCATTCTTTCGGCCTACACTGTATGGCCTTCTATTCAGGTTCACTCCAAGAAGGGTGAAGCCAAGCAGACCTTCCTCAAGGAAAATCCGAAACTGGGCTCTAAGTCCATCAACTTCGGCTTGGACCTTGCCGGTGGTACGAGCATTACTCTCCAGATCGACAAGTCTAGCCTCAAGGATGGCGAAGATATTAAGGACATCCAGGCACAGTCTCTTGAAATTATTCGTAACCGTGTTGACCAGTACGGCCTTTCTGAACCGCAGATTTCTCCGACTGGCGACGACCGCATTGTCGTTGAACTGGCTGGTGTGGATGACTCTACGGCTAAGGCTCTCGTGGGTTCTACGGCTAAGCTCGAATTCAAGATCCTCGCCGAATCTGAAAAGTTTACGCAGGTTGTTGGCCTTATCGACCAGTACCTCACTCGCCAGACGACCGACATCATTGCTGATTCCGCTAAGACGGACTCCGTCAAGACTGATTCTGTGAAGAAGGAAACCTTGTCGGATGACGAACTCCTTGCTGGTGGTGTTGCAAAGGCTGAAGAAAAGAAGGATTCCGCTGCTGCAGAAGCCGCTCCGGCAGACGTGGTCGGACAGTCCCTTTCTTCTTTCTTCCTCTCTTTTGGCAATGGCGGTTTCATTGCTGAAGAAAGCGTCGAAAAGGTGAAGAAGCTCCTCGCTACGGAAGGTGTGCAGAAGCTCATCCCGCGCGATGTCGCATTTGCTTTCGGTAGCGGTCTTGAAAAGCTCCGCCGTGATGCAAATATCAAGGCCAAGCGTCTTTACCTCCTCAAGCGCCGTGCAGAAATGGGCGGTGACGATATCACGGATGCTCGTCCGTACCGCGTCAGCGATGGTATGAGCGCCGGTGAAGTTGCCGTGAACCTCAAGTTCGGCGGCATCGGTCCTAAGAAGTTCTCCGCAGTGACTGCTGCTAACGTCGGTAAGCAGATGGCCATCGTTCTCGATAACCAGGTCATCTCCGCTCCGGTCATCCGTGACCGTATCCCGAATGGCGAAGCCCAGATTACGGGTCTCGATGACATGGCTGAAGCAAACCGTCTCGCTGTTGTGCTCAAGGCTGGCGCCCTCAAGGCCCCGATGCAGATTATCGAAAGCCGTAGCGTCGGTGCAACCCTCGGTGAAGAAAACATTGTCCAGGGCTTCGGTTCCGGTGCTATCGGCCTTTTGCTCTGCTTGGTGTTCATGGTTGCTTACTACCGTCTCGGTGGCCTCATTGCAAGTATCGGTGTGGTAATCAACACTTTGGTGACTGCCGCTGTGATGTCTGTGTTCAACGCTACGTTGACCTTGCCGGGTATCGCAGGCTTTATCCTTGTGGTCGGTATGTCTCTCGATGCGAACGTGATTATTTTCGAACGTATCCGTGAAGAACTCAAGAACGGTCTCACGGCTCGCGCTGCTGTGGCTAAGGGTTACGAACGTGCATTCAGCGCCATCTTGGACTCCAACTTGACGACGGTCTTGACTGGTCTTATTTTGTACAAAATTGGTACAGGCTCTGTCAAGGGTTTCGGTCTTACGCTTACAATCGGTATCCTCACGTCTCTCTTCTGCGCTATTACGGTTTCCCGAGCCGTGTTCGATTGGAGACTTGCTAAGCGCGACAGGACGACGCTCTCTATCGGTTCTGGTTTCAAGACTTTGAACAATGCGAACCTTCAGATTATGAAGAATCGCGGCAAGTTCAAGGTTCTCTCCTGGATTCTCATCATTGCAAGTATCGCTTGCATCGCTGTGAAGGGCTTTGACTTCAGTATCGACTTCACGGGTGGCCAGGTCTATACGATCCAGTACCAGGATGACGCCAAGCACGAAACCGACTTGAACAAGGCTTTGAGCAAGGCTGGCATCCAGGGTGCTCGCGTCCGCTCTCTCGGCGGTACGTCTGCTAACTCCTACCAGATCAGCGTTCGCGGTGATGACACGAGCTTCGAACTCGCCATGGCTAAGGCTTTCGAAGCCGCTAACCAGAAGTGCGAAATCGTGGCTAAGGACGCTGTCGGTCCGACCATCGGTAAGGAACTCCGCTTCAATGCTATTTTGTCTGTGATTCTCGCATGGCTCGGCATCGCTCTCTACGTGTGGTTCCGATTCGGTAAGCTCGGCCTTGGCTTCGGCGTTGCCGCTGTGCTCGGCCTTATTCACGATACCATCATCACGCTCGGCTTCATCTCGGCATTCAGCCTTTCTTTCGACGGCGCCTTGATTGCTTCGCTCCTTACGATGATTGGTTACTCTGTCAACGATACCATCGTGAACTTCGACCGTATCCGTGAAAATACCGCTCTCTTCGGCTCTGCCAAGTACGAACAGACCATCAATAGCTCTTTGAACCAGTGCTTCAGCCGTACGGTGATTACCTCCCTCACGACGCTCTTCGTTTGCGTGGTTCTCGCTGTTAAGGGTGGCTCTTCCATCCGCGACTTCGGTCTCGTTCAGTGCTTCGGTATCCTTATCGGTACTTACTCTTCTGTGTGCATCTGCTCTCCGATCGTTCTCTGGTGGAGCAAGAAGTTCAAGAAGGGTGTGTAAGTTAGATGAAAGAACGCTCGCGTTGCTCGCTACAGACGAGAGACGAGAGTGTTTAAGGTCACTGAGCTTGTCGAAGTGACTTACAGTTAAATAGGATTTGCCTCGGCGAAAGCCGGGGCTTTTACTATTATCAGCTTTTTTTTATTGGCTTTTCTTCCTACTGCCTACTTCCTACTGCCCACTATTTACTATATTGTGCCTGTTCGATAAAGGGGGCGCCTATGCTCAAGTATTACAAAATCGAATCCGGTCGTCTCGCAGTAGCTCCGAACGAGGAAGCTGCAGACATCGTTATGATGGGTTCGTTAAGCCAGGAACAGCGCAGCGTCCTGGTCAAAGAGTACGAAATCACTGAGCATACGATTGCCTCCGCATTTGACTCGGACGAACTTTCCCGTATCGAATACGACGATGATTTTACGACCATCGTGTTCAAAAAGCCCAAGAATTATTCTGCCGAGGATAATTTCCAGTTCCGCGTGGAATCTTTTGGCATATTCATTTTCAAGGACTGGGTTTTGCTCCTTACGGACAGCGACATTCCAGTGATGGATGAGCGCAAGTTCTCGAAAATTGACAGCCTGAATACGTTTGTGCTCCGCGTGTTGAGCTTTGCGATTGCACACTTCAATGAACACTTGAAGATCATCAACCGCATCAATGACGACTTGGAGTTGCGCCTCAATACGTCGATGGAAAACAAGTATTTGCTCTCCATGTTCAGCTTGAACAAGGGCTTGATTTACTACGTGAGCGCTTTGAACAGCAACGATACGCTCCTCCGCAAATTGCAGCTTGGCCGCAGCCTCAACTGGACCGAAGCGGAGCGTGAACTCCTTGAAGATATTCAGATTGAAAATGGGCAGAGCCTGCAACAGGCTAACATTTACGCCAACATTTTGACATCCATGATGGATGCGCGCGCAAGCGTTATCAACAATAACGTGAACCAACTCATGAAGAACCTCACTATCGTGACGATTTCTATATCGCTCCCGACGTTCTTCGCAAGTTTGTTCGGCATGAACGTGAAGCTCCCGTTTGGCATGAACGGCGATGCAACTGTCGGTTCGCCTGTGGCGTTCTGGATTATCATTGTCATTTGCTTCTTGTCCGTGTTTGCATTCCTTGCCATTTGGATGCGCAAGAAGTAAATTGGATTCGGCTTTTGGATTGAAAACGCGACCGTTATGGCCGCGTTTTTTGATGGTTTAATTCAGAATTGGGGTCTCTTCGAGACTCTTTTTCACAAATTCCGCGACGCATTTTTCCCAGTGCTTACGATGCATGGCGTATGGGAACTTGTTGTGGAATGCTTCGTGCCCAAAGGCGACTCGTTCGCCGGACTGGTTGTAGATGGCGTAATCGGCGAAGAACCAAAGGCCTCTATCGACAATGACGTTCCCTGAGTTTTTAACGTAGTTTGAATCGTTTGCGCTACCGAATAGATAGTTTGAATTATTATAGGCTTGGTAAGCGTAAGAATCTTCTTTTCGGCTGAATCCTGCATTTGAAATGGCGATGTAGTAGCCTTCATTCATATTGATCGTTGAAGGCTTTGGAATGTTGAATTCTTTTGTTCCTACAGAATCGTGCTCAATGCTCATGCCTGCAATATTGACTTGCTTAAAATCCATGTCAATTGAATTATGGATGAGGCTGTCGTAATTTTTCTTAAGTTCTGCTTTGTACCAGTCGGCAAATTTTTCGGTGTATTCTTCTAAATCATCTTCGAGGTCGTCAACGTTGTCGACAAAAGGTTCTGTGAAGACTACGGTAATTTTTGTTGGTTTTTCAGTCCAGGTTGGGTTTATAGATACTGTTGGATTATTTTGTGCACAGCCTGTAAAGAATGATGCTGAGAATAACGCCGATAATAACGGCAAAACGGCAAGCCCCCAAAGCTTGTTTTTCATAAGATCTCCTTCTTGTGCCCCATAACACTTGTAAAGAAAATAATATAAAAGACAACGTTTGGCACGTTGTCTTTTTTAGAAAGCGTTGTAAAAGTGGCTTTAGTCTACTTTGTATTGCGGCGTAGCCGCCTTAATTTCCGCGTTCACTCATGCTCGAGAACATGGCGACAATTTCTTCGGTGAAGTTGCTCTTCGGGAATTTGTCGGCAATGGCTAGCGCTTGTTCCAAGTGATTCTGGGCTTCGGCTTTTGCCTTCGCAAAGCTCTTCTTTGCAAACAGGCGGTCCTGAATCTTTTCAGGAATGCCTTCTGCAGAAGCCTTTGCGATAAAGCCTTCCATTTCGCGGCGTTCTTCTACGGTGCAGTCTTCAAAGTAATAGAGGAGCGGCAATGTGATGAGGCCGTTCGAGAGGTCAGTGAACTTCGCCTTGTCCATGTTCACGGAACCGTAGCCGTAGTCCAGCAAATCGTCGATAATCTGGAATGCGATACCAAAGTGCGTTCCCATCTTGGCACATTCATCAACCATCGGCTGATCGAAACCTGCCAAAATGCCACCGATGCGTGCTGCAGCGTCGATGAGCGCTGCGGTCTTTCCATCGATGATTTCGTTGTAAGCCTTGCGCGAAAGGCCCATATCTCCGCAATGGTCGAGCTCCAGAATTTCACCGACAATCAGTTTGTCGGCTGCATCCGAAATAATCAGCGGTACGTTACGAACTTTTTCGTCAATGACGCAACGCATGGACTGAGAAAGCACATAGTCGCCAATCAACACGGCCACTTGCGTACCCCATTCGCGATGGGCTGTCTTTTGCCCGCGGCGGACGTCTGTGCCATCGATGATGTCATCGTGCACGAGGCTTGCGAGGTGCAAAAGTTCTACGGCTGCGCAGGCGTGTGCAACGCGGTCGATATCCGGCTTTTGCGAGCCGCAGTTTGCGAGCAGGCAAAGGAGCGTCGAACGGATGCGCTTGCCTTTGCGACTAAATAGCGTTACAAGGCGGTCACTAATCCCTGCAGGGGCGTTCTTTGCCACCTGCATAATGACTTGTTCCGTCTTGTCGAGCTCGACTTTTACCAAGTCGCGAGCCTGTGATAGAACAGCTTTGAAGTCGGCTTTCGTCGGACTCATTTAAATATCCAAATCGTTCAAGACTTTATATGCGTTCGTTTCGATGAACTTGCGGCGCGGTTCCACGTCTTCGCCCATGAGCATGCTGAAAATCTGGTCGGCAAGGACGCTGTCTTCCACATGGCACTGCTTGAGGAATCGTGTCTTCGGGTTCATGGTCGTGTCGTTCAGCTGTTCCGGCGACATTTCGCCCAGACCTTTGAATCGGGTAATCGCGACATTCTTCTTGTCTTCGATTTCGGCCATGACCTTGTCCTTTTCGTTTTCGTCGAACAGGTAGCGTTCTTTCTGGCCAATCTTTAACTTGTACAGAGGCGGCATGGCAAGGAAAATGTGCCCAGCGTCAATGAGCGGGCGCATGTAGCGGAAGAAGAACGTGAGGAGAAGCGTCTGGATGTGAGAGCCGTCCACATCAGCATCGGTCATGATGATGATTTTGTCGTAGCGGAGCTTTTCAATTTTGAATTCCGTGCCAATGCCGGTACCGATGGCGTTCACCAGGTTCTGGATTTCTTCGGTGTCGAGCACGCGGTGGAGGCTTGCCTTTTCGACGTTCAAAATCTTACCGCGGATAGGGAGAATGGCCTGGAATTCACGGCTACGACCCATCTTTGCAGAACCACCTGCAGAGTCACCTTCCACGATGAACATTTCGCATTCCTTCGGGTCGCGGCTGGAACAGTCGGCGAGCTTGCCCGGAAGGCCGCCACTTTCAAGAACGTTCTTGCGGCGGGCGAGTGTACGTGCGCGGTGGGCTGCTTCACGAGCCACAGCGGCGTTATAAACTTTATCCAAGATAATCTTGACGGCAGCTGGATTTTCCTGGAAGTATTCTTCGAGCTTGGCGCCGAATGCAGAAGCTACATAGCCTGCGATTTCGGAGTTGCCGAGCTTGCGCTTGGTCTGGCCTTCGAACTGTGGCTGAGAAACCTTGATGGCGATAACGGCAGTAAGGCCTTCACGAATATCGTCCGAGGTAATCTGCGCTTCTTTCTTGCCCTTCGGCATGTCCTGTGCGAACTTGCTGATAACACGGGTGAGGGCCGTCTTGAAGCCCGTCACGTGCGTACCGCCATCGTAAGTATTTACGTTGTTGACGAAGCTGAAGAAGTTTTCCTGATAACCGTCATTGTACCACATGGCAACTTCCAAGGGGTACTGGCCATCGGGGAGAACCAAGTGGATCGGTTCTGCAAAAAGCGGAGTGCGGTGTTCATCGACGTAGCGCACAAATTCAGAAACACCACCGGGGAAGCAGAACGTATCGGTCTGCTTGTGTTCCGGATCGCGTTCGTCCGTGAGCGTCAAGCGCAGCCCACTCATGAGGAATGCGAGTTCGCGGAAACGCGTGGCGAGCGTGTCGTACACGTAAACTGTTTCGGAGAAAATTGTATCGTCCGGATAGAACTCAACAGTCGTACCGGTCGTTCCGTCAGATTCTCCAATGTCGACCTGCGGACCGCACGGAATACCGCGTGCAAATTCCTGACGGACAATGCGGCCATTGCGGCGCACGGTCACGATAAGCTTGTTAGAAAGTGCATTCACGCAGCTCACGCCCACGCCGTGCAAACCGGCGGAAACTTTATAAGAGCTGTTGTTGAACTTGCCACCGGCATGGAGCTTGGTCATCACGACCTGGATGGTGCCCACCTTTTCTTTCGGGTGGATGTCGGTCGGAATACCGCGTCCGTTGTCGGTGACGCGGATGCCGTTACCCGGTAAAATCGAAATTTCGATATGGTTGCAGAAGCCAGCCAAAGCTTCGTCCACGGAGTTGTCGACCACTTCCCAAACGAGGTGGTGGAGCCCGCGAATATCGGTAGAACCAATGTACATTGCAGGGCGGACACGAACTGCTTCTAGACCTTCGAGAACGGTAATGCTTGAACCGCTATAATCTGCTTCCGCCTTCTTTACTTCTTCTGTTTCTTCTGCCATAATTCCTCTATTAAACCCCTCTTAGATGAATCGAATTCCTTGAATAAAAGGCTTCCCTAAGAGGGTATTACATTTACCAATAATAGCTTTTTTTTGGAGGTTTAACTCGAACTTTAGCACCGAGTTAGCGACCTTAAGCACCAATATATTTTTGTCAATTTTTTCGGGCTTTACATGCTCCACTAGGAGGGGACCAACCACCTCCGAAAACCGTTCCGAAATGGTCTTGAAGTTCATATCTTCGGTGATATGGTTCTTCTGGAGAACGCGTTCTAAAAGGACTTGAATGTCCTGAACTTTGTTCCCCGTGTAGCTCTTGTTGCTTGTGCGTTTTGTTTCGAACATTTGTACAAATTTATCGCGTTAAACAAGCAACAATTTGGAGAGGGTGAACCCGCCAATAAGGATGCTTGTCATGCCGGCAACCACGGTTGCCTTGGTGCTCTTGCCCACGCCTTCTGCACCGCTATGGGTAAAGAAACCGAAGAAGCAAGCGTAACTCGAAATGAAGAATCCGTAAAGCGTAGCTTTAATAAGGCCTACGACCAAGTCCCAGTTTTGATAGAACATGCGTACGCCGTAAAAGAACACCGAGAACGAAACTTCCTTGTACAAGTGCGCGACTTCGTAACCGCCGACAATACCGATGAAAATGCTCAAAATAGTGAGCACCGGAAGCATGATGACTGTTGCTATGAGTCTTGGTGCAAGCAAATATTTATAAGGGTTAAGTCCTAATACTTTATATGCATCGAGCTGTTCTGTGACAGCCATTGTGCCAAGTTCCGAACACATCGAAGCACCAATGCGCCCTGCAAGCACCATCGCCGTAAGGATCGGGCAAAGTTCCACCATCACGGATTTGCCGACGGCCATGCCGACAAACATCATGGGAATCATGTCGCCAAACTGGTAAGCAAGCTGCCAAGACATGATGGCGCCTGTCGCAAGCGAGGCGGCGAACACCACGGGAATACTCGTAATACCCACGTGGTGCATCTGTTCAACAGTCGTGTGCAAGTTGGTGAAGGCGCCGGGAATATTCTTGAACAGTTCCCAGATAAATAGCACGTAACCCACAACCTTGTTCAGGAAGCGTCTTACGGCTCGTCCGAGGCCTTCGGCCATTTTGTTCATTAACGAAATCAAGTTGAACCGTTACTTCTTGGGCTTTGCGGCGTTCTTCTTCTGTTTCGGCGGAGCGCTGATGGCTTTCTTGTAAAGCTGCATGTCGCTCAGGTACTTGATGGCTTCGTTCAGCTGCTTGTCGCGCTTGAGCGAGAAGGCCGTGCTGACGGAGTCGTTCACGAATGCCGTGAGGAGTTCGCGCTTGATGGCATCCTTGATGTAGTCCTTGTTGGCTTCGAACTGGGCATCTCGGTTGTCTTCAAGAGCCTTGCGCATTTCGCTGATACGCTTCACTAGCGTAGAATCAGAGATGGTCTTGGCGCTATCGCCCATGTAGTTCTGTTCGCGGATGATGCTCTTTTCGAGCTGGTCCACACCGACGAGGGCGTTGCTCTTGACCTTCATGAAGTTCGTGTCTTTCTTGCAGAACGCCTTGAACTGCGTGAAGAGAGAATCAGGCACTGCCCATTCGGAATTCACCTTGACGCCTGCCTTTTCGAGGCTCGGACGGATCTTGACGGCGAACTTGAAGTACATGGCCATGCGTTCCTGCACTTGGACAACCCACGGCATCGGATCGAGTTCCACATCGACGTCCGGCTTGATGCCGCCACCGCCGAACATCATGCGGCCGTTGTTCGTGTAGAACGTGTCACGCTTGGCTGTGTCTGCCTTAACGGAATCGGTTTTGGCGGCGTCTTTTTCTTCATCTTCGTATTCTTCGTCTTGCAGGGTGAGGCCCTTGATGCCGTTTTCAGGCTTGTTGATGCAACGACCGAAGGGGAGGTAGTAGAAAGCTGTTGTGAGCTTGAGTGCGTTGCCAGCATTGTCCAGCGGGAAAATCGTTTGCACGGAACCCTTACCGAACGAGGTCTTACCGACGATCAAGGCACGGTCCCAGTCTTGCAGTGCGCCGGAAACAATTTCAGCGGCACTGGCGGAACCCTGGTTCACGAGGACGACCATTGGAACTTCCGGCTTCACGAGCGGTGTTCTGCGGGCTGCACTTTCGGTCTTCTGTGTGCGACCACGAGTGCTAACGATGACGTTACCCGGCTTGAGGAACAGTTCGCTGATTTCGATAGCCTGATTCAGAAGTCCACCCGGGTTGTAGCGCATGTCGAGGATGAGCTTCTTCATGCCCTGCTTCTGGAGGCTGCGGAGGGCGTTTTCGACATCGCTTGTCGTCTTGTCGCTAAAGGTGGCAAGCTTGATATAGCCGATTTCCGGAGTGACCATGCCGTAATACGGAACGGCGTGAACGATAATTTCTGCTCTGGTGATGGTATAGTCCATGAGGTCGGGAACGCCTTCACGTTCAATGGCGACCGTCACGTCTGTGCCGATTTTACCACGGAGCTTGTTGACCGCGTCATCGAGCGACATGCCTTTTGTTTCTTTGCCGTCAATTTTGCGGATGCGGTCGCCAGCGCGGATGCCGAGCTTGAATGCCGGTGTGCCGGAAAGCGGCGAAATAACTGTGAGGATATTGTCGCGAAGGCTAATCGTGATGCCAACTCCACCGAACTTACCTTCCATCGAGACGCGGAGGCTTTCGTAATCCTTGGGGGCGAAAACCGTCGTGTGCGGGTCGAGAATGTTTCTGATGCCATTGATGGCGGCGTCCGTGAGTTCCGTCGGGTTAACGTTTTCAACGTACTTGCGGTTGACTTCGGAAAGGACCTTGTTCAATCGTGAAACTTCGTCGTAAAAATCTCCAGGAGGAGTTTTCTTGTCGGTTGCTGCGTTCGCGATGCAAAGCGCGGACAGCGTTGCCATAAATACAGAGCGGAAACTAAAAGGTTTAAACATCATGCTCTAAAAATACAATTTCCTATAAAAAATCACCACCTTATAAGGAAAAACCGGCTATGAATAGCCGGTTTTTTTACGAAAGGAGAGAGTATGAAACTTGTTAGGAGCAATAAAATGTTATGCAGCTTCGCAGAGGAGACGTTCGACGTTCGCTTCGCGGAGCTTGTTCAAGGCGTTTTCCTTGAGCTGGCGTACGCGTTCCTTGGAGAGACCTACCATCGGAGCAATTTCCTTGAGGTTCAGGTCGGAATCCATCTTGAAACCGTAATAGAGCTTGATGATTTCCTTTTCCTGACTGGAGAGGTTCTTGTCCATCACCTTGTCGAAAACTTCAGCGCGGTTGTTGTTGTCGGCGAGTTCATCGGTGCGGCTCTCGGAATCGAAAATGGTATCGCCAAGCGTTGCGTCGCCGTCTTCATTGACCGGAGTATCGAGCGAAGATGTGGAATTGCCCATCATGAGAATCTTTTCGATTTCGTCGGCCTTGTACTTGGAAAGACCTTCGAGAGACTGGGCATTGACCGTGTAGGTCCCGCCAATGACCTGCTGGACATCCTTTGCGTGACGGTTGAAACGGCGAAGCATCAGTTCCTTTTCGGCGCTAATGCGGATCATGCGGCCTTTTTCGGAGAGAGCGCGGGTGATGTTCTGGCGAATCCACCACACGGCGTAGCTGATAAACTTGATTTTGAGGGAGCGGTCAAAACGGCGAGCCGCTTCAATGAGTCCCATGTTCCCTTCGTTAATCAGTTCCATGATGTCGAGACCGCGACCCTTGTAGAGGTTAGCGATGTTCACGACAAAGCGAAGATTGGAGTTGACCAGCATGTCCAAGGCTGCCTTGTTGCCTTCGGCGGATTTCTTAAGCAATACTGTTTCCTGTTCTCTTGTGAGCAACGGGTAACGAGAAATGTCGTTCAGGTATTGCATGTAAATGTCTTTCTGATCTCGATTGTTAAGGGTTTTCATGGTGACCTCCTCATTTTTACATTTTCAAATTTACCTCCAGATTGAATTCCTTGTGTCATTACTTAGAATGGTGCGTGCAAAAGTTAAATTGAGTTTTTGTTAAAAAAGTTCGTGATTTTTGTCACGAAATTGTCATGACGGGCCAAAATAGTGGTCAAATGACTAAATTTTTTAGTATGAATGACAATCGCTCTACATTTTGTAACGAAAAAAGTGCTGGCTTTATCCAGAAAATGCGAAACTTCCTCTCGGTCTTGCAAGAGATGGACTTTGAACGTAATGAAGAAAAGGTTCGTAAGATTCTGGAGGACGACCGTGAATTTATTCGGTTCCCGATTCCCATTTTTTTGCCGGCGCTCCTTATTTGGCTGTTTATGCTTCTGTTCCCGCTGGTGTTTATCATGGACCCCTCAAACGCCTCTAGCGTCAATTTAAATGGTCTCCTTACCTTCTATTTTCCGTTACTTTGTACATTGCTTATCTTTATGCTGAACCAGAGGTACTTGGTCCCGCTTTGTATCTTTAAAAAACGTTACGGCTTGTATTTCCTTAGCAACTCGGTCTTGGTGTTTGCTACGCTGTTCTTGCGTGAAGTGATGTTGTTTGTGATGGAACGGACTCCGGACGATGGCGTCTCTTATTTTTTTGATGCTTATTGCTTTTCTTCGCTTAAGGGTCATTTTAGCTTTGGTACTGTGGCAACTTTTGTAATGCTGGTGAGCCTAGTTTGCCTGATTTGCGTCTTTTATCACCTGACGCTTCGTCAGATTATGCGAGCTTTTATTTTGCGTGAGCAAAAACGCATGGGCCTCCAGTATGAACTGGATTTTTTAAAAAATCAGTTAAGCCCGCATTTTCTCTTCAATACTTTGAACAATATATCGGCTTTGATTCAAATTGACCCGAAACGTGCCGAAAGTTCTATGAACAAACTTTCACAACTTTTGCGTGTGATGTTGTACCAAGTCAAGGACAAGTACATTACATTGCAAGAAGATGTGGATATCTTGCAAAAGTACGCCGATTTGGAAAAGCTCCGCTTGGATGACAGCTTTGACTTTGTCTTTGATGTGAAAATAGAAAACCCAAATACGAAGATTGAACCATTGCTGATGATGCCGCTGATGGAAAACGCGATGAAACATTGCGTGAATCCAAATGGCAAGAGCTTTGCGCATATCACCATTACGCAGGCAGGCGATGAACTCCACTTCCATTCTGAAAATTCCAATTTCCCGAGAAAGTCGAGCCGCAAGGGAAGTGGGCTAGGGCTTTCTACTTTTGAAAAGCGCCTGGACATGATTTACTCGGGAGCATACGAGTACTCTGTGAATATTGTCGATGATGTATATATAAGTGATTTGGTTATTCAGCTGAAAAAAGAAAAATCATAAAAATTTATTGAACCCCTTTACACAATAAAAAAAATATTGTAGTTTATTTACCGCCTTGATGTTTTCGAGGCGGCTTGTTTATATACTTACTTACATTCCTTCCTTACATCGATTAATAAATCCGTTACGGCTGAATAAGCCTGTTTATTCTCAAATTCAATAGAAAGGAAAAATCCTATGATGCGTAGGATGTTAAAGGGCGTTGCCTTTGCAGGAGCTCTGTTGGCTCTTGATGGCTTTGCCGAAGAATGTAAGGGTGTCGCGCTGTATACTGACGGTAGCGACAATGGTCAAATGATTGAATCGGGAAGAACTTTCCCGGAGTCGCCAGAATGGAAAGCTAACTGGGGAAACTTCGACGGAATGAATGCTCCGTATATCCGATTGTCGGGCTCGAAAAATGAGCAAGGCGATTGGAAGGGGTTGCTTTCGTTCCAAGTACTTCCATTGCATGTAGATGGTGGCGTGCTGCGTTTGAAGGTGCGCGCTACGCAAAATGCGAAGTTCGGAGTTTGGCTGAAGGGGACGTCTTCAGAGAGTCGCGTTCATTACGTGAACTTGACGGCGGATAAAACACATGCTCTAGAAATTCCTTTGGCGAGTTTTGGGGTGACGGGCGCGATAGATGTTGTGAATGTGGGGGTGGGACTTTTTCAAGTTCCGCAATACCAGTACACAACGCTCTTTATTGACGATGTCGGATTCAGTTGCGTCAAGAATGGCTCTAGTTTGGGAGGGACTTCTACAGCGACTGTTTTGGAAAATGTCACTCATTGGGAATATGAATTTTCCAATGTGGACGCTTGGTCCGAAAAACGCGATGCGCGATTGCTGCCTGCATTGGAATCTGAATTTAGTGTTGCATACACGCCTCAAGAACGCAATTCTCTGATTTCGATAACGAATGGAGATTTTTTGGTAAGTGAACTGGAACATTTGAAAATAGTGAATAGCATTCGTGCAACAGAAATGTCTGCGAAAAGGTCTCGGCTGACATGGTACGATAATATGTATTCAGTCGTGCGTAATCGTTTGCGTGAAAAAGCAGTCGCTAATCCGAAACAGCTTTATTTTGAAGCAGAAGCGATTGCGGCAAATTCAGATTACACTGTTATTCCGTTGCTTGTTGCGGATTTGGATTACGTGTACAAGGCTTGTGCGGAAGAATCATGTGGTTCGACGCAGAATGTGAATACGCATCTGCTGACGGCAGGACTTCCGACCTCTTTTGTGCGCGGTTCTAAAATAAGCCTTGTGCTTGATCCGTACTTTATTGTAACCAAACAACGGAATTTGCCCTCTGTTTCTGTTTGCGTTTCTGGAACGTGCAAATCGATTTTTTCCAAAGAACGGATTGAATTGGAATTCCCTTCATCGGGGTTGCAGAAAATCGTGGTCAAGCTGAAAAGCGGTATGCATAATGTTGAACAAAATCTATTTGTGGAGGTAAAATAATGATGCGTTGTTTTTGGTTTGCTCTTGCTTCGCTTTTAGCGACAAATGCGATGGCTGTGTCTAAAGATTATGCGTTCTTTGTTGATGAAAAAGACCGTATTTGTGTTGAAAATGGCGATAATCTTGTGTCTTTGAAAGGTCTTGATTATGCTGGTGGTGCTTGTACTGGGGAGAAATCTTCGGTTCGTATTCGCATTATGGATGCTCCTAAAGATGTGAACTCGCCATCGGGCATTTACTTGGAACGGCCTTTCATGATTATTGATGGCATTAATTTGGATCCCGAGGAAAAGAGAACTTTGACGGACTTGGAATGCGATGTGACTCAGGTTGGAATTCCTGCTATTCTCAAGACGCTTGGATATACGCCCATCCTTGTGCAGTTTGATGAAACTGTGAGAATCTCGCTCCAGCAAAATTCTGAATCGTTGAGTCGGTTGTTTGCGTTCTTGAGTAATAATAAGCATATTCCTTTCCCGGGTGCAAAAGAAGATGGCTTTGTCATCATGGGGATTAGTCAGGGGGGCGTTATAGGGCGTTATGCCTCTTACCTTTATGATACGCATCGTAGCGATTCTGATGCGCCAATTCGCTTGTTCTCGTCGCTCGATTCTCCTCATCAGGGCGCGGTGATGCCGATGGGGTTATTCAATACGGTCGCGTTCTGGAGCGATAAGGGCGGTTCTTCGTCTGCGGAAATGTTCAAGGATATTTTGCTTTCGAAGGGAGCTGCCGATTTGCTTGTTTATGAAAACAAGTGCGTTGACAGCTTCTGCGCATCTGAAGTGAATACAAGGGGACGCTTCCTTTTTGAAGATTATCGCCATGCTGCGGAATACAAGAAATTTCCGGTGGTGCTTATTGCGCAGGGGCAGCTGAAAGGCCAAAGTCCTGAACATAAAAATGACTATTACCGATTGGAACGCCATGTGAAAAAAGGTCCGGCTACGCTGGGTTCTGCGATAAGCCATATGCATTATTCCGATAACAACGAAACGATTTCTTATAACCGTAAAAAGGAAACTACGGATGATCCTGTAAAAGTGGATTACCGTTCGACTTCTAAATATGATTTTATTCAGGGTTCTACATATCCGTTTGCGGGGACAATTTATAATTCCTTGCGTCAAGGATTTTTGGATGCGATGCCAGATGGCATGAAGCAGGAAGTGCTCTTTTTCAGTATCAACTTGAATGCTTCTTGGGGCTATGACGAATTGATTCAGGACCGTAGTACTTTTATCCCGACGGTGAGTGCGATGGATATGAAGTGCAACGGCGATTTGGCTATTCGTTCGGAATGTGGCTTTAAACAGTCGTATAAGGATTTCCCGTTTGAAAATCCGGGAAGCAGAAGTACGGCAAATGCTGCTTATGCTGTGGATCCGACACACCCGCGTTATGCCGAAGCGATAAGCGGTCGCCATGTCGAAATGCCTGTTGAAAATGGGCGTATCAATGAAACTGTGATGAATGGAATGCAAGTGGATCTTTGGCGTATTTTATGCGAAGTGGCAAAATATGATTTTGATCCTAGTATCGGGCAGTTCCGAAATTCAAAGTTGGTGGGATATTTCTCGCCGGATGCAAAGTGTATGGATGCCTCTAAAATGCCGGATGTGATTCGCTATGCGGGATTTGTGCAGAAAATGCCGTTTGCGTATGCTCGTTATGATTACGAAAAGAATGCAACGGAAAAGAACGACCTTGTAACGTTTAAACTGCCGGCGGGCTGGAAAAAAGTCGCTATGTGGAATTATGGTGGAAATATTCCTGCAAAAACGTCCTTTGAAGTGAATGTGAAAGTTGATAATTCAAAAGGAAATTGGATGAAGGCCGAACTTCTCGTTTGCAGGACGAAGCTTTGTACGGGATATCTGCAACTGAATGAAGTTTCTGTGCCTTTGGATGGTAAAATGCATTCGCTGCGTTGGCAGATGCCTGCAAACGATGGCGCACTTGATGGCATGCGCTGGTTCCGCTTGGTACTGAATTCGGATGGGGGTGATGTAACGCTTGCAGAACCTCATCTTATTCTAAATACACGAGGTGATGAAGCTGTTCCTGCAAAGATTGCATCTGCGGATGTTTATCCGAGTTCGTATGAGCTTGTCTTGTGGGATGAATCGGTCCGAACAAATCCGTATGTTGATGTGCTTGGCATGGGGCTAGAAATCAAGTATAGCAAGGCAAGACGTGGCTTGCATATTGACTTTGGCAAGATGGTTTCGATGGAGGACTATAAAGACCTTGTTGTAGATTATTGGCCGGGAACTTGCCAGAATTCCGTTGTGTATTTTGATTCTAAAAAGTTGTCAGAAGCTAATCTTGATAACGGTAGTTTGCAAAATGGATTTGTTCACAAAATTTTACCTTTGGATGATATCATGGATTTGAATGCAACGCCTCAGGGCTCCAAATCCGCTCGCCGCTTGAATCTTCAGTCGACTGAAGCAAATGAACGTTGTCTTATAAAGTCGATTTTGTTGAAATGAAGGTCTCTTGATGCGTTGGTTAAATTATGATATATTATTGGCGCTTAAAACAAATAAGATGGAGAACAAGATGAAAAAATCAATTCTTTTGGGTATGCTGTCAGCGGCGGCTTTGTCGTTGTGCGGTTGTTTGAATCCGCATTTGAGTTCGATGGGTGCATCGCAGATGATTGTTGCACACCAGCCTCGTTTGGCCGTTAATGGGGATTCTTCTTCGATGACGCTTTCTGTTGATGCGTATGGCGGTGCCAAAATGCAGGGCCGGAATGTTAAGGACGGTTTCTCTGCAGGTGGAACGGCGGCGTTGAATTACAGGCCTCTTGGGGCAATGACACCGTTGTACGTAGAAGCTGCTTTTGGTGGCAAGGGCGGTAAGGCATCATTTGATTGCTCGGAAGCGGGCAAGTGCAATGATGGCTATATGGCTTGGCTTGCGTCTCCAGAAGGGAAGAAAAAGTATTCGTTCTGGGGCTTTCAAGAACGTATCGCAGTTGGTGCAGACTTTGACGTAGGGCCTGTGATTTTGGGCGTTGGCGCCGGTGTTCAGCTTTTTGAAGGTGGTGGCAATTTCGATGATATTCGCGACTATCTTGGGAAGAGCCTTGCGGAAAATGACGACGAAGGGTTTGGCGTAAAGCTTTATTCTACGGCTCGCATTGGTGCTAGGCTTGGACAGTATGGCGTGGTAGCTTTTGATACAGATATCATGTGGCTCAAAACAATGAACGTTGGATTCGTGCTGAATTACTTCCATCCGTCTGGATTCCATGGAGGTATTTTTGCTGCGGAAAAGGTTGGCTATGGTGTGAATGTCGGCAAGACGTTTAGCTTCTGATATTTCGTTTCTGACAGGTTGTGAAGCGAAATGCTTTTCGGCTGGCTTTGCAACTTTGTTTGATTAGCATACAAAAAAAGGCTTCGAGCGGATGCTCGAAGTCTTTTTTGTAAAGTCTTGAACGAAGCCCAGAGGACTTCGCGAAAGCTCTTACTTGCTGAGGGTCTGAACCTGAACGTCCCAGCTCTGGTTGCCGAGGGCGATACGGTAGGTGCTTGCTGTACCGGCCTTCATGTTCTTGGTGTCGACTGCAGGAGCGGCGTTCGGGTCCTTCTTGGGAACGCCAATGTGGCGGTTGCCCTTGAGGAATTCGATACCCTTGTTGCCAGCCTTCGTCTGAAGGCAGCCCGTGATGAAGATGGTTTCGTCGGTGACCGGGAGACCATTTTCTTCGAGGAGCTTCTTAGCAGCCGGAATGCCCGGCGGAAGAATTTCTTCTGCGCACTGGACGCCCGGATAGGCTTCCTTGAACGGCTTCATGTTGAACTGGTCGGCTGCGATCTTCACGAGTTCCGGATCCGGTTCGCACGGAGTCTTACCCTGGTAACCGAGGAGCATCTTGCCGTAGCCTTCGGTCATCTTGAACCACGTACCGCGACCGGCAGCCTGGTTCAAGGTGTTCATGTAAGCCTGCTGGAAGTAGAACTGAGAAACCGGCGTCACAGAGGAAGCGAAGCCACCGCGGCGTACGCATTCACTCATGTTCTCGATAACCTTCGGGAAGAGGTGGAAGGTCTTGGTTTCGCGCATCATGAGCGTGTTAGCCGTGAGAGCGCCACCCGGCATCGGGCTGAAGATAACGTCGGTCGTGATCTGACGTGCTTCAGGCGGGAAGTTGTAGTCCTTGAGGCATTCAACAGCGACGTTGTTAGCTTCCATGAGTTCCGGAATGTGATCGTCGACGATGCTGTCTTCACCGAGGGCGAGCTTGTAATCCGTACCCTTGAGGGCGTGGAACATGGAGAAGAGGTCCGGCTGAGCCGTACCGCCAGAAAGCGGCTTGCGGCCGAGGTCGACGCCATCAGCGCCACCTTCGATAGCAGCCTTGTACTGGGCCACACCGGTACCGCAGGTGTCATGGCTGTGGATGCGGAGTTCGACCTTATCGCCGAGGAGCTTGCGGGCGCGCTTGAAGGTTTCATAAACCTTGGTCGGGTTCGTGGTGCCGGAAGCGTCCTTGAAGCAGACGGAAGCGAACGGAACACCGGCGTCCAAGATGTTGCGGAGGATGCGTTCGTAGAATTCCGGGTTGTGGGCGGCATTGAGGTCGCATCCCGGAGGAAGTTCCATCATGGTGACGACGACTTCGTGTTCAAGTCCTGCGTCCGTGATGCACTTACCGGAGTAAATGAGGTTGTTCACGTCGTTGAGGGCGTCAAAGTTACGAATACGGGTCATGCCGTGCTTCTTGAACATGTCGGCATGGAGCTTGATCATATCGCGCGGCTGCGGAGCGAGAGCGACCACGTTGATACCGCGAGCGAGAGTCTGGAGGCGGATCTTCGGACCGACAACGCGACGGAATTCATCCATCATGTCGAATGCGTCTTCACCGCAGTTCTGATAGAGAGCCTGGAAACGGGCGCCGCCACCTGCTTCGAAGTGGGTGATGCCAGCCTTGACGGCTGCTTCAACAGCAGGCATGAAGTCCTTCATGAACACGCGAGCGCCGAAGATGGACTGGAAGCCATCACGGAACGAGGTGTCTTGGAACAGAATCTTTTTCATAATGTTTTCCTGTGGGATTTAATCCCTTGTTTTTACTGTACAATAAAATACGGGGTCAAAGATAGAAAAGACGAGAGACGAGAAACGAGAGACGAGGGTAAATGAGGGATAATTTAGAGCCTAATTTTGGATTTTCCCGAAAAGATCTTCGCACATGGTGCTGAGCAACCAGTAAAGAGTGAAATTGAAGCGATGTGTAAAAGTATGGATACGATATTTTTCATGGGAAACCTTTGCTTGGATGGTTAATATAATAAAATTTTGTTCTAAAATCCCTCTTTTGGGCTAAAAAAGCCTGAACGGCTGTTCGGTTTTATAAAACCGTAGATTGAAATTTGTATTTTTTGTCTAATCATATATTGTACACATAGAATTGTGTTGGAATACGGAGTATTGTAATGAATAAAAAGTACGCTCTAGCTGTAGCTACCGCTTTCCTTGCTGCTGGATCGGCATTTGCCGCTCAGTCTGGTGACAGAACTGTGATTACTTGTAGCTTTGACGACATGTTCGGTAATTCGTGCTATTGGCGCTGCCCGGATATGGAGGATACGTATAGAACGGAAAAGAGGGACGATCGTTGTGCCAATGTGCTTTACAGATGCGTCAATTATCCGCGTTCTTTTATGCGTTCGTCTGTCGGCAGTAGTGAAATCTGGATTACGCCGGACAAGTACAATTACTATTTCGGCAAGCTTCCGCAGGAATTTGATTGCAGTATTTCTGAAGAGGAACGTGCGGCACAGATGTTGCGCCCGACTCAGCCTGTTCAGCAGAATACGTATGCTTCGAACAAGTACCAGAATACTTCGACGTATGACGAATCGAGAAATTTGTTAATCGACAACCGTGATGGCGAACGCTATACGACGGTGAAGATTGGTGGTCGTGTTTGGATGGCGGAAAACTTGAAGTTCCGTTTGCCGGACAGCTACTGCTATGAAAATAATACCCAGAATTGCGAAACCTATGGTAGACTTTACACGTGGAATGCTGCAAGGAAGGCTTGCCCCGATGGATGGAGCTTGCCGATGGGCGATGACCTCAACTACCAGGACTTTAATCTGAATGGTTTTAGGGTTTTGGATGGTGGCTACTATGTCGATGGCGAACGTTACATTGACATTGGCAACCGTGCCTTCTTCTGGCTTGGCGATGACAAGGGCAGTGACCGTGCCGATGCAATGAGCTTTAGAGGCCAGAATCTCGAAACGTTCTCGTTCCAGGGCCGTAAGGCAAATGGTTACTCTGTGCGTTGCATCCAGAACTGGGAAGCGGCATGCAAGGACCGTCTGGGTGGCGTGATGGACAATTCTGGAAAGACTTACAGAACGCTCAAGGTGGGTGACCAGACTTGGATGGCTGAAGATGTGATTCTAGACCGCCTGGATGAAATGGAAGCTAGAAACCTTAACCGTGGATGCCCGCGTGGCTGGCACGTGCCGGAACAGGCTGAATACGAACAGCTCTTCTCGAAGGCTTCTGAATTTGAAATCCATGCCAATGACAAGCGTGTAAGAAGCAGTCGTGATGCTAGAGAGAATCCGTGCAGCTTGAATTTTGACTTCAAGCGTGGTTACTGGACTTCTTCGAAGAACGGCAATGAGGTGACTTACGTGGACTGGAAGTACAATGCCATCCGCGAAAAGGGTACTCCGTACTTCAAACATGGGGATGCTTATACGAACAAGCTCCGCTGCGTGAAGGACGGTTCGTCTTATAGCGCTCCGAAGCCGCAGGTGACGACTTCTCAGGCAGGGGCAAAGCCTGCTGCTCAGGCTAATCCGGCGAAGAATGAAGCCAATAAGACTGTCCTCGAAAAGTTCATTTTGCAGGGCGTGACGTTTGGCGTTGGGCAGTCCAGATTTACGCGTGAATCTACGGATGGCTTGAACAGACTCGCTAGCCACTTAGGTAACTATCACGGAAAGACGATTGAAATTGTCTCCCATACGGACAACCTGGACCGCCCGGAAAGAAGTCGTGTGCTTGCTCTTAAGCGTGCCGAAGAAGTGAAGAGCTATTTGGTGACGGCCGGTCTTTCGAAACAGGACATCATTGCAACGGGCAAGGGTGGCGATGAACCTCTCGTTCCGAATACGACTCCGGATAACCGCATGAAGAACAACCGCATTGAAATCTTTGTGTACTCCTATGATGCTCCGGCTCAGGCTGCTCAGCCGCAACAGAAGAAGGCTCAGCCGACTCCTGAAGCTGCTCCGAAGAAGTGCAAGGAACGTGACATGGCAAACAATAAGCTTGGCGAATGCTATTCTTACCAGGAAGGTTCTAAGGATCACAGAAGGTGCATGGCAGCGTACAAGAACCTGCTGAACCTCGCCAATTCTAAGTGCAAATAAAAGAACCGCTAAATGCGAGAAATAATGGTTCCCGTCGCTACGCTCCAGGATGACTGTTCAAGGATGATGGGATCAACAAATTAAGAAGCGCAGCTCATTGAGCTGCGTTTCTTGTCTCTAGTCTTTCGTCTGTAGCGAGCAACGTGAGCGTTCTTTCGTCTAATTTTAGATGAACATCATCGTGTTGAGCTTGGCGCGGTACTTCCAGGTGAGCTCGTGCTTGGGGCCGAGAACGCCGAAGAGCGTGAGCATTGCCTTCTTGGCAGCGCCGTCGTTCCATTCAGGTGCTTCGACGTACAAGTTCAAGAAAGCCTGGAGAGCGCTTTCGAAATCTTCTTCGCAGGCGAGCTTGCAAGCTTCGTGATAGACGATGGCTTCTTTGCCTTGAACGTCTTTCTTGGCGACTTCGGCGTGGAAGTCGAGGAGTTCCAAGAGCGATTTGGCTTCGCGGTACTGGTCGTCGCTTTCGACAAACTTGGAGAGGATCTCTTTTGCCTTTGCTGTATCGCCGAGACCAAGACTTGCCTTTGCCCACAGGAGCTGGAGCTTCTTGTCGTTTGGGTTCTTGGCGAGAGCTTCGTCAAGCATCGGGAGCGCTTGGTCGAAGTTCTTTTGCGCAATGGCGTCTTCGAGTGCTGTCTGGAAACGGGCTTCTTCGGAAACGTAGAACTTTTCGAGACGCTTCTTGAGGTCGGCTTCGGGGAGCACTCCCTGGATGACATCTGCAATCTGGCCTTTGTCGACCACGTGAATCTCGGGGACGGACTGCACGCGGAACATCTGGATAAGGCGCATGTTTTCGCGGTCGTCGCAGCTTACGACGCCGAGCGTAAAGTCCATGCTTGTGGAAAGCTGGCCTGCCAACTGGGAGTACGGGGCGCAATCCGGATATTCTGCGGAAGAGAAAAGAATCGCGACAGCGCGCGTTTCAGAGGCCTTGATGACCTCTTCTTCAAAATTTTCTGCTGTAATTTGAACTACTTTAGCCATGCATTAAATTTAGTTAATAGTTACTAGATACTAGTTACTAGTGATATGTAAAAACAGGGCGTTGCGGGATGTGCCCGCTTGAAGGGGTGGTGAGCAACAAAGTGCGAGCCAGGGGAAAGCTTTCCCCTAAACACTATTTTCTCTCGTCTTTCGTCTTTCGTCTTTCGTCTATTATCTATATTAATCTACATGAGTAAATGTTCTTTTTGCGGTTCAGAAGTCGAGTCCCTCAGAATTGTCAATCTTGATCTGAGGATTTGCCCGAGGTGTTATTCCATCTATTTCCCGTGCAACCAGACGTTCGCCTTTTACGGTGGACTCTCGGACAAGACGCGTGAATTATGGCTTAACGACTTGAATAAGAAAAACGTGCAGGACCCGCCCTGCGAAAATCCGGTATGCATCGATCATGGAGAGCCGCTTGTGAAAGGCAAGCTCCCGCATTACGGTTTTGATGGCTATGTGACAACCTGTTGCGAAACGTTCCATATGATGCCTTCGACGGTGAAACAGCTTTTGCAGTGGTCCTTGGATATCAAGGCGGCTCCGCAGGCAAAAGAAGGCAAGCACCACTTCTTCTTTATCCATTGGATTGATTCGCTTGTGAACAAGCTCTTTGGTGAAAAACCTGTGGAAGAAGATCCGCTAGATTACATCCAGTACAATAGAACTTTAAGGAAATTTTTTGAGTAAATGAAAAAATCCTATACGATTTTAGCAATCATTGCGATTATTGTTGTTGCCATCTATGTCATGCTTCCGAAAGAGCGATTTGCTGAAACGGTGTTTCCACTAGGGGATGGTGCAAAAGTATCTGCATTTGACGATAATGCGGCCGGGGGAACGTCTGCTGTCCAGTTTAAAGCTTCGGATTCCTTGACCTCGTTCCAGTGTGCTCTTGGCACTGACGAAAAGAAACCGACTTGGTGCGGACTTGTGTTTGACTTTGACCCGGCGGGCGAAAAGAAATTCCACAACTGGAAAAATGTCGATACGCTTTATATGGATCTCGATATTGCCGGAACGGATGAAATCCTTGTGAAAGTCTGGACGTATGACCCGGATGTGACGGATTTGCAGAAGTCCAATACGTTCAAGATGTTGCTGAAGGAAGTTCCTGTGAAAACGGGGCGCAACAAAATTGCTATTCCGTTTGAACATTTCTACATCCCGGACTTTTGGTATGACGATCTTGGTGTCAAGCGCTCGAAAAATCGTTTGCATCACGAAAGCGTTGCGCGTGTGGAAATTGCAGCAGGGTGGAAACAGCCTCGTGGAAAGAATTTTGTCGTGAATGTCCGAGAAATTTTTGCAAGTGGTATCAGCAATACGGCTTACGGAATTTTTTTGTTCATGATTCTTGGGCTTATGATCGTGGCGATTGGGCGTAGCCACCCTGTGAAGGAGTATGATGAAAAAAAGTAGGTGGATTGGAATCTCGTTTTTCCTAGTCCTGCTGATTGCTTGGGGCTTTTTCTATTCACGCTGTGGGGAAGTGGTGGTGGCGCTTTTCCCTGAGCGGACTTTTGAAATTTTCCCATTGAACGATAGCGCTGTCGGTGGATTTTCGACAAGCGAAGTTCAAGTGACGGATACGCTCCTGACCTCTTCGGTGGTTATCCATTCGGGCAAGGCTTTTACGTACGCGGGTGTCGGCTTTAACTTGAAGTCTGTGGACAAACGACCTGCCGGCGTTTTTGATTTGGCAAAGTTCGATTCTATGGAAGTGCGTGTAGCTTCGAAACGCATGAATTCCATGAAACTCCGCATTTTGACGGATGACCCAGTTTATACGCGTAATGGCGATTATGCAACGCTTCGTGTTCTGGAAAAGGAAATTCCATCGGCTCCTTACTTGTTGATGGGGGGCTCGAAGGAACGCTTTGCGGTGAGCAAAATTTCGCTCAGCGAATTTCGAGTTCCGGAATGGTGGCTCTCGCAACAAGGTCTTGAAGAAGACGATGGCAAAACGTACTTGAACCGAGCCGCCTTCTTTGAAATTGTAAGTGGCGCCTCGACGCTTCGTGGCATTCCTGATGAAATGGAAATCCGCTATGCTCGCCTTTGGGGCCATAATGCCGAACAAAAGAAAACGATGCATGTTGTTTTAGCATGCATCTTGTTTGGCTTTATCCTTTTTATAGTTTATGTTCTGAAAAGTAGGGGAAGAAAAGATGCAAAGAAATTGGACGCTTGATAGGGTAATGCGCTATGTGCTGATTGCTGCTGCAGTCGCCGTTACTCTTGTTGTATTGAATTATCTGAGTGGAGTGTTGTTCCCGTTTTTTGCGGCGTTCTTGATTGCCTATATCATGGACCCGCTTGTTTGCCGGTTGCAAATAAAATTCCGCTATCGCGTGATTGCCGTGGTGGTCGTGCTTTTGGGAGCCGCTATTATTATTGGCGGTTGTATGTATTTCTTTATCCCGAAAGTTATGCACGAAGTCCAGTATTTGGGAACGCTCATTTCGAAAATCTTTACGGACTCCACTTGGAGTGATCGAATCATGACGTTCTTGCCTGCGGATATGTGGGCATCCGTGAAGACGATGATTTCTTGGAATAGCATTGCCGAGGCGATGGAATCGCTTGATGTGTGGAGCGTGGTGCAGACCGTTTCGGACCGCATTCTTCCGGGCGCTTGGGATATTCTCTCGAAGACATCTACGATTGTTATGGGTATCTCCAGTGCGGCAGTCGTGTTCATGTACCTTGTCTTCATTATGCTCGATATGCATAAAATCAGGAAGGGCATTCGCCGCTTGATTCCGAGACGTTACCGTCGCGAAGCAGGTGAGTTCGCAAGCTCTACGGACAAGTTTATGGGCACGTACTTCCGTGCTCAATCGATGGTTGCTTTTACGGTTGGCGTTTTGTACGCAATTGGTTTTAGCGTGATGGGACTCCCGATGGGTATGGCTTTTGGGCTTTTCTCCGGGGCGTTGAACATGATCCCTTATATGCAACTCACGACCATTCCGCTCGCCTTACTACTGGCGGTGGTTTACGCTCTGGACAAGGGCATGCCGTTCTGGGAAGTGGCTCTGATTATCCTCACGATTTATCTTGTTGTGCAGATTATTCAGGACTTCTTTTTGGTGCCGCACATTGTGGGTAAGTCCATGAATTTGCCGCCGGTGGGGATCCTTTTATCTCTCTCGATTTGGGGCAAGTTGCTTGGCTTTTTGGGACTTTTGGTGGCGATTCCCTTCACGTGTATTTGCCTTGTCTATGTAGAGAAATTAAGGACTAGAGCCGACCAGTACGTAGAAGATGCGGGCAGACTGGCTCCTAAGGCTTGATTTTATGCGGTTTTAAAAACTTTTTTCAATAAAAAAACATCTTATCTAAGAAAAAAAAAGTATAATATTACCAAACATTTCACAAATCTGACTCAAGGAGTTATAAAATGAACAAACAAGATCTCATTGAAGCCGTGCTCGCTAACAAGGAAGCTGGCATTGAATCCAAGGCTGCTGCAGCTCGCGCAATTGACGCAGTTCTCGACGGTATCGCAGCTGGCATCAAGAAGGACGGCAACGTTCAGCTCATCGGTTTCGGTACTTTCACTGTGAAGTCCCGCGCTGCTCGTACTGGCCGCAATCCGCAGACTGGTGCTACCATCAAGATCAAGGCTTCCAAGACTGTCGGCTTCAAGGCTGGTGCAGCTCTCAAGGAAACCGCTGCTAAGAACAAGCCGGCTAAGAAGTAATTCTCTGAGCTAGATTTGCTTTTTGCAAAGGTTGGGTCGCTTTAGGGCGGCCCTTTTTTTATTTTAGTAGATATCTTTTGTGATGAGTTTATTATATTGACGGATAACAACTTAGAGGTTTTATATGGGACGCAAAATTTTAGCTTCAATTTTCGCCACAGCAGCTTTTTGCCTTATGGCATGTTCTTCTTCTAGTTCAGGTACGAACACTTCGGACGAATGCTTGGATGATCCGAGCCTTCCGATTTGTCAGGATAATCCGCTGCCGGATGATACACCGGCGGATGATCCGCTGCCGGGCGACGATTTTTAAAGTCTTGGCCTTTGGCGTATGAATTAGCTTCTTTTTATCACCTGCTATTGAAAGACTCTTTTGCTTATTCTATATTTGCGCAAGTTTAAGTCTTTGCGAAATAGGAACGTGATGAACGGAATGCTCAAAAACTTGAAGCGCAACTGCGACATTATGCATGTCGCGCCGTTCGCTACTATTTCTATTTCCAATATTGTTTTTAAAGATGCTGGACTTTTTAGTTCAGCTTTTTTTTTAGAGTTTAATAATTAGTATCAACGGAGAAAACAAAATGAAGATTGAAGGCATCGACAAAGTCCTTATCATCGGTTCTGGCCCGATCGTGATCGGTCAGGCTTGCGAATTCGACTATTCCGGCACCCAGGCT
>CADAWC010000005.1 GCA_902791475.1 Fibrobacter succinogenes
TAAAGTTGCGCCTAAAAGGAATGAGTCCGGTACAATACCGGACTCATAACTCAATTTTATCCTAACTTTAAACCGTCCAACTTTCTGGGGTCAGTTCAAGGTCGCGAGTTTTTTATTTTTAAAAGGAGATGCCCTCCCCATACGCGGATCATGCTCACATAAGTGCTAAAGCACTAAGTGATCAAAGAGCTCAAGGCGGGCATGACATATGACTTACACCTTATGGAGTGTCTGCGTCTTGGGGCCTTTCACGCCGGCAGGGAGGATCATCATGACCTTTTCCATGCGGGTGCCGTCCATGCGCAAAACGCGGAACGTGTAACCCTGAATTTTGACTTCGGCGCCTGGCGATGGGATGATTCCAAGCGTTGCCTGGATGAGGCCGGAGAGCGTTTCCACGTGGGAATTCTCAGGCGGCTTGAGTTCCACATCGAGTTCGTATTCCAAATCCGAGAGCGTCATCAGCGGGTCGAGAATGTAGCGTCCGTCCTTCAACTTCTGCACGTCCTCGTCTTCGTCCATGTCGTCTTCGTCGCGGATTTCACCGACGATTTCTTCGAGAATGTCTTCGAGCGTCACAAGACCAGCCGTGCCGCCGTATTCGTCCACGACAATCGCGAGCTGGTTACCCGTCTTGCGGAGTTCCGTCAACAGGTCATCAATCTTCTTGTGGTACGGCACGTAGACCGGCGGCATCACGAGCTTCATCAAGTCAAACGGTTCGTCGCGATGTTCCGTGTACCATTCCAAGAAGTCGCGGTTCGAAAGGATACCGACAATGTTGTCGACCGTTTCCTTGTACACTGGCAAACGGGAATGGCGTTCGTTGTTCAAGACCTTCACCAAGTCCTCAAGTGACGTGTCCACATCAATCGCGCACATGTCCACACGCGGCGTCATGATTTCGCGCACCGGCGTTTCCACAAAGTCGAAGATGTTAAGAATCATCTGGCGTTCTTCTTTCTCGAGGCCCTCGCCTTCAGAGAGCGAAGCATCCGAGAGGTCCGCCTGCACAGCGTCGCGGCGTTCTTCGGGCAAGAAGCTGAGCTTGGCATCGTAACCAAGAGCGTCCAAAAGCTTGAGGTAAATCGTATGGCAAACGCGGCCCACCGGCACGAACGGCATGCGGATAAGCCTGTATAGCGGCACAAGCACCACAGACAAAGTATCCGGCTTCAAGTTGCCAATCAGGTTCGGGCAGAAGATGGTCACTATATAAATCACGGCACAGGCGCAAAGCATGTACGCCATGATCCCGAGCAGCCAGAAGTCGTGCGTCCACTGCCACGGCGCATTCGAGAACAGATAAAATCCGAACACGCCAATGCCCACGTCCGAAAAGATTCGGCCGATGGAGACTGTTTCGTTGTAGCCTCGGTTTTCGACAATCTTTGCAATCTTCGCTTCGCGGTCCGTGCGGTCGTGGTCTTCACGCTTGGCATAGATGGCGGCAAAGACTGCCTTGATTAAAGTAAACGATGCCGAAACTAAAAGAAAGAAAACGAGAAGAACAATCGCAATGGTGTTCGTATCACCCATTTTCCATGCTCTCCTTGTCCTTGTACGGATCCAGTCCCAAGAACTCGCATTCGCGGGCGCGCATCACCTTGCGGTCGGCAGCCTTGATATGGTCGTACCCCGACAGGTGGAGTAGTCCGTGAACAATCACGCGCTTCATCTCGGCAAAAAAGCTATTGCCGTACTGCGGGGCCTGGCGCTTGACCTGATCCCTTGCGATGTAGATTTCGCCGAGCATCTCTTCTTCGCCCGGGATTTCTTCGTGCCATTCGAACGAAAGCACGTCCGTCACCTTGTCGAGCCCGCGGTAGTTCTTGTTCATCTCGCGAACGAACTCGTCGGTGCAGAGCACGATGTTGACGTTGTTCTCCGTGCCTTCTTCGGCAAGGAGCTTGCGGGCCATAGCTTCGAACTTATCCTTCCACGGGAAGGACTCGATATTCCCCTCGCACAGGAAATCGATAGTGTAGTCTTTCTTTTTACTAGCAGGGTCTGGCATTAAATGTTATACCACTTTTTTAAGACGTTGATAATGGCTTCGGCTTGCGCCTTGCCTGTAATCTTGAACTTGCCTTGGGGCTTGAACGTGCCTTGCATCTTGCGGTAACGGCGCAGAGAGACCTTCGGTTCGCTGAACTCGCCCGTTTTCGGGTCACGGTCCTGGTAGAAGAACATCACGGTCGGCCAGGCGCCCTTCGAAAGGACTTCCTTGCTCAATTCCTTGATGACGACTTCGCCGGTTTCTTCGTCAGTGTATTCGACGGTCAAATCTTCGACTTCTGCACTCATTTTTACCTCCAATGAAACACAAGTACTATACAATTATAACATTATTCTTTAAGGTATTAGGGGTTAGGGGTTAGGCTTTAGGACTATAATTGTGTCAAGACAAAAGACGGGAGACGAGAGGCTAGAGATTTTTTAGGTTATTGGTCGCTAGTCAATAGTTATTAGAATATTTTTTGCAGCAACACCGCACTATACCAATGCACGAAGTGCATGATATTTCTCCTAACACCTAAAACCTATAACCTACTACCTATCCACCACTTCGTGGTGGTGATGCTCGCAGCAGCCACCATGGGTATGGTCATGGCTCCCGAGAACGCGGTGCGGCACCCCGTGGGCAATCAAGTCGACTTCACAACCGTAAGTGCTATGGAGCATTTCTTCGGTCAGGTTCGCGCCCTCGTGGTAATGCACGGAATGGTTCACGCAAACAACGCTTTTTACCTTATGCGATAGCGCCATCAAGTCATGCGTTACAATCACAATCGTCATCGTCTCGCTGAATTCCGCGAGCATGCTATAAAGCGCTTCTATCCCCGCAACGTCAATGTTATTGGACGGTTCATCCAAAAAGAGGATCTTCGGATTGCAAACAAGAGAACGGGCAATCAAGACGCGCTGGCGTTCACCGCCACTCAGTTCACCCAGACGGCGGTCCAAGAAGCCTGCGATATGCACGCGTTCGAGTGCTGCGTTCACTTCATCCGACTTGGGAGAAAGCCCAGTCTTGCCAGTCGCAACGCACTCGCCCACCGTAATCGGGAAATCGATATTCTTGTTCGTGTTCTGCGGCACATAGCCAATAGCCACCTTCTTCGTCGGGACCTTTTCGCCAAACACGCGCACAGTCCCAGACGTAGGCTTCAAAAGCCCAACCATCAACCTCATCAGCGTGGACTTGCCACCGCCATTCGGCCCGATAATGGCAACAAAGTCATTTTCGTCAATGGACAAGTTCACGTCCGTGAGCACGGGCGACTTACCATAGCCAAACGAGAGATCTTTGATGTCAATGGCGGACATTACTTTTTGCTAGCCTCTTTGAGAGCATCGATAAACTTACGTGTATTGCCAATGAAATCAGCATCCAGCGGATCCGTTTCGACCACAACAGCCTTCAAGTCTTTTGCAATCGTAGCCGCAGCGCGCTTGCTAAACTGAGGTTGCACAAATACAGTCTTAACACCGTTCTTGCGCCCCACCTTAATGAGTTCAGCCAAATCTCTCGGCTTCGGTTCCTTGCCGTTCACTTCGATAGCATACTGTTTGAGCTTAAAGTCCTTAGCGAGATAGCCATATGACGGATGGAACACAATAAACGAACGATGTTCAACAGGCATATTGATCACCGCTTCATTCAGCTGGCGTTCAAGCTTAATCATGGCATCACGAGTGCTCTGTATGCGGGAATTGTAGTACGCTACATGCTCCGGATCGACACTCTTAAGCGCTTCATAAATATTAAAAGCCAAATATTTCACACGAGTCGGAGAGGTCCAAATATGCGGATCCAAGTCTTCATCATGATGATGACCATGTGCTTCATGTTCATCTTCCATTTTCATCCATTCGATGTTTTTGGAAATGTCCATGACCTTGACTTTCTTGTTTGCGCCCAAGAAACGGGGCATCCAAGCCTTGTCCAAGCCCGAGCCATCCGTAAAGTAAATTTCAGCGAGAGAAAAAGCCTTGATAATTGCCGGCTTCGGTTCGTAATTGTGCGGATCGGCACCCGGCGGCAAAAGCGTCACCACGTTCACGCGGGCACCACCCACCATCTTCACGATTGTTGCATAAGGCTGCAAAGATACAGCAACAACGATTTCTTTTTCACTAGCAAACAAAACAGTTGCCGCGAAAACAACAATCAAGATTAAAAGACGTGCTATATGACGCATTATTTTTTCCCTTCCAAAAAGGCGTTAAAATCAATTTCACTAACGTTATTGACAATGTATTCGGGCTTCACGTCGAGCTTTTCGACATCCGCCATTTTTGATTCGCCGCACAGGGGCAACACAAAACGGCAACCGGAACGCTTCGCCAGTTCAAAATCCGTATAGAGACGGTCACCCACAAAGAGGATTTCTTCCGGGCGGTAAAGTTTCAAAAGTCCCGAAAGCATTGCCGGGTTCGGCTTGCCAAAGCTCATCTCAGGTTCAACGCCGTAAGCGGTCTTGAGAAGAGCCATGAAGCTACCGATATCTGGCACCGGACCGCGTTCGTCGGGACAGACAAAATCCGTATGCGTGACCCAGAACGGGATGCCACGTTGCACACGGAAAGAGAGCTCGCAAAGTTCGCGGTAGTCAAAGCTATTGTGGTAAGCGACAAGCACCAGCTCGGTTTCTTCGACCGACGGGCGCAAATTGAGGCTCGGATCCTGCGCCGCAAACCATTCGTACACTTCCGGATTCGCAAAGAAAAAGACATTCTTGATATTGCGTTCGTGAATCGCATCGAGCGAGAGGTACAGAGCCGAGATGATGGAATCATCGGCAAGCGGAAGCCCCATGACCTTGAGGCGGTTCTCGTAAAAGACCGGAGACTTGCTCGTATTGTTGCTCAAATAATAGACCGGCACGCGCTTAGAGACGCGATTGACCGTTTCGACCGCACCAGGATATGGGCGGCCACTCAAATAGAGTGTTCCGTCTAAATCGAAAACAACAGCTTTTACTTTTTTCACGAGATGTAATATAGAAAATTAGTTACTAGTTACTAGTTATTAGTTACTAGTCTATACAGTCTTAGAGAGTGCATAACTAACAACCAATGACTATTGACCAACAACTCACTCTTATGTTTGCTATTTTTACTGTTATGAAAACTCCCGATAGCCGTTTCTATTGCCCGCTCATTAGCGTTGGCACCATTATCTTGGACGAAAATGAAAGCAGCCATGCCGTACGCGTTTGCCGCGCCGCAAATGGCGATACGCTACAGCTCTGCGACGGCCTCGGGCATTACGCCGATGCAACAATTACCAAGGCAGACGCCAAGACCTGCGAAGTCCGCGTAGATACAGTCGAAGACGCCCCACTCAAGCGCCCGCGCCTGAATCTCGGCATTGCCTGCCTCAAGGATGACGCACTCGAAGAAGTCGTTTTCCATGCGGCACAAACTGAAACGGATTGCATCATCTTTCTGCGTACGGACTACTCGCAAGAGCCCAAGAACTCCGACTTGAAAAAGACCGTGCGCCGCGCCGAGCTCAAATCGCTCGTGAGTCTCAAGCAATCCAAGAAGCCCTGGATAACGCGCATCGAAGGCCCGATTGAATTTGACAAGTGGCTCAAAGATTATCAAGGTGACTTGATCCTCTGCGATATCGATGGAGAACGCCAGTTGGATTTGGAAGGAAACGCCGACGGGAACTGTTCCGCCGGAGAACGCGCGGCCACTCCCGTTACTTTGCTTGTAGGCCCAGAAGGCGGATTTTCGCCACGCGAGATTGAAGCAATAAAGACCTTCCGCAATGGGAAGGTCCATCTGTTGAACTTAGGTAATACACGCTTGCGTGCGCGCACTGCCGCCATTATCGCGTTAGGGAAAGTGCTGTAGCAGGTATTAGGTTTTAGGCATTAGGTAAATTATCGCGGCTACGCCGCCCCATTACAAACGGGCTTAAGCCCGTGTTTTTTCCTAAAACCTACAAACTAATTTTCACTTTTTCGCGCATAGCCATGACAGTTGCCTTGGCTTCTTCGACTGTGTCGCGGCGAGCAAGGAGAACGCCCATACGGCGGTGGCCCTTGAGTTCCGGCTTTCCGAACAAGCGAAGGCCCGTATCCGGTTCTGCAAGAACTTCTTCGAGGCCGCTGAACTTCACATGGTCAGAATTGCCATCGACAACGATTGCCTTCGAGGCGCTCGGGCCGTGGAATGCAATGTTCGGAATCGGGAGACCGAGAATAGCGCGTGCGTGCAATGCAAATTCGGAGAGGTCCTGCGAAATGAGCGTCACCATGCCCGTGTCGTGCGGACGCGGAGAGACTTCGCTGAACAAGACCTCGTCCTTGCAAACGAAAAGTTCCACGCCAAAGATGCCACGACCGCCAAGAGCGTCCGTGACCTTCTTTGCAATCACCTTTGCCTGTTCCAAGAGTTCCGGCTTCATCGGCTGCGGCTGCCAAGATTCCTGATAGTCGCCGCCCACCTGATGATGGCCAATCGGTTCGAGGAAGCTCGTGCCACCCACATGGCGGACCGTGAGCAAAGTAATTTCGTAATCGAACGGCACAAAGCCTTCGACAATCACGCGGCTGGCAGCACCAGTGCGACCACCCGTCTGGGAAATGTTCCAGGAATTTTCAATGTCAGCTTCGGTCTTGATGACGCTCTGACCGTGACCGGAAGAACTCATCACCGGCTTCACCACGCACGGGATGCCGATTTCCTTGACCGCAGCCTTGAAATCTTCAAAGTTATCCGCAAAGCGGTACGGGCTCGTCTTGAGTCCGAGCTCTTCGGCAGCCAGGCGGCGAATACCTTCGCGGTTCATCGTGAGCTTCGTGGCCTTGGCAGTCGGGATGACGTTGTAGCCTTCCTTTTCGAGTTCCACGAGCGTGTCCGTTGCAATCGCTTCGACTTCCGGCACGATGTAGTCCGGTTTTTCCTTTTCAATGACGGCACGGAGTTCCTTGCCATCGAGCATGTTGATCACGTAGCTGCGATGAGCCACCTGCATGCCCGGAGCGTTGGCGTAACGGTCCACTGCAATCACTTCGACGCCAAGACGCATCATCTCGATGATGACTTCCTTGCCCAATTCACCAGAACCGCAAAAGAGAACCTTTGTTGCGGTAGAACTAAGAGGTGTACCGATTTCTGCCATAAAAACTCCTTGTTGTGACTACAAATATAAAATTATTAGGCAACCATAAAAAGAAATGCCCTCCCGGAACGGGGTCCGGGATGACAAGTGGCGGGCATGACAATGAAATTTCGCGACTAATCTATTCGACGTTTTTGATGCAACGGACAGAAAAACGTATTAGAATTTCAAATTCACAGGATTGAAGTTGAATTTCACACCCGAGCGGATCCAGGCATCGGAGCCATCTTCATGCCTATCATGTGCGAGATTGCGATACACGCGGAATCCACCTCCTGCATAGAACTTAAACCAATCTCGTACAGACCTTTCGTATAGTACATCAACGAGGAACTGTTTTTCCACAACCCCCGAAAGAGTGTTTTCCGGTTTCAAGGCTTCGTCATAATCCGTATAAAGTTCCTTATCGCCTTGGCGGAGCCAAGCAAGCGTAAGCGTTGCAGAATGAACGTTCCATTTCCAGTTCATGTCAAACCACAAATCTAGCGCATCGCCGCCTCTGCGGTAACCGATGGGATAATCGACAAAGTATGCATCGGCGTAATCGCTATCGCCCTGTTCACGATAATTGCTACGGTAATTGCGACGCCCTGTGTATTTCAGAAGCGGGAGCCTGCTATTGTTTGCCGCCGGATCCGTTTTTACGACATCCAAACGCCAAGAAAATTTTCCGTAGTTGCGGGTTTCAAGCTCATGGTAGTAGCCCACAATGTAATTAATGATGGAGCGGTTCGTGCCCATCTTTTTATCTTCGCCAACCGGACTTGCAATATCTTCCATATTAATTTGGCTATAGAATTTTGCGCCATTAGAAGTCTTATAACCAAATTCTACAGACGTTGCCGCAGACGTATAACCCGTGGCATAATTATCGTGCCAGTACATAAACGGGTTGAAAGAGCGGAATTCCAAAGACTTACCACCAATCACACTTTGTTCCACAAGGTAAATCCAGAATTTATTCGTTTCCACACCAAGCCTGTGAAACACCATATTTTTCACATTTTCCGTATAAGTGCGTTCACGCTGGTTGCTCACCTGTTTCCCACGATCCGTACATTTTTGGGCATAAGCTTCGCTACCTTCCGGTGGGCAGCCGGTTTCGTGATTTATCACATCATTAAAAAGCCAAGCGTTCAACGAACTCAGCAAAAAGTCATAACGGAAAATGCCAATATTCAATTTCCAGTGGATACCATCGTGGTACGGCAAACCTCCCAAGAAAATATCGTTCTTGGAAACCTTCAAATCTTCGGGATTAAAACGGCCGAATTGCACAAAGCCAACAGGGTTATCCCACTTGGCGTAGGCGTTTATCGGCACATTGATATCGAGTTCACTCGGTTTGTAGGTAAAGTTTGTTTTGAGTTCACTATTGTACCAAGCTTCTAAATCTTTGCGCAAAGGAGCTTCCATCAAAAAGTGGAAATCCTTGTAGCCTGCGCGGAAACTCAGCGTAAAGAAGGGATTGATGCGTTCCTCGTAATTGCGGGCTGTTTCTAGCGGAATTCGGAGCCCACGCCAATTGCTATTAGAACTGCCATAATGCTCTGCAGTATCGACAGCAAAGACGGGATCGGTAGGGCCACCGTTAAATCCGAAATTGAAATCCGTCCCAATCTGGAAATAGCCAACTTTTTCAGCGGACGCAAACGCAGCCACCGCCATCAAACAAGCAAACAATAATGCACGAGATAACATAACATAAATGTATTAAAAAGTCTTTTGAACATGGAGATGCCCGCTCAAGGCGGGCATGACAAATCAAGCATGAAGCGGAGCGGACACACCGTGAGCCGGAATGACCAAGCGCAAGTTGGTCATGAAGGCGACCTTTGACCACTTAGTGCTTTTATACGATACTTGGTGCTTTAGCACCTTAGTAGAGTTATCCTCTTTGGGGAAGCACTTATGTGGGCATGGCCACCTTTAGGTGGGAGTGAGGCGAAGAAGGAACTTGTCCTTTGCAAAAGAGCCGAGCGGGCATCAGAAGGATCACCCAGGCAGGGAGACCCGGGTGATCCCTTGTGTTGTGGTGGGTGCGCACTCACGCACCCGTGTGTGTGTGTTCTTTCTCGGAGGCGCACTCGAAAACATTCGAACGCACCAGGTCGAATTTCGTTATTGCAATGTAGAGCTAATCGTTATTCACGATTAGAACAAGTCATTCATACGCATGAAGGCCGGCAAGTCGTAATCGACGTTGCTTTCCTTGAGAGCGTCTTCGGAACCATTCTGGTTACGCATGAAAGCCGGAGTAGCATAATCAACAGTGTTCACCTGTTCGGTCTGAGCCGGGCGAGATTCCTGCTTGAAAGTGCTTGCGTAGTTGCCATTAGAAAGCGGATCTGCTTCGGCAGCACCCGGCATTTCTTCAGTTTCACGAATGCTCTTAGGAGCAACAGTTTCTTCCGTGTAGCTAGCCTTAGCATCGAAGCTCGGGGAAGCGAAAGAAGAAGCCGGAGCAAACATGGCAGCAGCAGCGTTCACCGGAGCAGCCTGGCGGGCTGCAGCGGACTGAGCATAAGTGTTCTGCGGAGCCGAGTAAGACGGAGCAGCCGGAGCTGTAGCCGGGACAACACGCTGAGTGACGGCAGGAGTAGCAACCGTCGGAGCGGCAGGCATAGCGGCAGTCGGCATGGCAGCCGTGTTACGGCCAGCAAGAGCAAGGAAGTTCGTGGTCGGACGCGGAGTAGCAGCCTGCACCGGAGCAGCCGGGGCCTGATACTGAGCCTGGGCCTGGTTCATCTGGTAAGCAGCGGTACCGATACCAGCATAGTTCACAGCAGCGGCGTTGTTAGAGCCGCCGCAACCCGTTGCAATGATGGTGATGCAAACCTTGTCGCCAAGTTCCGGAAGAGTGATGTCACCGACGATGATGTTCGGGTTACCTTCTTCGCCCACAGCGTCGTAAATGTGTTCCATAGCTTCGTTGTGTTCGAGCAAGGAGTAGTTTTCGCCGTGAGAAACGTTGATGAGCACGCCAGAAGCACCCTGAATGTCGATATCTTCGAGGAGCGGAGAAGAGAGGGCAGCATCGGCAGCGGCAACACCGCGGCCTTCGCCTTCTGCAGTACCCGTACCCATAAGAGCGGAACCACCCTTGAGCATAACCTTGCGGATATCAGCAAAGTCAACGTGCACGAGACCATGACGGAACATGATGCTGCAAATGCTCTGCACTGCGTTACCGAGGATTTCGTCAGCCATCTTGAAGGCTTCGTCAACAGTAGCACTCTTGTTCGTGTTCTGGATGAGGTTCAAGAGCTTCTTGTTTTCGATAACGATGATTGTATCAGCAGCCTCGCGGAGAGCGCGAACGCCATTCTGAGCCAAGGAATTACGGACATTACCTTCAAAGCGGAACGGCTTTGTAACAACGGCAACCGTAAGGATACCAAGTTCACGTGCAACAGTAGCAACAATCGGAGCTGCACCCGTACCGGTACCACCGCCCATACCTGCGGTAACGAACACGAGGTCCGCACCCATCATGGCCTTCTTCAAGTCGTCGATGTTTTCTTCGACAGCCTTGCGACCCATTTCCGGATCCATGCCAGCACCGAGATTTCTCGTGCTCTTTTCACCGATAAGGATCTTGTGGTCAGCAAGACTCTGGTCCAGAGCCATAGCGTCAGTGTTGATGGCGTAGTATTCTACACCTTCAATATTCATCTGCTTCATGCGGTTCACGGTATTGCCGCCGGCACCGCCGACGCCAAAGACCTTCACCTTGGCATTTCTGGTTGGAGTGTCATCACCCGTGATACGAGACATAGCCTCGAAATTGATATTTGCAAAGTCACTCATAGTTTATCTCCCTGATTTGAGTGGTTTATGGTTAGAAGTAAGTCTTGATGATGTCGCGAAGGCGTTGCATACCCTTCTTCACAGTTACGAGTAACTGGGTATCCGTGTCACGTTGCTTTCTTTCGCGATGTTTCTTGTTCGCGTAGTACAAGAGGCCAATGCCAGTTGCATAAGACGGATTCTGGTATGCATCCTGAATACCGCTCATGCCCTTCGGCTTTCCGATATGGACTGGCTTCTTGAATACTTTTGTTGCAATTTCTTCAATGCCGGCAAGGTTGCAGCAGCCACCCGTCAAGACGATACCGCCATCAATGACTGTATCGAGGTGGTGCTTTTCCAAGTCCTTCGCCAAAAGCTTGAAGATTTCTGCAACACGCGCAGTAATAATTTGAGCCAAAAGCTTACGAGAACAAAGAACTTCTCCACGGTCGCCCACACCAGGGACCGGGAAGGTTTCATCTTCAATCAAATTGTTGAGCGAGCAGGTGCCGTACTTTTTCTTGAGTTCTTCTGCCTTCGAAAGCGAGACAGGAACCTTGAGGCACTTGCTAATGTCACTAGTAATAACGTTGCCTGCAATGTCGAGCGAAGCCGTGTAGCGCACGGAATCCTTGACAAAGACTGCAACATCGGCAGAACCAGCACCGATATCGATCAGCGCCACACCGAGTTCACGTTCGTCATTCGACAAGACTGCAGATGCAGCGGCAAGCGGTTCAAGCACAAAGCCAGCCACATTGAGGCCTGCGCGATTGACGCACTTGGCAATATCTTGGAGAGCATTCGGGCGTGAGGTAACCACCTGAACTTCAACTCCGAGGCGACGGCCAGACCAGCCTTTCGGATTGCGGATGCCCGTTCTGTCATCCAGCGTATATTCACCCGGGAAAATATGGATGATCTCGCCAGCCTTGTCCGGCAGCGTACTTGCCTGTCTCTGAACATTGACGATATCTTCTTCTCTTACTTCGTTTGTCGGAAGCGTCACAAGACCTTTGTAGCTGAACGAGGACACATGCTTACCCGCAATGCCCACATAGACATCGCGCACATCGACACCAGCAATCGATTCAAGCGTATGGACGGCCTTCTGCAACGTTTCCACAACGGAATCGTATTCGTCTGACGATTCCAGCGGAAAGTCACCGCATTCCACAACTCGGACGGAATCCCCTTCCGAGATGCCAACGAACAAGTTCACCTTCGAAGCACCAATATCGAGCCCGAAAATGTAGTCCTCTTTTTTGACTATTTGCTTATCGTCATCCATTGATACACCTCTTATCAAAGTTTTTTATATACGCAAATCCATGAAATCTCATATCTACCTCGCCAGCGCAAAGGAGATCTTTTCTAAAGCCCTTTCCGATAGCATCGTACAAAGTAAACAAATTCTTATCCCAATTCGATTCCGGGAACATCACGCGGAACCCGGCATCCTTGAAATACACTTCAAAAGCCCTGTCTTTCTCAGACCAGCCCACCTGCGACACACGATCGTAAAGAGGCTTATCCTCTTTTCGCATGGTGTACAAGAACTGAGCCACTTGTTTCACCTTCCCTACCGATTCATTTTCAAGAATCGGCAGACGAAGCGCCGTCATCATCGACATCGGGAGCGAAAGTCCTCTTTCAGAGTAGACCGTTCCCTTTCCATTTTCAAGCACAGAAAAAATCGGAGTCGCTTCCTGAAGCTTGATGTAAAGCGAAGACGGGAACTTACTTTCGACTTCTGCCGAATGGATCAGCGGAATCTGCAAAAGCGATTTCTTGACAGAGTCCGCATCCAGTTCCGACATGAGCATGCCCGTTTCCACCTGGGCGCTCTGCACCACATCTTCCCACGAAAGCATGCGATTGCCTTCAATTTCGATGTACTGCAAATGTCTAAGTTCCAGCGGATTGATTTGGTGCAGATAGAAACGACTTTGCCACAGCGCGACGGTAGCCAAGATCAAGAGCAGAGCCAAGACCCAACCCTTGCGCTTGAACCAACGAACAGCATTGGCAAAGCGCATCCGTCTCATACGGGCACGCTTACGTTTGCGCTTGCGTTCGTTGTATCCGATCCGTCGACCGAACATTGTTGTTTTTTCTGACGTCAAATGCTCTTCTCCAAAATCGTCTGGCCAAGTTTCCAAATGTTGCCGGCACCCATCAAAACAATCACGTCGTTCGGCTTAAGCAAATCCTTGCAAATCGGGATCAAGTTGTTCACGTCACCGATAAAGCGAGCATCGCGATGTCCGCGGTCTGCAGCACTGTTAGCAACCATTGCACCCGTCACGCCTTCAATCGGCTTTTCACGAGACGGATAGATGTCAGTCACCAAAAGCACATCGCAGTTCGAGAATGCGCTACCAAAAGCTTCGTGCTGATCGCGGGTACGCGTAAACAAGTGCGGCTGGAAAGCGACAATGATGCGCTTGTCCGGGAATGCTTCGCGGAAACCGAGCAGTGTTGCTGTTGCTTCGGTCGGGTGGTGAGCGTAGTCATCAAAGACCATGACGCCGTTCTTTTCGCCAATGAATTCAAAGCGGCGCTTCACACCTTCGAATGCAGCCACGGCCTTGCGTGCAACTTCAATCGAAATACCTTCTTCGACAGCGAGAGCTACTGCAGCCGTTGCGTTCAAAACGTTGTGGCGGCCCGGAATCTGGAGCTTGAATTCACCAAGACTCTTGCCATCATTGAGAATTTCAAACTGCGGATAACCCTTCACGAACTTGAGATTTTCAACGCGGTACTTCGCCTGACGAGTGAAACCGTACGTAATCACCGGCTTCTTGAGGTGCGACAAAATCTGCTGCACATTCGGATCGTCGAGGCATACAATTACCTGACCATAGAACGGAATCTTGTTTGCAAACTGAGTGAATGCATCCTTGATGGCATCGATGTTCTCGTAAGTATCGAGATGGTCGGCATCGATGTTCGTGATGATTGCCGAAGACGGCATCATCGAAAGGAAGCTGCGGTCAAATTCGTCACTTTCGGCAATGAGGTAGTCGCCGTGGCCCACCTTGGCACCACTGCACTTGCCCTTCACAATGCCACCCACGATAATCGTCGGGTCAAGGCCAGCCTCTTCCCAGATGGCGCCAACGATAGACGTCGTCGTGGTCTTGCCATGTGTACCGGCAATAGAGAGCGTGTACTTGAGGCGCATCAGTTCACCGAGCATTTCTGCGCGGCGAATCACCGGAATACGGCGGTTGCGGGCTTCGACAAGTTCCGGATTGTCAAACGGAATGGCAGAGGAATAAACGACCAAGTCCGCATCTACAACATTCTTTGCTTCGTGCTTCGGGTCAATACGGATGCCAAGACCTTTCAGGTAATCAATGACAGCGCCTTCGCCCATATCGGAACCCGTCACCACAAAGCCATTTTCATGGAGCACTTCGGCAATACCGGACATACCGGCGCCACCGATGCCCACAAAATGAAGGCGACGAACACGTTTACAATCATTAATCTGCATTACGTTCTCTCCATATCCAGGATAATTTTTGCAATCTGGTCAGCGGCATCGGGCATGCCAAGCGTCTTGGCGGCTTCGCCCATCTTCTCCAGACGTTCTGGGTCGTACAGGAGAGCTTCCACCTTGTTCCAAAGATCATTCGGTTCATCATCAAGTTCCACAAGAGCTGCACCAGCCTTTTCGACCACACGTGCGTTGTGTTCCTGATGGTTTGCAGTCGCATGCGGGTACGGGAGCAAAATGGACGGCTTTCCAAAAGCGAGGATTTCAGCAAGTCCCGATGCACCGGCACGGCTGATAATCAAGTCGGCGTGCTTCATGTAAGCATAGATGTTGTCCAAGAAGCCACGGACAGCGACGTTCGGCAAAATACCGAGGCGTTTATTGATGTCATCGACATTCTTGGCACCCACTTGCCAAACCACGCTAATATCTTCGTGGGCGGCAATGCGGCCAATACTTTCTTCAATCTTGTTGTTGATGCCTGCAGCGCCCTGAGAGCCACCGACAATAAACACAGCCTTGCGACCTTCACGGAATTCCACCGGACGGGCCAAAGAATCTGCAGCGGGCAAATCACGAATCGGATTACCGAGAATACGCGTCTTTTCGATCGGGAACCCCTTCATAGCTTCTTCGGAGGTCACAAAAACAGTCTTTGCATAACGGGCACCGACCTTGTTTGCAATACCGGCAACGGCATTCTGTTCCTGCAAATAAACAGGGATACCCATAGAACCTGCAGCAAGCACAATCGGGAGCGAAACATAGCCACCCGTTGCAATCACAACATCCGGAGCCACTTTCTTAACAACGCTCTTTGCACGAATCAAGGACTTCGTCAGGTTGAACGGCAAAGCCAAATTCTTGAGGAATGGGCCACGATGCAGAGGTACTGCCGAAATGTATTCGTACGGCCAATTCTTTGCCACAAGGCGTTCTTCCATAGAATCCTTACGGCCAGCAAACGTAATCTGAGTCACACCCATCTTCTTCAAGCTCTCGGCAATAGCCACTGCCGGGAAAATGTGGCCACCAGTGCCACCACAAACAAAGAGGAACTTTTTCATACAGAACTCCTTCTTGTCCTGAAATTCATAAACCGACTGGCGTCAAACGAAACCGTGCTGCTCATATAAGGCTCGCGGATGCTCTTTCCTGTCGTCGGTCGAGAAATATTCAACAAAATTCCAATAAACGCAGCCGAAAGCCACAAGTTCGTACCACCGAAACTGAGGAACGGAAGCGGTTGTCCCGTCGTCGGGAAAAGACCAACACACACGCAAACGTGAATAGTAAAATTCAAGAAAAGCGAAGTCGTGAGAGCCACAGCCATATATCTGCCAAAGCGCGTTGTTGCACCCCTTGCAATATTGAATCCCTGCGAGAAAAGAATCGCAAAAGCCACCAAAATCAAGAACGTTCCCACAAAGCCAAATTCTTCACCAATCACAGCATAGACAACGTCCTTATGGGCTTCGGGCAAGTAGCCGAGTTTCTGTTCACCCATGCCAACACCAGTTCCCAAAAGTCCACCATTGCCAAGAGCCTGAAGCGAATGCATCAGCTGATATTTCGATTCCTTCATCGTTCCGTCATTAGAGAAGAAGGCAAGAATGCGCTGACGAGAATGAGGCTTGCAAAGCAACGCGAGAAGACCCATCGGAATAGCAGCAAGCACGCTTACCCCTACATATTTATAGTTAGCCCCCGCCACAAGAAGCAACACAAGCATAATAGTACTAAACATGATAAGCATTGAGAAATTCGGTTGAAGGGCTAGCAAAACGGCCGATATCGCAAAAGGAACCGCAGGCTGGACCAGTGTACACTTGATCGACTTGATTTCATCCCCCGCATCCGACAATTTCGAACAAATCCAGCAAATAAAACCAAACTTCAAAATTTCAGACGGTTGGATACCAAAAATCCATCGGGAAGCACCTTTCACCTCACCACCCGAGACAATAGCGGCAAGCGTAAGCACAGCACCGACGCCAAAGATGAATCGGGCAAGCACCTTCCACAAAGCATAATCAATTCTATAGAACACACCGAGAATGACCACAGATGCAAGGACTTTATAAAGATGCTTCGTGAGGAAGTATTCCGCAGGCAGGTTTTTCGAAGATGCCAAAGGTGCCGACGCAGAATAGATGACAGCAATGCCAAAGCACATTAATGCTAATGTGACAAATAGCAAGAGCTTGTTCATTCCTGTTGTTTGCGTCGTTGATGACATCTTAACTACTAGACCCTATCTTAGACCTTGAATACCGGCACCATGTGGAGGAGCGCTTCGACCACCTGTTCCATGTGCATTCCGCGACTGCCCTTCACCAAAAGGATATCCCCTTCGGCGACGATTTCGCTCAGTTCGTTGATAACTTCCGGAACCGTTTCAAAGTACTGCACGTTTTTCATGCCGCGAGACTTTGCACCTTCCACATACTTCTTTGCTTCCTTGCCAACAGCGAGGAGCATATCAAAATTCATTTCGGGCACGAGAGCGCCGATCTGCTTGTGCAAATTGCCACTTTCCTTGCCGAGTTCGAGCATGTCGCCAAGAACAGCAATGCGCTTGCCTTCGACACGCATGTTGCCAAGCGTCTGGAGAGCCATCTTCGTCGAAGACGGGTTTGCGTTGTAGCAGTCCGAAATCACCTTGAAGCCGTTTGCAGCCTTGATTTCCATGCGCATGCTTGTGGAGGTAAAGCTAGCCAAAGCCTTTGCGATGTCCCCCTTCGGGATACGGAGAGCCTGACCCACAGCGATAGCAGCGAGAGCGTCATAAAGGTTATGGTCACCCGGAACATTCAACACAAAGTGCGTACGGCCAACGTAGAAATCAGCGCAGAGGTTTTCGGTCCACTTGAGCTTTTCGGGCTTCACGACACCGCGACGCACACCGAAAGTCACGACCTTGTAATGCTTGGTCGCCTTCACCTTGCAAAGGCGTTCGTCATCAGCATTCACAATCAGCGTGCCGCCCTTCTTGAGGCCTGCGACAATGTTGATCTTTTCATTGAACACGCCGTCCAAATCGCCAAGACGTTCCAAGTGGCTTGCGCCAATGTTCGTAATCACGGCAATATCGGGTTCTGTGGCCAAGGAAAGCGGGCGAATTTCGTCCGGACCGCTCGTACCCATTTCGACAACGGCGGCTTCATGGCTATGCTTCAACTGGAACAGTGTCATCGGGACTCCGATATGGTTGTTGAAGTTACCCTTTGTGGCATGGGTATTGTACTTCATCGAAAGTACAGCCTTCGTCATTTCCTTTGTAGTGGTCTTGCCATTACTACCCGTAATAGCGACCTTCTTCAACTTGAAAAGTCTTTGATAGCCCTTGGCAAGCTTCAAGAGGGCCTTCGTCGTATCATCGACCGGAGCGTACATCTTGAAATTCGGATCGATAGCGGTTTGGTTTACTACGCTCATCAGAGCTCCATCCTTTTCCATTTGAGGTACAAACTGGTGGGCGTCAAAACGAGCACCCTTAATCGGCCAAAAGACAACACCCTTGGCACATTCACGAGAATCCATGCAGAGATTCACCTTGCGTTTCAAGGTGCGGGCCGGAACGCCGACAGCTTCGGTTTCCAGAATCTCGAGCATTTCTCCAATAGTCAAATCAAGCTTCAGCATCAGTCATCGCCTTCACCGCAATCTCGCGATCGTCAAAATGGTGTTTGGTCTTACCAATAATCTGGTAATCCTCATGGCCCTTCCCTGCAATCACAAGCCAGTCGCCGCTCTTGAGTTCTGCACAAGCGCGCTTGATAGCTTCTTCGCGGTTTTCGACCACTTCAAACTTGTCCGTCGTCATGCCGGCGCGAACGTCAGCGATGATGTCTGCAGGCTTTTCGGTACGCGGGTTGTCTGACGTGAGCCAAGCCTTGTCAGCAATGCGTTCGGCAATTCCACCCATGATCGGGCGCTTCGTCTTGTCACGGTCACCACCGCAACCAAACACGGTCGAAAGCTTGCCGCGGCAGAGGCTACGGGCCACATTCAGCACGCGTTCAAGAGCATCCGGCGTGTGGGCGTAATCAACAATCACATGCTTACCGTCCTTGCTCCAGACCTTTTCAAAACGGCCCGGAACGCGTACGGTCGCAATAGCCTTGCGCATGGCATCTTCAGGCACGCAGAGAGCGTGGGCCCATGCAAGCACCAAGAGCAAGTTGTCCACGTTAAAGTCGCCACAGAGCGGAGTTTCAAACTTTTCCGCTGCAATCATCGGGAGCGTGAATTCAAGGCCGTCTTCGGTGCTCTTGATTTCGCCAAACGGCTTCACGTCCGCCTTAGCCTTGCCAAGTCTCGAAACAGCTACCTTGCGGCAATCGAGAGCGTTGAAAAGCTTTTCGCCGTGAGCATCGTCAATGTTGATGACGGCCACGCCATTTTCGGCGAGGTACTTCGTAAAGAGCAACTTCTTAGCTTCGAAGTAGGCATCCATCGTCTTGTGGTAATCGAGATGGTCCTGCGTCAAGTTGCTAAAGAGACCGCTTCTGAATTTAATGCCAGCCACGCGGCCCTGGTGGAGCGAGTGCGAAGACGCTTCCATCACGAGGTCAATGCAACCCGCTTCAACAGCGCGGGACGCAAAGTCGTAAAGATCCAAAAGCCCAGGCGTCGTAAGCGATGCCGGCACAGACTTGTCACCAATCTTGTTCTTGATGGTACCGAGCAAAGCCGTCTTGTGGCCAGCCGCTTCAAGCATCGCATTCATGAGGAACGCACTTGTCGTCTTGCCGTTCGTACCCGTAATGGCATGGCAAGTGAGCTTGCTGAACGGATCCTTGTAGAAAATCTTAGCCGCTTCGAGACGCGCCGCCTTCACATCGGGCACCTGAATCCACTTGGACGTCAGTCCTTCAGGAGCCATCGTCTCGCCCACAACCGCAACGGCACCAGCCGCTATGGCACTGCGAGCAAAAGCCTCATAGCCTTCCGCCGGGATGGAGAAGAACAAATTCCCCGGTTTTACACGGCGGGAATCATCACAAAGCCCCGTCACGGACAACTTTTGCATCAGTCCTTCCGAAATCATCAGCTTTTCTCCTTTAAGGTCAGCTTGCAAATCGCACCTTTCTGCAAGGCTTCTTCTGCCTTGGGTTCCTGAGCGACAACGCGGCCTTTTCCTGTATATTCAACATTCATGCGGATGTTCCCCATCACTTCGAGAGCATCCTTTAAAGAAAGTCCCTGCAAATTGGGCATTTTGCTTGCCACAACATCACCGAGCAAAAGCGTCTTGCCATTGACAAGGCCAGCATCCATGCGTTCCGAAATCACACGGAGACCTTTGCCTTCAAAGCGAACCGGGCACTTATTCCTCTTTGCAAAATCCTTCGCAGCCGAAACCATCATTCCCGCAAAATCCTTGTCGCACGGAGAACCAAGTTTCACCTGCTTCAAGTTATGAGCGAGCGGCGAGATTGCCGGGTGATAGTAAATTCCTTCCATAATGCGGCGGAAAATCGGACCTGCGGTAAGGCCACCCACATGCTTTCCTTGCGGGTCATCCACAAGCACCAAGCACACATAACGGGTATCTTCAAACGGAGCAAGGCCGATAAACGAAGCCACCTGGGAATTGCGGTCATAAGAACGAGTCTCGCGATTGTATTTTTCAGCCGTACCCGTCTTGCCGCCAAACAAGACATCCGTGAGCTTCTGCGAAGCGACGCGCTTTGCCGTACCGTTATTCACCACATTATAGAGCATTTTACGGATTGTCGCAGCCGTCTTTTCAGAAATCACGCGGCGAAGTTCCATCGGTTCAATCTTCTTGACAACATCGCCCTTGGAGTTACGCCATTCCTTCACAATTTGCGGACGCATGAGCTTACCGCCGTTTGCAATAGCCGCATAAGCCATCACCATCTGGATCGGCGTCACAGAAACAGCATGGCCAAAGCCCATCGTCTTTAACGTTCTATCGTCACGAGTCAGTTCGGCCGGCTTCAAAAGTCTTCCACTTTCTTCACCAACATAGTTGTCAAAAGCCTTCTCGCCAATGCCAAAAGCACGAGCCATTCTATACATACGCATAGCGCCCACTTCAGAGGCGATCTTTGCAAACACAATATTCGAAGACTGCACCATCGCTTCGTTCATGTCCATATCGCCATAAACATGGGTATCGCAAATTCTTTCGGATCTCGGGTTCCACTTCCAACATTTGCCTTCGTTTGCAAAAATCTTCTGCGGACTGACAACATGGTTTTCAAGAGCAGCCGCAGCCGTGATCACCTTAAACGTTGAACCCGGTTCGTACGACATCGAAACAATTTCATTTTTCGCGGCACGGTCAATACCCTGGTTCTTGGAATTCGGGTCAAATGTCGGGTAGCTCGCCATCGCAAGGATTTCACCTGTGTACGGGTCTACGACAACAGCGCTGGCGCTTTTTGCCGTAAATTCAGCAACGCCATCCTTCAAGGCCTTTTCGACAATTTCCTGCATGTTACGATCAATCGTCAAAACGAGATCCAAGCCGGACTTGGCCTGCACCACATCTGTCGAGCGGGAAAGCACTTCACGCCGCTTAGCGTCCTGGACACTCACGCGGATACCTTCGTCACCTCGGAGGCTATCGTTGTAAATCTGTTCCATGCCCATGCTACCAGCACCATTATAACCCACCTTGCCCACAATCTGCGAGGCAAGCGATCCTTGCAAAAACAAGCGGCTGTAGCCCAGATTATCGCTCGTATCACGCATGCTTTCAGCAAACACGACACCGTTTCTATCCATAATAGAACCGCGTTCCGCATACAAGTTTTTCGTATGCGTCACCATGGACCTAGTATTTTCTTGATAAACGTTACGATTCAAGACCTGGATATCAAAAGTCTGGAAAATCAGCACACCAATAGTGCAAAGCACAAGGCTCTTCAAAATAAACAGAGGATCAGCACCGTACTTATTCACGCGAATCCCCCGTTATCATAATTTTCACAGGAACAGAGTTCAAGCCGAGACCAGCCTTGTCTGCAAAATTGGCAAGACGGTTCAAAGAAGTGAGCTTATTGATTTCGAAATCCCTCAAAAGAATTTCGCGGTTCAAGAGGCTAGCCTTTTCCCTCAACCCATAGAAAGTACCATAAAGGCGATTGACACGGTTCTGCATATACACAGGAACCATGCACACCGTCGAGCCAACAAGGACAAACAGAAGCACAATACCCATCACGCCATGCTTCCCAGATTTCGTGGATTCATTCTGCTCAAGATCTGTCATACTCTTTCATAGATCCTTAACTTTGCAGAACGGGCCCGGCTGTTCCTGTTGATTTCATCGGCCGAGGGCAAAATCGGCTTACGATTCACTTTCTTCAAACGCTGGTGGTTACCACCGCACATGCAAACCGGCAAGTTTTCCGGGCAAATGCATGCTTTTTCAAATTCAGCCGCAGTTTCCTTAACGCAACGGTCTTCCACAGAGTGGTAGCTCATCACGACCAAGCGCCCCCCCACCTTGAGGCAGTCTACCGCAGCGCGAATGCTATCTTCAATCTGCTTGAGTTCGCCGTTCACTTCCATGCGGATGGCCTGGAATACGCGGGCCAAAAGGCTATTGGCGTCACGACGCTTATCCGGGAAAACGGCTTCGACAACGGCCTTGATATCGCTCGGGAGCACATCGCGGCCTTCGGTGGTAATTTCTCCCACTTTTTCCTTGATACGGGTTGCAAGCTTGAACGCACGATCCATATCGGCATTCTTGCGGAGAGCGGCCGCAAAATCATCTTCGCTCACCGTGCGGAGCCATTCCTGGGCAGACACGTTTTCGCGACGATCCATGCGGAGATCGAGCGGATTATCGCCGACAAAAGTAAAACCACGGCTAGAGTCATCCACCTGATGGCTGCTAATGCCGAGATCGTAAAGGACACCGTCGAGAGAATTCGGTTCAATTTCGTTCCCGAGTTCGCTAAACGGAACCGGATGGACAATAAACTTGGGGAGAACGCCTGCAAGGCGCTTCGTTGCAAACTGGACCGCTTCATCGTCGCGGTCAAACGCATGGAGCGTTCCTTCGGAATTCAATCTTTGGGAAATAGCGTAAGAATGGCCGCCACCGCCAAGTGTGCAGTCCGAATAGGTGCCGTTCGGCTTGATATTCAAGCCTTCAAGACATTCCTTGAGCATTACCGGATCGTGATAGAATTCTCTCCCTTGAACTCCAGCGACCGCGGCTTCCGAAATTTCATTTACATGTACTGACTTGCGGAGACTCTTATCTGCCATTATCCCCCTCCGTCAAGCCTTCACCATAGAACGCGGCATCGAAAGCGTCGATAGCTTCATTTGTCTGTAAGCCATACTTTTCGTTGTAACGTTCAGGATTCCATAATTCGAGAGTTTTACCGCTGGCCTGGACGTAAAGAACTTCGTCTTTAAGACCGGCATACTCCAGCAATATTTTGGGGAGTAAAATGCGATTCTGGCCATCCATCTCCACGACTGTGGGGCAGAGGCCTCTCCGAACTAAGTCGGCTTGACGGCGGTCGGACCGGCTGTCCAAGTCCGCCATGAATTTCTCAAACTCGGGTAGGACGAACAACCGGAGGGTGCGGTCCGGGCCACGGGTGACCACGAACTCATTCCCTTCGGACGCCGAAAGCTGACGACGGAATTCCCTAGGGAAGGAGGTCCTTCCCTTTCCATCGATCGCCGTTTGGGCTTGTCCTATGAAAGAAGTGAAATTCATATTTGACACATTTTACCACAACACTTATCACACAACACAAATATACCCACTTTCTACCACTCTGGCAACAGAAAACAGGAGTCGAACTTAAAAAAAACATACTTTTAAGATCTGTTTTGAAAATTTTTACACAAATTTTTATCCATACGAGCAGTATGTAAATAATATTTCCGTAAGAATTTCATTAATTTATTCATTTGAGCACTTTTTACTATATTTGCGCCCATGGATTTTGGAAGCTACGGAAAGACCTGGTGGGCAAACAAATGGCTGAACTCGATTCTTGCAAATGCAAACGAACAAGCTATCTTGCAGGGGCTCAAGTTCGCCGCACGTGGCCAGGTCACGAGCATCGACATCGTCGATAACCGCGTAATTTCCGTAGTAAAAGGCCCGAATGGCGGGCTCCATAACAATTATATCGTCTTCCCGAAATTTTCTAAGGAATCTTCCGAAATCTTCGTGAGCTTTTTGAAGCAGCAACCGGCGGAACTTTTGGCTTTAAACAACAAGGCGCTTAGCCCTTCGCTTGAACTTTTAATGAGCAAAAGCGGACTCCAGCTGTTTGACGATCCGGCCAAAGTCAATATGGGTTGCGACTGCCGCGATGAGCGCCCCTGTAAGTACCTCGTTGCCACGTTTTTAAAAATTGCAGAACAAGCTGACAAAGAACCCAACGTTCTATTCAAGATTCACGGACTCGACCTGGAATTTATCAAAGACTACAAGCCAGACACGATGGAAATGGAAGCGCCCAGCGAAGTAAATCTCGTGAGGTCGTTCAGCAAAGCAACAAGACTCGTAGGCTCTAATGCCGAAAATGCCGCCGGAAATGCATCCGCTAACGGGAATGTCGCGGGAAGTAATGGGGAAAACGCCGGCGATAGCGACGAACGTGCTGAACAAGAAGCAAGGCACGCCGCCGAACTTTCTCATGCGGAAGACGCGAGCGCTAGTTTATTTGGTGGGTATAAAGGCTCAGGCCGCGAATCGCAAAACAGCATTCCACCCAAGCAACTGCCGACATTCGATTTCAAGAGTTGGAAAGACTACTCGCACATTCTGCCCGCGATGTTGCAAAACTTCCCCAAATTCTGCCCCGCCGGAAATTTCCGCAAAAGTTTTACAGATGAACTAGAATCGTGCCACAAGTTCTTTACCGACTTCGAGAATTTTGATGCGTTCTCGGAACAGTTCCGCGTGAATAATGCGAAGACGTTCCTGATGGAAAACGAGCAACTGCGACTATTCCACAAGCCCGGATGGCATTGGAATTTCGAGCAGTCCATGGCCGACAAAGTCATCAATAGCAATCTTACCGTCACAAACGTGATGGGCGCCCTTTGCTGCCTCAGCGCTGGAAATTTTTCGTGGCACCACTACTCCGTGCGTTACTTGCACTTGATGTTGCAAGTGGCATTTTACCTTGTGCGCACCGGAGCGATTTATCCGCAAGTTTTCTGGATCGGGAAAGACGTAGCGCAGATGCGCTGGCTCCCCGCCGAAATGCTTCCCGAGATTCTCTACATTGTTGCCGATCTCGAAGTCACCGCCCCGCGAGAACTCGCGTGGACAAGCAAAGAAGAATCCTTCTTTGAAATTGCGGAACCTGCCGAACATATTCTTTCGCTGTTCATCTCGCAGCTCCTGAAATTTGCACGCAAATACAAGACGCCGCTCAAGACGAATCACGGCAATTTGCTCTCGTTCTTTTTCGATAGCGTTTCAGGAAAGCTCGCGAACAATGCACACGCCATTCCCGGGAAAATCCAGCAATGGCTCTCGGTGTATTCTTGCCTCGGTTGCCGTACGCAGATTCTCTTTGTCTGTAGCGAAATGGATGAAGATGTGGCACTGGACGTTTTTGTGCTAGACGAAGATGCTGCGAGTGCCGCCGGAAATGATGCCGCAAGTGCTGCCGGTAACGCGGCAGGACTGCTAAATGTTGCGAGACGCACGCCGCTTTCGGAACTTTTTGAAAACAATGACTCGCGTTTGCTCTCAATTATGAGCGTTTTGAACGGTATTGCCGATGGTTTCAAGCCGCTCGACGCCTATTTGGAACGCCGAGCAAGCGAACCGATTTTGATGCGAGGCGCCGAACTCCTCGACTTTTTGCAGGATTGCCTCAAAAAACTCCAAATGTTCGGTATCCAAACAGAAATTCCAAAGAATTTGTTGAACATCGGGAAACCGAAGCCCAAGATGCGCTTGCAAGGTAGCATGAGCTTTGGTGCATTTACGGCCGGTGACCTGCTCGACTTCGACTGGGAAATCGCCATCGGCGATGAAAACATTTCGGCAAAGGAATTCTTGGAACTTGCAGAGCAAGCGGACGGACTTTTAAAATACAAGTCCAGTTACGTGCAAATTACCGAACAGGATTTGCAATCCATCCGCGATAAAATTGAAGGCAAGTCTGGAGAATCCGCGAAAAACGGCAAAGGCAAAAAAGCTGGTCGGGATACCGAAGGAACGTCTTCTGAAAATGCCGCCGAGGGCGCCGCAACTTCCGATGACGAAATCCTCGAAGAAGATTCCGTTCCAGAAATCACACAAGCCAAACTCGTGCAAGCTTGCTTCACCGGCGAATGCGACAACATCCCTGTCGAAATGGCAAGCGATTTCAAACAACAGTTCGACGCCTGGCGTGCCGAAACGGAAATTCCGTTGCCCGAAAATTTGAACGCAACACTCCGCCCCTATCAAATGCGCGGCTACTCCTGGATGTACAAGAATCTGGAAATCGGGTTCGGTTGCATTCTCGCCGATGACATGGGCCTCGGCAAGACGCTACAAGTCATTACGTTCCTCCTCAAGATGAAACAAGAGGGCCGATTCGCGGAGAAAAAAGCCATTGTCGTGATGCCCGCCGGCCTCCTTTGCAACTGGCAAGTCGAAATCAAGAAGTTCGCACCAGAACTCACGTTCTTTGCATACCACGGTGGTCGCCGCGACCTGCAAAAGTTCAATGCCGATGTGTTGCTTACCACGTACGCCACGTTCCGCAAAGACTTTAAAGAACTGGACAAACACGAATGGCAAACGATTATCATCGACGAAGCGCAAAACATCAAGAATGCCGATAGCGAACAGAGTAAATTGCTCCGCCAAATGCGCGCCCCAATGAAAATCGCCATGAGCGGAACCCCAGTCGAGAACCGCCTCATGGAATTCTGGACCATCATGGATTTTGCGAACCACGGGTTCTTCCCGAGCGCAAGTGAATTCCGCGAAAAATTCGAAACGCCGATTCAAAAGAACGGCAACCAGATTGTCGCCGAAACGTTCCGCAAAATCACGGCACCGTTCATGTTGCGTCGCCTCAAGACCGACAAGAGCATCATCAGCGACTTGCCCGATAAAATCATCCAGGACGAATACGCCGAACTCACTCGCTCGCAAGCAGCCCTTTATCAAAAAACGCTCGAGCACTTTATGCAAGAGCTTGAGATGGAACAGGCCCTCAGCGAAAAGGCAAACGATGCCCACGCCTTGTTCAAGCGCAAGGGAATCATCTTGCAGATGATTCTTGCCCTCAAGCAAATCTGCAACCACCCCGCCACATTCCTGAAGGGAGCCGCAGCCGCATCGCAGGAGAAGGTCGCTGAGCCCGCCGAAGCGACGCCGATAGAAAGCGCACCGGTAACAAGCGCGCCGGCCCTTTCCTCCGGCAAAATGCAAATGCTCCTGGACCTCCTCAAATCTATCCAGGAACAGGGCGAGAAGACGCTCATCTTTACGCAATTTGCTGAAATGGGCCACCTGCTAAAATCCATCATCGAAGAGGAACTCGGCCTCCGCACGCATTTCTACCACGGCGGTTGCACACAAACGCAGCGCTCCGAAATGATTCAGGACTTCCAAGAAAATCCGGACTGCAAAGTGCTCATCCTCTCGCTCAAGGCTGGTGGCACCGGTCTCAACCTTGTCGCCGCCTCGCAAGTCATCCATTACGATTTGTGGTGGAACCCCGCCATCGAAGCGCAAGCCACCGACCGCGCCTTCCGTATCGGCCAAAAGCGCAACGTCCAAGTCCACCGATTCATCACCAAAGGCACCTTCGAAGAGAAAATCAACTCTCTCCTCGAAACCAAAAAAGCCATCGCCAACTTGACCGTGAACGCCGGCGAAACATGGCTCGCCGACATGGACGACAAGCAACTCGCCGAAGTCTTCTGCCTGGACAACACGATTGTGTAATTTTTTTGATGTTTATATAAATCCGTGAAGTCGCAAATTGCGACTTCACGAATTACACACCCTTTGAAAGATTATATTTTAATTCAAACAGCGTAAAAAAGTTGAGGTAAAATGCGGCGCAAGGACAGAGAAGTATTAGGCGACGAAAACATCGCGAAGATCATCGAACAATGTACAACTTGTCATGTCGCAATGACTGATGATGCAGACCCAAGCATGCCCTACATCATTCCGCTGTCGTTCGGATACAGCTTGGAAGGCGGCATCTTGGAACTGTTTTTCCATTGCGCACATGTCGGCAAAAAGCTCGACTGCATCCGCAAAAATCCGAATGTTGCGTTCAGCATGTGCGTCGAAAACCGCATCGAGATTCACGAAGATGTTTATTGCAAAAGCGGTCGCTTTTACGCAAGTGTCGTCGGACAAGGCAAAGCCGAAATCGTCGAAGACGTGACTGAAAAATGCCGCGGACTTTCACTCCTGATGGAACGTCAGGCAACAGGTTCCACGCAACACCCAGATTCCGCGCATTCCACACAAACCATCGCACCGCACAAATTCCAATTCACGCCCGAGCAAGCCTCCACCGTAACAGTATTCAAGATAACAAGCACGAACTTTACCGGTAAAGCAAAAAACGACAAAGCACAAAAATGCTAGAATTATAAGTTAAAAGAGACGGCATAACCGTCTTTTTAATTCATTCAAAACATTATTGGATGTTCACTTATCGTGTTTGATTTACTCATCCGTTCTATATATTCGATTTTCGCCTATTGCAATCAGCACAGAGCATTTGGCAATTTTCAGCAATAGTTCGACCACCCTTGCTCCATGGATTAATATGGTCTGCATGCATTTGTTCTATTTCAAAATGTTTGCCACACTTTTTACAAATTCCATTTTGTTTTTCGTAAACCTCTCGCTTGATATTATCATCAAATTCACGGATATCCAAATGACGCTCATCGCCATCCAATACGTACTCGTATATTCCGGATTTCTTTTGGACATCACTATCAACCATATACTTGGCGACAAACTTTTCTAACTTTGCAGAATCCAAATCCGTTCTTTGACCAAACTTTTTAAAAAGCGGTCCCCAAGGTACCCCCTTCATCTCCTTACGATACTTTGGGAATTTCGCTTTAACCCATTCTATAACATTTTGGAAATAACTAAATAGAGGTTGAGCATCAGGATCATCTACATGTTGAGCCATATATTCACGAATTCCATCATCATCTTTTGCTCCGCATATCCACTTAATTGCCGTCTCTAAATAGGCTTGTCTCTTCATTTCTCCATTCAGGTATTTGCTACCAATGTTATACGCCGCACAATTTGTTTTTGAGAAATAGAACTTTGCACTAGTCACCCACGAACCATGAAAAGTAGCATTTCTCAATTCCTGCGGAGTCAGCACCTTACCAGCAATATTAATCGTTTCAAACCAATCTAGTTTTTCCTTATCTCCGCCATCACAAACATAAACAAACAACTTGTAGTCTAACAACTTTTTCTTTTCATCTTCCTGCAAACTTTTGAACGTTCTTAAATTGAAGGAAAACTCGTTGTTCACATATTGGCAAATACTCAAGGTCCTTTGCTGACCATCGATAATTTCAAAATTTCCATCTTTACACTTAGCCCAATACATTGTATTAAGCGGATAATTCTTCATCACAGTCTCAATGACTTTGGCTCGTTCTTTTTCACCATAGACAAACTCGCGCTGATATGGTGGACGAATATCAAGTTTTCCCGCATAAGCACGAACGCCATTTTCCGCATTATCTACGAATCCTTCAACTAATTCTCGAATCGTAATTTCATGTTTGAAAATATCCATCACTATTTCTCCCTTGTAATTTTCTGAATAAGTATTCTTGGTGCTTTTTGTTTACCACCAATTAAACCGCGTCCACGAAATGTACCAGGAATCCGCAAATTTTCAACTTCCTCACAAACATCTGAGCTATCAGTCTGTCCAAGAACCCTAAACTGCTGCGGATTGTATTTCGTAAAGAAACCCAAAGGCACACCCATAACCCCTTCATAGTCCATCGGAATTTCAGAGGTTGCATCAATGTTTATTGCATTGTAATTTTCATATTGAATATACCTATCCGAACTATAACGTTTCCCGGTTTCAAGAATTTCATGCGTTCTGCTTATTTCAAGATTTGTAAACCAACAGATATTCCCCATTCGTCTATATTTAATACCTTTCTCAATTTTAAAATCGGTTTTCTTTTCTTCGTAGTATTCAGGAACCTGAAACCAAAAATGCCCGTTATTTATCCCACACCACATTTTATTGTTCTTGATTAAAGGCATAATTGATTTATAACTGATATTATTTATATTCCCCACAATTAAGAATTTCTTTTCATATTTAAACAAAAATGGGACATATTCTTTGAAAAGACTAAATGGTGGATTTGTCACCACAATATCAGCCTGCTTCAAAAAATCTACACATTCAGGATTACGGAAATCCCCATTACCCTTGAGTCTTTTACAAGGAATTTTTGCAAAATCATCTTCTCCAGAATATTTAATACTGCCGTCATATTCAAGATAAACAGCTTCTTCAGCATTCCCTTGACTAAAAAGATCAGCATCATCATTCTTATAACAGGTGGCAATAACCTTTTTAAGTTCAAGGACATCAAAATAGATGACAAAATAACGAAAAAAATTACTCACCCTAGGATCATCACAATTGCAAAGAACAATCTTATCCTTAAAATGGTGCTTATAGTGTTTTAGCTCATTTTCAATCATCGAAAGCGGTGTATAGAATTCATCTTCTTTTGCGACTCTCGAATGCAACAAGTTGGAATTGCCGGGCATAAAATCTCCATTTGGAGCTTGCCCAAATTCTGGCGCATTCAACAAAAAGAAAAAAGGCGTGAGATTGAATGCACTTATCCGCTCTGAGGTTACGACCAAGTACCCTATCGAAACAAGTACAAACAACTCACGCCCCAAAAGGGCAACAAAACACGGACCATCACCTCACACTGGATCCTTCGCCCATACGAACTTAGGAAGACAGTGCTTGCGATGAAGCAATTCCGTTTTTCGTTGAAATACACCCAAGCGCACTACACGGGGTATAGTACGCCAAAGCATATCTGCGTGAGCGTCCGTCTCATTCTCCCGATTGAAAAATTTGGTCGTATTTCAGAGCGGAGAACAAGAGCAAAAGCTCATAAAAATGTCTATAAATAAATATACTTTATTTCAAGGCAATTTTGGACTAAAGAGAATGAGGTTCTCGGGCGTAGCGAATAATTCAATAAGTTTGACAACATTTATACCTCTTTTAACCAGACAAAACAGAAGCGGCGAGGAAACAGTCCTCACCCAAAAAACGTTTTCAAAATTTTACAGTTATTACCCCCAAGCCTCCCCATTTGTCCAAATTTCGCAAAAAACGCCATTTTTTATTACGATCGAGAGCAAAAGCCTTAAAAACAATCCTTTCTTGCCATTTTTACCAAAAGTTCCAGCTATTGCTCCGATTCCGCACATTATTTAATTTCATCGAAAAAACAATACCGGGGGGTCGCTCTGCTACGGCAACGACATTTGGTGAAGCCGGTACACCTACGCCGGGGGGTGAAAGAGTATCTCGCGATACCGATTGAACATGGCAGGCGCCATGCTCGCCCGGCATTTTTTACAACAATATCTATTGCGTCGTAGGAGAAAATGAACAAGAACGAAGAAACTGGTGAAATCGTACTTTATCAGCCGGAGGGCGAAACCAAGCTAGAAGTACGTGTTGAAAACGAGACCGTTTGGCTTACACAGGCGCAAATAGCAGATCTATTTGGGACAAAACGCCCTGCAATTACAAAGCACTTAAAAAACATCTATACATCGCAAGAACTTGACGAAGATAGCACATGTTCCGTTTTGGAACATATGGGTAACGATTCAAAGCAGGTGTACGAAACCAAATACTACAACCTTGATGCAATTCTGTCTATCGGCTATCGCGTCAATAGTAAAAACGCCACCTTGTTTCGCCGTTGGGCAAATCAAGTTCTTAAAGACTACATGCTCAAGGGCTATGCCATCAACCAACGAAAAATGGCAACAGACCTACAAATTGCAGATCGATTACACGAGCAACAGCGGCTCATCGAAAAGCAGAGTTCAGAAATCGCAGATGTTCGTAAGACCATCGTAGAACAAAACTCCCGACTTTCGACAGTAGAGCAACATATAGACTTCTTCATTAAATCGGCACAAACACCAACTAGCGGGATTCTAGCAACAGGAACTCGTTTCGATGGATTTGTCTTGATTGCAGACCTCGTAAAAACAGCCAAGCGTTCAGTTATATTCATAGACCCGTTTGCAACAATCGAGGTACTAAAATTTGCCGCAATGCGGTCAAAAGGCATTACAGCAATCATCTACGCAGCACGAATCACCCCAGAATTTAAGGAAGCCCAAAAGCTGCACAACAAACAATATCCTGGACTAGAATTAAAAACGATGCGTACAATTCACGACCGTTTTTTGCTTATAGATGACACTGTATATCACTTCGGAGCATCATTTAAGGATATGGGCAATGAAATGACTGCATTCAGCATTCTTAATTTCGTAACACCTGAAGAAGTCATCAAAAAAGTGGAAGATTGCACCAAGGGAATATGAGGGAACAAAAACTTTCTCTACTCCGCCCAGTGATTTCCGTTGTAATTCTTGGCAGTGTCGGCGTCCATGCCAATCTGGCGGACCAAATCTTCGATGCTTGCGAACTTCTTTTCAGGGCGCAAGAATGCGAGCAAGTCCAGTGCTAAATGCTGGCCGTAAATGTCTTCGTTAAAGTCAAGCAAATACGCTTCAACCGCAAGGTTATGCGTTCCGGGCGTTGTCGGTTGCGTTCCAATGTTCACGACAGAGCGATAAATGCGACCGTCCGAGAGTCTTGCGCTTGCAACATACACACCGCCTTTCGGCAAGAACTTGTACTGTTCCATCTGCACATTTGCGGTCGGGAATCCAATCGTATGACCAAGGCGCTTGCCGACCACGACCGTTCCAGATAAACGATACGGGCGTCCCAAATAAGTCTGCGCACGGTCCACATCGCCGTTCAAGAGCGCATTGCGCACCGCAGAAGAGCTCACACGTTCGCCCTTGTGCAACACCATCGAAAGCATCTGCGTCGAAAGTTCCGGGAACGCAGCGGTAATCGTCTCGTAATTGCCCTTGCCGCCAGCGCCAAAGCAATGGTCATGACCAAAGAACATCGAAACAACTTCACGCCTTTCAATCAGTTCCGTGCGGACAAATTTATCAAACGGGAGTTTTGCCAATTCACTCGTGAACGGCAATACCAAAAATTCAATGCCAAGGCTCTCGACGAATTCGCGTTTTTCTTCGGTTGTCGTGAGGAGCAGCGGATTACCCGGTCCACACAAGACGTAATTAGAATGGGGTTCAAAGCTGATGACCGTTGGCTGCAAATGGTTCACTTCGGCAACCGCCTTGAGCGTGCGAAAAAGTGCCTGATGCCCCAAATGGCACCCATCAAAATTACCCATTGTTACAGCGCGTTTCATTTTCACAATCCTTCAAATACCGTAGCAATCTAATATCAATGACAAGGTCCCTGAGCCTGCCGAAGGGCTAATCATCCTCGCCCAAATAGAACTTGGGGCAAATGCGGCCCGGGTCATAAACACCAAGCCCAATCACAGCACCATCTTTATCGGCGGTAAAGACAAACTTTTCCGCCCCTGGCGTCGTGCTTAAATTTTCAACAGGAGTGCGCCACGGCACCCAATTTCCTAAACGAATCGCTTTCACCTGGTCATCATTCAAGCGGACAACCGGGAAATCAAGCACCTGGTCTACAGGGAGCAAATATTCCGGCGTGAGAGCGTCCCCACGAACAGCGCGATCCACAGTCACATCACCAATGCGGTGGCGACGGATCATAGAGACGCAACCGCACGTTCCAAGCGCACGAGCCAAATCTCGACCGAGCGAACGGATGTACGTTCCCTTGCTACAGTTGCATTCCAAATCAAACGTGGCAAAGCTCTTGCCGGTACAGCCTTCCGTCACAAGCCCCTCGCCCACGACTTTGAGCGATTCGATATGGATGCGGCGAGGCTTGAGTTCAATCTCACGACCGCGATTCGCCAAGTCGCTAGCGCGATGACCGTTAATTTTCACGGCACAGTAATTCGGCGGAACCTGGTCAATGTCGCCAATGAACTGCGGCAAAACCGCTTCGAGGGCGGCGCGATTTATGGATTGCTTCGCTTCGCTCGCAATGACGTTTACCTCATCCTGTTCCACGACTTCCCCGTCCCATTCCAGGGTATCGGTTTCGTAGCCAAGGTGAAGGCGGAACGTATAGCACTTGTCCTTCGCCTCAATGTAGGGCAAAAGGCGCGTTGCACGACCCGTAGCGGCAATGATGAGCCCGCTTGCACGCAAATCAAGCGTACCTGCATGGCCCACGCGTTTAGTACAAAAGACCCTTTTCAGAGGGAAAAGGGCCTTAAAAGATGTTTCACCTGCAATTTTGTCCAAGAGGACGAAGCCGGAAGAGGACAATTAAAGTTCCCCTTTCTGCTTCAGTTCTGCAAGGATTTCTTCAATGTGCATGGCATGTTCGAGATTTTCGTCAAGAACGAACTTGAGCTCCGGAACCTTGAAAATCTTCAAAGCCTTGCCCAAGACGCCACGGATAAAGCCGGCGGAATTGTTGAGTCCGACAAGCGTATCGCGCTTTTCTTTATCGGAACCCATCACCGAGACGAGAGCCTTTGCATAGCTCAGGTCTTCGGTAATGTCCACACGGGTAATGCTCGCGAGAGTGCTCACGCGCGGATCCTTCAAGCCCTTCTGGATGAGCTTGGAGATCTCTTCGCGGAACTGCTCGCCTAATCTATCGGTTCTACGAGTCATTAAGCGTTTTCCTTCGCTGCGGCAGCTTCTTCAGCAGCCTTCTTTGCCTTTTCTTCAGCTTCTTCGCGGGCAACGTCTTCCAACGTACGGGCGACCTTGACTTCCTTGAAGAAGATGAGGCTATCGCCTTCCTTGATATCGTCGTAACCCTTGAGGCCGATACCGCATTCAAAGCCACGAGCAACAGACTTGACGTCGTCCTTCATGCGCTTCAAAGACTGGACCACGGTCGTACCGAGTTCGATACCGTTGCGGTAAACGCGGACATGGCTCGTGCGGTCGACTTCGCCGTCGGTAACCATACAGCCAGCGATGAGACCAACCTTCGGGACCTTGAACACCTGGCGGATTTCGGCTTCGCCAACGAGTTCTTCGCGCATGATCGGCTTGAGGAGGCCTTCCACAGCGTTCTTGATATCTTCAATGCAGTCGTAAATCACGCGGTAGTTGCGGATTTCGATGCCTTCCTTCTGGGCCATTTCGCGGACAGCGAGAGACGGCATAAGGTGGAAGGAAATAATGATTGCCTGTGCAGTCGTTGCAAACAGGATATCGGATTCCGTAATCGTACCCACACCCTTGCGGATGATGTTGACGCGGACTTCCTTGTTGGTAAGCTTTTCGAGGGAAGCGGCCAAAGCTTCTGCAGAACCACCCACGTCGGCCTTAACGATAAGGTTGAGTTCGGAGAGCGTACCTTCCTTCTTTGCATTGAAGGAGTTTTCGAGAGAAACTGTCTTACGGGCGCGGAGATCGCGTTCACGAGCGGCCATACGGCGCTTGGAAGCAATTTCACGTGCGGTCTTTTCGTCTTCCACCACGACAAGTTCGTCACCTGCCTGCGGAGTACCGTCAAAGCCGAGCACCTGGCACGGAGCAGACGGAGGAGCTTCCTTCATCTGTTCACCGCGTTCGTTAAACATGGCACGGACACGACCTGCGTAGATACCGCAAACAAACGGGTCACCCACATGGAGCGTACCGTTCTGCACGAGGATCGTAGCCATGGAACCCTTACCCACGTCGAGCTTGGATTCAACGACAGCACCACGGGCATGCGTATCTGGATTGGCCTTAAGTTCAAGAATTTCAGCTTCGAGAGCGAGCGTTTCGAGGAGGACATCCATGCCCTGCCCCGTACGTGCAGAAACTTCGATACAGCTGGTCTGACCACCCCACTGTTCGACTTCCACACCGCGTTCTGCGAGCTGGGCGCGAATCTTGTCCGGGTTTGCGGTCGGAAGGTCCATCTTCGTAATGGCGACGACCATCGGCACATTTTCGCGCTTGGCAAGTTCAATACATTCAACCGTCTGCGGCATCACCATGGAGTCAGCAGCCACGACGAGAACGATAACGTCGGTCACCTGGGAACCGCGAGCACGCATAGCACTGAAGGCTTCGTGACCCGGAGTATCGAGGAAGGTAACCTTACCCTGCTTGGTGGTGACTTCGTATGCACCGATGTGCTGCGTAATGCCACCCGATTCGCCGGACACCACGTGAGTCTTACGAATCCAGTCGAGGAGAGAGGTCTTACCATGGTCAACGTGGCCCATGACGGTAACCACCGGATGACGCGGCTGGAGATTTTCCTGAGATTCTTCCTCGATGCCGAGAGCTTCTTCTTCGTATTCTTCCATCAGCTGAGCTTCGTAACCGAATTCATCAGCCAAAATCTGGATCGTTTCGAAATCAAGGCGAGCGTTGATGGTCACCATCATGCCCATTTCCATGCACTTTGCAATGACGCGTGCCGGCATCTGGTCCATGAGGCCTGCGAGTTCGCCCACGGTAATGAAGTCCGAAGTCTTGAGAATCTTCTTTTCTTCACCCGTATTGTTTTCGGAGTGATCCTTGTGATAAACTTTCTTGACCGGGTTCTTGGAAAGCGAGGCCATCACGCGGGAGACATTCTGACGAACGGCTTCCTGCTGCTGTTCCCTCTGCATTTCCTGGCGGTCTTTAGTATTGCTGCGGCGGTTCTTGTCATTGGCATGGCGACCGTTCTGGCCCTTGCCATTGCCCTTACCATTCTGGTTGTTCTGACCGAGAGACTGGTTATTGTTGTTGGAAGCATTGAAAGCTTCCTGCATGGAACCGCTGGAGAATCCACCGTTACGACCGGTATAGCCGCGGCTACTGCTGCTAGCGTTACCGCCGTTCGGGCGACGATTATTGTTGTTATTGTTGCGGTTATCGTTACCGCCATTGCCGTTGTTCGAGAGACGGCCAAACGTACCCGTGTAACCCTGGCCATTGCCGCCATTGCGGTTTCCACCGTTCGGGCGATGGTTGTTGCGAGCAGCCTGAGCCTGCTGGCGAGACTTTTCGATACGGGCAAGGATTGCTGCATCGGGCTTGAAGACCTGAGCCTTCATCGGCGGCTGCTTGAGTTCCGTCGTAGCAGACATCATTGTCGGCTGCGGAGCAGCGGGCTTTGCGACGGCCGGAGCGGCAGGCTTTGCAGCCGGAGCAGGAGCAGCGGGCTTCGGAGCGGCTTGTGCAGGCGCCGGGGCGGCAGGCTTTGCCTGAGGTGCCGGGGCCGGTGCGGGAGCGGCGGGCTTAACAGCCGGTGCGGCTGGAGCAGCAGGTGCGGCGGCAGGTGCGGGAGCAGGTGCTGCCGGCTTCGGGGCCAGAGCGGCAGGAGCCACTTGAGCCGGAGCAGGTGCGGCTGGCTTCGGTGCAACTTGTGCCGGGGCCGGGGCGGCCGGTTTTACGGCGGCCGGAGCTGCAGTTTTTGCAACCGAAGGCTTCACATCCTGTTTAGCGGCAGGCTTCGGAGCCTCCTTGCGGGGACCCGGGCCTTTCTTGAGGCTCACCTTCAAGCCAAGTCTGTTCGTCGCAACCGACGTTTCCTTCTTCTTTGCAGGAGCGGAAGCGGAAGAATCAGATTCAGAAGTAGCGGGCCTCTTGAGATTCTTGTTGCGGGCATCCTGCTTCTGTTTTTCGGCAGCGGCAGCATCCTCGATTTTAGCAAAGTCTGCCATATCCAATTTGGACATATGGGTACGAACTGCAACGCCTGCATCGCGGAGCAGCTTCATCACCACATCAACCTTCAATCCATGAGCATCTGCCCAATCCTTAGGTTTCATTTGAGATTCATTCGTCATGAATAGCCTATTCAATTCCTTTTCTTATTCTTCCGTTAAACTATTTGCCCTGCGCAAAAAGTTTTTAAGCGTTCACGTCCTTCTTGACAGCAGCGGCCTTTGCCTTTCTGTCTTCGTCCATACGCTTCGCTCTCATTCTTCTTTCATCCTCATAGTTCGGAGCGAGGATGTTGTTCTTGGCTTCTTCGTCCATCTGAGACCATTCCTGTTCTCCATGAACGTCAAGCTTGCGATCCACCAAGCGACCGGCGAGTTCCACATTCTGGCCACCCTTACCGATAGCCTGTGCGAGGTTTTCGTCATCCACGATGATCACGATACGGTCCGTATCCGGAACCGGGAACATCTTGAGGACAGATGCCGGAGCCAAGGAACGCTGAACGAACACGTCGAAGTTTTCGTCCCAGTGAACGATATCGATACGTTCGTTGCCGAGTTCGCGGACAATCGTCTGCACGCGAGCACCCTTCATGCCGACGCAAGCGCCAACCGGGTCAATCTTTTCGTCACGAGAATAGACGGCAATCTTTGCACGGCGATTCTTGGAGTCACGGGCAACAGCCTTGATTTCGACAGTGCCTTCGTAGATTTCCGGAACTTCCTGACGGAGCAAAGCCTTGAGGAAGTCGGCGTTGGATCTAGACAAAATAACCTGAGCACCGCTCTTCGTAGATTCTTCCACGCGTGCAATCACAGCCTTCACAGAAGCGCCCTGAGTCAAGCGTTCGTGCGGGATCTGTTCGCGAGCCGGGAGTTCAGCTTCAATCTTGTTGCCGAGATCGACGATAACGTTACGTTGTTCCAAACGGAGCACCGTACCGTTGATGATCGTACCGATGCGGCTGCGGTAGATGTCCATGATGCGCTGGCATTCGGCACTGCGGATGTGCTGGGTCAAGAGCTGCTTTGCAGTCTGGATTGCCTGACGACCAAAGGAGGAGGTCGGGAGTTCCATATAAAGGCTGTCGCCTGCCTGAGCGTCTTCGTTGAAGTCGCGAGCTTCATCGACGAGCATGTAGCCTTCGTCCATTTCAGCCACTTCGTCGGCAGTCATGTTCGGGTCGTAGTCCGGATAGTCATCGACAACTTCGACGTTCAAGAACACATGGACTTCGTTGGTTTCCATGTCGATATCGACGTTAATCTTCTTTTCGATGTGCAGATACTTGCGGGCCGCAGAAATAAGAGCCTTCTTGAGGGCGTCCAAAATCACGGAATCATCGACACTCTTGTCTTCAACGACTTCCTTGAGTACGTCGAGCAAGTTTACTTTCGGTTCGTTCTTCATATAGTTGACCTTCCTATTTAATTTCTACTTCGACCTTGGCCGAAAGCACTTCGGACCGCGGTATGACGATTTCGCCGGCATTGCCCTTGAGCTTGAGCGTCAGATTTTCTTCGTCGGCATTCAAAAGTTCACCAGTCACTGGCTTGCCCGTCGAGCGTGTCACACGGAGCAGGCGCCCCTTGTTGCGTTCAAAATCCGCCATAGACTTGAGGGGGCGGTCTATTCCCGGAGAAGAAACTTCAAGCGTATAAGCGCCCTCGATCAACTCGGGATCCAGGTCCAGCGCATCCGAAAGGAAATGACTCACGTTCGTGCAGTCATCGATAGTAACACCTTCGGGCTTGTCGATAAAGATTCGCAATGTCTTGCGTTTGCCAGCACGGAACACATCAGCTTCCACAAGCGTAACAGATGCGGACTTGCATGCATCGGCAATGAGAGAATTCAGTTTTTCTTGGGCGACCAAATAAACCTCTTACAATAAACGGCGTTCGTATTCGGGCCCGAATCCGGCTCGTTCAAGCCAAATTTGAACCCACGAACGTCAGTACACACCAAATAGAGAAATTTTTTTGACCTTAGGCAACTGTTATTACGGACTTTGGCGTCAATAAGCGCAGTTCACACCGATCTCACCAAACTTTTCCGGTTCGGTAAAACCTTCCACACGGTTACCAGAACTTGAAGCGATATAGAAATCCATAAGCTTAGCCCAGAACATCAACTGCGCCCACTTACCTGCGGGGTAATTTCCACCATTACCTTCTTCATCAAGCGTCGTGCTATACGGAACGTTAAAGGCAATACGGTCGCCATGCAAAATCCCGCCTTCAACAACATTACCATCAACATCCTTCAAAACGCCTTCAAACTGGTACATAGTCCCTTCTTCACCCTTGTTTGTCGCCCCAGAAATTCGGGACACATAGAATCCGTAAACATTGCCACCACGTAATACAACGAACGAAGGCACTTGAGAACAGTTCATCTTAGCAACTGTGGAATCCGCCAATTCCGTATTTACATACAAGCTATTAAGAGCAAAACCAGCTTCATCTACCAATGTCGTAACCTTACGTACCATCGGCATGCCATAGCGGGAAGGTGCGGCATAAATGCTAAAGGACGATGGCAGCGACATCGAGAAATCAGAAATCTCAGTTTGGCGGTTTGCCACAAAGAAATGCAAATGATGCCAAGAATCATCAGCCCATCCCGTAGCATCAGACGCCCCATCACAATTCGTATACATAGCCAAAGGCTCTCCAACATGGCAACCATGATTATTCTTTGCAAGAGTCTGAATACTCACGCTACCCGGAGCAGGCAAGTGCGTACCGCCCAAGTCAATCACCAGAACACCATCGACAAACACCCACAAGTCACCACTACTAATAAACTTCAGTTCTTCTGGTACCGGCAACTGGTTTGATGACTTATACTGGAAAGTCGTGTAACCTTCCATAGTAAAGCCATAATTGCGCAAGTGCTGCAAGCCAAGAGTTCCATTCTTTATTGTCGCCTGTAAAGCCGCACTATGTCCGGTCCCTTCAGAATTTACAGCACGCGGGCCACCCGCATTTAGCCAGTCTGTACAAAGCTTAGCGGTACTCTGATCGTACAAATCCTGCTGAGTCGAAGCATACTGATACTTATAAGGCGGGCAGAATATAGAGAGCGACTGAGGTTCAATAATTTCACAGGAACCATTCGGCTGGATTGACGGATTGCAAGGTTTCGTCATCACCCATTCTCGAGTCGTCGGATTTACGCTATCCAGCGGGAAGAATCCGCCATTGTTAGAATCGAAATTATAAGTAAAGCTATTCTGAGTTTCTTTTAAAGATCTCGGAATATCTAAGACTGTATTGACACGCTTATTCACAGTAGGAACATTAACAAACCATTGATCAAAGTTCTTATTGTCACAGCGTTCACTCAGTTTCTGGATAACGACACCATCATACATATCAATCGTTCCTTCATCAGAAACCTTCGTAAACTGCAAATGAGGAGCGACCATGCCCGGTGTGAAAATAACCGGGTTCATCCATGTTGTTTTTTCTTGAATACACTTATAGCCATTCACGTTTTCAAGAGCATTTCTATAGCCACGGAAGTGCCTTCCATAATCACCGGAATCTGAGTACATGCACTCCCCATATTCCAATACCGGCCCTGCCGACACCTGCTGCAAATACTCTGGCAAAACAGGATTTTTCTGCATCAGTAAGCCATCTACACCAATTTGAATTCCAGTACCATTTTTCTCAAAAGAATACACATTGCCACATGAACTATGGTAAGGCATTGCCGCATACCAATCTTCATTAAAGCCATACTTGTTCATTGCGGCTCCGGTTGCAGCCACACTGTTATAAATATCATCTAGGTGTTCTATCGTTTCTTCCGAGAAATTTTCAAAATCCGAATGATTCTGCTGAAAATCGCGTATAACGACATCTAAATTAAGCACAGATTTTTCGGCGCTAGCCCCCTCTTTCGCAAGAGGTCTAGACCCATCCGTAGGACAGTCCGTCCTATATTGAGCGCCATCAAAACCAACAGGAGCAGGGTCACTTTCAGAGCAAGCTGCCCAAAATGCCATAATCGGCACAATTAAAGCCAAATTTCTTTTATTTCTATTCATTTTTCCTCCTTACTATAGCTAGGCGATAAAAAACACACTAGCACTGAATAAAAGTTTGTTCTTAAAATAATAAATTTTTTCGATTTATGCTATATGGCACTCCATATGGAGTGCATATAGCTCAGTTCGGTCATGCCAACAAGTAAACTTGTTGTCGCGACGCTCGCTTTATGCTATATTTAAGGCATGGCTTACGTACTTCTCATCCTTATCAGCATCGCAGGACTTGCGCTCTGCGGTTTTTATCTTAAAAAGAATATTGTCCGTATTAAGGAAAAAAATAAGGACGAGCCGAAAAAATACAAGCGTATCTGGAACTACGTGCCGACCGGACTATGGTACGGCTACTTGATCCTGTTCTTCGCAGGCCTCACCATCAACAACACAATTTTTTAGTTGTTGGTCAATAGTCGTTAGTCAGTAGTTGTTAGAAGACGCAGTTGTCCTAATTCTTCTCTAGTAACTAGTAACTTAGAACTAGTAACTAAAAAAACTAATAATACACTTTCTGGGCTTCGAGCCAGCGTTCGTACAGGAACAGAGCGATAAAGTTCTTTCCATCGATAAACTGGTGAGCCGCTTCTTCGTAAGGCAAGACTTCCGTACGGATCCATTCGTTCTCGTCGGTATAAGTCTGGTTCTTGCCGTCCATCGCTTCAAGTTCTTCGCGCGTCACGCTACGTTCAATCGCATAAAGGCGGATGCGTTCATCCAAAAGTCCGCAGCTTCCGGCAAAGCCAACGCTCTTCCCCTTGTACCAGAAGTCCATCAAGTCGATGAGTTCTGAATCCTTAGCCTTAATTTGGGCTTCTTCTTCAAGTTCCGAGAGAGCCACCTTGCGGAAATCGCCCGACCAGTCGAGAATCCCCGCCGGAATTTCAAGAGAAGCTGTCTCAGAAATAGCAAATCGCGGCTGGCGCACCAAGAGTAAATAGCGTTTGCCTTCGCAATGAAGCACGACAAGCACGCCCACGGCATGGCCTCGCACAAGCACAATTCCGTGCACAGGCTTACCGTCTGGCAAAAAAGCCGTCGCATTCAGCTTGATGAACAGCGGCTCATGACGTTTGCTAAAGTAATCGACCGAAGCAAAATGCACCTTCGTAATATTGAACTTTTTCTCAGAAGCTTCAAGCCACTGCTTATAAATCTTACTTTCAAGAATAACAGGCTTATCTTCTTCGGCAATTTCAGCAGCAAAGGTATATTCAATCATTTCGACTCCGTCGAATCGGTGCGGAGCGTATCGTCTGCGACCGTCGCCGATTTCCAAATATTATACAAACTATCTATATCTACAGACGATTCTTCGTCATCTTCGCTTTCAAGTACAAGCGCATTCTTATCTAAACGATATGCCACCCAGTCTTCTTTTGTCGAAGGGCCACAAGAACGTTCGCTTTCATCAGGCACAAAAAGTTCACGAACAAATGTAGTCTTAGCTCCATAAGTGAAGCCCGAATACAAAAAACCGTTCAACATCGCGCACTTGGGAATTTTTTCAACGTAATACGTACTTGTATGCCAAACCGTATCCAAGCGAACCATGACCTTGCCGAGCGCCGTCGAATCATACTCCCATTTAGAACTCAGGCAGTACATAGAGTCCGAAGAAGCACAAGCGTAACGCACAGGCACAAGCGCCGTATCATTTTCACTCCATCTCGAAGGGTAAATCGTATCCGCAACAACCTCATCACACATATCTACGCGCATTGTGCAGTTTGCACGGAGCGTTCTCCAATGGAACGTCTGCGGAGTCAGCGAATCCAGGACTCGCAATACGGAGGGAGATTCTTTTGTGCGCAACGGAAGTGACATAGGGTCCGCAAATGCAGAATCCACAAAGATGCGGAATGTATCAAGTTCAAGTATTCCGCGACGCAGCATGATAGAATCCAAGAGCGAATCCACATCATTTTTCACAACGATCTTCGTGAAATTCGAAGACACCCCATTCGTCAGCATCTTGAACGTCGAATCCGGACGGTACATCGGCGAGGGACAATCCTCCGTATTCATTTTGATATTCACTGTCGGCGCAAAAACAACAACGGAATCTTCAAATGAATAATTCAAGTCAATCGATGTCAGCGAGCAATTCGAAAAAGACCAAATCTTCGAAAGCGTAATATAGAGCGTATCCGAAGCCAAATGAATCGTTTTGCCAGAATCAAGCGAAGCTCCTTCAAAAAATCCCTTGCCTTCTACAGACTGGCCGTTCGGCATGACATCAAGGGGGCCATCGCCATCCTGCGCACATGACGACAAAAGCGCCAACAGCGAAACAAGCAAACAAACCAGAGAAAACTCATTCGACTTACGATTCATACAAACTCAATCAAAAAGGCAAGTTCTTTTTGAATTTAGCAATTTGGGCGGAGTCCACCGGATGCGTCGATTTATAGAAATCTTTCCAGCGAACAAAGAGTCCATTCTGACGAACCGTCAAAAAGAACGAAGAACTATCCTGAGGGGAAAGGCGCCCCACAGCATCGTTAAAGCCAAGAGTCTTGCCAACAACAGGAGCCATCTTCCAGGAACCAATGCCAAACATGCGCGAAGTGATTCCGTTTCCATGGTTGAGTTCCACGAACATGCCAAGCGAATCCCTCCCAGCCTCCAGCACAACACCCGGAAGCACAGGGTAAATCGGAGCTTCGCCAAGCCCTTTAAACAAGTCTGCCGACAAGAGCTGTTCCAAGCCTTCAAAGTCAAAGTTGTCTACAATTGCAAGCGCAGACCATCCAAGCGGGACATGCGGACACGGTCCCGGGAAAAGGCAGCCTGTCTTACTCGAGATCCAAACTTTCGAAGAATCCTCGCGCATCATGTGTAAAAAGACACTGCGCGTCGAATCTTCAAGCACGACAAGGAGTGCATCGCCAAAATCTTTCTTGGATGCCACCCAATGAATTTTAGCCCCATCCGACGCTAAATTTTTCACATAGCGCAAAAACGTATTCGGTAAAGCAAGCGAATCCGTTACAATCCATGAGCACTGGGCATAGTCATTCTTGAGTTCAAACGGAGTCCCGTCATACGACGTGCAGCCAGCAATCCAATCCTCGACAACCGGATGAACAGGTTCTTCGTTCCCTGGCAGCGGGAGCTTATCGACTAGCATACGGAACCAACCGTTTGTATAGGCGGCAATCGTCAATGCAAAGAGTAAAATAATCCTGATTAGCGGGAATGTACGGCGTTCCCGTTTTCTTTTTCGTTTACCCTGATACTCAGAAAACTCTACGGCCATCGGTTACAAGATTAAATAAGCGACAATTGCAATGACAATTATCAGTAGAACGATCACCGCAACGAGAGAACCCTTCGAAGACTGAGTTTCATCCACAAGCGGATTTGTATCCATGATTTTCGGGGCCACCGGAGCTTGAGAAACAGGGCTTGCAGGAGCCGTTTCTGTAGCGACATCCGCAGGTTTCTCAGGTTCTGCCGCTACGGGCTTCGCCGGTTCTTCAGCAGCAGGAGTTGCAGGAGCGGCCGATGCAACCGCCATCTGTTCAACCGGAGCATACGCAGCCATATCCGCTTCACTCATGAAAATACGGATAAAACGTTCTAGCCCCACCTTTTTTAGACTCTTCGCAAGCGATTCCCTGTCGGCAAGAACAGCAAACGTTCCATTGCGCTTGGAAAGTTCCTGATGGAATTGCATAAATGCGTTATACGCATCGCTATAGACAAAATCAATTCCCGACAAATCCACCCCGATAAACTTCGCATCGGCACGTTCTTCCATAACATCACGGAATCTGGCCTTGAAAGTTTCAGCGTCGAAAGCCCCAATCGGGTTGAGAGGAGCCGGAAGCACAAGGAATAAACCCACATTTTTTGATTCTGCCATCATGTAGTCCTCTATTCCAGAATTTCATCATCAGTTTCTATAATCGGAGTTGCAGGCGCTGTAGGTACAGCAGGAGCCGTTTCAACCTTTGGAGTTTCCACAGCAGGCGCAGGTTCCTTTTCAGGAGCCTCATTTACTGTGGGCACAACCGGAGCCACAGGCGTTTCCTGAACACTTTCTTCGACGAATTCTTCCGTCGGCAACTCTTCTTCCGTCACAAGTTTCTTAGCGGCATCAGTCTTGCTCAAATGCCCTTCTTCCCTCGGCTTATGGCCAAAGAGGTACGGACTAAAGCTTACACTCACGCGGTGCACCGGCGAGAACACCGGATGGGATTCAAAAGCGTAATCCACGACAAGGAAGTTTGCAATCGTAAGACCGGCACCCGCCGTCACGCTCTTGAACGTGGTAAAGCTACTGAGACCGACTCGCAACTTGAGCCCAAAGTCAAACGCAAACTCAACACCACCTCGACCGCCAGACAGCCAATCCAAAGGATCTTCCCAAATGCGTTCACCGCCTTTGGTATCCTCGTCAAAATCCAAATCTCTAGCATCGTGATGGAAAAGCCCTGCACTCTGCCAGTAGAAATTGAATTTGCCATACAAGTACTGAACCGGCAAGCCATAGCTCAAAGCCAAGTAGAATTCAGGTGCGGAGTATTCAAACTCGCCTGATTCCCAAGATGCCGCCGACGATGTCCAGCCTTTCAAGAGGCCAGCAACGTAAAAGTCGTCTTTAATCTGGTAACGAGCACTAGCATCACCACGGAAGCCCCAGCCACTTTGATCCATATCGCGGTACAGCACATGGAACGCAAGGCCCAAATCCAAGCGATCCATAATGCGGCGACCCCAAGCTACAGAAAATACCCAATCCGCAATGGAGAGTGTATTGTAGTTCGAGCCTTCAGGCACAGGTTCACCTTCCCTAATGTACGGGATGTCATCAGCGCCGAATCTAGAGAAGGAAACTCCTAACCCCTGATGATTCGGGAGCGGTATAACCATCGACGCATAATCGTACTTGGTATCTTCGTAATATGCCGTATGCGAGAACGAAGCCCACATGTATTTAGCTTGAGAAAGCTGGTACGCATTGGTCATGAGTCCAAGGTAATCGCCTTCGACCGCTAGGGTTGCAGAACCCAAAGCCGCAGAGCGAGCCCCCGGCTCCATATCAAGAGTCGCATTTGCGCCCACCACGCGGTCAGCAGCAAAAGCCGATGACGCAAACGCACAGGCAAGGAAACAAGTCCTGAGAGATATAAATTTTTTCAAAAAAGACATTTGGTGACAACTAAAATAGATATTTTTCTTTTTGAAAACACTTTAAAAAAATGCTTTTAGACGATTACATCCAAAATTTTTTGATATACCTGCAAACCCAACGCAGGTACTCCGAAAAGACGGTCATTACATACCGAAAATCGCTCGAAAAATACCTTGCGATGCTAGCCGAGAACGCACAGCGCGGCCCCAAAAAACAGCAAGCAGCCGAAACCAGGACAGCTGTACCTCTAGAATCGTTCTCAGAAACAAACGTCAAGAATTTCGTGTGGGATTTAAAGATTAAACAGAAGCTCGCGCCCACAAGCATCTGCGAACACCTCGCCGCGCTCAAAAGCTTTGGCAAGTACCTCGTGCGTTCCAAGATTTTGCAGAAGAATCCCGCCGAATCAGTCCCCATGCCCAAGCGCCCCAAGCGCCTTGTGCAATTCCTCGGGCAAAAGGACCTCGCCGAAGAGAAATTCCCTGAATTGCCCGCAAATCCGACACTTCCGCAAGTCCGCGCACGACTTTTGCTCGAACTCATTTACGGCTCGGGACTGCGAATTTCGGAATGTCAAAGCCTCTGCTGGAACCAATTACAGACAAAAGAAAAACTTGTCAGAGTCATCGGTAAAGGCAACAAGGAACGCATCGTTCCAATTACTGACGTGCTCATTTCATGGCTCGAAAAATTCAGGACTGCCGAGATTGAAGCCGGACACGCCCCAACAATTACAAGCTACGTTTTCCTAAGCGAAAACGGGAAGCCCTATGACATCCGCACATTGCGGAACGACATCCATGACTTGCTCCGAGAAATCGGCTGGGAAGGGAAAGCAAGCCCGCACGTGCTGCGCCACAGCTTTGCCACGCACCTGCTCGAAAACGGCGCCGAAATCATGAGCGTCAAGGAAATGCTCGGGCACTCAAACATTTCCACCACACAAATCTACACGCACGTGAATGCCGAACGCCTAAAACAAGCCTTCAAAAAGACACACCCGCGCGCGTAGCCCTGAGTAGTAGGAAGTTAGAAGTTGGAAGTAGACAGTATAAGTCAGGCGGCGCAGCCGCGATTATAAAACTTCCTACCGACTACTTCCTACTGTCTACTAACCACTTAACTAAAAGAAACTACCCTTCACGCCGACAGCAATAGTCCACTGCTGACCGATATCACTCCAGTCCGGAGCGTTCCACTTCTTCATCGGTTTTTCGCTGTATTCGTTCTGGGAATCTGCGCCACCAGCCTTGTCATGGATCGGGAGCGAGAACGCAAGGAACACCGGGAAGTCCGGGTTCGAGAATTCCAAGCCGTACACAAGCGAAACAGACCAAGCCTGGTGATCCGGGTCCGGCCTTGGGTCGTAAATTCCTTCGGATTCAGAAGAAATCCAAGCCACGCCAAGCGGAATCGAGAAGTTCAAGCCAAACGACTGGACAATGCCCGTACGACCGCGATAACCATAAGCGACAGAACCACCAATAGACGGCGGAGTGAATGCACCAAGGTCATTTTCGCCATACGGCTTGAAGCGGTAATTGAAACGGTCACCATGTTTCTTGATGTCCTTCCAATAGCTGTCGTTGAACTCATTTTCGCCCGAGAACAAGTGCATCGCAAACGGGTGCGTGTAACTCAAGCTATAAAGCCAGATGCCCTTGTCCGTATCGCGGCTGTAGTCCCACCCAAGCGTCAGTGAATAAAGGCCGCTCCCCTTCTGGAAGCTGCTCGGCAAGATTTCCTTACCGCCATCCTTACCGCGCTTGATATCATACTGCCCCGTCGGAATCGAGAGCGACGCCGAAAGCGATGCCGCACCGCCACTGCCAATCGTCTTCGAGAAATCGAACGAGATATCGCCAAGACCGCCCGTAGTGCGGTCCGTCGGAGTCTGGTTACTGCGATACTGCACTTCGCCCTGATGGCTCATGAACGGAATCGTCACACCAACCTTCGTATCCCACGTCGGCTTGATCGAGAAATGCGGATTCACCGTAAGAGCCGAGAAATTCTGCCCCACGTTGTACTTCGTAAAGACTTCTGCTTCGAGGATTCCGCCCGAAACTCCCTGACCAATCCACTTGATGCCATCGCCAGAACCGCCACCGGAACCGCCAGCACCGCAACCGCCAATAGACTCCCACGGAGTCGCAGGCGTCACAGGGGAATTAAAACCAGCATAAAAAGCAACCGCAACAAGTGCGACTAAAGAACAGCCTTCAATCAAAAAATTCTTCTTCATACCGCACCTCACGGAAGCTTAAGCAAATAAGCGTACTTATAGCCAGTCGACAAGAACTTGCCATCAGGAGAACGTCCACCAATCATAGGAACCGGAGCAAGTTCAACATTATCGTCTACCCATTCCACCAGTTCACCCTTTGCAGCGCCCGTTTTCAAGCGAACTTCGCGCATCACCGTACGTCCGGCAGAACCATCCTGAGCCGAAGCATTATCTAAATGAACCTTGTTGTAGTATGACGTTTGCGTAAATTCCGTCCAAACCACAAACAGGCGCCCATCCGATTCAAACCAGTGCGGCTGTGCCGGCTCGGACTTCATGTCCTTCGTAAGAGGAACTTTAACAGCATCAGCATCTTTAGAAAGTTCCTGAATATAGGCTTCCCAAGTTTCTTCCGATTTCGTCATCAAGTTATACACGACAAAATTTCCATCAGGCGAAATCATCGGGCTTTCAACTTTCCAGTTGCTACGATCCGTAGGCTTTTTGAGCTTAATTGCCTTAGATTTTCCGCCGTTGGCATAATCGATAAATACGATATTTTGCGGATTACCATCCGTTCCATCAGCGTAAGTCAGACGCACATTGTTCGTACCAAAGAAGCCTTCGACGGTCGAATCGTCACTATCGGCTTCCGCTTTAGCCGTAGGGTCTACCCACACATGCGGAGTCGCCTGTTCAATAATGCCTTTGTCAAAGAACCAGAACTTTTTCTTGTCCGATGTACGAACTGCAAAAATACCGTAATCCAAAACATCTCCGCAGCTTCCCCCATCGATTCCCTGACCACGCAACGAAACGATGAAATCAGGATGAGTACTCCATTCCGGGTCCTGGAACTGGCATTCGCCCTTATCCTTATCAATCATCAAATACCACTTCACGTTATTCGCGGTATCCGAAACGGTCAAACGATCATGCTGCTTAACATCTGTAACGGGGAATTCGTCATCATGTTTATTGACTTTAATCTTGCTAAAGTTCAACCAAAGCATCGAAGCCGGGAAATTGACCGTATCCTGCGAGATGGACGGGTTGCAGATTTGCTCACTTCCATTGACAGAGTATATCGTCCCCATTTCAGAACTACTCTGCTTTTTGGAATCATCATCCAAAGATTCAGCCTCGAATGGTTTGGGGCTATAGCACGCCAAAAACGTAAGGGTCGAAAGACCAAGGAGTAAAAGCTTCTTATTCATCAGCATGCAATATAAAAAGAATTAGAACTCAGAAGTTTGAGCAGAGAGCTGAGAGATGGGTTTTGACTCATTAGTTCGGAGTTAGGAAGTCGGAATTAGGAATTACAAGTTACAAGTTCTAAGTTACTAGTTATTAGCTAATAACTAATGACCATTTACCAATGACCAATGACCAGCGACTAACAACTAACCACCCTTACGCGCTTTCTTGAACTTTTCGCGGATGAGCTGTAAATCGTGCTGGTAGGGATTTCGCACAAAGTCATCAAATGCCCAAGCGGTCGGGTGAAAAACGCCCTTCGCATACGTCAAGAGCATATCAAGCCAGACGCCCTTGCCCGCATAAAGCTTGAAAGGTCCACGCTTGTAGCTCGGAAGCACCACCTTGTCCATATCCATATAGCCAATGTCAATGTTCACATGGCGCAGTTCCGGGGTTTCAGCCGAAGCCGTCGTGAGTTCCAACGCATTGCTACGTTCCTTTTCTTCGGCAATCGTCTCTGGCGGGATTTCCTTTTCAAAAGAAACCACCCCACGATACAGGTCATCCCCCATTTCAGGCTTGTAGTAATCCGTTTTATCAAACGCAAAAAGGCGCCCTTTATGGCGGATAGGGCCCCAAGTTTTTTCCAAAAGTTCAATAACGTTCGGGTCCCATTCAGACCCTTTTTGCAACACAAACGCTATCAGCTGCGCGTTTTCAGAAAATTGAGATGCTTTCATTTTTAATGCTGGATAATCGACAATGTCGAACGGATTATTTCCATCTGCTGATCAGAAAACCCAACATCAAAGTCGCCTTTAAGTGTTACAGGGAACATAATATTATATCGGTCAGCACATCGGTAAATCGGTGAATTATCTTTATCGCTAAAGCCCGACGAAAATACAATATCCGAAATTTCTTTCCGAATCGATTCACATCCGTCTGCTTGCTTATAAAGACCACTCCTTAAAATATATTCACAGAAAGGAGTATCAGTCAACCCATCATCGATGTTGGACCAGTCTCCAGCCATAACACCCGTTTTTTCATCGCCACCAACATACTGTTTCATGTCGAGTTTCGTCGCCGATGTATGCCGAAGCCCAAAGGAATGCCCAACTTCATGAATCATCGTCATCACGATATTGTATGACGACTGCAATTCAAGTTCACCATTGGGGGTATGGACATATTCACCAACGACTACGGAATTATCCTTGTTCGCCCCGAGCGCCCCATTAAAAATCTTCGAGAGGCCCATGATGTTATTTCCAGTAATACTATGCACAAAAAAGACATTCAATGCATTGGGGTGTTCCTCGTCAATCGAACTGGCTAGATCCCCCATAAAGAAATCATCAGAGCTCTTTCCCGCCTCCCAAGGATAATTTGCCGGATACTTTTGTCCCAAAGTCGGATGATTGTGGGCATAATGCACATAAAGGGTATCAATCGTTACGCCATTATACTTTTCACGAAAAGCATTCAGCATATAGCGAGACAATTCATCGACATCCATACTGTCTGCCGTTTTACTAACAGCGCCCACGACTATCAAGTTTAGTGAGAAATGATCATCATAGGATCCTGTTCCGGTAAAACTGATGTTTTTGACCTTTCCCTCGTAATACTTACCATCATTGCCAAGCGATGTATACCACACCGTCATTTCCTTTTCTTCGCAAACAAAAGAATAGACATATCGATTATTGACAATCGTAGGCGACAAAGTACGCACCTTGCTAAGCGCAAAATGGCTTACATCAATGCTGTAAGGGCGGAACAGCTGTAATTCAGGAGCCGGGAAATCAGGATCGACATCAAAAGAAAGCTTGTACGATGCTCCCGGATTCACAATAAGCATAATACCACGCGCAACATTTGCTGCGGCGGAATCGTTTTTCGCTAAGTCATTCGGATAAAGTTTATGGACTATATAGCGGCTTGTATCGGGCTTTAAGATAATTTCCCCATCAGCTTCGACTGTAGAAGTACATGACGTGAGAAAAAATGATCCCAATAAGCAAAAAAGCCCCCAAATCCACACTTTTTTACAAAAATTTTTCATAAATACCCGAAACAAACACTCCTCAAATGCGTGTATAAAGACAAACACCCAATTAAAATACAAAAGTTATACGAAAATGAAAAAAAATAACAAAGAAAAAATATTTAACGCATTTAAGGACCTTTTAGCCCCACTTGACGGCAAACCCGCCCTTATAAGCGCAATCACCATAGTCGCCACATTCGTCGCCTTCGACGAGCTGCAATTCGCCTTTTTGGGGCTAGGAATGGTGCTTTTGTGTACTCATTTCTTCAGAAAGCACATCCAATGGGTAATTTTTGTGTCTTTAGTGGCTGGAATTATCGCCCACGAGGGGTTTCCGGGGATATTAACGACTTCGAACGAACAATTTGCGAGCAACGAACGCCCGGTATTAACCGAGCGTGAGTGCGAGAGCGAGGCGAAGAAGGAGTCCCCAACATGCATAAGAGCTGAGTGGTCTTATGAGGGCAATTCCGGGTGCGGGAAAGTCGAATCCAGGCTGCCACGGCCCAAAGGGACGGCATTTATTATCAACGTTTTGGGAAATGCCGAGGAAATAGCTCGCGAGAGTGCGCGCGGGGGCTACAAAGTGCGCCTGACCGAGAAGCGGAACTTGCCGGATCTCCCCTTGCCAGGGGATTCAATCTGTTTTGAGGCTTCGTGGTACCCCGTGACGCCACCGAGCGTTCCCGGCGCTTTTGACACACAAAACTGGCTAAAATCGCAAAATTTGGCCGCATACGGCAAATTCAAGCATTGGAAAGCGTACCCCGGTGATTGGACTTTCGAACGGAGCTTTTTTGGATTTCGGCAATTTATGCAGGCGAGATTCGCAAAGTTCCTCGACCCTGCCGAAACGGGGCTTTTGATGGGGCTATTGGCGGGGGATCGCTCGGGAATTCCAGAAGTTTTGCGAAGTGATTTTCAGCGTTCGGGGCTTGTGCACGTGCTAGCGATTAGCGGTTTTCACGTCGTTTTGCTCGCGGGAATGCTCATGATTTTCTTGAAAGCAACCGGACTCCCGCATAAAGTGGTAACCATCATTGCAGTCACACTCCTTGCTATTTACGTTCCCGTCACGGGAGGCTCGCCAGCTGTGCGCCGAGCGGTCATGATGTTCGCCATCCCGCAAATTGGCACTTTATTCGGGAAACCTGCAAATACGCTCAACAGCTTGGGCGTCGCGTTGCTCCTCATCATTTTGCCGGAACCAAGCGTCATTTGGAATCCGGGATTCCAGCTTTCGTTTGCCGCCACCGCAGGAATTATCATCGGCACACCGCACAACCCGACAAAGCTTTTGCCCGACAGTTTCAAGCAAAACAAGCTTTGGCAAAAGATTCAATCGTTCGCCATTGACCCCACATATGTGACGCTTTGTGCAACACTCGCCACAGCGCCATTCCTCATTCACCATTTCAAGACGCTTTCGCCGTTCGCATGGTTCGGAAACATTATCGTTGTGCCTGCGATTTCGCTTGGCATGCAGGCGGGGCTTTTCGCACAGCTCTCGCCTGTAGACTTTGTCTGCGGAACGTTCTGTGCTGCCGCGAGATTCTTTTTGCGACTCGCCTCGCTATTGACGCGAATACTCTCGGATTCTGCGGCTGCCTCGATGACCGTCGGACCGTTTTCGCCTGCGGTACTGCTAGCGCTCGGATTCTTAATTCTGCTTTTGCCGGTTTGCTACAAGAATTACATCGCCCGCAAGTATGCGTTTATATGCATTTTAGTCGCCACTGCATTGTTTGCGTTTGAAAGCTATCACGAAATTATGTACCCGTCATGGACACTCACGACCATCGATGTTGGGCAAGGCGACAGCCACCTCATCAAGGCACCATCCGGCAGATATTTTCTCGTGGACGCGGGCGACAACAGCAGAGAAGATTCCGGCAAAGACATCATCGTTCCGTTTTTACACCACATCGGCGTGAGCAAGCTCGATGCGCTCATCATCACACACCCCGACAAGGACCATTTCGGCGGAGCGCTTTCGCTTTTGAAAATGTTTCCCGTCAAGGAGCTTTGGGCAAGCGACTGTTCCATGAAAGAAAGCAAACCCGACTGGCAACAAGTCCTCAGCGAAGCCCGCAAAAGGAACATCCCCATCCGCAACATCCATCGCGGCATTCTGTGGAAAGAAAACTACTTCGAAATGCGAACGATCCACCCACGAAACGACATCTGCGTCGAAGCGAACGAAGGGAGCATCACACTCAGGCTCAAGGGGCTTGGGCATTCCGCTGTGCTAACCGGAGACCTCACCGTCAAAGGCGAAAAGGAAATCATGAAAACAGACGCTTATCTGAAAAGCGACGTGCTGAAACTTGGACACCACGGTTCCAAAACATCCAGCAGCGAACCTTTCCTAGACGCAGTCTCCCCCACATACGCCATCATCCCCAGCGGCCGCAAAAACAGGTTCCGTCACCCGCACAAGCAAGTCACCGACCGGCTCGATTCACTCCACATTCCCTACATCAACACCGCAAAAAAAGGGACGATAACATTCACGTTCGTCCCTGATTCAGTAAGCTATACAACAATGTGGTAAATTACTTCTTCAAGCATTCCAGCGCAGTATCGTGCAAGAGCCCGTTCGTCGCAATGCTCGTGAAGCCTTCGTAAATCGGAGCTGTCGGCTTGCCGTTTACGTCGAAGAGCTCGGTCTTACCGTCAATGGTACTGAACTTGCCACCCGCTTCCTTCATCAAGAGCGGGAACGGAGCAATGTCCCACAGCGAAACGACCGGATCCACCATGATTTCGGCACGGCCTGCAGCCACGAGGTAATAGCCGTAGCAATCGCCCCAACCGCGATGCAAGCGGGCACTGCGGCGGAGCTTCGTAAAACCTTCGCCAAAGCCCTTATCTTCCATCGTGTTGACCGTTCCCGAAAGCACTAGCGCATCACTCAACTGCGAAACTTTCGAAGCGCGAACTTCGCGGCCGTCCAAGAATGCACCGCCACCATTCACCGCCCACACAGCGCTCTTCATCGCGGGCAAGCGGATCACGCTTGCAATCGGAACATTCTTGTGATAAAGGCCAATCAGCGTTCCGAACAAAGGCACACCGTGAATAAACGACTTGGTGCCGTCAATCGGGTCAATCACCCACTGGTATTCCGCATCCGGGCTTTCAATGCCGAATTCTTCGCCAATGACGCCAAAGCCGGGAGTTTCCTTTGCCCAGAATTTGCGGGCGAGTTCTTCCGTACCCTTGTCCGCAATCGTCACGGGAGTCTTATCCGCCTTCCATTCGACGCCAACATCGTTCTGGTAAAACTTGAGGATATTCTCTTCGGCAAGTTCAGCCGTCTTGAGCGCAATCTTCAAGAGTTCCAAATTCTCGGGAGAGACACCGGCCTTTGCAATTTCGCGATTTTCCATAGCAAGCTCCTAGCCGACCCACTTTTTGACAAGCGAAACGAGGAGTTCGTTTTCTTCGGGCTTGCCGACCGTGATGCGGATGTGTTCCGGCATGCCAAAGCTCATAAGGCCACGAACGATCATACCGTTCTGTTCCAAGAACGAAACGAGTTCCTTAGCACGTTCACCGATGTGCACGCAAATAAAGTTTGCCTGCGTCGGGAGCACCTTGAAGCCAAGCGCACTAAGTTCGCGATTCAAGTATTCAAAGCCAATAGCGTTGTTCTTGCGGGTCGCTTCAACGTGAGCCGTATCAGAAAGAGCAGCCACAGCAGCCACTTGAGCAGCCTGGTTCACGTCAAACGGCGGTTTGATTTTCCACATGGCACGGACGACTTCAACACTAGCCATCGCATAACCCACGCGGAGCCCAGCCAAACCGTAAATTTTGCTGAAAGTGCGGTTGAGGAACAAGTTCGGGTATTCCGAAAGCAGCGGAGCCATCTTCGGATAATCTGCAGCCGTAGCAAATTCAGCGTAAGCTTCATCCAAGAACACGAGAACGTTCGACGGAACCTTATCAAGGAAACTGCGAATTTCGGCTTCAGTGTAATAGTGACCGGTCGGGTTGTTCGGGTTGCAAATGAAAGCCACGCGAGTTTTATCATTGACTGCAGCAGCGAGCTTATCAAGCGTTGCCTTTTCGTCACCTTCGCCAACACCAATAAAATCAGCACCGTTCGAAAGCGTCGTAAACTTGTAGACGGAGAACGTCGGCGTAATGCCCACGCAATTGTCACCCTGGCGGATAAAAGCCTTGCCCACCATGTCGATGATTTCATCGGAACCGTTACCAATCACAATCTGGTTGGTAGAAACGCCATACATCTTTGCAATGGCATCAATGAGCTTCGGAGCATCGCCGCGCGGGTACAAGTGTAGCGAATTTGCAATTTCATGGAACGCTTCCACCGCCTTCGGAGAAGCACCCAACGGGTTTTCGTTAGACGCAAGCTTTACAACATTCTTAAGACCATAACGTTCACGAATTTCGTCGATGGACTTGCCTGGGACGTAATCGGAAAGTTTTGAAAGTTCTGGACGCGGTTCGACCACAAATACCTCCATTTTAACGCGTGTAAATTTAGCTTTTACCGAGCGATTTATCTAACTTTGATGGACATGAAACACATTCTTTGCCTGCTATTTGCGATTTTAGTAACAAATGCTTTTGCAGTGGACCATTTCTGGGACATGCGCTACAACTTTGGCCCCGAAAGTCGCCCATCCCCAAAGATTGGCGTCGGTCTCGGCATCCGCTCGCCGTTCAATTCCGACGTGCTTTTCCCCATCAACTTCACGACTAGACTCAACAAAGAATTCGACGTCGGTGCAAAACTCGACATCAACACTTATGGTCAGCTCGAAGAAATCAACACCGCCTTGGACATTGGCGTCCGTTACCGCTACAGACCAAGCTCATTCATCGCATTTGACGGCTATCTCGACCTGAGCGAAACTAGCCAGAGCGCCCTAGCATTCACCATCGGTACGCAACAGTTTATCGCGAAGTGCTTCGCAAACTACTACGAACTCCGCGCAGGTTTCCTTGACGGTGCAACCGGCAAAGACGGCTACGTAAAGTTCTCGGCATCCATGATTCCGACAATTGTTTTCGGACAAGTTCTCCGCATGTTCCTTGAAGTCACGTCATCGGCTAGCGTTGGTAACCTCAAAGACGATTTCATGGTAGACATTATCCCGAAGATTGAACTTACCTTTGGCGGTACGCACGTCCGTATTGACTTCGACGTGGGCGTTATGCAAGAAAAGAACAATGATCGCAAGACCATTGCTCTTTACGTTATGACAGCGTTGTAGGAATTAGGTTTTAGGCTGTAGGGGTTAGGTATTACACGTGCTATGCACATTTCTAATGGGCGGCATAGCCGCGATTATTTTCCTAAAACCTATTACCTATCACCTATAACCTAAGCAACCACAAACATTCCATCCTTGTAGTCCACCACGGCGGGCTTTGCTGCACTCACGGTTCCCGAGAGTATCGCATGGCTCAACGGACGTTCAATGTTGCGTTCGATGTAACGCTGAATCGGGCGAGCACCGAATTCCGGCTGGTAAGCACCTTCCGCAATTGCATCAAGTGCCGCATCCGAAAGTGTAAGCACCAAGTCCTGACGGGCAGCGCGGTTCGCCAAATCCGCAAATTTGAGTTTCACGATTTCGCGAATCTGCTTCTTCGAGAGGCTCTGGAACACAAGCACTTCGTCCAAGCGGTTCAAGAATTCCGGGCGGAAGAACGCATGCAAGTCAGCTTCGACATCCGCAAGCGCAACCTGCGGCGGTTCACCGTTCTTGGCACTAGCCGCACTCAAGCGGAACTTCTCGGCACCCAAGTTCGAGGTCATCAAAATCAAGGTGTTCTTGAAGTTCACCGTACGACCCTTGCCATCCGTCAAACGACCGTCATCGAGCACCTGCAACAACGTATTGAACACGTCCGGGTGCGCCTTCTCGATTTCATCGAGCAAAATCACGCAGTACGGATGCGTACGCACAGCTTCGGTCAGCTGGCCACCTTCTTCGTAGCCCACATATCCCGGAGGAGCACCGATCAAACGGCTAACGCTATGCTTTTCCATGTATTCGCTCATGTCGATACGGACAAGTGCATTTTCGCTATCGAAAAGTTCAACCGCCAAAGCCTTTGCAAGTTCCGTCTTACCCACGCCCGTCGGGCCCAAGAAGAGGAAACTTCCAATCGGCGCATTCTCGCGGCTTAAACCGCTACGGTTACGCAAAATGGCTTCGGACACAGCTTCGACAGCTTCGTCCTGGCCAATCACGCGGGCATGCAAACGTTCGTCCAAGTGCAACAACTTCGCCTTTTCACCTTCGCAAAGCTTTGTCACCGGAATGCCCGTCCAACGGCTCACCACAAGGGCAATCGTATCTTCGGTCACTTCTTCGCTCAAGCCGCCTTCTTCGGCACTCTTGCGGAGCGCTTCGGTCTTTTGAGCCAATTCCTTCTCAATGTTCACAATCTTGTTGTACTTGAGTTCAGCAGCGCGGTTCAAGTCGTAACGGGCTTCGGCCTGTTCCATCTCGTCCTTTGCCGCCTTCAAGGATTTCTTCAAGTCCTGAACTTCGGCAAATGCGGCACGGCGATCCTGCCAGCGTTCCTGCATCTGCTTAACGGCAGCATCAGTCACAGCCAAGTCATCACGGAGTTCTTTCAAGCGCTTGACGCTCGCTTCATCCGTTTCCTTCGAAAGCGCCTGCTCCTCGATTTTCATCTGGAGTTCCTTACGCTGTAAGGTATCGAGCGCTTCCGGGACGGTATCCATCTGCGTTTTCACAAGGCTTGCCGCCTCGTCGATCAAGTCAATGGCCTTATCCGGTAAGAAACGGTCACTGATGTAACGGCTCGAAAGTTTCACTGCAGCTACGAGCGCGTTGTCGTGCAGACGCACGCCGTGGTGCGCATCAAAGCCATCCTTAATGCCACGCAAAATCGAAATCGCTTCGTCTTCGCTCGGCTCGTTCACCTGCACCGGCTGGAATCGACGTTCCAAAGCAGAATCCTTTTCAATGTACTTGCGGTATTCCTGAGTCGTCGTTGCACCAATGCAATGGAGTTCGCCACGAGCAAGTTTCGGCTTAAGCATATTGCCCAAGTCCATCGAGCCTTCAGTCTTACCCGCCCCCACAATGTTATGGAGTTCATCGATGAACATAAGCGTGTTGCCATCTTCTTCAATAGCGTCAATCACTGATTTGAGACGTTCTTCAAAGTCGCCACGGTACTTGGCGCCCGCCATCAAGGCAGACAAATCAAGTGCAAAGACCTTCTTGCCCTTCAACGCATCCGGCACGTCGCCACGGTAAATACGTTCGGCAAGGCCTTCGACAATAGCCGTCTTACCCACGCCCGGTTCACCGACCAAGCAAGGGTTGTTCTTTGTCTTACGGCTCAAAATCAAAATCACACGGCGGATTTCTTCTTCACGGCCAATCACCGGCGAGAGCTTTCCATCAGCCGCCATTTCCACGAGTTCACGACCGTAGAGTTTCAGCGGAGACTGTTCCTCGGCGTTCGCGGCTCCCGCAAACGGGTCCGAAAGCCAAGTTTCCACCACTTCGGTCGAGCCAAGAGCATCTTCAAAGACCTTGGCAAGTCCACGGTCGCCCGAGAACTTCATCAACGCCACGAGCAAATCGCCCGGAGTCACCATACGGCTGACCTGACGGGCCGCCTGCACAGCGGCACGCAAAATGCGGTTCAAGTCGCTATCCGGTTCCACATCCGGGTTCACGCCTTCCATGCGCGGGATTTTCTGGACAAACGGTTCCAAACGGCCTCGGAGTTCCGAGGTCTTCACCCCTTTAGATTTATAGAGTTTCTTCAGGGTTGCATCAGGGCCTTCAACAAGACCGACAGCCAAATGAGCCGCACCCAAATAAGAGTGCGAACAGCGGTCGCGCAAGCTTTGCGCCTTGGCCAAGACCTTTTCTGCATCGTTAGTAAAATCTGACATAATTTAATCCTCTTTTGAGACCGCTCGGCTCTATCGCAAATGAGAACCTACGACTTCGCCTCGCTCTCGCGATCATGCCTAGTTAATACTAGGCATTCTTCGCTCTCGTTTTACGCCTTACCCTATGCAAACGGCGTGCCAAAAAGAAGAATTTGCCCTTTTTGAGCTAAAAATGCGAAAAAGCAAAAAAAATGTCGCATTTTACTGCGACATTTTTTTCAAAATAAAACACTCAGGTGTTTACTGCGGCAACGTCGTTCCGCCCAATTCCTGGCAAGACTTGCCATGAGCATTCAGAATCTGGACTGCATCGCCACTGACAACCGGGCGAATAAAGCGCCACGGCCAGAAACCAAATCTCTGAGAACCTCTATAGTTCGCGACAGCGTTACCACCACGAGCCTTAGCCTTCTCTTCCAACTTCGGCAAAAGACCTGCAGCGGAACCATAAGTACCACCACCAACCTGAACCTTGCCCATGACCTTAAATGCAGCGCCATTCGGTTCGGTTTCAAAATAGCAGAATTCTTCAAAAGGCACAACTTCTTCACCTTCAACCAGCGGAACTTCGTTATAAACACGAGCCTGGTAGTTAGAACAAGCCTGCAAAGCTACAGCAGCAAGCGCCAAAAAACAAATCTTCTTTATTTGCATAAAATGCTCCTTGATTTTCCCGAAATATAATAACAAATGAGAACAAAGTTCTAACAAATGCAATTTTTTTTGAAAAAACACTCAAAATTCCGTGTTGTAGCCTGTTGTAAGTGTTGTAAACCTTTACATCGGAAATGTTCTAAAAAATACCACTAATACTCCAATTTAAACTATTTTATGGATACAAAACCAAACATCCCATACACCAAAACAACGGCACCTCTCACGAGATGCCGTTGTTTCTTTTTTACATGGTTTTCTTGTTTTTATTCGAAATGTTTTTGTACTTTACTCGTGATGACAACCCATAATACTCCAAAGCCCTCTTACGAGGGCTTTTCCATTTTCATGGGAATGTTCCAATTTCGTTGGGAGCGCGACTACCGCCCTCCAACTAATATTTGGTCCACCTTAATAGAGGGCTGACCGACAGTCACCGGCACATGTCCCGAAGAAGCGCCGCAAACGCCTGCAGCCTGTTCAAAGTCAGTACCGACCATGCTAATGCGAGGCATGATTTCGTGACCTTTACCGATAAGCGTTGCACCACGGACAGGCTCGCAAATTTTGCCATTACGAATGACGTAACCTTCATCGACAGCAAAGTTGAACTCGCCTGTTGCCGGGTTCACAGAACCACCTGCCATGCGGGCCGCATAGAGACCGTTATCCACACTTGCAATCATGGAATCGAGCGTATCCTTGCCCGGTGCGATAAACGTGTTGCGCATACGGCTTACTGGCGCATACTTGTAGCTTTCACGGCGGGCACTTCCGGTGCGTTCAACACCTACTTCCATAGCGCCCACACGGTCGCTCATGTACGTTTTCAAGATGCCGTTTTCGATAAGCGTCGTGCGCTGCGTCGGCGTTCCTTCGTCATCGTACTTGAGGCTACCCCAGACACCGTCCATCGTGCCATCGTCAATGGCTGTCAAGCAGGGCTGACCAATCGCGTCGCCAAGCTTTCCGCAGAACGGGCTTGCATTGCGACGGATAGATTCCGTCTCCAGCGGATGACCGCAAGCTTCGTGGAAAATCACGCCGCCAAAGCCATTGCCCATCACGACCGGCATCTGGCCGCCAGTGATGTAACCGGCATCGAGCATGCGCAGCACACGCTCGCCACATTCCGTTGCTAAAGCTTCCGGAGAATAATTTGCTAAAAGTTCATAGCCACCGAGCGCACCCGGAGCTTCGTGCGTCGTCAAGCGTTCCGTGCCGTCTGTCGCAGTCACATTCACGTTTACACGCAAGCGACCGCGCGTCATTTCCAGATGCAAGCCTTCGCTATTCATAAGCGAAATCGAAGTGCAGCTGTCCGTCACGCTAGCGCCCACCTGTGCAATCTTCGGCGAGAGCGCACGAGCCGTCTTGTCCGCACGGAACAAGAAGTCCTGCTTAATAGCTTGGCCGAGCACACGCGGATCTTGATAGGCGCCAAAGTTGTAATCGCAAATGCGCTTTTCAGGAGCAAATTCAAACGGCCTTGCAGCCGAGCCTTCCGCCCCCGCTGCTGCGGCAATGCGCCCGAACGCAAGCGTCTTCACAAGCTTCACGAGAGCTTCTTCGCTGTCGTCGCTCGTGAACCCGTACAGGACTTCCGTCCCGTACAAAAGGCGAACGCCGATACCGTACTCGGTACCCGCGGTCGCCGTTTCAATCTGGCGATCCTTCAAGCCGAGGCTTGAACTGCGGGTCTCTTCTTCAAAAATTTCAACAAAGTCAGCCCCGGCACTCTTGCCGGCTTCAAAAATCTTGACGGCAACTTCCGGATTCATCTTACACCTCGCCGTTCATCTTCTTGCGCACCGGGATGCCGGCAGCAAGCATTTCGCCCTTGATTCCAGGGACTGTATAATCGCCAAAATGCACCATCGACGCGACCAGTGCCGCATCGGCACTCGTCTTGCGGAACAAGTCCACGATGTGAGCCGGAGTTCCAGCACCGCCACTTGCAATCACAGGCACCTGAACCGCCTTTGCAATCATGTCGGTAATCGTGAGTTCGTAACCGTTCTTAACGCCATCAGTGTCAATGGAGTTCAAGCAGATTTCGCCAACGCCGAGTTCCTCGGCGCGCTTTGCCCACTGCAAAGCGTCGATGCCCATCGCCTGGCGACCACCGCGGATAAACACTTCGTAACCGCTCGGAATCTTGTCCGAAACGCCCACGAACTTAGCATCCATACCAAGCACGATGCACTGGCGTCCAAACGCCTTCGCGCCTTCGGCAATGATTTCCGGATGCAACACAGCAAGGCTGTTCACGCTCACCTTTTCGGCCCCTGCGAGGAGCGCTTCGTGCATGTCGTCCAAGTTGCGGATACCGCCACCCACTGCAAACGGGATAAACACGCGCTTTGCAATCTGGCGAATCATTTCCATGTCACACGGGCGGTTTTCGGCGCTCGCCGTGATATCGTAAAAGACAAGTTCATCGACACCATCATCGCTGTAACGCGCACCCATTTCTACAGGGTCGCCAATGTCGATATTACCTTTAAACTTTACACCCTTCGTGACCTTGCGGTTACGGACATCCAAGCAGACAATTAAACGTTTCGTGAGCATATTCCAAATGTAGAAAACTAGTGTAACCCGTCAACAACAAAGAGCCCGGCACATCAAACCGAGCTCTTTTTAAACGCATTTTCCAAAGCGATTAGAGATTCTTTTCGATGGCGTTCTTGAGCGTGTTCTTCGGTACTGCACCGACGACGTTACCCACTTCGACACCGTTTTTGAACAACTTCATGTTCGGGATGTTCGTGATGCCAAAACGGGCGCAAATGTCCGAAACGCCTTCGTCATCGACGTTGATCTTTGCGATAATAGCACGGCCATCAAATTCGTTGGAAAGTTCTTCGACCACCGGGCCCATCATCATGCACGGGCGGCACCAAGTAGCCCAGAAGTCAACGAGAACAAGCTGCCCCGAAGAAATAACCTTATCAAAGGATTCTGCAGTAAGATTCAATGCTGCCATAAAAAAATTCTCCTATTTACCGATAGCAATATAGCAATTATTAGTATTTAGTGATTTGTGGTTAGTGATTAGTAGGCAGAACTTAGCCCGCTTCGCTCTTAGAACTTAGTTATTTTCTTTTAGAGCAAAAGGAGTGTTCTAAGTTCTAAGTTCTAAGTTCTAACACACCTTTCTCATCTTCGCACAATAGATGGGGCCACAACCATGAGCCTTGTCCGGCAGTATGTGAACGCCGAACTCCGTGCGGTCCGCACCCTCCGGCAAGTCCTCAATTCGAACAAATTCCATCATCTTGCGTTTTTTTAGAATCTTAGCGACCACAGCATCGTTTTCAAGCGGCGAAAGCGCGCAAGTCCCGTAAATCAGTTCGCCCCCCGGTCTAAGTGCATCCACAGCTGAGGCCAGCAGCGAGCCCTGTTCCACCGACAAGCGTTTCACGCGCTTCACCGACCAAACTTCCAGATGCGAAGGCGAATTCAGCACATGCCTATCCGAAGAGCACGGCGCATCGAGCAAAATGCGGTCATAGCATTCTTTCTTGTGCATGCCGAACTTCACGCCATCGTAGCCCGTGACGTTGATTATCGAGCGCCAGGACTCCGGCAAAGAATTTTCGAGCACATGCTGCAAGCGGAGACGCCTATCGGGCGAGCGGTCATTGCACTGGAGCGAACCCATGCCCTTGAGCATCGAGGCAATTACAAGCGATTTGCCACCCGGGGCAGCACACATGTCGAGCACATCCATTCCCGGCTCTACCGCAAGAGTCTTTGCGGCAAACACCGAGGCTTCGTCCAAAAAGTATGGTTCCAAAGCATCATCAAACTGGAGCTTCGTTGCGCAGCCCTCGCCCTTCAGCGATTCCAGCAACGTAGGCCAGCGTTCGCCATAAACCTCTTCAAAGTAGTCGAAAAATTCCATGACACAAATTTAGTCATTAGTCAATAGTTCTTAGTCATTGACTCTCCAAACTCAATAAAAATGCCCTTTAAAAACTGACAAATCAGCTAGCACAAACAAACTAAATCATCTGTAAAAATCCAAATTTTTGAAAAATGCCCCATTTTACGTGAAACAAAATCCATATCATCAAATTTTCACGTAATTTTTCAACTTTATCTGTAATATTTTTTGATTTTTCCCAAATTTAGCCCATACTCAAGTGTTTTCTTCAGTAAAAACATTACAAAACACCCGCAAAAAGCACCCTCTTTATTCAATTTCGCTTAATTTATATACAAAATTACGTAAATTTCCGCATTTTTCCCTAATTTTTCACGTAAAAAACGCACTTTTTCCAAATTTCGCACATCCGGCGGCATCTCGAGGCATTCTGCCGCCGCACAAAACAAAAAACTCTCTGCTCAGGAGTAAGAGCAAAGAGTTTTTAGTTGAGCTACCAGGATTCGAACCTAGACAAACAGAGTCAGAATCTGTTGTGCTACCGTTACACCATAGCTCATCAGTGCGCACCAATTTTAGAAAATAATTTTCAACTTTGCAAGGGGTAATTGAAAAATTATTTCGATGTTTCTAAAGTTGGCGGTTCAAAAGTCATCCACTGCTGGTCAAGCGTGTCGTTTTTGGGCAACTGCACATGCGTAATTCTTACGTAGTCATCAAATGCGACATCCGCTTCCTGAAGGGTCTTCACCACTTTCGGGTCACCTGAGTAAAGCACAATGTCATGACCACCAGCCGGAAGATCACCGATACGCAGCATATTGCAGGTCACTTCACGCACAAAATGGCTTGTCCCCTTCAAACCAACAACAACGCTATTCACCATAGACATGCAATTAGTTGTCTTCGAGGAGTCCGTGTCATCAATAGCAAGCATCACACCACTAACAAGCACAGAAGGTTTCAACAGAGTCGTATCGCCCACATCGAGCGTATCCTTCAAGCCCTTGAGTTCCGAAGCACGAACATAGCGGCTCACGCCAGCCAATACCACACTTCCATCTTCGCCGAGCAAGCGGTATTCCATACGGAGACTATCGTAGGGAACCTTTTCCGGTGCAGGCAACACCCAGCGTCCTGAATCATCGGTCACCGCTTCCATCTTGAAGCCCGTAAAGTCACCTTCAACAAAGTCAAAGCCGTACAAATCCGTAATCATCTGCACCTGAACATTAGAGCAAGCGCTATCGCCGCACATCACCGTGCCGGACAAATACGGCTTAGCCCTCTTCTTTTCTTCAAGCTTGATCAACGAATCGATTTCCATCGTCGGGCTCCAGATAAACGGTCCCTTCGTAATCGTATCACCGGACTTCACCTCACCGTCCATGTTCCATGTACGATAAATTAACGTATCGGCAACACCGGAATCAGCAAGTCGAGCCACGATCTGCGGATCGCCCGGGCAGAACCCAAGCCACCATTCACCAGCAGGGATAAGCATCGAGAACGAATCCCCAGCAAACACACTCTGCGAGAACGGCGTACCCGGCATGTAGACCTTAAAGTGAGAGCCAACCGCCATCGAAGGTTCGACCATATCTTCGTAATAAAGCACACTGCTAAACACGGCCGCCTTCTCGAGCTTAATGCTATCCAAGGCACCGTCATTCTTTGTTGCACGCGGCTGGTACGAGATTTCCTTGTACTCAGCATCGATAACAGCAAGCTGGAACGTATCCGCCAAAACAGAATCAAACGAGAACACGCCCTGCGAGTCCGTCATCGTTTCAATATATTCAGATTCAACCAGAGTATCCACTGCAGACGGTTCACGAGCAACACGTACCATAGCGGACACAGCACGCGAACCATCGGTACGAGTCACGACACCACTAAGGGCAATGGTATTACCTGTATCTGTAACAGTTCCTGCGACACCACCATTTTCGCTAGTGCAAGCGAACATGCAAGCGCACACTGCCACAAGCAGTCCTACATACGACTTAGCAAATTTCATGTCCGTCCTCCTCGACATCCGTCTCTGGTGGAAGATTCATTTTTTCCTTGCTCAGCGGGAAGAACTGGATATTCAGTTCGCAAACCATGGATTCGCCCTCGTCCGAGCGTACAATATCCACGATTTCCTTGCGGAACAAATCAATTTTGCTAATGATACGTTCCAATCCCTGCGCCGACACACTCATCGTCATACAAGATACATTTCTGCGTTCGGTACTGTAGTGATCCAGCGCATCCTTGCCCAAATCAATCATCTGTTTCTGGAATTGATGAACGAAAAGCGGGGCGATTTCACTGCCATTCGTAATTGCCTTGTTTACGGAATGGTAGAATCCATCTTCGCCGAGCTCGATAAGTCCCAGATTGAGAAGGAGCTGGATAGTCTGCTTTGCCTGCGGGAGTGAAATTTTCGGATTCAAGAAGAGCGCGAGTTCCTGAATGTTCTTGTCGTTGATTTTCAAGACGGCAAGAGCTTCGCGCGCCACAACGTAATACCACTTGCTGTAGTATTCCTGCTGGTTCTTAGTCAGGTTCTTGATGGTACGCGGGAGGAGAGCCGACATCTGGTCGAAGATCTGCTGCTTCGAAGAGGCTGTCGTTGCATGCGTGAAATCCACCATCAACGTGAAATAGCGCCCTTCCCTTTCATTAAGTCCGAGAGCTTCGATAAACTTCGGAATCATCTGCTGGGTAAGCGACTTACGACCGCGAATCAAATCCAGGTACAAACCGGACGAGGAATAGCCAGCCTTCTTTGCAAAAGACCGGTACGAGAAATACCTCTGCACGGACTTACGGTAATCGTAGTAGTCCTGGAGGTACTTTCGATAATTGTAGTAGGCATATACGTTCATCAAAAAGAAATCTAATTTTTTTTTGAGATTTTTGGGAACACCTGTTTTTGAAAACATCCCGTAAAAAAGCCCTATTCTATTCTAAATTCGACAAAAAAGAACACTTCGAGAACACTTTTTGTTTTTGAAGTGATACGCTTTCAAAAAAAATAGCTTAATTTAAAGGAACACCCAATCCCATCCCTCGGACTTCCGGTTGTACTCCACCGGAAGTCCTTTTGTAATTTGGCCCAAAGGGCCAAATTACAAAACGCGACGGCTCGGTCATACCCAAGCTAGCTTGGGTGCGACACTCGCCTTAGGTGTTTGTGCGTTTCTAGCTTATGCTCGCCTTATGCGTTTGTGCTTTCTCGACTTGCAAACACTTGCACTTCACACATCACCTATAACATCTCGTCATGCAGAGGCACAACCGATGCTTTCAATATATCATGCAGAACGTCAACAACATTCTAAGTTCTAAGCTCTATTTTTTCTAAATTCACTACTAACGATTGACTAATGACGAACAACTATTAACTATTCCATGAAAATAAAAGAACTCGCTCTGGGAACACTTAGCCGCATTTTACGTTACGCGGGAATTCTTCTCCTTATATATATTAGCATGGTCTTTTACCTTGCATTGACCGAACGCCGTAACGCCTTCCCGCGTGCCATCACGCATAACGAAGCACGCACCGCCATTGCAGATAAGGCTAGAGCCATCAACTGCACCCTTGATGACGGCACAAAGCTCGAAGGTTTCGTTGTCGGAAACGAACAGAATAATGTTCTCCTCTACTATCCTGACGCCGACGAAGATGCAGCGCAGTTCCTCGCCGAACTCGACAGCCTTCCAGGATTTGCAGCCGCCACATTCAACTACCGCGGAAGCGGCGAAAACAAAGGCACGCCGTCACAAGAGACTTTCGAATCCGATGCCCAAATGATTTACGAATGCGCAACACAAATAAACGGAAACGCGCCAAAAGTCATTGCAGGCCGCGGTACAGGCGCCATTTTAGCGACAAAAATGGTCAAAAAGGAGAATATTACAATCCTGATTGACCCAGTTTGGAGCATTGCCGATGCGATTTCTGACAAATACCGTATCCTTTACCCGAAATTTCTTATAAGAGCAGACGTAAAGATCGAAAAAAAGGACATTTCAACCTCTAATAACATAGTAATTCTATCGGACAGAGCTCGAAACAGCGATCGTACGAGCTCCGTAGCGCAAGAATTTGAGGGCGTTAATTTATCAAAGCGGGGCTCTGAGTCCCTATCCGAAGCCATTTTCAACGTGATTTTCCGCAAATAAAGAAAAAAAATTTTTCATTTGTTGCAACATTTTACTTTTTTATTATTATTTTTTATACAACAAATGTTATTGGTTACGAAAAAGCTATTTTTATCCTTTGTACATGCTTTTTTCGTGAAAATCTTTGACATTTGGATTTTAAATTTTTATTTTATCGTCAATCAAAAACAAACAAAAGAGGTGTAAATGGAAAACGTAATCGTAAAAATGGATGTTCGTGGATTCATCAGATTCCCGGAAGAAGCAGTCAAGGCACTCAAGCTCGACAAGCTCGCCACTCAAACCAAGACTGAAGACGGTCGCACAGTTGATGTCGGTCCGTATGTAGACGTCGAAGTCGACCCGGTCGGCAAGCGCGTCGCAATCACTCCGATCAAGACCCCGAAATCCACTTCTTTCCGCTTTATCAACGGCATTATCGGTTCTAAGTCCAAGTTCCTTTATTTCAAGGGTGCATTCAATGCCATCGGCCTCCCGGTTGCAACTGGCGCCTACACCTTAGTCAAGGAAGGCAACAAGTATGTCTTCACCGCAAAGGGCGCAAAGAAGAAGGGCGAATGGACCACCCTCGCATGCCGTAATGCAGTGGGCAACAAGACCATGCTCTCCATTGACACCCGTGGTACCATCATTTTTGACCACAACACCAAGAATGCTCTGAATACCAAGGAAAACAAGACGATGGTTGCAGAATACGATGCTGCCAAGAAGACCTTCAAGCTCACATTCAGCAAGAACAAGGGCTTCATCAACGTCCGTACCATTGCTAGCCACGCTAATGCCTCCTTCATGGGCACGCTTTCTTCTCACGGCATCGCTCTTCCTCTCAAGAGCTTCCGTACTGAAAGTCAGGTCGACAAGAACGTTCTCACGTTCAGCGTCGCCGCTCTCGTCGCTCAGCAGAAAGCCGCAAAGAAGAAGTAATCCTTCAAAAGTTCTGGAGGTGCGATAAAATGATTGAAGTATTCAAAGTATTTTATCCGACTCATTACAACTTCGCAGCACTCAGTATATTATTAGTTCTCCTTGTGATATACCTGCTGACGAAGAAGAACTTCAAGTGGACCCTCATCTTTTTAGCCCTGCTTATAGCATTCAACGTTGCTATCTACAAGCGAACTGTAGGCAAGACCTGGACAATCACCCTTGAGCCGGAAACATCATCCGATCCTTATTATACCCCGCAGGCCAAGAAATTGACCTTCTCGGTACATAAGAACTGGACGATCACCGATGAAAAGGGTGAAGTTCACCACTGGTGCTGGGTAGAACAATACTGGCAGGAATTTGCAAGTATCGACCTTGTCGCAAAGCTTTGGGGTGAAAACTCCAGCAAAAAGATGGTCAAATCCACCGAAGGTCGAGCAAGCGATATTAACGAGTAACTTCAAAACCACTTAAAGCGGAACCAATTTTACCCCACCATTCTCCATGCAGAGGATGGTGGGCTTTTTTATAAACTCCCCTGGAGAAGCCACGACGCCATTCGACGTGTTCCAAATACCCGAAATATGGTGATGGCCGTGGATGCAGATGTCGCATTTTTCCTTTTTCAGCATGCGATTGCCCCACTCTAGGTATTCATCTACCTTAATGACCCTAGTTTGACCATATTTGCGGCTGTTACGCCCCACAAAACGCGCAAGCCCCATTCCCCAGTCCGGGTGGATTTGTTTGAAAAGGAAACGGTTTAACGGCAAGTCAAGGACTTTTCGCATAAAACGGTAACCGTAATCAGACTTCGGCACACCATCACCATGGGTCAAAAACACACGTTTGCCCTGAATTTCAAGAATCAAGGATTTATGAACCGACACGCCAAGGCGCTTCGGGAAAAAGTCACCATACGCAAAGTCATGGTTCCCTTGCAAAATATGAACTTCCACACCGGATTCCACCAGTTCCGCAAAAGCTCGATACAAGTTGAAATGTGCCGACGCTATATAATAGTTGTACTCGTACCAGAATTCAAAAAGATCGCCAACGACGACAACATGGCTGGCCTTGCCCTTCCATGAAAAAAGCAATTGGATCAATTTCTGTTCGCGGTCGGGGACTGCTCCCGGCGGCTCGATTCCCAAATGGGCGTCACTAATAAAATAAGCAGGCAATTCCATAAGCACAATCTAAATAAAATTGATGTCCTTCGTTTTTTTATATCTTTAACATATGCGCTCCATCATTAAATTTTTGAGTTTCGCCATTGTTTTTACAGCATTTCTCTCAGGATGCTCCATGAATCTCACGCAAGGCGATCTTGAAGGAATCCCGCTGACGGACGAAAAATTCAGCTTTTTCGGGAACATTCCCTTTATATACGGGGGCGACTCGTTAGAGCTCTCGCAAGATTTACTCCGAGCCTACACTAAAGCTGTTAGCGAGACTGATTTTCCAAGAAGTTCATGCCGTGGCGAAGCAACCATCAAGGCAACGATAAAGCAGAACGAGCCGAACTCCGCCTGGAATATCGGAGTCCTCATCCCGCTTTGGCCCATCCTCCCGGTTAACGAATCCTGGACATACGAACTTTCGGCACGCGTTTTTTGCAACGGGACTCTCGTACGCCATATGGAATTCATTGAGCAGCAAGACATTAACGCTATTTTATATGGGCGTCTCCGAGCAGACCTCGTGAACAAGGCTTCTAACGAAATGCACCGCAAGCTCGTACAGCGTTTGGCATTTGAACTCAACGGGAACAGACTCACCGATTTAAACAGCATGAGCGATTATTAAAGGTTTTAGGTTACAGGTTATAGGGGTTAGGTTTTATAATCAAGCCGCATTGCGGCTTCTTTACGATGCGGCAAAGCCGCGATAATCCGCCTAACACCTAACACCTAATACCTAATAGCCTCCTAAAAATCTATTTTTACACCATGCCTTACACTTTATACATCGTAGCGACTCCCATCGGGAACATGGAAGACATCACCTACCGCGCTGTGCGCATTCTTAAAGAAGTTCCCCTTGTCCTTGCCGAAGACACCCGCCATTCGAGAATTCTCTTTGACAATTACGGCATCACGACGCCAATGGAAGCCTACCATGACTTCAACAAAGAAAAGGTCACGCCCAAGTACGTCGACTTCTTGAAGAATACCGGCGACATCGCACTCGTTAGCGACGCGGGAACGCCCGGCGTTGCAGACCCGGCATTCAACCTCGTGCGCGAATGCGTCCGCGAAGGCATTGACGTGCGCGCCATCCCGGGACCGTGTGCCATGATTACCGCACTCGTCTCTTGCGGCATGCCGACCGACCACTTTACGTTCCAGTATTTCTCTCCCAAGAAGAGCGCCCAGCGCATCCACTTGCTCGAGAAGTTAAAAGACGAAGAAGCGACTCAGATTTTCTACGCCAGCCCACACAACATCGACAAGTTCGTCGAAGAAATCAAGCTTGTCTTTGGCGATATCAAGATTGCGTTAATGCGCGAGCTCACCAAGAAATTCGAAGAACATCTCATCGGAACGCCGACAGAGATTTCTGCGCACTTCAAATCGCACCCGCCCAAAGGCGAATTCGTGCTCGTATTCAATCCCCAAGACAAAAGCGGACTGTGAGATAGGTTATAGGTTGTAGGTTTTAGGGATTAGAAAAACTTACTTAAAACCTAATACTTAACCCTAACGAGCAACAACTTCCTACGGCCTACCGACTACTTTCTACTAAATCAAATGAAAATTGCCAAACTATTAAACAAGCTTAAAACTCTTCCGCGTGCGTACAAGATTTACATTGCAATTCTTGTAGCCGTCGAATTTGTATTGTTCTTGTTGCGTCCCAACACACCTGGGCTTTACGTTCAGATTCCGCAGTTGTTGCCCATCATTGCCGCCCTCCCGTTTCTGTTTTTCAAAAACGCCCGCCGTCCGTTTGCACGTTTCATGAACACGTACGGCATCATCGTTTTTGCGTTCCTAGCCTTGGATTACATCACGCGCAGCCATGCCGGGCTATTCCAGATTATTACGACATTCTTCCCGATGATGCTTTACTGGTTCTCGCTTTTTGCTCGCTGGAATGTGAAGCTCTTTAAGCAGAAAGACGCCCGCATCGCACTTGCACTCGCCACGATTTCCTGGGGATTTGCCGCATTCGCATTCCCACCGCTACCGCTTGGCCCTGCAATACTCATTTTACTTGTGCCGTGGTTCATCATGCTCAACAGGTACAATCGCGAAACCGCAGTCTTTGCGACATTCTGGGCAAGCATGGTCTACAATGCCATCAATTACTATTGGATCCACAATGTGATGAACGTGGAAACGGCCCCCTCGGGCCTTATTTTCCTTGGGCTCATCCTCCTCATCGCCTACTTGAGCCTGTTCAACATTCTCGCGGCCTTCGCCTACAGCACCGCCAAGAATCTAAAAATCAAGGGCAAGGCATATCTACTAATCCTGTTCCCCGTTTTTTACGCCTCCATCGAAGTTCATCGCACTACAGGCGACTTCGCCTTTCCATGGAGCCACCTCGGTTACACCTTCGGCAATCACATCGAACTGATCCAAGCGCTTTCCATCATCGGCATATTTGGCTACACGATTCTAATCATTGCATCGAACCAGGTTGTCGCTTATGCCTTTTTGCAAAAAGGCCGTAAGAAACTCGCACTTTTCGCGGTTCCGTTTGTCATTTTCCTTGCGCTCCTGATACACGGCAGTTGCGTACTTTCATCACCAGAAGCAGCCCCGTACTACAACGCAAACGCTCCAGAAAATCCTTCTATCGCGATGGTGCAGCCAAGCATTGCACAAGGCGCCAAGTGGAGCAAAGCCCGCTTTGATTCCATCATCACCAAGACGTTCAGCATGGCGATGGACAGCACTCCCAATGGAGCTAATCTGATACTCCTTGCAGAAACGGCCATCCCGGACCACCTCCGCAGGCAGCCGCTGGTCATTCGACGTTTGCACGAAATGGCAGACAGTAAGAATGCGAGTATCCTTACCGGAGCGTTAGACTACAAACGAGTTTCTACCGACATCAACAATCCCCGCCGTTTCGACATCTACAATGCGGCATTCCTCTTTACTCCTAACGACCCTTATTTTCCAAAGCGCTATATCAAAAAGCACCTTGTGCCTTTTAGCGAGCGCATTCCCTTCGACGACGTGTTCCCCATCTTGAACTACGTGGACCTCGGTGAAGGAGACTTTGTCCCCGGAAAAGAAACGCCCGTTTATGGTCCGTACAACTGGACCCCATACATTTGCTACGACGCTATTTTCGGAGATCTAATCCGTGAAGCAATTCAGGCTGGTTCCCGCCTAATGGTAAACATCACCAACGACGGTTGGTTCGGACGGAGCACCGCCCCCTTCCAGCACCTGAACATCGTACGCCACTTGGCCGTGACTTACGGCTACCCAGTTGCACGCCTTGCGAATAGCGGGGTTTCGGCATTCATCGACCAGTATGGGCACTACGACCAAAACACGGACATTTTTGAAACGCGTGTCATCCAAAGAAAAATGCCCCTCAAGACGAGGAGCACCTTCTATACATCTATCGGTGAATTTGTCGAAAACGCATTGCTTTGGTTCTTTGCAATTTACCTTGTAGCGCTGTTTGTGATTGCAAAGCTCATTAATCGCGGCAAAGCCGCCTAACTATTACTGTCTACTGCCTACTAACCACTGTCTACTTGCTCAAAGCAACAGCATCGGGGGCCAGTGGCCAGCCTTGGGGCGTTCCTTGAATTCCGCCTTAGGCAAGAATTCTTTGAGCTTCAAGGTCCATTCCGGCTGAACGGTCGCATCCAGTCGCCCATAAAGCACCTGGATATTTTCACTGTTCGGAATTACAGATTCCACCTTATGCGAAGCCAAATACATCAATCCCTTAGCTAAAGACGGAGCGTCGTACTTCTTGGCTTCATCAAACCAGTCGTCCTGCCAATCGCCAAAATCTTCCTCGAACAGCTCCATAAAAGCCTTGAGCGCAGGCTCCGTAGTCGTTTCGAGCTGGTGAGCCATAAAGTGCAGGTTCGGCACAGTCCAGTTGCCTATTTCATCGCAAAAATCAGCGTACGGCGAAAGCAGAATCCACTTTTGCCCCTTTTGCGGACCCGACGTAGAACACATAAGCGATAAGGCGCCCAGCCCCCATGCGACAACAGTAGAGGACTTTTTAAATTCCGGAATATCCTCTGGCTTTTCCAAAAATTCAGCCAACTGACTGTACTGCACATAGTTATGGGTCGCTGAAGGAGCTACGTCCATCAGATCATCTTCCCAAATACCAAGATTCGAGGCCCAGTCGGGCAACCAGATCCATTTTTCGCTCATATTCAACCTCACTCATGTGAAGAGCCTACTAAACACACTCCAAACTACATAATTGCCAATAAATTTTCCATTACCAGCAAATCTTTTTAATAAACGTAGTCTTATTGATATATATATCCAAATTTCGCTTTGATAGCAACTCTTAAAAAAAGTATTTTACAAATCGTATTATTTGTTTACTTCTAAAGACAAAACATTGTATATTATCTGTATACAAAATGTAGGAAACCTTTAAAGAGATATTTGTACTATGAGACACTTGATTCCTTCTCTCTGCTTAGCCCTCTTCTTGGCCGAAACAGCCTGTTCTGCACCGAACGCCGTAAAACGTAATGATTCCGACGTACGCCAAAAGAACGCAGCAACACGCCAAAGAGCAGAAAGCGCCTACAACGAACTCGATGATTTCGGTACTGCAACAACCGCTAAAGCAGTAAATACTACGCCCACAGCATTCAATGCAAGCGCACCGGCACAGGCAGTTTCCAATAAAACGGCAGCAGCAACAGAAGCCGCCACGGAAACCTACGCCAACACGAGCGCCATCCAAGATATCGGGACCCCGGTCATTATGGTTTCTCCGACACTGAGCATGAAGGACGGTGTACCAGATCTCTCCTCCGAAAGCCCTTACTCCCGTACAACGGCAGAAGCCATCAACGGCTACCTCACCAAAAAGAACTACGAAGTCAAGTCCGTTAACGGTCAAGCCGAACTGAGCAGCATCCTCCAGATGCAAAACGACATCGCCAACACCGAAGACGACTTGTCCTACCTTGCAGGTATCGCTCTTGACGCAGACATCTACATCAAGTACGCTCCAGAAGTGACAAACGAAGAGGTTTCCGTCGAAGTATCCGCCTACGAAACCTCGACTGCACGACTCCTCGGCTCGCAGTCCTCTGTCGTCCGTAACAACGGCCATACCTCCAAGATCAACATCAATTCTAATATCGGGGCTGCAGTCCGCAAGGCCATGCCTGGACTTGAACAGAAAATTCTCGGCTACTGGAAGATGGACCTCGCCAAGGGTACACAGTACAAGGTCGTCGTGAACATCAAGGGCGATTACTCCGACAGCCAGACCGAAGACTTGCATGACGCCATCATGAAAGGACTCAAGAGCAACTTCAGTTCTGTGAAAGTAAATGTCATGACGGCAAAGACTTTGGACTTCGTGATTTACGCTAATCCTTTAAAATACAGGGACTCTCAAGAAGTCTACTCGAAGATTAGACAGATTTTCAAGCCAATCGCCGAAACCAAGAAAAACAACATCACTCGTAAGCTGATTTTGATGGAGCTGAACTAGTAATGAATATTAAAAGCCTTATCCTTTGTGCATGTTTTGCGGTAGTTCCTTCTATAGCTGGGAAAATCGTTACATACACAGCAACATCCACGGTCTCACAAGAAGATGCAAACAATTCTGCAATGGCCGGAGTTGCAAAGCAGATTAAGTCCCAAGTTAATGCGACACAGACTCTTACCAAGTACGAAGACATCAACGACGGCAAAAGCGTTCTCGGCGAAACCTACAGATCCAAAAGTAATGTCAAGAGCAACGTCGTCCTCAAAGGCGTCACAGTTACTCCTATAAAAGTGGATAAAGGATTCAAGGCAACCGCAACTCTCGACATGGACGAATTCACGGCAAGCCTCCAGTTCCGTTTGAAGACTCTCCAACAAGAGATTGCACAACTCGAAAAATCTGCACGAAAAGCTATCGATACACGCGTTTACGTCAATGCGGCAAATGACTTGGAAAAAGCAGAAGACAAAGTGAATGAATACAACTTCTACTTGCTCCAGCTCGCCGACATCTATCCGCTCAACGATAGCCACCGCTTGCAGCATGGACTTCCAGAAATCGAGAAGATTCTCGAAGCAAGGCTTTCGAGCATTACAATTACAACGACCAAAGAACAGAATTTCGAATTGACTCGTGCAGAAATGCCGGCATGGAGCGTGATTGTCAAGGATTCTATTGGACCACTGCCAAATTTCCCGCTCATCGCCCGCCAGAGCAAAACGCTCTCTGAACGCCGCACTCAAAAGAACGGAACGGTCACATTCAATCTCCGCAACGTGAATTTTGAAAAAGGTCCGTACGTGATTGTGGTGGAACCGAATCTTCCGCTCGAACTTTTGAAAAAGACCGGCCTGAGAAACGCTCTTGAAGTTCCGTACCGAGTACGTCAATCTCGTTGCTATGTCAAAATAGATTGCGACATGATTGCAAATGCCTGCAACGCTCTCGAAAATGCACTTTCGAAGAAGTCTATTTTTGTGACGACAGATGAAGAATCTAGCGCTCCGGAACTCAGCGTAGAAATTGAAAACACCTTTAGAGGTCGTCTAGGCTTTATTTCTTCCTTCGACTTCACTATAGCAATCAAGGGTGACGGGATCAACTTCTTTACGACAGCAAAAGGTGTTGGCAAAAACGAAACCGCTGCAATCATCAGCGCTCTCAGGAAGACAGACTTTTCTCCGCTCCAGAAGCAGCTGATGCCGATTTGCGGAAAGTAGTCGGGATGATTCCAAACTAAAAATGTATCTTTACAAAGCCGCTGTTTGGCGGCTTTTTTCTATGCCAAAAAGAATTTTATCGATACTGTTCATTCTGTTGCTCGCCATCCCGGTTGCGGCAGGTTTTAAGGTGAACAAGGCGGGACTCCCCAAGCGCCCGCAAAATAGTTATGTGCTTGATGAAGACCGTTTGCTCACGAAGCAAGAAGTGCAGTTCATCAACGTACTTTCTGAAGAACTTTACAAAAAAGCAGGCTTTGGGCTTGCGGTAGCACTCATCCATGACATCGGCTATGCGGACTTTAGAGATTACGCCTTGAACATTGCCGAAAGCTGGGGCGTTGGCGGTAAATCGAACGAAGGTGTCCTGATTTTTGCGGCGATGAAGCAGCACAAGCGCAGTGTCGAAGTCGGTTATGGCGCCGAAGGTTACTTGCCCGACGTACTCGTGGAACGGCTCCAGCAAAAGACAATTGTCCCTGCATTTAGGGTTGAAAAATACGGTCAAGGAGTCATAACGCTCGCTTGGGAAATTGCGCAAGTCGTCGCCAAGGAAAAAGGCATTACGCTTGAGGTCAACACCGACCAGCTTCCGCAAGAAGAAGAAAACAACCCGTTTGGGCTAGTACTCGTGATTTTCGTGATTCTGTTCTTGCTCGTTTCGAAAAACGGCGGCGGACGCGGAAACGGTTGCCTTTGGTTCCTGCTCGGAAACGCGCTCAGCAACAGCAGTCGCGGCCACCACCGCGGCGGTTTTGGCGGAGGCTTTGGAGGATTTGGCGGAGGCGGCTTTGGTGGCGGTTTCGGCGGTGGATTTGGTGGCGGCAGTTTTGGCGGTGGCGGCTCCGGCGGAAGCTGGTAATTTAGAGGTTCCCTTTATGAAGAAGATTTTAAGCGTTGCAGAATTTCAGAATTCAGAATGGCCGAAGCTCTTTGAAGAAGCGCTCGGCGACAATCTTGTTTCGGCGTTCATTCACGGCGATTGCCTTATGGAAGGGTTTTCTGCGCTGGAATCCCAGTGGACCGTCAGCTTTATTCTAAAGTCCAATTCCGTCGAAGACTTGCTCCCGCTGCAAAAGCTCACAGCCAAGGCAAAGCGTGAAAACATCGAATTCAACCATGTGTTTACCCGTTACGAAATCAAGACTTCGCAAGACGTGTTCCCGCTGGAATTTTTGCACATCAAGAGCAAGAACGTAACGCTTTGCGGCGAAACTCCGCTTGCAGATTTTAGCCCGAACCTCGCGGAACTGCGCATCGAATGCGAACGCGAACTGCGCGGGTTGCTCGTGCATTTACGCCAATTTTTTCTTTACCTCAAGGAAGACCGCAATCCGCACGGGATTTACGTGCGCTCTGCAACGACACTCCTCCCCTTGCTTTACGGCGTCTATTACCTTTCGACCGGCAATTACCCCGAGAGTCACGAACAAGTTTACGAAATGTTCCCGGGCGTCCGCATTCCTAACATGACCAAGGACAAAAACGTGATTATATCAAACATCAACAAGCACATCGAAGCCGTGACTGCAATCGTCAATCAAGTCGATGCGATGAAAGTGTAGAGATTCATTCAGATTTTATTTTTTTTCTAATTCCAGAATCGTCCTTAAAGTTCCTGTAGGACGAGATTTCCTAGACTGCTGAATTTTCAGGGAATCTTCTGGAATTTTCCATACTCTCATTATAGCAGGTCCCATTGGAGCAGAACGTCTTCTAGCATTCTTTAGCCCGCGATAATCATCGCTCGCAACTGTTTTGTCGAGAACAGATGTTTTAAAGCCATCTTTATAGGTTTCTTCCTCTTTCAATTCTCCATTTTCATTCCACACTTTCCAAACGCCAACAGGCATGTCATCTTCATAATACTCTTCAGCCTTTAAACGTCCATTTTCGAACCACGTTTTTCTAACGCCGTTGAGTTTTCCTTCGTTATAATGTTCCTCCTCGGCGATTTTCCCATTTTCATGCCATTTTTTCCGAACGCCTTCTAAATTGCCGTCTTTATAATAAAACATGGCTTTCAATTTTCCATTTTTATACCATCTCTTCCATACGCCATGGGCTTTATCTGATACATAATTATCTTCCCATTGCATTTTCCCATTTTCATACCACCATTTCCAAGTTCCATAACGTTTACCATCTTTATAAATGACCTTCGATTTCAGACGACCATTTATATACCATTCTGTCCAAGTTCCTTCGAACTCACCATTTTTATAGAATCGTTCATCTTTCAATTGTCCGTATTCGGACCACGCTTTCCAAGGGCCATCATATTCTCCTAACTTATACGAAATTATCTCTTTCAACTTGCCGTCATGAAACCATTTTTTACTAACACCATCTTTTTTACCCGATACATAAAAAGATTCTTCCGCCAATTGTCCGTTCCAATACCAAGATTTCCAAGGTCCTTCTCGTTTATCAGACTTGTACATTCCATCGAGTTCCAAAAAACCATTTTCATACCATGCTTTCCACGCCCCTTCTTTTCGGCCTAATCTATAACCATGCTCACAAAGCTTTTGCCCATTATAATGCCAAATTTTCAAGATGCCATCTATTTTCCCTGATTTATAAAACATTTCAGAATGCAATCGACCATTATCAAACCAACGTTTACTAGTTCCTTCTCGCACTCCGTTCTTATAATGTTCTTCTGATTCTATTTTTCCATTCGCATACCATTCTCTACTTACACTATCTCGAATAAAGTCATCATAGCAACCCGAAAGCCGATGACAATTCTGAATCCAGTAATTATACATTTTACCTTTATAAAATTCTTCTCTCGACAATTGTCCATTGCTATGCCACCATCTCCAAACGCTATCCCGCATACCTTCATGATAAAAACCTTCAAAAGCAAGTTGTCCATTTTCGTGCCACGATTTCCACACACCATTCGGTTTGTCATTTTTATAAAAGCCCGTCTCTTTTACTTTTCCACCCCAATAATAAGAGATGTATTTGCCCTCTTTGACATTTTTACAATATGTTGTAATGGATTTAACCGTATTTTGATTGTAATATTCCTTGCGCTCTTCTTCGCCACAAGCGGCGAGAAGTAAAACGGAGGCCAAAAGCAGCGTGAATAAGACAACTTTTTTTAATTTCATAATCAGACTTGTTTATTGCAAATTAAGAACAATCTAGTAATATACAACATACGAAAAAAACTGATTATAAACAATCGGTTAAATTATCGTAAATAAAAGGAGATTCCCGGTTCCTTCGGCTATGCTCAGGACAGGCTCCGCCGGGAATGACATGTAAGGAGAGTGCAGCAAGAATGAGTATACTCATTCTTATTGCCGAGCCGCAGCAGTCAAGCCCCATTAGGGGAATGACATTTCTACAAATTTAACAAAAGCGCTAGTAATTACAGCAGCGAATCGCTATACCATTCGCCAAAGTTTTTTACACTTGGAATATTCCGTCCAGATTCATCGCACTTCCAAATATCGCTATGGAATTTCTGACCTGATACAGGGATATTTCCATTTTTTACAAACTCATCCGAATCCGCAACTAAAAAAATCGTTCTAGTCATACTTGCAGATAAAATACAATTTTCTCCGCCAGGATGTACTCCGTAAAAAACAATTTCATCAGCCGTAAATTTGTTCAACACAGCAAACAGCGGATCAGCACCTAATTCAATAACAATAGCATAGAACTTTACATCAGGCGAAAACTTATTCTTTAATAGCGATGCCGTTTTGGGGAAGCATTCAGCGATATTTTCTTCGGAAATAGAATTCAATAAAATAATATTTTCTTCATCATCTAATTGAACCACAGCATCTTCACACTTACTAGTAAAACCATTAGCATTGAATGCCACCACATGGCTGTCAAAATTTAGGGAGTTTTCTCCAGGCGAAACAAACTGTGCAAGGTATTTAGAAAATGTCGGAGAATCCGCAACTGCCGATGAAGACAAAGATTCATCCGACGAAGACGAACTCATATCAATCGACGAAGAGGAAACCGCAAGCGATGATGAACTGACTGGATTATCAGCTTCAGAATACGCAACATCCGAAGACGAATTTACCAGCGAGCTAGACGAAACGTCCGAAGGTGCCGGCACGACACTCGCATTAGGCACACTGTCATCAGAGCAAGCACAGAACAATGAAGCCATCAAAGATGCTGTTATAGAAATAAGACCTAGCTGTTTCATAGAGACCTCCTAAAAATCATGCCATAAACTATATCCTAAAATGACATTGTCATCTCCAGAATTAGCGCATCTAAATTATAGCCTTCTAAGAATATAAACAAAAAATTAGGGGAATGACAGCATAATAAATCAATCCGTCGTTTTGCGGTAGGCTTTGGGCGAGACTCCGACGAGGCGCTTGAAGAATTTCCCAAAGAAAGAAACGTCCGGGAAGTTCAGAATCTTAGATACCTTCTGGATGTCTCGGGACGACGAGCGCAACAGCACCTTTGCATCGAGAGCGATGTGTTCATCAATCCAGCGCTTGGCATTCTTCCCGGTCTGCTCTTCGGCAACGGCAGAGAGGTACTTCGGCGTGATGCCGAGTTCATCGGCATAATACTTCACGGAATGCTGTTCGCGATGCTTTTCGACAACGAGATCAATAAACTGCGCGAATAGCACCTGACCACGACTTTTGACCACATCCGTAGCAATAGGCTCGTCTACAATTCCAATGCACTCATACAAAAGCGCAATCAAATGATTCTTGAGAACCTGCAAACGGCAAGCGTTCGTTTCCGTCGTTTCAAACTTTTTCTTCAAGAATTCAAAGCTTGCATTCAATTGATCAAACTTAACTTTATCAAGCTGCTGTAAAGGATTTTCACGATACCGCAAAATAAGCCGCGTATTATCGTCAAAACGAATGATCAATTCATCAATCATGTTCTTGGAGCAAGCAATGCACACCGGGTCAAAATCGGCAGAAGCCTTCTTGGCCCGTAACACCTGTTCCGGGAACACGACAAACAAGGCGCCCGCTTCAAGGTGATAAGTCTTAAGGTCTAGTTCTACATCCACAGAGCCGCGTTTCACCAAGAGAAGCACCGCCGCCTGAACTTTTACATAATTTTCAAGCCCGAATTCCTTAAGACTGGTAAACATGGCAATCTTATCGGGCAACACGTTTGCTTGACGCAGAAAATTCAACATCGAAAAATCCGCAGTGCGGATATTCGCATTCTTATGAAAAGGAAGGTCATTCATTATATAAACATCATAGCAAAAAGTAGAATGAATGTCAATGGATCCCCTCCCTAACGGTCGAGGATGACATTTCTAATAACTAGTAACTAAGGACTAATAACTCCATTAAAAGAGTTTATAGCTGAAGTATAGAGTGTACGCAAAGACGCCTCGGCTCATCGGTTCAAAAAATTCGGAGGAGTAAGCGGCGACCTTAGCATAAGTATCCAGGCGCCCACCAATAGAAATCTTATCCGTCAAATCGTATTCCATCGTAATATAGTTCTTCAACAACATGTCCCAGCCGTCAGCACCATAGTGCGGTAGCGAGCCCGGAATGGTATGCAGAGCATCAACCACGGTTTTCGTCTTTACACGGAAACGGTTCCCAACCAAAAGTTCCAAGCCCAACACATATTTTGCACCCATGTTGTACTGGTAATTGTCCATATCCGACTCATATTCTGGATGCACCGCCCGAATCAGGTCATCGTAGCCCATATCCGTTGTACCAAGCAATATGAAATAAATCTGGTGATACATGCGGAACCTGAGTGACGGCAAAAGCCAAAGCGAAAAATCGATACCTGTTCCAAGAGAAATCGTCCCAACCGTCGCAAAGTCGCCGTAGAACGTGCTGTAATCGAGATATGTCGCAAAGTCGACCCAGTGACCACGGCCATGAACGCCAGCATTCGTGAGTTTACCTGTTACATCTAGCTGGAAAAGCGTCCCATCAGGACCTACTTCCCCGCGAGTGTACAAATTAAAATAATCGAACGGACGCTTGACTTTCCGGAACGGCTTGCCGTATTCAATCTCCGCGCCGTACATGATATGCTTATCATCCCAGCGTTGGTCCAAGTCATCTTCGTTGCGGCCACCATAGCGGTAGATGTTACCAAAGTGCGAACCTGTTCCTAAAAAGATGGACATGTCCACCGGCGTATTCCCCGTAATACCATCTCGATTGCCAAAAACTTTTCTTTGTAAGTAAGCCGAGTGAGCAAAGCCAAATGCGGCAACTTGCTTGTACCAAGAAGATTCTTCAACGCCGTAAAATTTTCGCGAAAGCCTGTAAAGAACTTCACCATACACGGCACCACCAATTGATGTAGCAAGCAAGTCATTAATGGACGGGTATTCCGTTTCGGCAAACATTTCCCATGTGTAGCTTCCTAGCGCCGTAAACAACAAACTTCCATAAAATCCGTAGCCTGCGCCACGTGCAAAGTTGTAATAAGTTGCCCCTTGGTAAGGATGTCCGTAAAAGTTAATCGCCCAATGGTTGTGGTCCCATTCCCACCCTTCTTTAAAATTGCGTTTCCAATAGCTCGGTCCTGTGCGTGCATAATTCTTATCTAGCACATAGCGGTCCCATGCCCAGATAAAGCCGTTAAAACCAAATACCTCGCCCAAGACGATAAACGGGGAAACTTCTTTAGGCTTGTCCAACGCATCGATTTCTAGCGTGTCTTCGAACGTCGTGTTCGTTATCGAATACATGACGTTAATGGAATCTTCGGGAAGCGTTTGAGACGGGACAGAAAACAAAGGAATCACGCCCTGCGAGATATCCATGCTCAATGCGGTTACAGACAAAAACAATAGCGATGACAACAATTTGCGAAACATATCACTCTCTCTTTTTTCGCAAAAGCTAAAACTTTGTCAAAAAATTTAAAGAGGAGTCTCGACGACTCCCCTAAAGTAGAGAATGAACGACAAATATTTAAGATAAATGGTTACTTCGACTTGAGCAAATTATCGAAGTAGACGATTGTCTTTTCGAGGCCCTGGCGAAGCGGAATGGTCGGTTCCCACTTGAGAGCACTCTTAGCAAGCGAGATGTCCGGACGGCGCATTTTCGGATCGTCACCCGGAAGCGGCTTGTAGACAATCTTGCTCTTGGAACCCGTGAGTTCAAGCACTTCCTTCGCAAGTTCGAGCATCGTAAATTCGCCAGGATTGCCGATGTTCACCGGTCCGATAATCTTGTCCTGGTTCATCATGCGGACAAAGCCTTCGATGAGGTCGTCCACGTAGCAGAAGCTGCGGGTCTGGCTGCCGTCACCGTAGATGGTGAGGTCTTCGCCATTGAGCGCCTGGACGATAAAGTTCGAAACCACGCGGCCGTCGTTCGGGAGCATGCGCGGACCGTACGTATTGAAAATACGGACAATGCGGATGTCGACCTTGTTCTGACGGTGGTAATCCATGAAGAGCGTTTCAGCGACGCGCTTGCCTTCGTCATAACAGCTGCGGATGCCGATGGGGTTCACGTTTCCCCAGTAGTCTTCGGTCTGCGGATGCACAGCCGGGTCGCCATAGACTTCACTTGTGCTTGCTTGCAAGATGCGGGCCTTGACGCGCTTTGCGAGACCGAGCATGTTGATTGCGCCCATGACGCTTGTCTTGATAGTCTTTACCGGGTTGAACTGGTAATGGATCGGGCTTGCCGGGCATGCCAAGTTGAAAATGCGGTCCACTTCCAAAAGAATCGGTTCGGTCACATCGTGACGGATGAGTTCAAAGTTGCGGTTGTCGCGCAGGTGGGCAACGTTAGCCATACGACCTGTGAAGTAATTATCCAGGCAAATGACTTCGTGACCGTCATTCAAAAGTCTTTCGCAAAGGTGACTTCCTAAGAATCCAGCACCACCAGTAACTAAACAACGCATAAAAACTCCCATAAAGCGTCTAGATGAAAAAAATATAGTAAAGGGGAATAATAAAGGAGATGCCCGCTCGGTGGCGGGCATGACAATTCAGCATCGGGCATGACAGCTAGATGGCGGGGCAACGCCCGCCATAACAAATTCGATTTAAATTCTCATCGAAATGTCGAGAGCCTTGACGCTGTGCGTGAGGGCACCGACAGAGATAAAGTCGAGACCGAGCGTTGCAATCTGCTTCGCACGTTCGAGCGTCATGTTGCCAGAACCTTCCACAAGCACCTTGTCGCCGCTTTCCTTGATAATCTTCAAGGCTTCGGCCATCATTTCGTTGCTCATGTTGTCGAGCATGATGACATCGACACCCTTGTTGAGGAGTGCACGGAGCTGGTCGAAGTTTTCGACTTCCATTTCAACCATCAAGCCCTGCTTGTTGTTCTTCTTGACAACTTCAAGAGCTTCAAGCACGCCACCGGCGGCCGCAATGTGGTTGTCCTTCACGAGCACCATGTCAAAGAGACCCATGCGGTGGTTGGAACCGCCACCGACGCGAACGGCGTACTTCTGCAACGTGCGAAAACCCGGAATCGTCTTGCGGGTATCGAGCACCTTGGTCTTACCGCCCTTCAAAGCTTCCTGGAACGTGTGAGCCACGGTTGCCACACCGGAGAGCTGCTGGATGAAGTTCAGGAGCGTGCGTTCGCCCGTCAAAAGTTCGTGCGTTGTTCCGTCGAGTTCGGCAATCAGGTCGCCTTTCTTCACGACGTCACCATCTTTCTTGTGGAGCGTCACCTTGGCATTTGCCTTGAGTTCCTGAAACACGAGTTCGATAATCGGAAGGCCGGCGAGCACGCCATCTTCTTTGGCGATGAGGCGGGCATGCTGTTTCTGGTCAGCAGGAATAGTCCATTCACTAGTCACATCGCCCGTGCGAACGTCCTCGGCAAGCGCGAGGCGGATCATGGTCAAAGCATCTTCGGTTGGGAATACTGGAGTAGAATTATCGCCGTACATTACTGTGCGCCTTTTCCGGTTAAAACAACGTAAACTGTTCGTACAAGAATCTGGAAGTCCAAAAGCAAGCTCATATTCTCGTAGTAGTACATATCGTACTGGAGCTTGATCTGCACATCTTCGATGCTCGTATCATAATGGTGGCAAACCTGAGCCCAGCCTGTGAGGCCCGGTTTCATCTTGAGGCGGCTGATGTAGAACGGAATCTGTTCACGGAGCTTGCCGATAAACACAGCGCGTTCCGGACGAGGACCCACCATGCTCATGTCGCCTTTCAAAACACAAAGAATCTGCGGAAGTTCATCAATGCGGGTCTTGCGCAAGAAGCGACCAATTCGCGTGATGCGCGGGTCCTTCTTGGTCGCCCACTGGGCACCGAACTTTTCGGCATCGGTACGCATCGTGCGGAACTTGTAGACCGTAAACGGCTTGCCATAAAGACCAATACGTTCCTGCGAATAGAAAACAGGACCATGGTCATCGAGTTTGATTGCAATAGCGGCAAACAGGCAGACCGGGAGAGACAAAAGTCCGAGGAACAAGCCAAAAGCAATATCGATAATGCGCTTGACGCGAACCTGCCAAGGCGGCATCGTAAACGCAAAAAGTTCCTGCAATTCAAAACCGTAAACAAGGTTCGCCTTAAAGCGTCCATTCACAACGCTATACAATTCAGGAACAATGTAAATATGGAGCGGGAGTTCACAAACCCAGACGAGCACGCGCATAATCTCTTGCGGTGACGTACTTTCGTGCGCAATGATAATGCCGCTGACCTTGTACTTCTTGACAAGTGCAGGCAAATCAGAATACTTGCCGAGAACCGGGACCTTAGCAAACTTTTTCGGCAAGACCTGGTAGCGTTCATCGACAAAGCCAACAACACGCTGACCACGAGCCGGAGTCTTCGCCAAGTCACGGGCAATCTTTTTACCCGCTTCTGTAGCGCCAAGCACGAGAATGTTGTTCGCCCCATAGCCCTTACGGAGCAATGCCCGCAAAAAGACATAGATGAGCATACGGAACAGGCCGACAAGCAAAATTGCAAGGCCGCCGTAAATAAAAATCCACGGGAACCGGGAACCATAGAGGTAGCCTTCATTGAGCGGTTGGTTCGTAAAGACCTTCCCCATGAACTCGGCACCGAATAGACAAACTATAATCAAGACCACACCGATTACAACAGCGCGAAGTACACGCAGCACCTGGTGTGTTCTTGATAACAAAAGCCAGGAACGATACAATCCGGCAAAGGCAAACAAGGTCAGCCACCCGATATTCAAGACGAGTCCAAACTGCCAATAGCTTGCGAACGTCTTGCTCGGGTCGAACTTGTCTACGATAAGGCCACTATGGAACTGAACCCAAAACGCCAAGGCGAAGCAAATCGACAAAGCTGCAAAATCCGAGAGGATTAAGAGAATTCGTTCCATAGTAGTTGCGCGAATCATATACGACCTTTAATTAAGCGAGAAAGCGGATAACCTGGCTCTTCTCAACGATTTCAGAGAGAGAGTTCACTGCATCGACAGCCTTGGAAAGCTTGCTGTCGAGAGTCTTTTCCGTAATCACAACGATGGACACCTTGCCCGGGTCGTTCACGTTCTTCTGGATAATCGTTTCGATAGAGATGTTGTTGTCTGCAAGGATCTTCGTAATCTTTGCGAGCACACCGCATGCGTCACGGGAAGTGAAGCGCAGGTAGTAGCGGGCGCTGGTTTCGGAGATAGGAACGAGCGTTGCAGAATTTTCGACATTGAACCAGCCCATCGGGAGTGCCTTGCGGTTACCCTGGTCGGTAGAACGAGCGAGGGACACGAGGTCGGCCACGACTGCAGATGCGGTCGGGAGGCGACCTGCACCAGCACCGGTCTGAACCGTTTCGCCGAGGTTGTCGCACTTGAGGTAAACGGCGTTGATGACGCCGTTCACGTTAGAGAGCAAGTTCGTGTTCGGGACAAAGCACGGATGGACACGGGCGTCCACGCGGTCGCCGTCGCGGTGGTAGATGCCGAGGAGTTTCACGCAGCAGCCAAGTTCCTTGGCAAACGCGATATCCTGAGCGGTAATCTTGGAAATACCGGTGACGTGGATCTTTTCGAAGTCCACGCGCTTGCCACTGCAAAGGCTTGCGAGGAGGGCCGTCTTGTGGGCGGAGTCGATACCTTCGATATCGAAAGTCGGGTCTGCTTCAGCAAAGCCGAGCTTCTGGGCGTCCTTCAAGACGACGTCAAAGTCGAGACCTTCTTCGGCCATGCGGCTCAAGATGTAGTTGCAAGTACCGTTAATGATGCAGCTCAGGTGTTCCACCGTAGAACCGAGCAGGCCTTCCTGCAGGCTACGGATAATAGGAATGCCACCGCCAACAGCAGCTTCGAACAAGACATGCAGGCCCTTCTTTGCGGCGAGCGGGAAAATTTCGTGACCGTACTTGGCAAGGAGAGCCTTGTTAGCCGTCACCACGTGCTTGCCGCTTTCGAGAGCAGCGAGGATCCATTTGCGCGGCATGTTGTAGCCACCGGCGAGTTCCACGAGCACGTCGATATCGTCGCCAGCAATCATTTCGTCGGCATTGGTCGAGACCTTGTAGCCCTTAGCCTTGTACGGGGCCACTTCTTCTTCGGACTTAGCGCAAATGCAGGAGAGTTCCAACTCAACGCCAAGCTTTTCCTTATATTCGGCAATCTTCTGTTCAAGAATCTGAATGACACCACCACCAACGGTACCCGTGCCAATTAAACCAATACGCAACATATAGCGTCTCCATTTTAAATTTTACCGGAGCAAATATAGAAAATTTAAACGTTTACTATATTTAGGCACATGGAACAGGATGCAATAAATCCAGCAATTGGTTCGATTCTTAACGAACAGAAGCTTAAGAACATCGTATACCCGGCCAAACTCTTCAAGGCTCGGTTAAACGAAGAATTTTTGCGAGCGAACCGCACCCGCAAGCCATTCCTTTTCATCAAGATTTACTCGCACCAGTTCGATGTGTTCGGCTGGGGGCGCCCTTCGAAGATTGTCGAGAACACGTGGAAAATCAGCGTTCTCACGATGTTTTCGCACCTACGCTTTATCGATGTTCTCGGTTATTTGAGCGATAACAGCGGTATCGGCATCATCCTCCTCAATTCGGACTTGAGCACGCTCGAAGGCATCCGCAAAGAAATCCTCCACAAGCTCAACGACGCAGGCCTCATCCAGGCCCTCCGCCACAAGCCCAAGGCTCCAATTTTCCAGGCCTACCTTTACACCGGCTATCAGGAAAAGGACAACCTCGAAATGGATGCCAAATTGAAGGAATTCAACAGCACCAACGGAAGTTTCTTTACTCTCAATAGATTAAACCTTTCGGATATTTGGGTGCACCCCCACAAGATCCGCTTTAGACACATCATCAAAAGAGTGGTCGACGTCACCTGCACATCTATTGCGCTTATTGCACTTTCACCGCTTCTCTTGTTCTGCGCCCTAGCCGTAAAAATTAGTGACCCGAAGGGCCCGATCATCTTTAAGCAGACCCGAGTCGGCAAGAACGGAGCCTTATTTACTATGTATAAGTTCCGCAGCATGTACGTCGACGCGGAAGAACGCAAAAAAGAACTGATGGCACAGAACGAAACGGGCGGAAAGACGTTCAAGATGAAGAACGACCCGCGTATTTATCCGTTCGGCCACATTCTCCGCAAGTTCAGCCTCGACGAACTGCCGCAGCTCATCAACATTCTCAAAGGCGAAATGTCCATTGTCGGACCGCGTCCTCCGATTCCATCCGAAGTGGCTGAATACGAACCGTGGCACCGCATGCGCCTTTCCGTAACACCGGGTCTCACCTGCATTTGGCAAGTCAGCGGTCGCAGCAACATTTCGTTCGAAGGGCAGATGCGTCTGGACAACGACTACATCCGTCGCGATGGAAAGCTTAGCGAAGACATCAAGCTCATCCTCAAGACATTCAAGGTCGTGTTCAAGGGCGAAGGCGCGTACTAGCGCCTGTGGCCCAGTTAGCAGAGCTTAGTCCGCTCCGCTCTTAGAACTTAGTTATTTTCTTTTAGAGAAAAGAGAGATGTTCTAAGTTCTAAGTTCTAAGTTCTAAGTTCTAGGTTCTAGGTTCTAAGTTCTAAGTTCTAAGTTCTAAAATTCTTGAAACTCCTTATTACTTTTAGTATCTTTAACTCTCGGTGTATGGTTAATTATCCGGTGTGATATAAGGAGCGAATATGAAAAAATATTTGATTTCGACGGCGTTACTCGCAGCTAGCGCCTATGCCGCAAGCGTAACAGTCGATCCAAGCGCAACAGCCCAGAAAGTTACGGGTTTCGGTGGCGCAAGCGTTTACTACCAAAGCTGGATCAAGAACCTCCCCGCAGCAGACCAAGAAGCACTTTTCGATACAGCATTCACGGGTCTTAACATTTCCTTGCTTCGCGTGGGTAACTGGTATCAAGACGAAGACGCCACGAAATTGCAAGACGATATCGACATCGTCAAGGCAGCCAAAAAGCGTCTCGGCGACCACATGAAAATCCAGATGTCCAGCTGGTCTGCTCCGGCAAAGCTCAAGCCGAGCGGCAACTTGAACGGTAAAGTGGACGGACAAAAGATCAAGAGCCAGAACACACTCAAGCCCTCGAACAGCGACCCGTATGGCAAATACGTCTACAGTGATTTTGCCAACTGGTGGAAGAAGAGCCTCGAAGCCTACAAGGCCGCAGGCATCTCTCCGGACTATGTTTCTCTCCAGAACGAACCAGACATGGAAGCCGATTATGAAGAAACACTCTTCGAACCGACAGAAACTAACGAAATCGCCGGTTACAAGGAAGCCTTGAACGCCGTCTATGACGCCGTGAAGGGACAGACCAAGCTAATTGGCCCGGAACCGCTCGGAATTGGCTACAGCAACTTTGAAAAGTACGCCAAGGAACTCGACGCCAACAAGCTCGACGGCTACTCCTACCACCTTTACCACGCCGGTGACGGAAACGACAACTCCGGCAACAACTACCTCGATCCTGAAAACTTCCGCAAGCCGATGAAGGCTATCGCCGACGTCTACGGCAAGGGCGACAAGCCCATCATCATGACGGAATTCTGCCCGATGCTCGACGAGCCGCGCGAAAAGGACATGCTCGGCCTCGCCCAGATTATGCAGATTGGCTTTACCGACGGTCGCCTCTCCGGTTACATCGCCTGGCAGCTTTTCTGGGGTTACCACTCCCAGATGATTGGCGTTTGCCCGGGTGCAGGCTGGGACCTCGATGGCTCCGGCAAGTACGTCTGTGACGATGCAGGCTTCAAGATTTTCCCGGAATACCACGCCATGCGCCACTATTCCAAGTTCGTGAATCCGGGTGCAAGCGTCATCACCTCCACGACCGCCGAAGCAAACCTCAAGACGGTCGCCTTCCTCAGCGCAAACGGAGATTCCATCTCCACCATCCTTATCAATACGGGTAGCACAGCCATCCAGCTCGACAACCCGGCCATCGTAGGCTACGGCCTCATTACCGCCGTGCAGTCCAAGGAAAACGGCCTCAAGAGCAAAAACGTGACAATTTCAAACTGCACTGTCTTGCCGGCACGTTCCATCACGACACTCGTTTATAAGAAAGGAGCCTCAGTCGATTTAGTCGCCAACTGCAAGGACGAAACAAGCGATTCCAGCTATACCGAACCGGTTATCGTTCCGACGGATGACGTTGTGATTGTCGACTACACGACTTCGACCGACGTTTCCAGCTGGCAGGCCATGGATGACAAACTCTCCGCAGTCACCTACGGCACAACCGCTATTGACGGCATCGCAGGCTACGCAAGCGTTCCGCTCGCCGGCTGCGACCAGTCCGAAGAAACCTGCGGCTACCAGAACCAACTTTTGAACATCAGCGCCGAAGGCGCCAAGGCACTAGCCTCTTGCGCAAGCCTCGTCATCACCATGCGTAGCCAGGGCACTTCCGATGCTTACGTGAACGTGGGCGGTGCAGCAGGCGGTAGCTGGGTCGATTACGAATACGGCAAACTCGCCGCAGGTTCCAAGTGGAGCGAAACCAAGGTTTCCCTCAAGAAGGAAGGCGAAAACGGTTCTACAGCCCTCACGTTCAATAGCGAATCTGCAGGCATCTACATTGCAAAGATTGTCGCAACGGGCTGCACTGGCTCTAGCGCCATCAAGATGAACCGCCGAGTATCCTTCAACGACAGCAAGACGCAAGCCATGATTTTCGACTTGAACGGCAACCTCGTCTGGAAGGGGCTCAAGAGCGAAGCTCTCAACGACAACGGCTCTCTCAAGCCGAGCATCCGTCAAGGCGCCTACATCTTGAAGACAAAGTCCAACGCCCAGCGCGTCTTTAAGAAGTAACGTCTTCAAGAAATAACAACAAGCGATATTAAAACTTAAGAACGGTCCGTAAATGCGGGCCGTTTTTAATATTGCTTTAGTTCGGATTTACATCTGAGCATTTTATGTATTCAGGTTGAACTAGATACGCAAAAAGGCACCTGGAGGAGAGCCAGGTGCCTTGGAGCTGTATTATGTAAGAATTTCTATTAGCTGAGATTCTCTAGCTGATTAATTTTGATCATCACTTGCCGGGTCAGTGTCAGTGACGCAACGGATTGTGAAGGCGTACTTCTTGTTGGTGGTGCTGACCTTACTCTTATCCATAGCCGTGATAACGATACCATAAGCCTGCTTATCGTCGTTTTCATCCCAGTCAGAAGACCAGAAGTAAGCGTATTCAGCATTCATGACCTTATTATCATCAGCATTGTAGTATCCAACAAAGTTGAAGTCAAAGCCAACGTCAATGAAGCCATTTTCGTTATCGAGATTTGCACCGGCAGCCTGGAGCAGATCAAGTTCGTCCTTAGTCGGCAATCTCCAACCAGCAGGGCATGCACCAGCAGTCTGATCCTTCTTGATAAGAGTATTTGCGATTTCATCTTCGGACATTGTCTTTCTGATATCGCCTACACCCATTGCAGAATTCCAGGTATAGTAGCGGCCTTCAGCAGCTTCGAAGTTTTCAAAGACCTTGGCTTCGTAATTAACCTTACCCATAACCTGGTCGATAGATTCAACATCATCCGTCGTAACAACCTTAGGCAGCTTGTATTCGAACGCGAGGTTTTCGTTCATCCACCAGATACCATCGACACCAGCAGGCTTTGCATACTTATAGATATGATCATCACGAATATCGCAGAACTGTGTGGCGGCATCGTACATTTCGTCACCGCACCACTTAGCCGTTTCGATACCATCGCAACGACCCTTTGCAGCTTCGAGTCTTGTGAAGAAGGCATTCAAGTTATCAACGCTATAAGGTTCAAGTGCGGTACCGATCAAATTACCTATGAAGCTTTCTTCTTCTGCGGCAGGAACCGGATCTTCACCTTCAACTGGGCGAGGAGCCAACGTTACACCGAGGCGATAATAAGCACCGTCGACGGTATTACGATTTTGACGAGAGGCTGGGTCACTACCCGCAGCGGCGTAAGCATTATCGCAATACGTCCAAATGGAGTCCGTCTTTCCGTCATAAGCCTTGCCGCAGAATTCATGCTGAGAGAATTCCTTACCGCCGCACTTCGGAGTAATGATGCCATTCCAGCAGAATTCACCATCCTTAATGCCACGCTTGGTAACATACTGATAGTTACCATTCTTCAGCTTCTTGTATTCCAAGCAAAGCGGTACGACTTCATCATTAACACAGGTTTCTGTATTAACGGTAAATGCGCTACCACCGCACTTGTCATAAAGCTTGCCGAGGACGCAGAACTTCTTGGCAGGATCGTAGAAGGCGTCACCGCACATGGCCTTGAAAACGGTAATCGGATCAGCGTCACCGCAAGTCACATCTACAGTACCATCTCCATTGTCCACGCTCGTGCAGCTTGCACCATTGGTACCATCTTCACCATTCCATACGGTACCAACAAGCGTTTCACCGCAGAACATCTGGATACCTTCCTTACCGTTCTTTTCGTCCTTGATGGTCTGAGCAGTACAGCTGGTACCATTTTCACCGTTGATACCGTCGGTACCATCGGTACCATCGGCACCATTCTTACCGTTCCACACGACACCGGAAGTTCCGTCATCGCAATCCATCTGGAGGCCCTTTGTGCCATCCTTATCGGCGGTTTCCTTAACGGTACACGTCTTATTTCTAAGAATGGTTTCGGTAGAACCGCAAGTAATCTTAATGCCGTCAGTAGCTTCAGAAGTGGTGCAAGATTCACCGGCAACGCCGTTTCTCAAGACACCAACTTGCTTGCCACCACAAAGCACATTATAGCCATCGGTAATGGCTTCTACAGTACAGCTTGCGCCGTCCTTACCAGTGGCACCGGTAGCACCAGTCTTACCAGTAGCACCCTTTGCACCAGTAGCACCAGTAATACCCTGCTTACCCGTAGCACCAGTCTTACCGTTCAACAAGACGCCTACAGAATCCCCTCCGCAAAGCACCTTGTAGCCACTGTCATCTTTCAATGACTTAACTTCACAGCTTGTACCATTCAAGCCGTTAGTTCCATTAATGCCATCTTTTCCGTCTTCGCCAGTACAAGCGATGAGGCCAAACATGAGTGCGGCACAACCCGCAACACTGAGTTTTGTGTAATGCATAATATGCTCCCTTGTTAATTTTCTCCAATCTTTGTGAAAAACTTTCACAAAACAAAGTTTACATTAATTTTTCGAGAAAGTTAAGTTTTTCTTACAAAAATTTATTTCAACTTGGAATAAAGTTGCGTTTTTGCGTCTAACTTCTTACAAAAAGATTACGTGTTAAAGTTGTAAACTTTTTGACATATTTGGCGAAATTTGAACAAAATCAGCAATTTTAAAATTTCGAAATTTCGGACAAAAGAACAAAATCTGATTTTAATTTTTAAAAGTAAATTTTTATTTACAAATTGAAATTTTGAAGGTTTTTGATGGTTTTTCTGTTTTTTCGGCGAGAAATTATGGATCCTTCGGGCTTTCGCCCTCAGGATGACGCAATGAAAGGAGATTCCCGCTCATCCCCGTCATCCCCGTCAAGCGAGGACAGGCGCGAGGACAGGCGGCGGGAATGACATTATAACAGCGGGAATGACAATTCCTAGATAAAAAGATGACCCCAGCACGGAGGCCGGGGTGACTATGTAAAGGTGAATTCCGCTCGTGACAGAGCATTCGTTAGTTTGTTTGAACTAAGCCCAGTTTTCAGCCTTGAGTTCGCGGCCCCAGATTTCCTTGACCACATCTTCGACCTTGCGGTTTTCGAACAACATCTGATAGACCGCTTCGACAATCGGCATTTCAACGCCAAGCTTCTTGGCGAGAGCGCGCGTGCTACGGCAAGTCGGCACACCTTCGGCAATCATCTTCATGCCGGCAAGTACCTGGTCGAGCGTTTCGCCCTTACCAATGTGTTCGCCCACATAGCGGTTACGGCTGTGCTGGGAAAGGCAAGTCACGATGAGGTCGCCCATGCCGGCGAGGCCTGCAAACGTTTCGGGCTTTGCACCGAGAGCCTTGCCCAAGCGGCACATTTCAGCCTGGCCACGCGTGAGGATGGCAGCGCGGGTATTGTCACCAATCTTAAACTTACCACTAGCTTCGAGGCCATAGAGCACACCGGAAGCAATAGCAATCACGTTCTTTACGGAGCCACAAAGTTCCACACCGACGATGTCGGTCGAAGTATAAACGCGAAGGTAAGAGCAGCTCATTGCCTGCTGCACAATCTTTGCAGATTCTTCGTTCACGCAGGCAGCGACAATGGCGGTAAGCACGTGGCGGCTCACTTCTTCTGCATGAGACGGACCGCTAAAGGCAACCATCTTGTCTTCGGTCAGCCAAGGAACCTTTTCGAGGATGACTTCGCTCATGAGCTGGTCCGTGCCTTCGAGAATACCCTTTGTGGCACAAACAACAATCGGTTCCTTGCCCTTTGCTGGGGTCCAGGAGCCAAGATTTGCGGCAACGCTTGCCATAAACTGCGACGGAACAACGATAAGGACCATGTCGCAACCTTCAAGAGCGGCGTGCATGTCGGTCGTGTACTTAAAATCAGCCGGGAAAATAACACCGGGGAGCTTGTCCTTGTACTGGTGTTCGGTGGAGAGAAGATCTACTTCTGCTTGGGAATTGGTCCAAAAAGTGAGTTCGTTCTTGTTTTCGTAAACAACTTGACCGAGGGTCAGGCCCCAGCCACCGGTACCTAAAACTGTAACTTTCATAATATCTTTCCTAGTTAATAGTCTATAGTCATTAGTCAATGGTTAACATTGCCAAAAATCATTGCCGCATATAATCTACAATATTTTATGGAATTGCAGCCATCAATATTCAAAAAATGTAAGCACACATAGGTTCTTATCGCTGTCACCCCGTACTTGTTACAGGTTCACTCTTATGCAGTCCCGAAATGGTGATGCCGGCACAAAGGCGCCCCTGTATGCATTTTGCTTTACACCTTTACAAGAAGGTGATCCCGGCACAAAGGCCGGGATGACAATGCGTGAATAAAAGAGCCTTGTCTACTTCCTACTTAGCCTTACGCTTGGAGCCAAAGCCGTTTTCGGTGCCGTTGAGGAGGCGCTTGATGTTCGACTTGTGCTTCACGATGATAAAAACAGCGACAACCACAGCGAGAATCATCTGTCCGAGGTTCACGCTTTCAAAGTAGTATTCCGGGCAAACGTAGCCAAAAATCGAGAGAACGCCAAGAAGCGCACTACCGAAAATACTGCCCACGGAAACGTACTTTGTCGTAAACGTGAGGATTATCCAGAGGGCAAATGCAGAAAGCACGGTGAGCGGCAAAATCGCGAGGAACACGCCAAGTGCGGCAAGCACGCCTTTTCCGCCACGGAAGCCCGCAAAACAAGTAAAGCTGTGGCCGAAAATCACAAGGAGACCGGCGACAAGCGGCACCCATGCGCTGTAGTCGGCGCCACCAGCGGCGACTTGAGCTTCGCACATTCTTTGGGCGATAAACGGTCCGAAAAAGCCCTTCAAAAGATCCATGAACACGACCGGGAGAGCAGGCTTCCAGCCGAGCACGCGGAATGTATTCGTGAGGCCCGCATTCTTGGAGCCGTAATCACGAATGTCAAAATCTTTACCTTTCGCGAGTTTTGCTACCCATATGGCGCTGGGGATCGACCCCAGCAAGTACGCTATTGGAAGACTCAGTAAACTGTTCAAGTTCTTCATCCTTTCTGAGAGTTAACTTTCTATCGAAATTCAGGCGGAGCGGAGCGCCCTGCAACTGGAATTCGTCATAAAACTTTTTGAGCAAGTAGCGCTTGTACGATTCATCGACAAGTTCCGGCGTGCGGGTTTCGATGTCGATGACCGGCGGTTCCACCATGATCTGGCAGGCACGGGTAAGCATGACGACACGGCCGTTGTGGCTCGGAGGAGCCTTTTCTTGCAAGAAGTTCGCAAAGCTTTCGGCAACGCGGTCACGGCCAAGCACACGGCGGCAGTTGGCATAGACGGTCTGGATAGCCTGAATCACGCGGCCTACGCGCTGGCCTTCCTTGGCACTGATCGAGAGAATCGGCACAAATTCAAGCATCGGTTCGCGTTCGAGGAGTTCCTTGACCATGTGATCGAAGGACTTGTCGTTCTTGTTCGGGAGGATATCCCACTTGTTCAGCACGACGACGAGGCCCTTGCCCGCCTTGCGGATTTCCGTGATGATGCGGTAGTCCTGGATTTCCATGCCGCGCGTGCAATCGACGACGAGCACAGACAAGTCGGAACGGCGAATACTTTCGAGCGTGCGCATGTTGCTGAAGACTTCCACTTCATCTTCGACGCGAGCCTTTTTGCGGAGGCCTGCGGTATCGGTAACGACGAACTTTTGTCCGTCAACGACAAAGTCACAGTCGATGGAGTCGCGGGTCGTACCCGGAATGTCGGAAACCACAGCGCGGTCTTCGTTCAACAGGCGGTTGAGGAGCGTACTCTTGCCTGCGTTCGGGCGGCCGAGAATGGCAAAACGCACCGGGCGTTCTTCACGGCGTTCGCCACGCACCGGAGTCGGGAGCACGGAGACAACTTCGTCCAAGAGCGAGAGGCAAGCATAGCCGGTCAAGGCGCTGACGGTACGCGGCTGTCCAAAGCCGAGTTTGAGAAATTCGTAGCTTTCCTGACGGTCGCCCTGCAATTCGCTCTTGTTCGCGACGAGGATGACCTTCTTGTCGAGCTTGCGGATGAGGCGTGCAAACTGCTGGTCGAGCTTGGTGATGCCCACGCGGATATCGACCATGAAGAGCACGAGGTCGGCTTCGTTCACGGCGTTAAAAATCTGGGCGCGGACGCTGTCCGCCAAGACGTCGATAGAATCATCGGGCAAGAATCCACCCGTATCGACGACTGTAAATTCGTGACCCTTGTAAATCGCATTCTGGTAATGACGGTCGCGGGTAACACCATCGCGGTCGCTCACCACGGCGGCACGGCGGCCAAGAATGCGATTGAAGAGGGAGGACTTTCCGACGTTCGGACGTCCAATTATGCAAACGATAGGTAATTTCATCGGGCACAAATATAGAAATTGTGTCTAGGGGGCGTTTAGACGAGAGAACGCCGCTACGCGGCTACAGACGAAAGACGAGAGCTTTCAGAATCGTTACTATACAAGAAGGAGATTCCCGCTCGGAGGCGGGAATGACAGGTTCCGGCGGGAAAGCCTCTTCCTACCGTCTACTTCCTACTGCCTACTAACCTCTGTTAATTTCTTATTGCATAATTTTTTATCTAGAATAATATATCTTTGTAGTGTATTATTTAGAGTTTTTCCCCACAGGTGGGAAGGACATACGAGGTTACTTTGGCTTCCATAAACGGAAAGACGGAAACTCTTTGCATTTTCGGGCATCCGGTTGCTCACAGCAAATCGCCCGCTATGCACAACGCCCTTTTTGACGCCCTTGGCATCAATGCGGCTTATCTCCCCTACGCACCCGAACCAGAAAATTTCGCCCAGGCGATTCAAGGCTTCAAGGCGATGAAGTTTCGCGGAGCAAATGTCACCATTCCCTACAAGACGGAATTTTTCAATGCAGACGGGACAGCCCGCCTGGTGGATGAACTTTCGGAAATTTCAAAGTTCACAGGTAGCGTGAACACACTGTACTGGAAGGACGGCATTGTCGGCGGGACTCTCTGCGGAACGACGACGGACCCTTATGGTTGCGTGCGAAATCTCGAAGAGAATGGCGTAAATCCGTCTAACAAGAAGATTGCGCTCCTCGGAAACGGTGGCGCCGCCCAGTCGATTGCGTTTACGCTTGTGGAACAAGAAAACGAGCTTACAATTGTTTGTCGCACCAAGGAAAAAGGCGAAGCTCTCGCAGGTTCTCTGAACAAGTTTTTCCAGTCGGGCAAAGCAGGCGACAATAATTTCAAGACCGTTCAAGTCACGACGTTTGGTGAATTTGCAAGTATTTCTGCAAACCTTGACATCATCATCAATGCGACCTCGGTCGGCATGAGCCCAAACGTTGAAGCCTCCCCCATTACAGACGAATGTCTGCACAAAGGCCAGGTCGTCTGCGACATCGTCTACACGCCGCCACACACCAAGCTTTTGCAGATGGCAGAAACCAAAGGTTGCAAGATTGTGACCGGAGAAGGCATGCTCGTACACCAGGGCCTCGAAAGCTTTAAAAAGTGGTTCCCGAAAGAAACCGAAAACAAAACAAACGAAGAACTGACTGCGATTATGCGCAAAGGAATGCAGGGCTAAAATGAAGAAGCATCTATACTTTACCGGATTCATGGCCAGCGGCAAGAGCCGTACAGGTCGCGCCCTCGCAGACCGCCTCGGACGCCCGTTTGTCGATACAGATAACGTCATTGTAGAACGCGCCGGCAAGTCCATTAGCGAAATTTTTGAGCAAGAAGGCGAAGCCGCATTTCGCAAGATGGAACGCGACGTGATTGCCGAAATTGCACAGAGCGAAAAGCCTCTCGTTGTATCTCTTGGCGGTGGTGCACTCACGCAGGCCGAAAACTTGAAGGTCATCCGCGAAAACGGAACGATTATCCGCCTGTGGGCAAAGCCCGAAGTGCTTTCGGAACGCATTGGCCGCAAGAACACGCGCCCGCTTTTGGCAAACCTTTCGGACGAAGAACGCCTCGAAAAGATCAAGCAGATGCTGAAAGACCGCGAAAAGAATTACGCCAATGCGGACTTTAGCGTCGAAAGCTCTAACGACTATTCCGAAACGCATGTCACGGAACGCATCATGCACATGCTCAAGTTCTGGGAAAGCCATGCGCTTGACGTGCACCCGAGCGAAGGCGGCCGCTACCCGATTTTCATCGGCAAGAACATTGTGCCGGACGCCGCAATTATGCTTGAAGGCTTGCGTCTTGCTCCGACTTATGAATTCTTGATTTGCACGGACACGACGATTGCCAAGGAACAGAACACGAAGCTTTCGGAACTGCGCGGCCAGGCAGGCCGTTGCCCGATTTTCAAATTTCAGGCAGGCGAAGGCCACAAGACGCTCCACAACTTAAACCAGCTTTACAGCTTTATGCTGCACCGCGGTTACACCCGCAAGAGCTGCCTTTTGCAGTTCAGCGGTGGCGTTGTGGGTGACATGGCTGGCTTTGGCGCCGCCACGTACCAGCGCGGCATTCCGTTTGTGCAGTTCCCGACAACGCTTTTGTCAATGGTCGACAGTTCCGTTGGCGGCAAGGTCGCCGTGAACCATGCCGAAGGCAAGAACATGATTGGCGCATTCTACCAGCCGAAAGCAGTTGTCTGCGACATTTCTGTGCTGAACACACTCCCCCCGACCGAATACCTTGCGGGTCTTGCCGAAATTGTCAAGTACGGTGTGATTTACGATGAAGAATTCTTCACCTACCTTGAAAACAACGTCGAAAAGATTAAGGCTCACGACTTTGACGTGTTGAAGCACATGATTTTCCGCAGTTGCCAAATCAAGGCCGAAGTGGTCGGCATCGACGAAAAGGAAGCAGGACTCCGCGCCATCCTCAATTACGGTCACACGTTCGGTCACGCCATTGAAAAGCTCACGCATTACGAGCTTTACAGCCACGGTATCGCCGTTTCTTTGGGCATGCGAGTTGCCGCACGCGCGGCAGTTCTCCTCGGAAAGCTTTCGAAGGAAGACGAACAACGTCAAAACAAGTTGCTCGACGATCTCGGATTCCCGAAGACATACAACACGGATGTCGAAGCGGCTTGGGCTGCAATGGCTGTCGACAAGAAGGCTGAAAAAGGCACTAGAGTTTATATTTTGCCTACAAAGATCGGAAAGGTCGAAAAAGTTTGTAATATTGATAAGGGTATTATTGCAGAAGCCTGGAAAGCCATCCAGGCGAGTGAGGTTTAGATGAGTATATTGGTTACCGGGGGAACGGGATCACTTGGGTACAGTATTCTATCTAACTTAAGCGGCACCAATCACGAGCTGTACAGCTTCAGTGACGAACTTCCGCAGCCGTGGCAAAAGGTCGAAGGAGTACAGTACCTGACCGGTGATTTGCTGGACTTCAGGAATGTGCTGGAAATGATTCAGAAAGTTTCCCCGACGCACATTTACCATTTGGCAAGCCAATCCTCTGTGGGGCTCAGCTACAAGAAGCCTTACGAAACGCTCAACATCAACTTGTTGGGTACGCAGACGCTCCTCGAAGCGGTGCGACAGGTTGTGCCGAAGGCAAAAGTATTGCTCCTCAGCAGTAGCGAAATTTACGGCCGAACGGAACAGCAACTGACTTACCTGCACAAGGAAACTGACCCTCCTAACCCGCTCACTCCGTATGCCACATCCAAGGCATGCATGGAAATTTTGGGAAACCAGTTCCGCAATGCAAATGGGCTCCACATCGTGTTTGCCCGCCCATTCCACTTTACGGGGCCGCATCACAGCCGCCGCTTTGTGCTCCCTTCCATCGCCTACCAGCTGGTGAAGATAAAGTATTACGGTGCTGAACCGGTCATTTATTCGGGAAGCCTTGACGTAAGCCGTGACGTGGTTGACGTGCGCGACGTTGCCCGTGCCGCCATCCAGATTTTGAATACCGCCGAATCTGGCGAAGCGTTCAACATTTGCTGCGGAAAGTCCTACACATTCCGCGAACTCGTGGAAATGCTCGTGGACATCTCCGGCGTGAGCGTGGACTTCCGTTTTGACCCGGGTTACGACCGTTGCAATGACATTCCGCTCTTGATTGGCGACCCCACCAAAATCATGAATCTCGGCTGGAAGCCCATGATTTGCATGGAAGATTGCCTCTCGGATTTGTTCAACGAAATGGTGGTCCGCCGCCGCGTAGAACTCAAGATGGGCATGGGCCGCGACTTGCGTCTGTAACTTGGTCCGATTATCGGCAATTCATTCCGCAATAACCGCCGTTTAGCGAATTTCTACAACAAAGCTGTTCCACATGAACAGCTTTTTTTTATTTTTTCGAGTATGAGATTACAAATAAAAAATATTGCTTTGGGGATTTGTGCCCTGTTTGCTTTGTCTGCGACAACACACGCCGCAGAAGTTGTTGGCCCGCAGGGTGGCGATAGAGCCCTCACTGTCAGCGACTTTATGCCTCACAATCCCATTTCCAAGGAATTTAACGAAACCTGGAGTTACCAGTTCGTGTTCGACAACGGCACACGAGCTTTTGTAAACTACTCCCTCCTTAACGTGCCTGGCTCCGGCCGTAAAATCGGCTGCGACTTGAACTTCTGGAATTTCAAGGGAAAGACCTACTCTGTTGGCCGCCAATACCCGCCAGAACGTCTCGTTGCAAGCAAGGAAAAGGCAACTATCGATATCAAGGGTGAATACAAGCTCGAGAACAAGCCGGGCAAAGGACATCGCGTTCTTTACAGTGCCGACAAAGGCGGAAAATTTCTCCTCGACGTGACATTCGAAAGCGCAGTCCAGGGTATGGTCCCGGGAAATGGAGTCTGGACTTACGGCAAAGAAAAGATGGGCCAGTTCATCCACATTCCTTACGGACGCGTTACGGGTAAAATAGCCTACAACGAAGACACTTTGACAGTCAAGGGTTACGCCTACATGGACCAAATTTGGCAAACCGCACAGGCAACAGATATGGCAGCCCGCACCATCAACTTTAGCACAAGCGACAAATCCCCGATGCACGCAGGCCGCATCACCCTCACGAAAGATGGTAAGTTGATGGGTTACGCCTTATACAACGGACCGCAGGGCATGAAGGTAGCCATCCCGACAAAAGTCAAGGAAGGTGGCTCCGAATACAACGGCAAAAAATTCCCGACAACAACGCTCTCATTTGAATGGAAGAACGGCGTCCCGGCTATGGTGTTCCCCGTGAACAAGGTTTTGCAGAAGGCCTCGCTTTTGGACAAGATTGACGGCTGGTTTGCAAAGAAGGCTATGAAGATTGCCGCAGGTGGCGAAGTTTTGTTCTACCGCGGTAGAAGCCAGAACGGACTTGGCAAGAAAATTGACTGGGCTATTACAGGGGTCAAGGACTAATGACGAAGTTTAGACCGTGCATTGACTTGCACGATGGCAAAGTAAAACAGATCGTCGGCAGTTCACTCTCCGATAGCGGAGCGGGACTCAAGACAAATTTTGAAACAGACAGATCATCCGCATGGTTTGCCGAACTCTACAAGAAAGACGGCATCAAGGGCGGACACGTGATTATGCTTGGCAAGGGAAACGAGAGCGCGGCAAAGGACGCGCTTGCGGCGTATCCAGGGGGCATGCAAGTTGGCGGTGGCATCAATGCCCAGAACGCTTTGGAGTACATCCAGGCAGGCGCTTCGCACGTGATTGTGACGAGCTGGATTTTCCCCGAGGGGAAACTAGACCGTGAACGTTTGGCGGAACTTGAGAATGCAGTCGGCAAGGAGCATTTGGTTTTGGACTTGAGCTGCAAGCGCACTGGCATGGTCGATGGCAAGCCGCAGTGGAAGATTGCCACTAACCGCTGGCAGACGATTATCGATATCGAAATCAACAAGGAAACGCTCGAAGACCTCGCCAAGAGCTGTGATGAATTCTTGGTTCACGCAGCCGATGTCGAAGGCAAGCAACAGGGCATGGACGACGAGCTCATCATGTTCCTCGCCGAGAATAGCCCGATTCCTGTGACGTATGCAGGTGGTGCAAAATCGCTTGAAGACCTGATTCATTGCAAAGAAATTTCGAATGGCAAGATTGACCTTACCATTGGTAGTGCATTAGACTTGTTCGGTGGCAAAGGAGTGAAGTATGACGACTGCGTCAAGTTCAACAAAGCTCAAGGCTAGCGACAAGCTCGATTCTCGCCCGGCAATTTTTGGTCGAAAGGTCACGAGCACCTTCCGCAAGTTTTTTTCGTTTGACCATAAGCCACCCGGAAACATCCGCACTTGCTGGATTCCGCCACTGGTGGCGCTTACGCCTCTCTTGAATTTGCCAAAGCTCCTAAAATTGCGTTTCTATTTGAAAAAGGAACGCCAAAAAAGAGACCCGGACGATGTGCGCATTTTGTTTTACTCGGACAATCTGGACGAGACAAACGGCATCGCGAACAACTTGAGGAACGTGATTCCGTACATGCGCGCACACGGCATGAAGGCTTACCTCGCCGGCAGTGCATTCAACACGCGCCCATGCGGTGTCGTGGAAAACAGCTACTGCATTTTGTTGCCGCGCCTGTTCAGCATGGAACAGCTCGGGTACGCGAACAGCGAACTTGCCATTCCGCGCATTTCGCCGGCACTGAGATTACTCAAGCGCTACCCGGTTGACATGATTGAACTGGAAACCCCGAGCCCTGGCGCTTGGGTCGTTTGCCTATGTGCATGGATTGCAGGCATCAAGGTCTTTAGCCACTACCGCACCGACGTGCCGACTTACGCAAAAACGCTTGTAAAAGCGAAGTGGATGCACACGTACGTGCTCTGGCTCATGCGCATTTTCTACTGGATGGCGCGCCCGGTCATTAGCCCTTGCGATGACTATGCAGACATTTTGCAAAAGGACTTGAAGGTCCCTGCAAACCAGGTGCAGATTCTCCCCCGCGGACTCCCGCTCGATCGTTTTTCGCCGACATTGCGCGGTAAAGGTGCATGGGAAAAGTTCGGCAACGAACGCACCAAGAGACCCGTGCGATTTGCATTTATCGGTAGAATTTCCAAGGAAAAGAATCTGGAATTTTTGAACTCCGTGTGGAGCAAGTTCTCGGCCAAGCATGACGACGTGGAACTCATGTACGTGGGCTACGGTTGGTATCTCGAAGAAATCAAGAAGCAGTTCAAAGACAATCCGAGCGTTTGCTTTGCAGGCGAACAGGGCGGCGAGATGCTCGCAAGCCTTTATGCGGATGCGGACTTTTTCTTGTTCCCAAGCACAACGGACACGTTCGGAAACGTTGTCGTAGAAGCGATGTCTACAGGCACGCCTGCAATTGTAAGCAATTACGGCGGTCCGCACGACATTGTGCAGGACGACAGTTGCGGACGCATTTTGCCAATTGATGAAACAAAGTGGTTGGAAACGCTCGAAGAATGCCGAACCATCAAGCTTGAGAAGCCGGAACTCTACGAGCAGATGCGAATTGACAGCCACAAGCGCAGCGAACGCTACACACTTGCAAGCTCGACCAAGACGCAGTTTGAGTTCTTTAGAAAGCTCAAACGAGAAGTATACGGGATTTAGTTAGACGAGAGAACGGCGCAAAGCGCCTACAGACGAGAGACGAAAGACTATCAACTAATGACTCCTGATTCTTTGAAACGTTTGCGCGAGTGGTTCAGGGCGAACGCGGCAGAATTGCCGTGGAGGCCAGCAGACTTGGATGCGCCCCGTGATCCGTATGCTGTATGGATTAGCGAGACGATGTTACAGCAAACGCAGGTTTCGACGGTCAGGGATTATTTTACGCGATGGATGAAGCGGTTTCCGGATGTGGAAACGCTCGCCCAGGCGGAAGAAGCCGAGGTGTTTAAGTACTGGCAGGGGTTGGGATATTATAGCCGCGCAAGGAATATATTGAAGACAGCGAAAATCGTATGCGAAAATTCACTGGATCCCCTTCGCTCCGCTTCGAGGATGACGGGAGTGCGCAAGATGCCCGAGACGCGCAAGGAATTGGAAGCGTTGCCGGGAATCGGAGCGTACACGGCAGGAGCGATTTTAAGCCTTGCCTACCACCAGAGAGAAGCGATTCTAGATGGAAATCTCGTCAGGATTTTCAGCAGATTGTACGAACTTGACTTTCTGCCGACTGACAAAGGAAAAATTATAGATTGCCACGCCTCCTTACAGGAGGCTCGCAATGACGTGCAAGTTTCGACAGCGCGGGAGCTTGCACACGCATTGGAGAAACGTAGCAGTCATGGCACGAAGTGTAATGACGTGAGAGCAAGCGAGATTTATTGGGAATATGCGCGGGAGGTGGCGGATTCACTAAAAGCGTATATGCACAACGAAGCGCTGATGGAGCTTGGGCGAACTGTCTGCAAAACAAAATCACCCCTTTGCGAAACATGCCCGCTCCAAAAAGAATGTCGCGCATTCTTGGATGGCCGCACGGCTGAATTTCCTCCCGCTAAAAAACGCACTGAAAAAAGCTGGCATGGAACCGTACTCATTATCGAGAGTGCGGACGAGAAAATCCTTGCAGTGAACGGCGGGCAAAAATTCTTGGACAAGCAACTGGCGCTCCCGCATTTTGAAAGCGCTCGCCATGCCACTGTAGCACTCCCCGCCAAAGGTGAAGATTACATCAACGCCGACGAAATCGAATCATTAAAACATTGTGGAACATTCCGCCATAGCATCACGGTGCATAAAATCGAATGCGAAGTGTTGCATGTGCGACTTTCAACAAAAGCAAATGCTACACATTTGTCAAAACCAACAGCCAATAGCGACAAGCCGACCGCATTTGAATGGATAGAAAAAGCGAAAGCCTTTGAGACTTTCGCAAACTCATTCAGTTTAAAAGCTTTAAAAAAAATATTTTAGGAGATGCCTGCATCCTTCGACTTCGCTCAGGACAGGCTCCGGCAGGCATGACAGTCGGGACTAGAAGGCTTTCTTTGCGGTGCAGAAGAAGCGCACTCGGCTGTATTCCCCATTGGGAGCCTCGATAACTTCTTTGCCCAAAGCTTGGATAATAGAACCTGCAAAAGAAATTCCATATTTTGGGAAGCGCTGCTCAAAAGTGGCATCCCAATACCAATCACCTTTTACAATATAAGGATCTCTAGAACGGAGATTCCACTCGGCATCACTTCTGTATCGAAGGGAATGCGAAATACGGAATGTCTTATTTATAAGCCAGTCCGCATTAAAGGCGACAAAGAACTCAGCCGGATTAACTTCAAAACGTTTTTCATTGCCATCAATGCGTTCAAAACCCGTCAGAGCCGTAAAATTGAGCAGTTCCTTATACCACAGCTTCAGCCAAAATTCACCAGTAACGCCTTTAATCCAGGAATTGATACGAGCGACATCGCCATGGCGGAATGTATAAATGCCGTCATCAACAAATTCTTCGGTATCAAATGTTTCGGCACCGTGTTCGGCCCAGAAGCTTCCACGAAGGCCAACGCTAAAAAACTTTGCAAGAGTATCTTCTATGCTGACATAGCCCTGCAACAGGTTCATGCGACCGCTTGTCGTCAATGAAATCGTATCACCATCAAAATATTCATGAGTATCGGCAATCGGATTCAAATGTGTTCCAGAAATATTCTTGGCACCAACTGTAATGTTCATTTTTTCAGGAACAGGCAACTGGTATTCAACGCTATCTTGCACAAGCCAGTCTCTATCATTCACACCGAACATCACATCAAACTTCAATTGATTCATCGGTTTGAAACGCATTTCAAGGAACGGCCACACAACTCGATCGTTCTCTAGACCTGTATAGACAACACCATCATCATCGACAAAGCGGAATGCAAGACCAGCGGAAAGCTGAAGCATTCCGCGTTTGCAACTTTCGCCGCAGTTGTAGACAAGCGAGCCATTCACTTCCTTACGTTCGCCGGTTTCCTTTTTGCGGAAATTTTGATATTCCGCATTTTCGTAGACTAGCGTTGCAGAAAAATTGCCAAAATCAGCACGTGATTCAATACGCGGTTTATACTGTACAGGGATCCATCTGGAACTTTCTGTAAAGATCCACATGTATTCCATCCCAGCAAGAACGGAAGCATTTATGAATTCGTTTGTATAGCCAAGCCCACCGTACGCAGAGCTGAACATCGGCCAGTTGTCTCCAAAGAACGAAAAAGGACCATCCACCTGATTCATGCGATAAGATCGCGCTGAATAGAAGCAATAATGGTCATCTTGGAACAAGCGGAATGTGCCCCAAAAACCATGGAACAATGGTGTGCGCACCCCCACCTCTAAGATAGGAGTTCTATTGATTGGACGATCATTATTGTCCGTTAAAAAATCTTGATAAATCAAGTCACCAATTTCATTTCCCGTTTTCATCCAAACCGACGGTGTTTCAATGGGATCCCAGCTCGGCAAAATGGACATGCGATTAAAAAGCAATCGATAACGAAGCTTACGCGGAGTCCACAATTCACTTTCGGAATGAATACCGCCAGCACCAAGAGCTCGGTCAAAATAGAATGTGGGAGAACCAATCAAGAAAGTTCCATCGTCGCGGGAAACAACTTCCATGCCTTCCATTTCTGCATCAACAGAAGCCAAAACACAAGTTGCAGAAACGGCCAAAGTAGCAAATATTTTATTTAAAAAGGAGTTCATTACCAAATACTCCTTTCTACACTAATTCCAGCAGACAACATATTAGAACTTTTCGGAAGCGTCCAAAGATGTTCCCACATGATATGGAAACCAGCGCTATATTTTTCATACTTAAACACGGGTAAACTAATTCTTGCATACCATCCAAATTCTGTTTCGTTGCTCGCTAAAGTTCCACCTTTTTTATTCCAATCAAAATTTTCAACATCAGCTCGAGTCCAATCACAAGTGAAGCCGCCACCGAGAGCCACAGGATGTATCACCGGCCACTTCCACTCTATGCCAACGCGTCCCATAAACTGATGAACTCCATCATAGTCAATCTTAGCATTAGGTTTGAAATACGCATATTGGAACATCACGATTCCATCAACGTTTTTCCAATAGGTGTAGCGGACGCCAACGCCACCATACAACGTATTTTTGACAGCATCCATCAAATCACCCATCGGGTAGATTTCGCCACCTTCAATGAACACGGACAAATGCGAGAACGAGATATCGTTTGCAACAGCCGCAGAGTCGTTTCTAAACGCAAGCGGATCTTCGGCGTGCAAAAGCGAAACCAGACTTAGAGCTAGGATCGTAATGAGTTTTTTCATTTTTTGTATTCCAAAGCTTGTGCGAAAAAGCCGTCGAGGCGGGAATCCTTGAGGCCAGGCAAAACGGGTTCGCCAACTTTCACAAATTCAGGATGAGCCTTGACGAAGCGTGCGATGACTCGCGTTGTTTCCGTCGGATCGGGGCTGCATGTGGCATACACGAGGCGCCCGCCAGGAGCGAGTGCGGCAGATGCATTTTCGAGAATCTTGAACTGGAGTTCGGCAACTTCGTTGATGGATTCCGGAGTCATGCGGTAGACGGATTCCGGACGGCGAGCGATCACACCCATGTTGCTACACGGGACATCGAGAAGGATGCGGTCGAACTTAGACGAGAGACGAGAGACGAGAGACGAGAGAGGATAATGCTGCGGGGAGGTCGCGGAATCTTGAGCAGGCACAAGGTCGATGACCTCGGTCTTGATATTTGTAAGACCGAGGCGGTTCATCAGGTCCTGCATTTTTTCAAGGCGCGAGGCGGACGAATCGCTCGCGAGAATTTCGAGCGAGCTATCCATTTCGGCCATGAGAGCGGTCTTGCCGCCGGGGGCGGCGCAAGCGTCCCAGACTTTCAAGCCGGGTTTCAAGTCGAGGAGTTTCACGACTTCGAATGCAGACGGATTCTGGAACGAGAATTCACCTTTCACAAATTCCGGAAGTGCAAGCAAGAGCTTCACGCCCACGTCGCGCTGGATTTCAATAAAGCGGTCGTAGAGAATCGAGGCGCCCGTAATGCCGATTTTTTCGGCAAGCACCGGAGCGCTCGTCTTTTGCAAGTTCACGCGAATCCATTCAGTTGGGCGCTCCAGCGTCGCCTTCGCCAAAGCTTCGGCGCGGTCGCCACCGTACACATCGAACCAACGACGCACAAGCCATTCGGGAACGGAATTCTCGACACTCACGCGGCGAACGCGCTGCGGTGGAAGCGCAGGCTCGCCTTGACGGCGAGCAGTGCGAAGCACCGCGTTCACAAGCCGCGCAGTACTCTCGCCGAGATTTGCAGACTTTGCAAGTTCCACGCTATCATTGATTGCAGCGTAATCCGGCACGTCCATAAAGAACATCTGGAAGAGGCCCATTTCAAGAATCACGCGGGCTTCGAGCGACGGCAATTTTTTCGTGAGCGACTTGACAAAATATTCAAGGTACAAGTGCCTGCGGCAAACGCCAAGCGCAAGTTCCATCGCAAATGGAGAAAGTCCGCTTTCCTTGATGAACGAGCCTTCTTTTAGCCAAAGCAAAAGGACTCGAAAGGCTTCTTCACGTTCCGTTAGCAAAACTGTAACCTCTCGCGCTTTTGAATGCCACGCATAAAGTCAGCCACAGGCATCGGCTTTTTGCCTTCGGCCTGTATTACAATCACTTCGAGAACGCCATCACCTGTGCCGACAAAGAATCGGTTATCCTTGAATTCAACAACGCCCGGAGCAAGCTTCGGACCGTTTTCGGGAGTATCCGTCTGGCGCAAGTACACCATGCGGCCACCGAGCTTTCCATAGCCACCCGGCCACGGATTGAACGCACGGATGCGATCGTGAATCGTGCGTGCCGGCAAATTGAAGTCAATCAAGCCTTCTTCTTTCTTGATTTTCGGAGCGCCACTTGCCTGTGCGTGGTCTTGCGTCAAATCCTTTTCGCAACCGTTCTTGAGCTGGTTCAAGGCATCGTCCAAGGCATCGCAGCCCGGAGCGACCATTTTATCGAGCAAGCTTGCGGTTGTGTCCTGATGGTCAATCACAACCGTGCGCTGTGCAAGAATCGGACCATGGTCCATCTTTTCGTCCAGGCGGAAAACAGTCACGCCAGTTTCTTTGAGGCCATCGGCAATGGCACGCTGCACCGGAGCAGCGCCGCGGTACTTCGGGAGCAAACTACCGTGAACGTTCACGGCACCAAACTTCGTGATGCCCAAAATATTCTTGGGCAAGATGGAATACGCCACAACGACATAAAGGTCGGCATCGTACTTGCGGAGGTCTGCTTCGAATTCAGGAGATTTCAAGTCAGTCGGCTGCAAGACCGGCAAATTGTGCTTGAGCGCAGCCTCTTTCACAGGCGGAGGTGTAAGCACGCGGCCACGGCCTGCCGGGCGATCGGGCTGAGTGACAACAGCTAAAACTTCGTTATCGGAAGCAACGAGGTGCTCCAAGAATTGAGCCGCAAACGCGGGCGTTCCCATAAATACAATTTTCATACCGCAAAATATAGCTATTGAGAGGTGTTATGAGTTTTGAGTTACTAGTTACTAGTAATATTTAAATACGAAAAACACTAGTAACTACTAACTATTAACTAGTAACTTCAATATACCAATCAAGTTTCAAAAAGCTATCTTTGGCCGCATGCGAGTATTATTACAATTAGCCCTGATTTTGGGGATTTGCTACGCAGGCGACCTCATTCATGATTACACAGGCATTCCCGTCCCCGGCAACATTCTCGGAATGCTCATCCTGCTCTTGTTACTTTGCCTAAAAATCGTGAAACTCGACCAGATTCGCGAAGTGAGCGATTTCTTCTTGAAACGCCTTTCGTTCTTCTTCTTGCCGCCAGCAATCGGGCTTATGCTCGTCGGTGACGATGTCAAAAGCCAGTGGCCCCTATTGCTGTTCCTCTGCATCGTGATTACAATCGTGACCATGGTAACGACCGGCTGGACCGTTCAACTTTTAAGCAAAAAATCCAAAGACAAAAATTGATTTTTACGCGCTATGTTTGGAATTATTCTTACTATCATCGCTTTTGAGCTTGGCGTCACCATCCACAACAAGTGGCGTAATCCGCTCCTCAATCCAATCCTCATCGCCACCATTCTCATCATCGGATTTTTGACCGTCACGGGAATCAAATACGAAACATACAAAGTAGGTGGTGATTACATTTCGTTCTTCCTTGGACCTGTAACGGTACTGCTCGCCGTGCCGCTGTACAGACACATTCAAGCACTCAAAAACAACTGGCTCCCGATTTTAACAGGGATTCTCGTGGGCTGCATCACAAGCATTGCCTGCGTAATCGCTTGCGCCAAGATTTTCAACATCAGCAAGACTCTGATGCTTTCGCTCATTCCTAAGTCCATCACTATTCCGATGGGTTCTGTGGTATCCGAGCAGATTGGCGGTATTCCGTCAATCACGATTGTGGCAATAGTCATTACGGGAATTACAGGCGCCGTGACAGCACCGCTCGTTTGCAGATTTTTCCGCATCGGGAATCCGGTTGCACAAGGCGTTGCCATTGGAACGGCGAGCCACGCACTTGGAACGACAAAGGCGATGGAAATTGGAGAAGTTCAGGGCGCGATGAGCAGCTTGTCCATTGGCGTCGCAGGCGTGATAACCGTATTCGTGACACCTGTATTGTTGAATGTGTTCGGGTAAAATAAGAATGACGATGCCGTTCTCAACAAAAGTATAGGAAGTGCGGGGAGGTAAATTATTTCCAATGAATCATCGCATGTATATGCAAATCGTCCGTTTCAAATGAACCTTGATTATGCCATGTGCAATCATAACTAGATTCTGAATCACACTCTTCTGCTACAGAAAATGTGTATTTGCCATTCAGTAAATTATTCCCATATACAGTTTTTTTATTGCAAGAAAATAAATCCATGCGGCAATCCTTCATTACGTTTACATCGACGGAATCGCCCCGTACAGTAAATGAATGGATTATCCCAGATAAGTCAATGTCATATTTTTTTTCGATATTATTCTTGTCGAAAAGGGAAAAACGTACGTGTTCGTCAGAATCTGGGGTTAAGTTAATATCTGCATTTACGCTAGGCTTGTTAAAATCACGACCTTTCTGAACAATAATAGTTTTCTCGTTATTAATGAATTTGTATTCATAATTACCACAAGCA